>CAZDET010000004.1:68586-158817 GCA_964504335.1 uncultured Saprospiraceae bacterium
GTACGAATCCTATCCGCAAAATGTGGGCTTCAAGAACGGGCTGGCGATCTCGTACATCAAATTAGGAGGTGTTTGGGAACAATTGGATCAAATTGCCCGGACGAAGGAATACTATTTGCGGGCCGAGCAGCTCTGGGTGGAATTGGTGGAGGTGGCTCCGCAGTTCGTGGAGTTTGGTCGGAATTTGGCGTGGGTACGGGAGAAACTAGGAGATGGGTCTCAGTAGGTTGTGGGTTGCTTTTTGGTTGATGGTATCTGTTACTTTTCCATTGATGAAAAGTAACCAAAAATCTAGCCCATTCCTATCCCCTCCGGGGGAATGGGCGGGCCGGCGCGCCACTTATGGGAGGCTTGATAGTCAGGGTGTTAGCAAATTATAGATTAGATAATGGTAGCATTTACAGAGGGGGAGGGCCTCCTCGGAGGGGAAAGATTATTGCCGCATTAGAACAGTACAGAATCAGAACATTAACCGAATCATTACCTTCCGGTGGGCATCAATCCAACTTGAGGACCTCGAGGAAGGCTTTTTGCGGCACTTCCACTTTGCCAAACTGGCGCATTTTCTTCTTGCCTTCCTTTTGCTTTTCGAGCAGCTTGCGCTTTCGGGTGATGTCGCCGCCGTAGCACTTGGCGGTTACGTCTTTGCGCATAGCGGAGATGGTTTCGCGGGCGATGATCTTGGCACCCACGGCGGCCTGGATGGCGATCACGAATTGCTGGCGAGGCAGCAGCTCCTTGAGGCGCTTGCAGATCTGGCGGCCGAAGCTTTCGGCTTTGGTGCGGTGCACGAGGGCCGAGAGGGCATCCACGTTTTCGCCGTTGAGCTTGATGTCGAGCTTCACGAGGTCGGTTTCGCGGTACTCGAGGGGTTGGTAGTCGAAGCTGGCGTAGCCACGGCTGACGCTCTTGAGGCGGTCGTAAAAATCGAAGACGATTTCGGCCAGGGGCAGTTCGAAGGCGAGCTCGACGCGCTCCTCGCTGAGGTAGTGCTGCTTGGTGAGGATGCCGCGCTTTTCGATGCAGAGCGTCATGATGGCACCGATGTACTCGGTGTCGGTGATGATCTGCGCCGAGATGATGGGCTCTTCGACGAAGTAGAGCTTCGTGGGGTCGGGCAGGTCGGAGGGGTTGCGCACCTCCAGCTTTTCGTCTTTATTGGTGTAGGCGAAATAGCTTACGTTGGGGACGGTGGTGATGACGTCCTGGTTGAACTCCCGGGCCAGGCGCTCCTGGATGATTTCCAGGTGGAGCATGCCGAGGAAGCCGCAGCGGAAGCCGAAGCCGAGGGCGGCCGAAGTTTCCGGTTCGAAGATCAGGCTGGCGTCGTTGAGCTGTAGCTTTTCGAGGCTGTCGCGCAGGTCTTCGAAGTCGTCGGAGTCGAGCGGGAAGATGCCGGCGAAGACCATCGGTTTGACCTCCTCGAAGCCCTGGATAGCGGGGCCGGGGTGGTCGACCTTAGTGATGGTATCCCCCACTTTGATTTCGGCCGAATCCTTGATGCCGGTAATGATGTAGCCGACGTTGCCGGTGCTGAGTTGCTTGGTGGGCGTATTGACGAGTTTGAGAACGCCGATTTCATCGGCCTCGTAGTCGTGGCCGGTATTGACGAAGCGGATCTTGTCGCCCTTGTTCAGGGTGCCGTTCATGATCCGGATGTTGGCGATGACGCCGCGGAAAGGATTGAAGATGGAGTCAAAAATCAGGGCCTGCAGCGGCGCGTCGGGGTCGCCCTTGGGGGGCGGGATGCGGTCGACGATGGCGGCCAGAATTTCGGGTACGCCCTGCCCGGTCTTGCCGCTGGCCAGGAGGATATCCTCCGGTTCGCAGCCGATCAGATCGATAATCTGCATGGATACCTTATCGATCATGGCACTGACCATGTCGATTTTATTCAGGATGGGAATGATTTCCAGATCGTGCTCGAGGGCCAGGAAGAGGTTGGAAATGGTTTGGGCCTGAATGCCTTGCGTGGCATCTACCAGTAGCAGTGCCCCCTCGCAGGCGGCAATGGAGCGGGACACCTCGTAGGAAAAGTCAACGTGGCCCGGCGTATCGATCAGGTTGAAAATGTAATCGGTTCCGTCTGTGTGCTCGTACACCATCTGAATGGCATGGCTCTTGATGGTGATACCACGCTCGCGTTCCAGATCCATATCGTCCAGGAGTTGGTCTTTCCGTTCGCGTTCGGTGACGGTCTTGGTAAAATCCAACATCCGGTCGGAAAGGGTCGACTTCCCGTGGTCGATGTGGGCAATAACACAGAAATTGCGGATATGCTTCATTCTACAAAGATAGCGGTTTGACAGGTGTGTTTGGCTGTTTCCGGTTTATTGTTTGTGGTTTATTGACATTCTGCAAACGTCAACAACAACCAATAAACATTGATCTAAAACGACATTGAGAATCACCTTATAGAACACCCGTTGGGTCTAACAGTTTTAAGGAAAGCCGGCTCGCTGCGCATTGTCCTGCTTGTTATTGACGGGATATTTTGCATCTTTATTAGCGACATGAATTACCACGCTTCGAAAGCCTATATCCTGGATCGGCTCGCCACCGACCTCGACCCGCGGTTGACCTACCACGGGCTGCACCACACGCTGGACGTGCTGGTGGTAACGGATGAGCTGTGCCGCTTCGAAGCAGTTCCCGCCTACGAATCGTTGCTGTTGCGCACGGCAGCCCTTTTCCACGACAGCGGCTTTCTGATTCACAACCGCGAACACGAGCGGTTGAGTTGCGAATTGGTGGAGCAGCAACTACCCCGCTTTGGCTACACACCCGGAGAAATCGAATGCATCTGCGGCATGATTATGGCCACGCAAATCCCGCAGCAGCCCCGCACTAAGCTGGAGGAAATCCTCTGCGATGCCGATCTGGACTACCTGGGGCGGGAAGATTTCTATCCCATCGGAGAAACGCTGTACGAAGAGTTGCTCGCCTACGGCGTCCTGAAGAATCGCGAAGATTGGAATCGGCTCCAAGTCCGGTTTCTAAAGGGGCACTACTACTTCACGGCCACAAATCTGACTCGGCGAGAGCCGGTAAAGCAGGGGTACTTGGAGGAGTTGGAGGAGTTGGTGGCTACTTATTAGACTTTTCGATATTTAGACCTTCAGGGAAATGGGCATAATTTGATCTGACAGTCTAGAAAAATTCAGGGCGGAGAAGCAGCGAATGGCGAAGCCGGGGCGTTTGCATGACAGTTTGATGATATAGGCGTTGATTGCAGCAGCCCCCACTTTATGTTCACTAGTTTATCTCGATATCTTAAAGCTGGGGCTGCTTTTTCTATTTTTTATACACTTGCGCCCATTCAAGCGATCTCACCAATTATCCCCCAGTTTCTATAAAATTTCTCTTTTTCTCAGTGGCCGTGTATCTACGTACCAATCACCCCCTCAATAAAGAAAAGAAGTGGTGATTGATTAAAAAAAGTAGCTGTGAGGGAAGGATTCGAACCTTCACGGGGCAGTTAGAGACAAACTGGGGCGAAGCAGTCCATTCGCTTCGACTTAGCTAGTCTTTTATCCTGGAGCCCCCACCCCCGAGACCAGAGGGCATGGCTGCCAATTTCATCACCTCACATTTTTTGAATGAAGATCAATAAAACCGTTGTTTTATTGAGCGTTTCATAATCATTTGCTGATTACGTTGGTAAAGATACAATCAAGGATGATTGGGTTGCAAATTTTTTAATGAAAAAAATAAAATGTTATTGTTCGTCTAGAATACGGGCGTATTTTTTTCAATCCTTCAATGAAAATGGCCGATCCGGCCGGGGTTTTTAAAATTTCATAACCGATTAATCTACTAATCTTTCAAAACGGTCTATTGGCGGCTGGCTGAATATTCTGCTCGGAGCAGCACAATTATTGTTCGGCGCTATCGGTAGCCCGCGCCGGCGTGATCGTTTATGTGGAGCCGCAAGTGCGCATCGATTTGTGTCGGACTTGTCAGACATTCAAATTCCACCGGGGGGTATGCTGGCTGGAAATCGAGCAGAGGACTCGGAGCCCGGTGTCGGACGACGGCCTTCACGGTGCAGCAGTATCAGTAAAGTGGTAGCTAAACGGGACTACTCAGGGACATCGAAAAAACCGATGGCATTTCTGGCGAAGTGCTTCCGTTCGGCATCACCGGAATGAAATTGCCGGCCACGCTGTGGCTGAAAATCTTCCGAATACTTGTTTACTAACAGTAAACCGCCGTAGCATTTAACCAGAAATTTGCCGTTGCCGAACACGGCTGCGATGGTACCCGCGGGAAGCTGGTCGTAGCCAAAGTCATTGAGGTCGAATACCTGCGCATCCCAAATGATCACGCGCTGGTGATCCACGAACGTAAAGGCGCCGTTGAACGGTGCCGTCACGGCCCGGATGAAGCGATCAATAGCGTAGACTTCGGTCGACCAGTCGATCAGGCTATCTGCCGGCGTACGCTTGGGATAGTAGGTCGGTTCGATGGACGTGTCCTGTGGATGAGCCGTAAAATTGTCGCTCACCAGGTTTTCGACGTTGCGCTCGATCAAATATTTCATGGCCGAGGTATTTTTGAAGTGCATCGTCTCGGCCGTGTCGCGCGCGGTGATTTGAAATTTAAAGGTGTCGACAATATCTCCGGAATCGACACCGGGATCGTAGCGGAAAAGATTGGTATAGAAAGACTGCCGCCCCTCGATGAGTGACCAGTTCATGGGCGACCGGCCACGCCCGAGAGGAAGGTTCATCGAACTGCCGTGCATCCCGAAGGCTCCGATGCGCATGCCTGCC
Source organism: uncultured Saprospiraceae bacterium (assembly GCA_964504335.1). Classification (GTDB taxonomy): domain Bacteria; phylum Bacteroidota; class Bacteroidia; order Chitinophagales; family Saprospiraceae; genus CAZDET01. The sequence continues at coordinate 73,362 of CAZDET010000004.1, forward strand.
AGAATCTCGCCGGGAATCAATCGCTGCCAGCCCACTACGAAGGCAATATCCAGCTTCAGATTGTTGATGTATTCCTGGTCGGCCTCCTTTTTAAGAGAATAGCTCAACGACTGGTAGACCTGAATGCCCTTACTCTCCGCGTATTCTTTGAGGTCGTAATAATCGGCGACCTGAAATTTTTCTCCCTTTGCCGGATTAATGGTGATAAGGTGCCGGACGGGGTGGGGGAGCTGTAGGTGTTGAAGCAAGAACAGGGTTGTTGCCTTGCAGCCGAATACGGCGATATTATCATGCATGCTCGTACAATTGTCGGAAGGGAATGCAATTTTCTCCGAAAGCTTGACGGAGTCCCTCTACCCGAACGTCAAAATAGTGTTTGAGCTTATCCAGATTGGATGCTTCGTCGATCATCCACCAGATGGGGTGCACCAGAATGTGCAGGGTCTTTTTTGCCGCAAACTCCTCTGAATCAAACGGGTGTCCGTAGCGCCACAGCCCTCTGGAATCGGCGAAGTACTTGATATTCTTGAAGTACTTTTTCTGATAGGTATGCTCGATGCCCTCGATGGTCTCGTCGAAGTCCAGGAAGAAGGGATTCGGGCGGTGCAGGCTAATGGTCTCGACCTTTGTGTGGAAGAGGTGCTCAAACAACCCTACTTCCTCGATTAAGCCGGCCCGAAAATCGGAGTCGCTGTACAGCATGGGGTCGAAGTGAATACTGACGCGGTGGCCCATTTCCTGAATGGCCTTGACATTCTCCAGGTTTTCGGGAGCCAGGAGGTTGTAAAAGTGGCTGCGCATGAGGAAGAAATAGGTAGCTTGGATACCCAATTCTTGCTCGGTTTCAGCAGCCTGGCGGGCAAAGCCCGTGTCGAAGTCAATGTCGTGCCGCATAATAACCTCTCCGGTTGGTGCGGACTGCTCCGGGAAGGACACGAATTGGTAGTCGGCTTCCATTAATTGACACAGGAAGTCCCGGTAGGAACCTAGATCATTTATTTTCATGGTAGGTGGGGCGTGAAATTAACAGGCTAACGGTGGCGAAATCAATGAGAGCGAATGCGCTTGATGAGGATACTGTGGAAAATCTTCCAGCAATAGCGCACGTCGGTAATCCATCCGTGCTTTTCGTATTCCTCCAGGTAGGCGCGTTCCACGGCTACAACATCATCCAGCGTTTTCGGGACGGTGATGTAAACCGGCGGTACCAATCCGGGGCGAAACTGCTTGCGGAACTCCTGGAATTCCTCCGGATAGAGACCGAAGTAGTGCCGGCTGATAGGGCGAACGCCAATCAGTTTCATATCGCCGCGCAGCAGGTTGATCAGCATGGGGATCTCGTCGAACCAGTATTTGCGGAAGAATTTCCCGGCGGCAGTGACGCGCGGGTCGTCCTTGAGCTTTCCGCCTTCCTGCAGGCCGTTGCGCTCGTAGATGTACTCCTGTAAATACTCGGAGTAGGGGTACATAGTACGCAACTTATATACCTTGATGAGTTTACCCCGGTGGCCTACCCGGCGCAGGTTGATCAGTGGGCCGTAGGTGGCTTCCGTATTGAAATCGGGCTCCCCGATCTTGGTGGCAATGAAATAGGTCAGACCGTCCAGCTCGATGGAATCGCAGAGCTTGAAGCCACAGGAATACAGGCGGCCGAACGTTTCGAATTCCGACAGCGCCCGGTTTTTTCCTTTGGTTACGGCGAAGTACATCTTGCGCACCCGGGGCAACTTAGGCAGCACGCGATGAATGCTGTAATCGGCAAAGTAGATACCCTTACCGAGGAAAGACGGGAACCGCTTCTGGATGCGAGCCTTCCGGACGCTCGAGGTCTCTACCGATCCGACGAAGTACCCACCGAGTGCCAGCCGCTCGTTGACCGACTCGAAAAACTTATTAATATACCGGGCATCGTTGATCTTCCCGGTGCTGATAATCACCTGGTGCGCCTCCTCTGTAGATTCCAGATCTTCCAATGGAAGTTCCGTATCAATGTCGTTCGGTTGACTGAGGAGGACCGGAGCGGTGTTGTCTTGCCAATCGACCCATTCGGACAGCATCATTTTCACTTTCTTCGGAAGCGCATGCTCCAATACGGATATACGCTCGAAGATCTGGGTCTGGGTCTGTGTTTGTTTTAGTACCATGGGGTGATAATTTGTCACTACACAATTACACGTTCCGAGTTTTAGGAACAATGAAATACACATGTAATAATCATCTATCCATAGAGGGGAGTGGATAGTTGATTTAATTCTTCCGAATTCGCGCTCGTGTCCTAAGAATCGGCTTGGGAAGTAAGTAGCTAGGGGGGGATGTTCTGTGGCTTGGGGTAGATGCTCAGTGCCAAACCATAGTTTACACCTGCAAGTTCATCAAATTTTTGCGTTATGCAAGAAACTATATGTAAATTCTTACCACATGAGAACTTACCTAAACTTAATAAGCAAAAACTTGACAGTATTTTTCAGTGCCTGAGTGTATTTTTCGCGCCTCCACAGAGACGGGTCATCTGTCCAGCGTTGAGGATGAAAATTCATCATCACTCGGTTGGGAAAACGGCCTTCCTGGATGCATTGGATGATTTCGTGGGTCGTGTGGAACTGAAGGTTGAAAAAATTTTCCACTTTATCACGCACACTTACCTTGTGGCCGTCCCAGCGTCTTCCTGTGTCTGTAAGGTAAAATACATTTTTAAAATCAATATCGAAATAGGGCTCGCCAATAATACCATATTTGCGGTAGTCGTAATGCTGCCAGACATCTTTGTTGTCATAGCGAGAACGGGGACTCCCGTGCATGCAAATGGTATCTACGGTGGCTACACTACGCAACTGGCTGAGGTGTTTTTCAAAGTAATTGATAGCCTCGTTCGGATCGCCGTTGGCGAAATCCATGTCTTCGTAGTGGTAGCCGATTTCGTGCCCTAATTCCTCGATTTCCCGAATAACCTGCTCGTCGTAGCTTTCCGGCACCATGCGGAAGTAGTAGGTTCCGACGATGTTGCGTGCATGCTGGATGCGCGCAAAGGCTAGCGAGTGCAGTTTTCGGTCGTCGACATCGTGTCGCAGCAGCACGACCCGCTCGGCGGGCGCTTCGAGAAATTCCCGAAACGTCTGGAAGGTATATCCCTGATCCTGCAGCGCTGCGAGCAACTGCTGATAAATGGCTACTGTAAAATCTTTCACGCGAATTAGTTTAGGTAGCGTTCACGAATAAACTGATAGAGATATTCGGTCACGTTTACTTTATCCGCAAGTAGTTGTTCACTTCGCTTACGAAACTCGGTGCGATCTTGTTGCAGTATGTCATCCACGATCGCAAAGACCCGGTCACTTTCGCTGGTGTTGTACACCAGCCCGTATTGCTCCTGATCGATGCAGTAACTGCGCGGGATGGTGTTGATGTAAATCGTGGGCGTACCGAGTACACCGGCTTCCGAGGCAATGGTCGCGCCCTCGCTCACTACGATCGAGGCGTGGTAGAGCGCGTGGTGCAACCGTTCCGGGGCGATCCGGATGCGATAAGGCATCAGATCGTCGGGCAATTGCGCTTCGGAGGTGATAAACACGCGCATCTCCTTAGAGAGCTTGTGCACCAGCTTTGATTTATCTTCATTCGAGAGCCCCTTGTGGCCCGCATCGTGCGTGGCATTCCAAGACACGAAGCGGATAATGGCATAGGGCTCGTCTTGTTCTAGTCCCAACCACTCGAATACCCGGGGATCCGGATTAAAAAAGGCCGGATGCAGATAGGCAATCTCGTGATATCCTTTGTATCGGATTTGTTTGGGCCCCAGCTCTTCCGGCAGCACATCCGGCGTCAGGATGGCATCGGTGAAGGGGCGATACAGCACAACTTGCTCCATGTTGCCGGAGTCTTCCATCGACAGGTGTTTCCGGCGGGTCAGGAAGGCGGCGTGTGCAGCGTAAATTGAGCCGTGACTCAAAAACAGATCCGGCTTAAATCGCAGGGCGGTCGCCAGCATTTTCAGGTCGAATTTGAGCAAGCCCCAAATCTTTCCCGACAGGCTTTTATAGTGTTTTCCGAAGTTCTTGAATTCAAATCCTTCAGCGCGCAGTAATTCGAGTTCGAATTCTTTATCGCGGGCCGTAAACAGCACTTCGGCGCCTTCTTCTTTCAGCTTGTGCGCCAGGTTTTTGAACAGGTGCACGTGGCCCGGGTGTCCGATATCAACCAGCAGTCGCATCACTCATTTTTTGATAGACCTTTAATCCGAGTTTTCCTACCTCGTACAGCGGCTTATTCACCACGAGGTTATAGCGGCCAAAGCAGACCTGATCGCCTCCAAAGCGCGCTTTGAATTCTCGCACGCCGTAGTCTTCATCCGGCTTGCCGGCTCCCATGAAGTCGAAGTAGTCGAATCCGTTTTGGATGCCGTATTCAATGGGCGCCCAGGTGGCGAGTACGCTGGGGTGCAGTCCTTTTTCCAGACCGTCCTTTCCGCAGACGTACCACTCATATATGACGCGGTTTTCGAAGACAGGACACATAATCCCGCCCAAAACTTCGCCTTCGCGCCGGATTATGAAGTATTTCCCCATGCGCTGGCGGTAAAACTCGATGAAGAGCTCGCGCTTGGGCAGGGGCTTTTTTACTTTTTCTTTGTAGAGCTGTTCGAGGATGTCGTAGAAGTCCTCGATTTCCTGCTCGTTTTCCGCCTCGCCGATTTCGGCTCCTGCTTTCAGGCTACTCTTAATTTGTCGCCAGCGGCTGCTGCTCATCCGCTTTTTGACGGCCGGCTGCTCGTCGGTTGTCACCAGAAAGTTGAGATGATCGCGGTATTCAAATCCGAGCTGTTCGAACTGGTCGCGCCAGTCGCTGGTATCGAAAAAATTGCGGAATTCGATGAAAATGGCGCATCCGCTGGCAAACTTGCGCAGCTTTTGCAATAGGGCGTGTACCACTTCCGTAGCGGGGTAGCTACTGTCGGAGGCGATCAGGGGGCCACCCCACACGATCAGCCGCCGCGAGAGCCACGATTTGATGCCACCGCCATTCGACTGTACCACACCGAGCAGCGAGCCGACCAGCTGTCCCTGCTGATCCGTGGCTGTCAGCAATACGGGGCGGTACTCCTCGATCTGCTCGATAAATGCGAAAAAATCCGGACTCTGGTAAAAGCTACCGTGCTCGTGTGCGCGGACGAATTCCCGAAGGGCTTCGACGTTCGCATCCGTGCGCAGTGCTTCGTAGGTGGTATATTCCTTAATGTGCATGTTTGACGGTTAATGGCTTGCGCTGGTTTAATGCCAATTGATAAATTCCGATGATGCGCTGAGCCACTTCCTCGGCGCTTAATTCGAGCGCTTCAATGCGCCTGCGTCCGTGGGTGCGGCCATGCTCTGCGGCATACGTTAGAGCTAAATCCAACTTTCGGGCCATTTCTTCTACAGTGTGGGGAGTGACGTAGCAACCCGGCGTATCGCCTACTACCCACGCGGCATCCCCGACATCCGTTACTACCACGGGGCAGTTGCAGGCCATTGCTTCCTTTACCACATTGGGAGAGCCTTCCATAAATGAGGCGGTCACCATCACATCCGCAGAATTGAAATATTTAACTACTACATCATGGGGTACGGGAAAGGGCGTGATGAGTTCCGTATTCGGCCGATTTAATCGGTCAAAAGCAGCCTTGACCAGTTTGAAGTTTTTGCGGGGGTCGGCGGTATTACTGATGAAGAGCACGTACTGTTTGCCGGGGTCCATGGCCAATTCTTCCCGGCAGCCGTTCTCGTAAATCTTAAATTGCTCCAGTCGAACGCCGTTCGGTACGATGTGCGAAATGCGCTTGCGCCACACGAATCGCTCGATGTTTGCCGACTTGGAGATGACCTGGGTAAGAAAGGGCTGCAAGGCGACGGCTAATACGCTCAGATACCTGCTGCGCCATTCGACTTTATTGGGGCCGATGTACTCCCCATAGGCATCAGTACCCATAAAGGATTGTACGATCGGAATACCAGGACGTGCCAGTGCGGCCACCCATCCGCAAAGTCCGTAGTGGGCATGGATCAAATCGAACTGGTGTTCCTTGAGGTAGGCGCGCAGTTGCTTGGAGCTCTGCCAATACCCCTTCATTCCTTTGCCAAGTACGGGGAAATAGTGTACGTCTACGCCCTGTTTGCGGAGTGACTCCCCCTGGGATTTGATAAAGGGGACGATGTCGTAGTTCTTTGAATTGCCACTCGCGACGAATAATACTTTCATGATACGGGCTTTAATTGCTGCTGCTGAATCAACTGAATAAAATGGTCTAAACGAAGGGCAAAGGATTGGATGCGGTTAAAATCGCCGGCTTCGAATACCCAATCGCCGTCGATTTTGCGGTAGCGGCCCGGCTCCCCGTCGACCAGCATTTGGTAGGGGTCCGATTGGCCGAATATGCATTGCATTTCATTGACCAGGTACTGGCCGTCGGTCGTTTCGAACAGATCGACGGATTGCGACCAGAAACCGCGCAAATCCGTGACCCACTTGAGGAAGTCGAAGAGTTCCAGCGGCGGGTTTTCGTAGCCTTTTAGTAAGGTGCCGCTGGCCATTTCGCCGTCAACCAGTTTTTTGTGTGCGAAGAAGGAGTCTCCAATGCGTACGCACCGCCACTCGTATTCGTGCGGTACGAACTCCTGAAACAGGACGAAGTCGCGCTGTACGTCTTTGCGCTGAAGCTGGTAGTGCTGCATCTTGGCTTTTAGCTCGCCGGGCCGCAGCAGTTTTTTCACCACGCGCCCGGCGAATCCTTTTTTGCGCCAGTTGGGGCCGGTGCTGCGCGCCGCGCCCTTCCCGGAGAAGGTCTCCTGCACGTAATCCAGCGCGGCCTGTCGCTCGCGCAAGATGCGTACGCCGGTGCCGGAAGCGCCGATATTGGTCTTGCCCACCAGCGGGAGGGGAGCTGTTTCGACGAAAGCCTGGGCCTCGTCGGGATAATAGAAGACGTCGGTACGGGGGTGCGGCACTTCCAGGGCGCGTAGCCAGTAGGAGAAGTACTTCTTGTTTTCGTAAATGCTGATTTCCTCCAGGGTGGGATACACCGGAATGCCGAGCAGGTCGTGCAGGATGCGCACGCGCTCGTCGTAGAGGGTTTTAAACGCCGACGAATAGGCCGGCGGCCGGGCCAGGAGCCCGTCGAATTTGCCGTTGCGGACGGCTTCCAACCAGCCGTTTCGGGTCAGGTCGATGAGGTGGTAATCGACGATGTCCGACCGCTCGCGGCAGGCGGCTTCCCACAACTGGTGATCATCCGGCTTTTCGTTGCGGAGGATCGCAAAGCGTAATTTCCTCATTTCAATATCGGTATAGCCGCCTGCCGGCCCAGCATGATGGAATACCACTTGACCCAGCGGGCCAGGTTTTTTCCTTGTGGAATGTCCATCAATAACTGACGAAGGGCGGGTTGATAATTCGATTCGGGGGAAACTGTCGGGGAAAATGGTTCGGCGATGTCGGCACTTTTACCGATGGCGTCCGCATACAACTCCAAGTCTTTACCGCCGCCCTCCGCGACAGGTCGCTTCAGCGAACGGTCAATTTTCCTCGGGCTGAACGGCCATTTGAGGCTGTGGAGTTTGGGTTGTTGATTCATGGAGATCGTCATTGATAATAAGGCGGTGCATGGTAGCACCCAAGCCAAAGAAGATCGACTGGACCAATGCGCCAGACAAATCCTGATAGAGACTAAAATGTTGGCCCGATGTAGAATGAATAAGGAACCATCCCAGGAAGAAAAGGGGAAATACCAGGAGGGCTTTCTTCAGCGTATGCGAGCGCGGCAAGCGCGTGGCAACCAAGAGCAGTCGAATAAAGAAGTGGGCGAAAAAGCCCATCAGCGCCAACACGCCGAGTATACCACCGTGCAGTAGGATGTTTTGATTGCCGACGTGGAAGTCACGGTAATCAAAAAAAGTATCCGAAAAGCCCCAACCCGTCAGCATGGATTCGCGCCATTTATTCATCACGCGCGGGCTTCGTTCATCGATTCGCGAGAGCGTGCCGCCTGCCGATAAATCTCCCTCGGCCAGGGCCTCCAGGGTGCTCATGCGCTCCAGGGCATTGCTAAATTGCTTGCCGACAATGGGAATGAGCATCAGGCCGCCGACCAGAAGGAAGCCCGTTACCGAAACGGATAACAACTGCTTGGGATTGAGCCGGAGGATAACCAATATGAAACCGACAATAATCAGTGAAAATGAAAGAGTCCACCCGCGCGTAGCCGAAAGGAAGGCCGTCAAAAAACAGCTTCCCATGATGGCAAAAAGGTAGAGGTTGGTAAACCCGTGTTCTTTCCTGGCCAGATAATAACAACTACCGAAAAGGGCAATCAGGACGATATGGGTGGAGAAAAAGCCCCGATAAGTTGCCCCCTCCGACACGTCGAACGCCAGATAGGCCGCCCCCGTAGCACCGATGAAGTTGGAGGGGGTCATGGCCGTAGCAATGGTGAACACCTGGGTAAACAAGGATGAAATCGCCAAGATGAAGCAGTAGCGAAAAAAGTCTTCGTACTGCTTCTCCCGATGCAGCAGCATCGGCAGCGAATAGAACAGCAGAAGCGGTATAATGAATTTGACCACCCGAAACTGAACGTTAAGCTCCAGAGAAAGGCCAACCGCATATCCCTGAGCGAACAGGAATAATATGTAGATCATCATCACCAGGTAGGCTGGCTTGAAAAAGGGCTGATGAACTCGCTTGCCCGAGAGCGACGCCTTAACAACGGTGAGCATGATGTAAAACTGGGCGACCTCCACCGGTGGTAAGCCCGGAATGATGGTCACCACTGCCGAATAATTGCCAAAAAAGCCCATCACCCCGTTGGAAATAGCCAGAAAAAACGCTAACCAGAACCCCTCGTTGCTGGATCGGAAATAGGCAATCAGCGTACCAATGAAAAATAGGGAGGCCACTGCAGTCGGGGTGAAATAGGTAACAACCATCGCCATGGCCAGCAATATCCAGAACTTCCCAATACTGGACCAGGTGGCATAGTAGTCCGGTTCCGCTGCCTCGGGGGCGGCGGTTTCCGGCTCTGGTTGTTGGTAGCGCCAGTAATTATCGGTTCCAGATAGAAAGGTCTTTTCCAAGGAGGTCTGCTAATTTTTGATTTGATTCCTGATATTGATCAATGAGCTGCTGTCGAATATCCGGCGACATTTTTTCGTAGCGGGCGTCTTTGTAAAACTGCTGCTCCAGCCACATCACAGGATTATCCACCACCTTCACCTTTCCAGTGACGGGCCGCACGTACTTCCGATATACCGTAAAAGGAATAGTGACCAGAATAGTACGTGGCACCCGTGTTTTATTGGCGTGAGCGGCTTTTTCTTCCAGTTGGGGCCGCAATTGGTAGGGAATGTCGAGAAAAGCGCACAAGTCCTGTAAGGCGGCCTGTGGGTCTTTTTTGAATTCCTCGAAGATCAGTACGCGCATTTGCGACTCCGGAAAGAGATCGTAGTAGCGCTTAAGTTGATCGTAGTAGTAGCCCCGAATCTGATAGGCGTAGTTGTTGGCGAAGAACCCTCCTAGCTTGCGCCGGTTGGCCTCGGTGGCAATTGCCCGCTCGAAGGAGAGGTATTCCGTGCCTTTTTCGATACAGGCTTTGTACTGGGAATAGGCCCGGTCAGCCGGATTCCGCAACATGAAGACCAACTTAATATCCGGGCGATAGTCCTTAATCCGCTGTGCCGCTTCGGGGTGCAGCAAATAGGTGGTTGATTTTTCGCCCAGGTAGGTTTCGGTGCGATCGGCAAAGTGGCTGTTATACCAATCGAGGCCCTTTCGGAAAAAGCGATCCTTCCCGAAGTATTGCAATTCGTTTCCGCCGCCGTGGCAGTAGACGTCTTGGACCTGGTTGAGTAGTTTGGCCAAAGAGGTCGTACCGGCCTTGGCCGCACCACCGATGAGAAAATCCAGTTTACGCATGGGTCGATTCGGTTTTTGGAATGTCCGACGGCAGGCCGATGGCCTGGAGTAGTCGGCTTATGGTTAATTTGGGCAAATAGCGTTCCAAGACGCGCTCGCGCATTTGCTCGACCACCGCCTTGCGCTCGGCGTCGTGGGCCAGCCAGTAAGCGGCCACCTCCGCTCCTTTTTGATAGTCGCGAATCATCGGGATATCGATGCCCTCGAAGACCATTTCTAAATCAGGACTGTATTCGCAGAGCGGGAGAATATTTGCCCCCAGAATATCAAAAACCCGTACGTGAATACCATTGAAAAGGGAGGGTACCTGCTCGACGGGTGCAATTTTACTGCAGTTGTAGGCCAGATTGTTGAAGCCGGCATCATAGCGGTTGTGATCGACGATGCGCTGCTCCAGCCCGGGAAAGAAGCGGGTCCACCGTTGGTAGCCTCCGCCACTGATGTAGGCCTTTAAGTCAAAATCTTTAAATAAGCTGAGGTATAGAAAGCGCTTGTAGCCCCAGTTGGTCTTGTGCGATCGACCGATGTAGATAAAGTCAGAGCCATACTTTGCACGATCCGCTGCACTCACTTCCATGGGGTAATAAGTCGATTCGTTGAAACCGAAGCAATCGAATACCACATTGGGTACCCCCATGCGCAGCAATTGGTCGCGCCAGAGCGTATCCGGGCTGATGATGTAATCGGCCTGATACAAAATGTGCAGGTTGTACAGGCTGGTAGGCGTATACAATGGATTATCGCCCAGCATGAAGGTGATCTTGGCCTGATTCTTCCAGCGAGCCAAGGTATCGGGATGTACCAGTTGATTGTTGTAAATGAATACGATATCTGGTTGTACCTCCTCGAAGACGCGCTGGTACCCTGCATTGACTTTTTCCGCGTACGGATTCTCCCAGTAGTTGCGCACCTTTTTGGGCAGTGGAGTAATTTTGCGCATCCACTTATTCGTCCGGGGTTTGAAAAATTCGACAAAATCAACCGCACGTACCTCGATCCCGTGGGCCTCGAATCCTTGGTGGATGGCCTGTATGAAGGGATAATGGAGAGGAGCTAGAAATAAGCACTTCATATGTTTGGGGCTTCGCTTCTATAGTTTTATCTGATTCAGATGAACGGGCGGTTCGAACAATGAGTTAATTCTTAAGTCCTACCTTTCGGTAGATCGTTAATGCACTCACCCTTCCACTTCCTTAATTACCCGTGCCGGACTACCCACTACCACCGTTCTCGGAGGTACGTCGCGAATGACGACAGCTCCGGCACCCACCACGGCACCTTCACCGATGGTGATGCGTGGCAGTATGACGGCTCCGGTATACACATCCGCATCGCGACCAACGTGGACCACGCCCGCCAGGGACGCGCCGGGACCGATGGTGGCACCATCTTCGATGATGCACTCGTGATCGACCGAGGCGCTGGTGTTGATGATACAGGCCCGGCCAATGCGGGCATCCACACATACGGCCGACTGCGCGTAGACACAACTGCCGGGGCCAACCTCGGCGTTATGTGCCACAAACGCAGTTCGGTGAACCGCGCTAATGGGGATCAATCCTTCGCCTTCCAACCAATCAGTCAGCTTGCGGCGAACCCGACCGTGGCCGGGCCCAATGCTGATGATGAAGTGGAGCGGACGTTCCTTCGAACGCCCGGCGTACCACTGCTCAAAGGCCGCCGTGTCGCCCAAATAGGGTACTCCCTGATATTCGGGCGGCATGGCGGTATTGTTGTCAAAGTAACCTACGACCTGATGCGTGTCGCGCACCAACTCGCACAGGACCTTAAAGTTGCCGGTCCCTCCCCAGATGATCAGCTCATCCAACGGGCTGGGGCTCATAAGCTTTGATACCTTCGATCACGTAATCGACTTCCTCGTCCGTCAGGGCGGCGTGGAGCGGTAGCGTGATGCAGCGGTCGATTTCTTTCTCGATGTAGGGGCAGTTTTCACCCCAGGGCTTGAACAGCGGCTGGATGCTCAGCGGCGTGTAGTGGCAGCCCGTGGCAATACCCCGACCCTTGAGGTGAATCATCATCTCGTCGCGGTCGTCGGTGCGGATGCCGAACATCTGGTAGCAGTAATTCTCCGGCTCGAAGGGCAGCAGCGGCTCTACGCCGGGAATGCTGGCGATGCCGTCCATGTAGCGGCCGATGATTTCCGAGCGGCGGGCGTTCATGGCGGGCAGCTTCTTGAGTTGCGCCAGGCCGATGGCGGCCGCCAGGTCATTCATGTTGTACTTGTAGCCGAGCACATTGATTTCGTAAAACCAGTGCATCGCATCCCGGTTGGCCGTGGTGTAAGCCTGAGCGGTTTTCCAGTTGTCCTTGTCGATCCCTACCCAACGCATGGCCTTGACGTCTTTCATCAATTCGGGGTCGTTGGATACCATCATACCGCCGTCTCCGGTGGTCATGAGTTTCTTTTCCTCGAAGCTGTAGCAGCCGATGTCACCCCAGGTGCCCAGGATCTTGCCCTTGTAGTCGGCACCGGCCGTGTGGGCGCAATCTTCGATGACCTTGAGGTTGCGCTCGCGTGCCCAGGGCATCAGTTTCTCCATGGGTACCGGGTGGCCGGTAAAGTGAACGGGCATGACTGCCACGCAGTCCTTATCGTATTTGCGGTCCAGGTCTTCCAGACTCATCTGGAGCGTCACCGGATCGCAGTCGATGAAGACGGGCTCGAGGCGGTTGTACAGAATTGCCGTAGCCGTAGCTGCAAAAGTCTGGGAAGGAACCAGCACTTTCTTACCCTCCGGAAAACGGAAAGAAGACACCGCCAGGTGCAGGGCCGCGGTGGCGGAATTGACACCGATGGCAACCTCCGCTCCGACGAACTTTTTCCACTCTTCCTCAAACTTATTCACGTTCGGTCCCAGGCCGATCCACGCGCGATCGAACGACTCGCGGATATTTTGGAGTTCTTCCTCGCCAACGACGGGGCGAAATAGACGTACGTTCATAATTGAATCCCTTTATGCGTTTCGGTAAATTGTTTTAGGGTCATATTGCGCTGATCTTTCTCGGAAAGCAGCGGCTCCGCCACCGGCCAGTCGATACCGATAGCGGGGTCGTTCCAGAGCAATCCCCCTTCGTGGTCTTTTTGGTAGGTGTTGTCCACCTTATAAGTCACCTCACTTACTTCGGTAAGCGTACAAAACCCGTGGGCAAACCCGCGTGGAATGAAAATCATTCGCTTGTTTTCCTCCGTCAGCTCGATGCTGTCCCATTGGCCGTACGTGGGGCTATCCAGGCGCAGATCGACAAACACATCCAAGACCGCTCCGCGGATGCACCGCACCATTTTCGTCTCGGCGTAGGGAGGAAACTGAAAATGCAGCCCGCGGATCGTGCCTTTGGTGTTGCTGCGCGAGTGGTTTTCCTGTACCCAGGGCCGGTCGAGGCCGGCTTCCCGAAAGATATTGCCGTCCCATACCCGCATGAAGAAGCCGCGCTCGTCTACGCGGGGTGCAAGGCGGATTTCGTAAGTTCCGGCGAGCTTGCGTTCCGTGATTTCCACAGTTGAATGTAGTTTTTAATTTGTTCCTGAGTCAATGCCAGGGCATCCGTATTTCGATACTGCGCATACCACTCGGCGGTATAGCGCACGGTTTCCTCAAAGCTCAGTACGGGCTGCCATTGCAGTTGTTGCATGGCCTTGCTGATATCGAGCATGAGTAGCCCCGCTTCGTGCGGGCGGTTGGGGTCGGAAACGTCCTTCCAGTCGCCCTTGCCGAAGAAGCGCAGAAACGCATCCACCATTTCCGCTACGGTCCGGACGCTGTTGGACAGCGGGCCGAAATTCCAGGCATCGGCGTAGCGCGTTTTATCTTCCAGCAGGCGTTCGCCGAGTTGCAGGTACCCGCCGATGGGCTCCAGCACGTGCTGCCAGGGGCGCACGGCCTTGGGGCTGCGTATTTCGAGTAGGTCGCCGCGCTCTACCGAGCGAATGATATCGGGAATGAGGCGGTAGTCCGACCAGTCGCCGCCGCCGATGACGTTGCCCGCCCGGGCAGAGGCAATAGCAGCTGTATCTTCCTTGCCGAAGAACGACCGGCGGAAAGACGAAATCACGATCTCCGCCGCGCCCTTGCTGGCGCTGTACGGGTCGTGGCCTCCCATGGGATCGGTCTCGCGGTAGCCGTATACCCATTCCTGGTTTTCGTAGCACTTGTCGGTCGTAATCATGATACCGGCTCGTACCGATTCCGTTAGCCGAATGGCTTCCAGGATGTGCGCCGTTCCCTGCGTATTAGTGGCAAAGGTTTCGACGGGGTTTTGGTAGCTCGTCAGCACCAGTGGCTGGGCGGCCAAATGGAAGACGATCTCGGGTTGCTCGGCGGCGAAAATTTCCAATACCTTATCCAGATCGCGAATGTCCGCCCGGTAGTCTTTCATCCGGTTGCCGATGCCGCTGCTGTCGAAGATGCCGCCTTCGTACAGGGGGTCGAGGCTTATCCCTACGACGTCGGCACCGAGCATATCCAGCCAGATGCACATCCAGGCTCCCTTGAAACCGGTGTGTCCGGTAACGAGGACTTTTTTATTTTGATACTTAGTAAAATCCATTGTTGCAGATTTAATACAGAACCGATCGGCCCATTGGTACATCGGCGTATTGGCACCTTATCCAACCCCGTTGGCTGTTTCAGCGGGCTGCTTGTCCCAGATCTTCCACTTCGCTTCGCCTTTCTTCCACATATCGTCCAGGGTGCGCTTGTCTTTGAGGGTGTCCATCGGGCGCCAGAACCCGTGGTGCTTGTAGGTGAACAACTCTCCGTCGTTGGCCAGTTTTTCCAGTGGGGAGCGCTCGAAGATGGTAGAATCGCCCTCGGTGATATAGTCGAACACCTGGTAATTGCACACGAAGAATCCGGCGTTGATCCAGGCACCGTCGCCCTTGGGTTTTTCGACGAATTTGCTCACGCGACCACCGTCCTGGATGTCGAGTGCCCCGAAGCGGCCCTCCGGCTGGGAGGAGGTCATGGTGATGGCACCCGGGTGCTGGTTATGGAAGTTGATCAGGGCGTCGATATCGATGTCGGAAACGCCGTCGCCGTAGGTCAGCATGAAGGATTCGTCCGGTTCGATGTAGGGCTGTGCGCGCTTCACGCGGCCGCCGGTCATGGTATCCAGGCCCGTATCCAGGAGCGTTACCTTCCAGGGTTCGCTCGGGTTGTGGTGGATTTCCATTTTATTGTTGGCCAGATCGAAGGTGACGTCGGAATGGCGCAGGAAGTAGTTGGCAAAGTATTCCTTGATGTAGTGCCCCTTGTAGCCACACAGAATGATGAAATCATTGTGGCCGTAGGTGGAGTATATCTTCATGATGTGCCAAAGGATCGGCTTGTGGCCGATCTCAACCATCGGCTTGGGACGGATACCTGTCTCTTCGCTGAGGCGCGTGCCGTATCCACCGGCGAGAATAAGCGTTTTCATGGTGTGGAGCTGGTTTTATACAAGTGATTTATCTGTTTTTTCGAGGGGCTTGGATTGCAGTGGCGTCTTTTGGGCGATCCGGCGCAATCCGCTGAGCCCGGGAAAATATTTTATCAGGAGGCGCAACGCACCGAGCTTGGCCTTAGCGTCGTTGGCCCGGCGGTAAAGTACCGACAGCAGCTTTTTGAAAATCAGGGTGCGTTCCTCCGCACTAATCGGGTAGGGGTAGCGCCGGTCAAAGCGCTCCAGCACACTGTACAACTGCTGCTGAAACTTGAGGCGATTATTGCGCAGCTTTTCTCTCGAATTAGTGACCCCACCGCTGTGCTTCCGGTAGGCGGTGCTAGGCGCGTCCCAGAAGTAGATTTGGTGGGTAGTGGCGATGTGCAAGTAGATCAGATGATCATGTGTGAAGTAGCTGCGATCCTCATCAATATGGTGGTCCTGAATCAATGCCTTGCGGAAAAGGGCCGTCGAATTGTTGATAAAATTGCGTTGCAATAATTCAAAGAACACCTTCCCCCCCCTGTACTTACGACGGATGTGGTCGTGGGTTTCATTTCCCCAGTCTTCCCCGTGCTCATTAATGATCTTTACGTCAGTGTAGATGGCCCCGTAGTCCGGGTGTTCCTCCAGAAAGTCGACCTGTCGCTGGAGTTTGTGCGGATCGATCCAGATATCGTCGCTGTCGCATACGGCGAGGTATTTGCCCCGGCAGGCCCGGATGACCTTGGCGGCATTACCTGCAATGCCCCGGTTGTGATCGGAGGGGAGCAGGCGGATGCGATCCGGAAATTGCTCGGCATACCGCTCGGCAATGGCCCGGGTGTCGTCTTTGGAGCAGTCTTCCCCAATAACCAACTCCACCGGGAAATTCGTCTCCTGGGCAATCACGCCCTCGATGGCCGCTCCGATGTAGGGTGCCACATTGTAGGCGATCATTACGACGCTTACGGTTGGTTGATATTGCTGGTTCATCATGGCGTTCCTATTGCCGCGTTTGAGTATTGTTTATTATGGGTACAGTCAGCTAAACTGCTTGCTGATCAGCCCGACAGTCTTCGGAATAATCAGCCGGCGAATCATCGCCATTTCGTCCGTTTTGAACAGTAAGTGCAAGAGCAGATACAGGCCAAAGGCCGTACCGGAACCGACAAGTAAATACCACAGATTTTCAGCAAACCAAGCTGGCCCGGTCAGGTACAACAACAGGCCGATCCCCACGCTAAATGCCAGGGAATGGAAGACATCCCCCACTTGATCCATGAGCGAATAGCCCACAAAGCGTTCGGAGTAATAGGTGTTGATGCCCAGATTGATGTAGGCTGCCACTACCTCGCCGATCAACAGCCCGTAGATGCCGAATTGGATGCCGATCACGATTGCCAGGCCGATCATAATCTTTTTGATAACCTCCAGCCGAAGGCTAAGGTCGGACCGCCCCAGTACCAATAGGACGTTCAGGTTGATGACGCTGAAATGGTAGGTGACGCCGGCCAGGCACAAAAGCTGGAGAAAGGGAACAGCGGGTAACCACTGTTCACCCACCAATACCTTCAAGAAGGCCTCGGCAAGTACGCCCATGATTGCCATGGCGGGAAGCACGAGGAAGGAGGTCATCTTGATAAATTTCCGATATCCTTCGCGGAGGCGCTCCCGATCGTCCTGCAACTTAGCCAGTACGGGGTAGGTAACCTTATGGACCGTCAGGAAGAGGTTGTTGATCACCATGTTTTTGAAGACGGTCGCCTGGGTGTAATAGCCCAAAATGGCTACCTCGAAAAATCGACCCATGATGAGTCGGTTCGCGTTGGTGAAGCCCTTGTCGAGTAAAGTTGACAAAAGAAGGTTAGAACCGAAGCCGAACAGGCGCCAAAACGATTCCCAGCTGAAGCGCAGACTCGGTATCCATCGGTTGATCACCCAGAGCGTGGCGGTATCGATGAAACCTTGAGACAACATCTTCACTACGAGTGCCCACACCCCAAAGCCCTGAAGTGCTAAAAATACCCCGATCCCGCCCGAGAGAAAAATGCCGAGGAGCCGCGCCTTGGTCAAGGCCTTGAAGTCGATGCGTTGCGTCAGGGTAGCTCGCTGAACGATCGCAAAGGCATTGATGATCAAATTGAGCGCCAACACCCGAACGATCAACACCAGATCGATCTGCCCGTAAAAACGCGCAATCGCCGGAGCCGCCAAAAACAGAATGCTGTAAAAAATGAGCGCCGCCACCAGGTTGAAGATAAAGGTGGTGGATTTGTCGATCTCCGATATCTCTTTTTGCCGAACCAGGGCCGCTCCGAAACCTCCCTGAACAAAAGAAGTGGTGATTTCATAGAACACCAAGACCATCGTCACCAGGCCGAAGTCATCGGGCGTGAGGAGGCGAGCGAGTAGGATATTCACGAGGAAGTTTATTCCTCCGCTACCGAACTTATCAGCAGCAACCCAAAGAATTCCCGTCAACGATTTTTCACCCAACGACTTCGCCATGCCTATTCCGAATCTCCTGATTTAGGCTTTTGTGTAATAGCCTGATTTCTTGCCGCCGTATCCATATCCGTAGTTGCTTCCGTAGCGGGTCTGGTTGGGCCGCACGGCATTGAGAACGATCAGTGGCACTGGTAATTTTTCCTTGCGGGCAATATCCTCTACGATGTGGATCTGCCGCCTGCGCGTCAGGCCGGACCGCACTACGTAGAGTGTCGCTTCGGTCAGGTCTTCCATTTGCAGGGCATCGGCAACCAACCCAACCGGCGGGGCATCCAGGATGATGAAGTCGTACTGCTCGCGCAGCTCGTCCATCATCAGCCGTAACCGGGGCGACAGAATCAATTCGCTCGGGTTGGGAGGTTTGGGTCCACTGGTGATAATGTCCAGGTTTTCGTTTGTTCCGCTATTGAAGATGATATCCGGCAGTGTCAGGGAGTGATCCACCAGATAGTTCACCACCCCGAGGCGATCCTTTTCCGTTTTGAGGTATTCCTGCTGGCGCGGTCGGCGCAGGTCGAGATCGATGATCAGCACCCGCTTGCCGGTCAGGGCCTGGATCATTCCGAGGTTGAGTGCGATATACGACTTTCCCTCGCCCGACATGGAGGAGGTCATCAGCAGTACTTGCAGTTCGCGGCCGGCCATGACGTAGTTCAGGTTGGCCCGCAGCAGGCGAAACATCTCCGCCTGAACAGTATGGCTGTTTTCTTTGATGATCAGGGCGTCACTGCCCTTACTCAACATTACCGAACCGATAATGGGTACGTTGGTAATGCGCTCGATTTCTTCTTCGGAGACGATCTTATCATTGAGTGTTTCCAGCAGGATGACCAGCCCGATGGGGAGTGCCAGCCCGAGGAAAAACGCAATCAGGTAAATCTGGGCCGGGTTGGGGCTCACTGGGACCAACGGCATTTCTGCCGGCTGAATGACTTCGCCGTCGGCCGTTGTGGCAGACATGGAAATGGCGTTTTCCTCCCGCTTTTGCAGGAGGTAGAGGTAGAGGTTTTCGGTCACGCTCTTGTTGCGCTCCATCTCGACCAGCACCCGCTCCTGGCGGGGAAGGCTCTGCATGCGCTGTTGAATGTCTTCCCGATTGGTGGCCTGCGCCTTTCGGGCAATTTCCAGATCGGACTTGATCGATGTGATGTTGTTGATGATCGAAGTCCGGAGGTTGGTTATTTGCTTTTCGATCAGGATCAACTCGGGGTGCTCGGCACCGAGTTCGGTGCGTTTTGCTTCGGCATCCCGGAGCAGTTGGTTAAAGCTGAAGATTTGCTCCTGAAGCGTCAGGTTGTTGAGGGAGGAGTTGGTAGGTACAAATTCGAAACTATTCCGGTTTTCCTCCAGGAAGTTCTGGATGCTGTTCAGAATTTCTAGCTGGACGTCGATGTTGGAAAGTTCATTTTTAGCCGTGGCCATCTCACTCAACAGCAAGCTGCCTTCCGAACCGAGTGCCATCAGGTTGTTCGAGCGCTTGTAGGCTTCTACGTTCCGTTCGGATTTGGACAACTCGTCGGCAACCAACTGAATGCGTTCCTTGATCAGGTCGATGCTGTTTTCGTACACCTTGTTCTTGTCTTCCACGGTGCGGGCGATGTACAGATTCATGAGCGCCATGAGCACGTCTTGAGCGCGCTCGGGAGAGGAGTCGTTCAGTTGCAGCCGCATGGTACTGGACTGGTCTCCTAAGACGGTGATGCTCAGTCGGCGGAGCATCTGGCGGGTCATCAGACGAATTGGTAACAGGCGAATGGCCATCCGCTGGTTTTCGTCGAACTCCCCCTGGCGAGAAAGAATTAAGGTACCCTTTTCGGTCTTCAGGCTATTGCCGAATTCCCCCTGGTATTCCTTTTCATCGGTGATGAGGGTATAGCCATTACGGCCGGAGGAAACGATTTCGGCAGCGAGTATGGTATATTCGCCTACGGGCTTCCATTCCAGTACCCGGAGGGGGCTTTTCTTGTAGATATTCCGCAAGCCGTACGGCCCTACGGAATAGTATTGATGCTGCAGGCTGAGATTCGTCACCACCTCCTCCATCATTGGGGTGGAACGCAGCTTGTAGATTTCGTTTTCGAGATTCTGCTCGCGTTCCCCCAGGCCGAGGTCGGTGAAGAGAGCTTCCGTATCCAACGTACTGCCTTCTCCGATATTTTTGATCTGTAGCAGGGCACTGGCCTGATAGCCCGGCACTTTGAACTGAAGGTAAAAGTAGGCCGCAGCAAGCGCCATTCCCATAAAGAGCAGAAATACATACCAGTATTTCAGACCCTTCGAAAGGAGGTATTTAAAATCTAGTTCCTGATTCATAGGACATATTGCATTTGGACGGCGTGTAGACCGGAATAATCATCAATTGTTACTGATCAGCAGGCCGATTAAAAACGTCGACAAACTGACCAAGGGGAACAGCACACCGGCATACCGCTGCAGGAAATCACCCTGGGTAGCATATTGCCGGGCTTTTAGCGGTTCGACATACACGATATCGTTGGGTTGCAGGTAAAAATAGGGCGATCGAAATAGCTGCTTGTCCTGCAGGTTGAGCCTCCGATATTCGCGGATATCGTTGCGTTCTCGAGCGACGAGCACATAAGCGCGATTGGCATAATTGGTGAAATCCCCGGCCATGCCGATGGCCTCTAGTACATTGAGGCGTTCGTTGGGAATGGTGTAGGCGTTTGGCCGATTAATTTCTCCCATGATCGTCACGCGGAAGTTGAGGAACCGCACCTGCACAGTAGCATCCGGGTAAAACCGTTGCAACTCGGTGTTCAGGTCGTTGCGCAACTCCAGAATCGATTTGCCGGATGCTTGTATCTGGCCGATGTACGGTAGGTAGATATTTCCTTCCTCATCGACGCGATAGCCGCCTTCCTGAATATTGAACGCTCCCTCTCCGGCACTGGCCGCATTGCGGTCGGGGGCCTGGAAGACAGACATCAGCTCCTCATTCGTGCTCGCCACCTGGATGCCTAGTATGTCATCCGTTTGAATGCGCAAGGTGGGAATGCTGTCAATGAGGCTCGTGTCGTTGCGGATGTCTTCAAAGAGGATAAGCTCATCGTATTTCACCCCACCACAACTGCTCAGCCCCAGAATCAGGGGGCCGAGCAGCAGGATGCAGTAAATACTCTTAACAACTGGGGGGGTGGAAAACCACCGCATGAATGTAGCTATACGTTCAGGCATGGTTGAGTAATAAAAGGGGTTAGTGGAAGCTCCTTACGGAACGAATTGCCGAAACCGTTAGCGCCGCAGCACCTGGGCCTCGATCATATCTTCCCGCTCGAATGGGTGCGGTGCCAGGGGCAACGCCGCCAACGGATGGTATTCTCCTACCAGACCGGCGGGTGTCGTATTGCGAATGTCGTGTGCAATGTTTACCGCGGTTGCAGCGGTGTCGAGCCCGTAGCCGTTGCCGGCGAGCACGGCCTCGTAGCTGCGCGTATGGAGATCGGTGAAACCACCGCTGAATTCGATTTCTTTCCCGTCTACGGTAATGGAGCGGAAGGTGCGGGCACCGGTCGCTTTAACCGCTTCCGGAATCGTGTCGTAGTTGATGCTGAGGAACCAACGCACGCGCGCCCGGGACAATTGCAGGTACCCGGCCGCTCGGTCGTGGGTGTGGACGTGTACGACGTTTTCCTCCACCTCACCGAACAGCCAGTGCAGCATGTCGAAGAAATGGATGCCGATGTTGGTCGCAATACCGCCGGAGCGCGCCAGCTCTCCCTTCCAGCTAGAATAGTACCAGTTGCCCCGCGAGGTGATGTACGTCAGATCGACGTCGTAGATTTTGTTCGGGTCGCCGTTCTCGATTTGTTCTTTGAGCGCCAGCAGTGCGGGGTGAAGGCGAAGCTGTAGAATCGTGTAGACCCGCTGCCCGCTTTCCTGTTCCAAGTCGCGCAGACCGCTGAGGTTCCAGGGAGTCAGTACCAGCGGCTTTTCACAAATGACATCGGCTCCGATGCGCAATCCGAATCGGATATGAGAATCGTGCAGGTAATTCGGCGAACAAACGGAAACGTAATTGACCGGATGCCCCTCGCGCTTGAGCTTACTCACGTGGCGATCGAAGCGCTCAAACTCGGTGAAAAAATCGGCATTCGGGAAATAACTGTCAATAACACCTACGGAATCACCCTTGTCGAGCGCCGCCACCAGTACATTACCAGTGTCTTTGATGGCCCGCATATGGCGCGGTGCTACGTATCCGGCCGCACCGATAAGTACAAACTGATTGTTCATATTCATGAGACGTTTTTGATCTTTTAATGAAGGTTTATGAGGTGGTCAGACGGATGGTTCCAGCTTGCGCACGCGGCCATCGTTCAATTGATAAACGGAGCCGTCGCCCGGGCAAATAGCCCGGCCTGTATCGTCGAATTCGAGTCGCTCTCCGTGTTGGCTCATCCAGCCGATCTGCCGTCCGGGATTGCCGACGATCAGGGCGTAGTCCGGTACATCCTTCGTGATTACTGCCCCGGCTCCGATGAATGCAAAGCGGCCGATATCGTGGCCACACACAATGGTGGCGTTGGCTCCGATAGATGCCCCTTCGCCAACGTGCGTTTTTTCATAGGCTCCCTTCCGATTGACGGCGCTGCGCGGATTGGTCACATTGGTAAATACCATCGAGGGGCCGAGAAACACGTCGTTTCCACAGGTCACGCCCGTGTAGATCGATACATTATTCTGAACTTTTACATTGTCGCCCAGGGTCACGTCGTTGGCCACGAATACGTTTTGCCCCAGCGAGCATCCCTTGCCGAGGGTAGCACCGGGCATGACGTGACAGAAGTGCCAGATTTTGGAACCTTCCCCGATCTGGCAGCCGTCGTCTAAAACGGCGGTAGGGTGGGCATAAAAGGTAGTTGTTTCCGTAAGTGCCATAAAAAATTGCTGGTCTACTAGTGTTGGAAATGGCTAATGCTATGTTTCCCGGTCCTTCTTTCATACGGAATGGATGCGGCAATTGATTCAAATCACCCTGGAAATCATAGACTACAGATTACAGAAATAATATATGTTCCTATTCTGTAGGCAATGGAGCCAATTATGGTGCCAGTCTCAGTGCTTTGCTTAAATTGGGTAGAATGCCCGATTGAATTTCAGTACCTCCAACCCGTGGAGGGACACTTGGGGAAAGTGTTGTAGGGACGGTCAAAAGTAACAAAGAAACCGTAACATTTCAAGACTGCTCATCATACAGCCCTAACCAAAATAGGTTATGGTCCTAGAACGCACTAGCTAAAAAAATCTTGTAGGGGATGAAAAAGTCTTGGCACCGAAAGCGGCCGCCAAGGAAAAATGTCTCAAAATGAGTCAGCGAGGTCATTTTGGGAACGGGGAAGGTAGGTCGGTGCAGCGGTGACCGATTCCTGTTTGGGTTCTTCGAGGCGGGTGGGGGCGGAAGGTGTGCAAAATTGCAGCAACAAAGCCGGTGCCACCATCAGGCAAAAAAGAAAGATTGTATTGAGTGCTTTGCGCATCATTGCTGTTTCAATCGATTCGTTGCCCTATGAGACGCTTGAATCAATCGTTTGGATACCTCCCGCCTACAACCTTAAGAGTCCACTAACGCTATTTAACACCCGCTAAGATTCCTGCCGGCACTTGACCATCGTCAGGATGGTGGCCAGCGCGACGGTTTCATCGTCTTGGTCGTACACCTCGACGTGCCATTTGACAATTCCTTTGCGGTAGTCCTCATCGTCTCGCTGCTGCTGGAGGATTTTTTCTTTGGCGGTCAGGCGCACGCCGATGGTCATACCGGCGTACACGGGTTTGGTAAATCGGCAGGTATCGATGCCGTAATTCAATAGTACCGGTCCTTTGCGAGGTTCGACGAATAGGCCGGCTGCCTTGGAAAGGATGTAGTAGCCGTGGGCAACGCGCTCTTCAAAGGGGGTGCCTTCCAGGCTGGTCGCATCGACGTGCGCGTAGAACCGATCCCCGGTCAGGTTGGCAAAATTGATAATGTCGCTTTCGGTCAGGGTGTGCTTGGCGGTGGTAATACTATCGCCTACTTGCAGGTCTTCGAAGTACTTGCGGAAGGGGTGCACATCGGTTTCCGTGCGCTGCCCGCCGGCCTGATACTGCTGGGTGACGGAGGTGATCATGGTAGGATGTCCCTGAATGGCGCAGGTTTGCAGGTAGTGCTTGACGCCCCGTACACCGCCCATTTCGTGGCCACCTCCGGCGCGGCCCGGGCCGCCGTGGTTGAGCAGGGGCATGGGCGAGCCGTGCCCGGTGCTTTCCGGGGCACTTTCCCGATTGAGGATCAATATCCGACCGTGGTGGGCGGCACTTTCCAGTACGTAATGCCGGGCCACCTCCTGATCGTAGGTACAAATGGTACTGACCAGCGATCCTTTCCCTTTATTGGCCAGCGCGGCGGCTTCACTCAGGTCGCGGTAGGGCATGAGCGTGGTGACGGGGCCAAAGGCCTCCAGCGTGTGCGAAGCCTCGTGTTCGAAGGGCGCATCGTCGCGCAGCAACACCGGACTGAAGAAAGCGCCTTTTTCCCGATCGGCATCCTGTACCTCCGGAGCGTCGAGTTGGCCATATACCAATTGGCTGCCCCGCGTTAATTCCTCTACGCGTTGCCGGACAATGGCCTGCTGTTTCTTGCTAACCAGTGCCCCCATGTGGATACCTTCCACGCTTGGGTTGCCGATCTTCGTCTTGCTGAGCGCCTGGCCGAGGGCAATTTGGACGTCTTCCAGGAGGTTTTCCGGTACGATCACCCGCCGAATGGCCGTGCACTTCTGCCCGCACTTTGCGGTCATTTCCCGGCGCACTTCCTTGACAAACAGCTTAAATTCCTCTGTATCGGGAGTGGCATCGGGACCCAGGATGGCGGCGTTGAGGCTATCCGCCTCCATGTTGAAGGGGACGGAGTGCCCAATCACGCTTGGATGCACCTTCAGCTTGCGCCCCGTCGCGGCCGAACCGGTGAAGGTGACCACATCCTGCGACTGAACCGGATCGAGGATACCTACCCCGGAGCCCTGCACCAATTGGAGCGCACCCTCGGGTAGGATGCCACTGTTGACAATATCGCGGACCATCGCCTCCGTCAAAAAGCTGGTTACTTCCGAGGGCTTAACCACAGCCGGCATGCCCGCCAGCCAATTCACACTCACTTTTTCCAGCATTCCCCAGATCGGGAAGTTAAAGGCATTGATATGGATCGCCACTCCCTGGCGCGGCATCAGGACGTGGTGGCCAATGAAAGTTCCTTCTTTGGATAAACGCGCAGCATCGCCTTCGACGTAAAAGGGCTGATCGCCAAACTGGCGGCGCAGGCTGGCATACGCAAACAGCGTGCCGATACCTCCGTCGATGTCGATCCAACTGTCTCCCTTCGTGGCGCCGGTTCGGTAGGAAATCGGGTAGTACTGCTTGCGCCGCTCGTACAGAAACAGCGCCAGCTCTTTGAGCATCAGTCCGCGCTCCTGAAAAGTCATTCGGCGGAGCTGGGGCCCGGCGGTGCGCCGTCCGTATTCCAGAATGCCCGCAAAATCGAGCCCTTCTGTAGAGCACACCCCGATGGCATCGCCGGTGACGGCATCGTACTGAACAATTTCCTCCTGCGTGGGGTCCACCCAGGTTCCTTGTATATAGTGTTGGAGTTTCATGATCCGGTAAATTATTGGTTAGGTATGTATTCTATTCCAGGACGCGTTCCAGCCGTTCGACAATCTTGGCCACGGCCGGGCACACGAGGGTGTTCCGAAGGGTCAGCGGGAGAATTTGGTGGAAGTGCTTGCGATCGGTATGCGGATACTCCCGGCAGGCCCGCGGTCGATCCTCATAGATAGCGCAGTAGTTGTCCGGGCCCAGAAAAGGGCAGGGGTCAGTCCGGAGTACGTAATCGCCTTCCTCGTCGAGTTGCAGGTACTGCTCCACCAGGGCTGCCGGCCGAAGGCCCAGGCGCTGCGCGATGCGTTGAATATCGATGTCGCGGAAAATCGGGCTGGTGGTCTTACAGCAGTTGGCACACTTCAGGCAATCCACCTCTTCAAACACCTCTTGGTGCAGTGTTGCCACCTGCTCATCCAGATTCTTCGGTCGGTTTCGCTGGAGTCTGCGGAAGAACTTGCGCGTCTGCGACCGCCGCGAACGCGCCCGTTCGATCGACTGAGCTACATCCATCCCCATCAAGTGCGTTTGGTGCCGCGGGTGGCGGGTTTGGGAACATTCGCCCGGAGCAATTCCTGCAGGGCGTTGTTGGAAGCTTCAATGCGCGGATTCAGGCCGGTATTGATTTTTTCCAACGCCTCGTTATATGTGGACACATCCTTGGCCGTTAGCTCGGCTTCCGGTTTTCCGGAAATGGCGATGAGTGCTCCGTAGTATTCCTTGGCTACTTCCTCAATAAAGATCAACTGATCGAGCACGGCGTCTCGGTATTGCGTATTGCCGTTGAAATCGGAGCGGCTTTGGATGTTGGGAATGCTTTTTTCGGCGGCGGCGAGCAGTTCGGTACGTGCCTCGGTCATGGCGGGTGCATCCTTGCGTTCGAGCGCATCCAGAAACTGATTATTGCGGATATTGATGCGAAAGCTCGGCAGGAAGATGCTGCGCTGATAGGTATTCAGGGCATTGATTTGCTTGGCCTGGGATTGGTCAGCCCCTTCGATTAATTGCATGTTGTGTTGTTTGGCAAAGGCGCGCTGCAACTCCAGGTACGATTCGCTGGCCGCCGCGAGATTGGCCTCGGCCTTACTGAGGGCATTGAGATAGGCCTCCATGGCCTCAAACGAATTGTTGCTGTTTTCTTTGAGCTGTTCGACGCTGGAGAATTCCAGTTGAAAAATGGTGGCGTACTCCTTGAGGATATCCTGCATCCCCGCCCGCAATTCGCTGCCCGTCTCAGAGGAGGGTAGTTTTTCGAGCCGTGCGGTAGCTTCTTTTATCTGTTCGAGCAGCGCCAGGCGCTTTTTGGCGATTAGGGCCAGATCGCTGCTGTGCACGGCGTATTGCAGGTATTCCATTTGCCGTTGCGCGATGGCCTCGTGTTCTTTGTTGAGGTAGTTGAACAAATCGACCGGGTCGAGCGTCTGGCCGGCGGCGCAGAATGGAAGTAGGAAAAGCAGAGGCAAGAGCTGTTTCATAATTTTTTTGGTTTAGGTATCCGAGTTGGACCAAAATGCAGATTTTCGATATACAATACCGTCAAACAGGGCAACTAGTTGCTCGTCGGCCCGGTGTACTTCGATACGGTACCGGCCAATGCGGTGGGTGAGGTGCAACTGGCGGGCCGTGGCGATCAGCTGATCGCCATCCACCACCGGCTCTAAATGCTGAATACGGGTATCGATGGAAAGGGCATGCCGCCCGCGCCCGTTGGAAACGACGGCCAGCGCCGTATCCGCCAGCGAAAAGGTAATGCCACCGTGCGCCAAGCCAAATCCATTCAGCATGTCGGAGCGAACACGCATCCGCAGCCTGCAGGAACCGGGGCCGACACTGTCCAGTTCGATCCCCAGCCAGTGGCTGAATGCATCCTGAGACAGCATCTGCTGCGCAATTTCTGTGGGGGAGGCTTCCATGACCGCGAAAATACGAAAGCTTCGAAAGCTGGCAGAATCTATTCAAATTACTTAATTTAGCTAAAATTTGACGCTCGAAGCAGCGTTTGTTCCATTAAATGTATCCCCTAGATGTGATCGATCTCCTGGGGGCTTATGATGAGCATGACGGAAAAGGAGCTGATAAAAGGATGTTTACGCGATGATGCTCGCTGCCAGCGGGAAGTGTTCCAGCGGTACGCCGGCACAATGATGGTGGTATGCCTGCGCTACGCCAGACATCGCCTGGAAGCCGAGGATTTGCTGCAAGAGGCGTTTATTCGCGTATTCGATAATCTCCATCGGTTCGAATTCAAAGGCTCCTTTGAAGGATGGATCCGGCGCATCGTGATCAATACGGCGCTCAAGAATTTTCAACGCAAGCAGTACTCCCAAGAACAAATTGGTTTGGAGCACGTCCCCGAGACGAGCCAGGAACCAGTCGCCTACACGCAGTTAGGAGAGCAGGAATTGCTCGCCATGATCGCCAAACTGCCCGAAGGGTATCGGCTCATCTTCAACCTGTATGCCATCGAAGGGTACAGCCACAAAGAAATCGCCGAAGCGCTGAACATACAGGAAAGTACGTCGCGATCGCAACTGCTTAAAGCCCGTAAATTACTTCAATCCCAAATCGAAAGACTGCAACGCTTAGCTGTATGAGTCGACATCCGATTGACAACCTATTTCGCAGCCAGTTGGCCCAGCACCGCGAGGCGCCCCCGATGCATATCTGGGAGCGCGTGGAGGCCCATCGCCGAAAGCAACGCATGCGGCGCCTATACTGGAAAGGAGGCACATTGGCAACCGTCCTGCTCGGAGGAAGCCTGCTGGCATTCCTCTGGCAGCCCGTGGAAAAAACTCCAACGCTCGCTGCCTTCCCCGTAGCGGAAACGCCCCCTCCCACCAGAGTCGTGGAGCCGCTTACGACGCAGGCTGCTATTACTGCAACGCTTATTCCCGATGCTGCGGTAACGACCCTCGCAGAATCCACTGCCGACCTCGTCGTGCCTGCCGCCTCGAATTCTGCTGCTACTAACACTATGAACGGTAAGACGACTACTCCCAATGCGTCTTCACCCAATTCCTCCGCTATTTCTGAGGAACCACAAAAGAAACCGAAAAGGAACACTCCCAAGCAGCAGCGGGTACAAGCGCAAAAGCCGGCCAAAGCCGTCGAGCCCAAGGCCAAAGCCGTTACTCCGTCCATTCCCACGCCGGCTACGGCACCGGTGCGTCGTTCGGAACAGCGAAAGCCATCCGGACCCCACTTGCGCGACCGCTCGCTGGCACCCCGGGTCGTCGAACCCCTCCCGCCTCGCCCGCATCCGTGGGAGGTCAATGAATCGCAGCCATTACCGGAGGTGCTCCCGGAGGCCCGATGTGCTACGTTTGCACCCCAAGGATTATTCGTACAAGTTGAACTGCTCGGAGGCCCGTCCTTCGGGCAGCCGCATTTCTCAGCACCGGGCTCGGAGGCCAATTCCCATCTCGCGGATCGCCTGGCTACCGAATCAGGGGGGCTTAGCCTTTCCGCCCAACTGCGCGTCTCTATTCGAAATCGCTCTGGCTGGACGGTGCGCGGCGGATTATCCTACGCCGAACTCCGCAATTCTTTCCGCATGGAAACGGAAGGAGAGCATACCCTTACCATCCGGGAGCGATACGACGCCAACGGCAATGTCATCGGTCGGGATACCTCCTACGAATCGACCAGCTATTCCATCGACCGGACGAATCGCTACCGGCTACTGGAAATTCCCCTGGCAATCGGCTATGAATTCGGCTACCGGCGGATGCGGTTCGGCATCCACGGAGGGCCATTGATCAATTTGCACTTCAACCCGAGCGGCCACTTTGTGTCGCCCGTTACCAATCAACCCATTGCCTTCGGGCAGGAAGGGGATGTCAATGCCGTGCCCGCCTATCGCGACCGGGTCGATATCGGCTTCTACGGAGGCCTCGTGGCCATCTATCCGATCGGTGGCCGGTTTCAACTGCTGGCCGAGCCCTTTTTCAAAACCTATCCTTCCAGCCTGACCCGCCCCGAATACGCCCTCACTCAAACCGCCTGGCAATCCGGCCTTCAGTTGGGATTGCGCATGCAATTGTGATTCGACCGTCTCCTTTCTTTCTTATTCGAATTGGTTACAATCTATAACGTCCTATCTTTAGCCGGAGCTAGGGCTGATTGACCTATTACATAGCTCAAATCCAACAACACATGTCTGAATCCGGATCATCCCCACATACTTTACCAGGTGACCCCACCTTGCCTTCATCCGCCACCGAACTCGAGCAACTCGTCGATGTAAACGATACGACCCACTCCTACAGCGTCGAAGATTTTTTCCGCTTACCCGAGCGATCCAGTTATCAGCTTTCGCCCGACGGGCAATGGGTTGCTTATCTGGGGCCCTACGAGCGACGGCAAAACATTTTCGTGCAAGCCATCGGCTCGACGGAAGCCCTGCGCATCACCCACGAGACCGACCGCGGGATTGCCGGCTTTTTTTGGGCGGATAACAACCGGATCGTATTCGTCAAGGACAGTGGCGGAGATGAAAACTTCCGCCTCTTTGCCGTAGATCGCACCGGCGAACACCCCAAAGACCTCACCCCCTTTGAAGGAGTGACCATCCAACTGATCGACGATCTCGAAGACGAGGAAGATGCCGTGATTATTGGCATGAACAAGAATAACCCCCAACTATTCGAGCCGTACCGTATCAACATCCGTACCGGAGAAATGCGGCAGTTGGCCACGAACGAAGACATGTTGGAACCGATCGTGAGCTGGATGACGGACCACGACGGCAAGCTGCGCCTCGCCACCCGCATGATTGGCGGAATCAATCAGGAAATCCTTTACCGGCCCACAGAGGAGGATGAATTCAAACCCGTCATCCAATTGGACTTCCGCCAGACGCTCACGCCGCTGTTTTTCGAATTCGACAACAGCCCTACCGTCTACGTGGCCTCCAATCTGGAACGCGACCGCACCGCAATCATCCGCTTTGATCTCCTGACGGGCGAGGAAACGGGAGAGATATTGTTCGAACATCCCGAAGTGGATGTAGCCAACCTGGGCTATTCGAAAAAGCGCAAGGTTCT
The DNA here is from genome assembly GCA_964504335.1 of uncultured Saprospiraceae bacterium. GTDB lineage: Bacteria > Bacteroidota > Bacteroidia > Chitinophagales > Saprospiraceae > CAZDET01. Next base: position 103,931 of record CAZDET010000004.1, read on the forward strand.
GACCGGAGTCAGCTACACCACCTGGAAGCGCGAAGTGTCCTTTTTTGACGAGGAGCGCCGCCGGATTCAGGAACGCATCGAACGGGAGCTGACTGGCTACGAAGCCGTAGTAGTCAGCATGGATAAGGAAGAACAGCATTTCCTGATTCGCACGTACAGCGACCGCTCACTGGGAGCCTATTACCTCTACAATACCCAATCGGAGGAGCTGCAGCGAATCAGTGAGGTCAGCCCCTGGATTAAAGAAGCCGACATGGCTCCGATGGAGCCCGTACAGTACCAATCGCGCGATGGGTTGACTATTCACGCCTACCTGACCCTGCCCTCCGGGGCAGACGCTCAGGAACCACTACCCGTAGTGGTGAACCCACACGGGGGCCCTTGGGTGCGCGATTCCTGGGGGTACAACCCCGAAGTACAATTTCTGGCCAGCCGGGGCTTTGCTGTATTCCAAATGAATTTCCGCGGTAGTACGGGCTACGGCCGCACCTTTTGGGAAAGTAGTTTTCAGCAGTGGGGCCGCGCCATGCAGGACGACGTCACCGACGGCGTCCAATGGTTAATCGACCGGGGTACGGCCGATCCCGATCGAGTGGCCATCTACGGTGGGAGCTACGGTGGGTATGCTACCCTGGCAGGCATTGCGTTTACCCCCGAATTGTACGCCTGCGCCATCGATTACGTCGGCGTTTCTAATTTATTTACCTTCCTGGAAACCATTCCTCCCTACTGGAAGCCCTACCTCGAAATGTTGCACACCATGGTAGGGCATCCAGAAAAAGATCGCGAAGCTCTGGAAGCAGCCTCTCCGGTTTTTCACATCGATCGTATCAAAACACCCCTCTTCGTGGTGCAAGGAGCCAATGATCCCCGTGTGAATATCAACGAGTCCGATCAGATCGTCCGGAGTCTGCGCGAAAGGAATATCGACGTCCCCTATCTCGTCAAATACGACGAAGGCCACGGCTTCCACAATGAGGAGAACCGCTTCGAGTTCTACCGCGCAATGATCGGCTTCCTGAATAAGCACCTAACCAACTGACCACCTATTTCATTGCCTGCTTCTTGTATTCCTCTTTCAAAAACTCAGAAAATTCCTTCATAAACTTCTCCACCTTAGGCTTACTGACGTTGCGGACGTAGGGGTTGCCCTGATGGGATTCGTAGTAATCCTGGTGGTATCCCTCGGCAACGTAAAAGAGGCCGGCTTCTGTAATCTCCGTGGCAATTGGTTTGCTGTACACCCCTTCGGCTTCCAGTTGCTGCTTGACGTTTTGAGCGGTTGTCCGCTGCTCTTCATTCAAATAAAAGATGCCGGAGCGGTACTGCGGACCAATATCCGGTCCCTGTCCGTTGACCTGAGTGGGGTCGTGCGAGCCGAAGAAAATCTTAACCAGGTTTTCGTAGCTCACCTTCTCTGAGTCGAAATACACAACTACGGCCTCTGCGTGGCCCGTTGTGGCGGAGCTTACCTCCCGGTAGGTCGGATTGACTTCTTCGCCTCCGGTGTAGCCGGACAGTACGTCAACTACCCCCTCCACGCGTTCAAAGACCGCTTCCGTACACCAGAAACAACCGCTGGCAAAGTAGGCCTTGCTTAAATCCGCGTGTTGCTGGTCTACTTCCAGGGTCGACAACTCCGGAGTATCTACTTTCTGCGACTCTGAGGTTGTACCTGCGTCGGTCTGAGACTGGGTCTCGCAGCTGAACAGTAACAAAGGCAACAACAGGGCAAATAATATTCGATAGTTCATTCTTCTCGTTTTTCTTTTACAACAGTCCTCTCTTTTTAAGGATCATTTTTCTGACAAGGGAATGGGAATAAATCAGCAAAGTTGTCACCTCGCTACCTCACCACCCCACCTCACCTAAAGCTCCATCTCCATCTGGTAATTCGACCGGGCATAGGGCGATGGCAGCCGCTCGTGCAATTGCCGGAACCCGAGCCGACTATACAATCGAATGGCGGGTTGTAGAATGGTATTTGTTTCCAGATAAATTCTGCTGACTCCCTGAGCGCGCGCATACCGGATCGCATGTTCGCCCAGCAAGCGGCCGATCCCCCTGCCTTGAGCGAGCGGACTGACGGCCATTTTGGCCAGCTCAAAATCACCGTTTTCCATGAAAATTAGAGCGACGGTTCCGACGGCCCGGTCGCCATCGAGGGCGATAAAAATCTGACCGCCAGGTTCGAGGATATAGGTTTCGGGATGCTCTAATGATTGGCGATCTGCTTCTTCGTAGGTAAAGTACTGCTCGATCCATTCGCGATTGAGATCGTGGAAAGCCTGCTTCCACTGAGGGGAGTAGGTTACAATCCGGAGGTTGGCATTTCTGCGCGCCGCACGGCTGGCGCGTACGCGCTCGAGCAGCGGCCGCCGTTCGAGCTGGTGCTCTATTTCCTGAATGCCCCGCCAGAAATCGACGGAGATTTCCGCGAGGAGTTCGGCTACGGCCTCGTGGGCATCCGCGCACATCTGCTCCAGTTGCGGTTGTAATGCCTTACCCATGGCTGAAAGCTGGAGCTGCCGTACACGCGCGTCCTGTTCATTTGTTGTGAACTCGATTAGCCCCGCCCGCTCTAATTGCTTGGCAATTTGACTCACCGAGGCGTGCGACTGGCCAATTTCTTCGGCCAATTGACCAATGCGGTAGCTCGGCTGCTGGGTGAGCATGAAGAATACCGGAAACCAGCGCGGCTCGAATTCCAATCCGGCTAGCTGGTAAATAGCTACAGAATCCTGTGTAAGCCGTTCACTGAGGCCGCGCAACCGGCTTCCCAATGCCATGATGCCTGCTCGTTGGAAAAAGGGAATGTCATTCATAATAGCAGTTACGTAAGTACTTACGCAATTTAGGCGCTTTCCGGAATTTGCGCAAGGGGCATCGGGATTTGTATATTTGGGACCGAACTTCGGTAAAACCAGATAACCATGGGAAAAGGAGACAAAAAATCGAAACGCGGAAAAATTTGGCGAGGCAGCTATGGAAAGAGTCGGCCTAAACCTAAGAGGACCGACGATTCGAAACAGCAACAATCCGAATCGAACTAGCAGGAGCGGAATTCCTGGTTGGTAAGGCCGGCCGGAAGGTGTAGGATGATAAGAAATGTTTATATTGCTCGGGTAAATGATACAGGGAAACCTGGTCAGAATCCCTTCCAATTTCCAAAAGCCCGGTCAAAGCAATGGACGTACTGCACGTAAGTGCCGAATGCTATCCAGCCGCCAAAGTAGGCGGTCTGGCGGATGTAGTCGGTGCCCTTCCCAATTACCTACCCGAACAAGGTTTCACAGCGAGCGTCGTCATCCCAAAATACCGCACCAACTGGTTGAATCGGCGCGAGTACGTGCAAGTCCACCAGGGAGTGATTAAGCTACACAATGCGATTATTCCCTTTTCCGTGGAAAAGGAACGGTCCGATGAGTTGGGCTACACGCTTTTCGTGGTGGATATTCCTGGCCTGTTCGATCGAGAAGGGGTCTATGGGCCTGCAGGAGGTGGAGGGTATGCCGATGAGGTAGAGCGGAGCCTAAGCTTTCAGCTGGCCGTATTGACCTGGCTAAAGGATGGACCGAGTCAGCCCCGGGTGCTGCATTGCCATGATCATCACACGGGGCTAATACCCTTCTTTGTCCGTCATGGATTAGAGTTTGAGCATTTGCGGGATATTCCCACCATCTTCACGATCCACAACGGCGAGTACCACGGTAACTTCGGATACGACAAAATGTACCTCCTACCACCCTTTCACTGGGAAAACCGAGGGTTGCTCGACTGGAATGATTTTATTAATCCGATGGCAGCGGCGATCAAAACCGCCTGGCGGATGACCACCGTTTCCCAGACCTACCTGGAGGAATTACGCAGCCAGGCGAATGGGCTGGAAGCGCTTATCCGGCACGAGCAGCACAAGAGCGTAGGTATCCTGAACGGCATCGACTATCGCGTGTGGAATCCGCGTACGGATGAATTCATCGCCCACAACCTGGACGATCGCCTCATGCAGATCTATAAGCAAATCAATAAGCGGGTTTTACGGCAGCGCTTCCGGTTGGATTTGGATCGCCCCCTCATTACCTTCATCGGCCGGTTGGTTGGGGAAAAGGGAGCCGATTTACTGCCCGATCTCTTTTACCGGATCTTGTCGGAGGATCAGCCGTTCAGTATTGCGGTGCTGGGTACTGGTGAGCAATGGCTCCACGAGCGGTTTCGGGAGTTGGAACGCTATTTTCCCCAGCGGTTCGCCGCTGCGCTCGAATACAACGAAGCGCTGGCCCATCAGCTGTACGCCGGCTCCGATTTCCTGCTGATGCCTTCGCGCGTAGAGCCTTGTGGCCTGAATCAGATGTATGCCATGCGCTACGGCACGGTGCCCATCGTTCGGGCCGTTGGCGGGCTGAAAGATACCGTTCCGGATATAGGTGAAGAAAGCGAGAAGGGAAGGGGAGTTCAATTCTCCCATTTCAATCTGGACGACGCTAGCCTGGCTATCTACCGGGCAGCTACGCTGTACGAAAACAAGGAGCAGTTTTCCAGCCTGCGCCGCCGATTGGTGGAGATCGACTTCAGTTGGGAACGTTCCGCCGGCGAGTATGCGAAAATCTATGAGGAAGTGACGAGTGTATAAATAAAAAACGAAGAACCACTATGATTAAAGTTATTAGCCTTATCCTGGGTGGCGGAGCCGGAACTCGCCTTTATCCCCTGACTCAGCAGCGCTCCAAACCAGCCGTGCCCATCGGGGCCAAGTATCGCCTGATCGATATCCCCATCAGTAACTGCCTGAATAACGGCATCCGGCGTATGTTCGTATTGACCCAGTACAACAGTGCCTCGCTCAATCAGCACATCAAAAACACCTATAACTTTGATCTATTCAGCCACGGCTTCGTCGATATTCTCGCCGCCGAACAGACGCCTCAGTCCAAAGAGTGGTTTCAGGGAACGGCCGATGCGGTGCGCCAGTCCATGATTCACCTCGAAAACCACGAGCACGATTACGTGCTGATCCTCTCCGGCGACCAGTTGTACCAGATGAATCTCGAAGATTTTGTCGAGCAGCACGTCCAGCGCGATGCCGACGTGAGCATCGCCACCATTCCCGTAGTGGCCAAAGACGCGCCGGCATTCGGTATCCTGAAGGTCGATGAAGATCAATTCATTCAAACCTTTACCGAAAAACCCCCCCTCGATCAACTGACCGGCTGGGAGTCGCCCGTGGAGGAAAAGTATGCCAGCAAGGGAAAGGTGTATCTCGCCAGCATGGGGATTTACATCTTCAAAAAGCAAGCACTGAAGCGCCTGTTTGATGAAAATCCGGAATCAACTGATTTCGGCAAAGAACTCATTCCTACCGCCATCACCGGCGATTACAAGGTAGCCAGCTACCCGTACGACGGCTACTGGGAAGATATCGGTACCATCCGCTCCTTCTTCGAAGCCAATATCGCGCTGACGGATAACATCCCGGATTTCAATTTATTCGACAACGAAAATCCCATCTACACCCGCGCGCGCTTGCTGGCACCGAGCAAAATATTCCGCACCTTCCTCAATCAGGCCGTGATTGCCGAGGGGTGCATCGTTCACGCCAAGGCCATCGAGCGGTCGATTGTAGGTATTCGCTCCCGCATCGGCGAGGGTACTGAACTTACGGATACCATTGTGATGGGTAATGACTACTATGAGACGCTCGAACAGATGAGCCGACTTGGCAGCACGCCGGCCATGGGGATCGGCCGCAATTGCTACATCCGCAACGCCATTGTCGACAAAAATTGCCGCATCGGCGATAATGTGCGGATTCACGGAAGTACTTCCCTGCCCGATATCGAAACCGACACCCACATGGTTCGCGATGGGGTGATCGTGCTCAAGAAGGGCTCTACACTGCCGTCCGGTTCGGTGATCGGGCTGCAAGAGTAGCTGCTCGTACCGTCCAAACACACTCTTAAATTGGTTGGGGTACCCCAACCAATTTAACATCGTTCGGTGTAGAATACTCCCTTCGCATTATTGCGCAAAATAAATTGGGCGCTTATCTTTTGGCCGATTTTTCAGGCAGCATTACCGTTCTTATGCCGTCTGATACTCCTCTGTATTAATTTTCAAAGGAGCATTGCTGGCTTCATCGTGATGCTTCTTTACCTATCTACCTCTTAGTTTAGTAATAGTAACCATCTTCAGGGTGCTTCGGGCCGTTCTTTCTCGCTACTGAGTTAGAAAAGGTAGTCTTTGCCCGGCTGACCGTACGGGTTCCCATCGATTTGAACACCCTGCCTTCGCAGAATACTTCTTTATGCTTAACCGAAACAATACGTAGCTGTATGCAGGATTTTGACCAATTGAAAATTTACCCGCCTGAGCCCGATCGAAACTTAGAAATGGAAGGAGGTAATAGACAAAGCCCCTCAAATGAACGTGTTAATCGATTATGTATTTATCCTGACGGCCGTCTAGGCCTGAGAACCGATAACCAAAATTCGGAATTGCCGATCACCATTGACCGGAGAACCGCCGCAAAAAAGGAACCCACCATACCCGCATTTGGCGAGGCGAACTTTCCTACGCATATCGGGAGCAGCAACACTCGGGCGCATTTCGCCCCGTCCGACGCCCGCATCAAATCGATCGAGGGGCACAGTGACGGAAAATGCGATCTCGACATTCTCCGAAGAATTCAGGTGGTGGATTATCACTACAAGGATTCAGCCTCCTTCGGCCACGGCCGCCACAAAAAAGTTTTAGCCCAGCAAGTAGCCGGAGTATTTCCGCAGGCCGTTTGCACGGCGGCGACGAAGATAATTCCCGATATTTTACAGCGCGCCACGGCTTCTGAGGGTTGGATCGAACTGGAAGGTCATCCATTGCAAGCGGGCGATACCGTGCGCTTGATTCTGGAAGACGGCCCGAAAGATTTCAAGGTGACCGCCGTCGCGGGGAATCGCTTCCAGATTGGAGAGGCGCTATCCGAAGAGGTCATGGTGTACGGCCGGGAAGTTTCCGATTTTCACTCTGTCGATTACGACGCCATCGCGATGCTCAATGTATCGGCTACTCAGGAATTGGCTAATCGACAAGATCAACTCGAGAAAGACCTGATGGCCCGGTTCGAGCAGTTGGAAGCCCAAGTGGATAAGTTGATGGCCTGGCAGTTGTTGACGTAACTTCGACGGCGGAAGGCCGGATTATTCCAGGCTTACTTTGGCGAGCTGGTCTACGATTTTGCGGTCGTTGCTCAGGCGCGGCACTTTGTTTTGCCCGCCGAGCTTCCCTTGCGACTTCATGTATTTTCTAAAGGAATCTTTCGATAACGGTCGGATGGCTAGTGGCCGGAGGATGGCCCCTTTGATAAGATCTTCGTAGTAGATATTCTGCCCGACCATTGCGGCGTCGAGTTGGCGGGCGAAGCTTTCCATATCTGCCGGGAGCTCTTCGAATTCGATAAACCACTCGTGGTAGGGAAGGCCGCCCTCCGGCGGATTGACCTGAGGAGCTACGGTGAATTCCAGCACGCGCACTTGCTGGGCAGCCGCCACTTCGCGCAGGGCCGTTTCTACTTCCTTGCCAATGACGTGCTCGCCGAAAGCGGAAATGAAGTGCTTGATACGCCCGCTGACCCGCAGGCGGTACGGATTAGTGCTCACAAATTCGACAGTGTCGCCCAGGTTGTAGCACCACAGACCAGCATTGCTACTCAGCGCCAGGGCGTAGTTGACGCCCGGTTCGACCTCCGCCAGGGGAAGTCGGGTAGGGGATTCATCGAAGATCTCCCCGGCGGGGATAAATTCGAAGAAAATACCCGAATCGACATTTAGCAGCAGCCCCGGTTCGGTCTGGCTATCCTGAAAGGCGACAAAGCCCTCGGAAGCAGGATAGGTTTCCACCGAATCGACGCGGCCGCCGATCAGGCCTTCCAGCGCATTGCGGTAGGGTTCGTAATTGACGCCCCCGTACACGAAGACACTAAAATTTGGAAACAGCTCTTTGATCGTCGCTTTGCCCGAACGGGCGAGCAGGCGCTCGAAATACATCTGTACCCAGGGCGGAATGCCACTGATTAGGCGCATGTCGGCGGGTAGTGTTTCATCGACGATGCGCTCGACCTTCTCTTCCCAGTCTTCGATAATATTGGTGGTGTAGGAGGGCAGTTGATTGGTGCGCAGCCAGCTCGGCACCTGGTGGTTGACAATGCCCGACAGGCGGCCCGTTTTGATGCCCCCCATATCATCCATTTCCGGGCTACCGCTCAAGAAGATCATCTTGCCATCGAGAAACCGGCCATTGCCCGTTTCGGCATAATAGTTGAACAGTGCGTTGCGGGCGGTGCCGAAGTGATTGGGCAGGCTGTCGCGGGTGAGGGGAATGTACTTGACGCCGGAAGTCGTACCGCTGGTTTTGGCGAAATACAGCGGCCTTCCGGGCCAAAGCACGTCTCGTGCGCCTTCCTTGATCCGGTCCACGTAGGGGCGCAGCCCTTCGTAATCGCGTAGCGGCACTGCAGTGCGGAACTCGCCGTAGGTCATACCGGGCCGCAGCCCGTGATCGCGCCCAAAGGCGGTTTGGCTGCCCCGATCCATGAGGCGGGCAAAAACAGCTTCCTGAGCGGCGATGGGTTGAGCTGCCCATCGTTGAATGCGCCGGCGTACGTATTTGGCGAACGGAAAAAGGAGGGTCGATTTAATTCCCATGCGGTTGGCTTACGTCAACGGGGAACTTCGATGTAGTAGCTTCTACCGGATCGTACGGTCAGTTTGCTATCGCGCAGCCAGGGATTATAGACCTTGAGCATGCGGTAGGAGGTGCCGTGTTCGCGGGCGAAGTCCCCTAAATTCTGGATGGTTTCCGTGACTTCGATAGTCCGGCTGCGATCCAGCGAAGGGTAATAATCGCCCTTTTCGAGATAAAAGCCAAAATCATCGGGGCGGGAAAGGATTTCTTTCAGGGCCACCACGCGAAACAGGTAGCGCATCGTTTCTTCGTTGATGTTGAGATCGAAGAAGGATTCGGCGCGTTGCTCGTTGAGGTAGCGCTTCATGTTGGGACCACCGACGTTGTAGGCCACGGCAGCTAGCGTCCAGCTGCCGAATTGGCGGTGGTAATCTTTGAGATATTCGCAGGCGGCGCGGGTCGATTTTTCGAGGTGGTAGCGTTCGTCGACTTCGCTGTTTACCTCGAGGCCATATCCATTGGCGGTCCCCTTCATAAATTGCCAAATGCCCTTGGCACCGGCGGGGCTGGTAGCCATACTCAGGCCACTCTCTGCGACGGCGAGGTATTTGAAATCCTCCGGCACGCCTTCTTCGCGCAGGATGCGCTCGATCACGGGAAAGAAGCGCCGCGAACGTTTGAGGTTGAGCATCGTACTCGATTGCCAATAGGTATTGACCAGCAGTTCGCGCTCGAGGCGCTCGCGCACGTCGAAGTTATCCATAGGCAGGGGCTCCCCGGCAAATTCGAAGGAGCCATCCAGATCCACCGAACGAACGATCTGGGCGATAGGACTACTGATATCAAAGGCGCTAACGGATGGATGCGCTCGTTCCTGGCGGGTGAGCGAAGTAAACAACAGGACGGATAAAACCGCCGCCACGGCCAAGTTGTACCATTTCATTAGTTGCTGCATTTCCGTTAAATTGTGCCTGCTAGAATCTAGAGTAATAAACTAAAAGAACCCCACAATTGCAACGCTTGGCCCCCAGTGGCATCAAATAAAATTTTCATAAATACGCTTTTCTGAATAGGGGGGTACATACGCCATCTGCATCCATCTATTGTAAAGGACTATCAACGCCAATGATACAACCTCAACATACCGAACAAATCGCGGCTTATCTGGCCGGAGAACTTTCTCCAGAGGAGGGCTCCAGGCTGATGGCATGGGTCGAAAGCGATCCCGCTAACCGCGCTTATTTTGAGGAGTTGGTGGATACCTGGGCGGCAACTGCCGACGCGGATACCGCACCCTTCGAGGTGACCGATCCGGAGGTGGCCTGGAGTAAGATCGAAGATCGGCTTTCTGCGGGGGGAGCAATGGAGGACCCTAGCCCAATCGTACCGATTGGGCGGAAGGCCGCGCAGAATCGCTTCCGCTGGTACGGATTTGCGGCCGCTGCGTCGGTGTTGTTACTATTGGCGGTTGGCCTTTTTTTGTTATCCGACGACCAACCCGTGGATGACCTGGTAACCATTCGAACGGCCGACCAGCCGGAGCAATTGGCGTTGCCGGATGGATCGGAAGTACGCCTGCTCGCCAATTCCGAACTGGTTTACTACCGAGGGTTTCAGGCGCGAAACGTGCAATTGATCGGGGCAGCCTTTTTCGATGTGCAACCCGATTCGACGCGGCCCTTTCGCATCACCACCAGCGAAACAGTAACTACGGTCCTCGGTACCGCCTTCACCGTGCGGGCCTACCCCGGAGAGGATTCTGTGGAGGTGAAAGTCGAGGTGGGTACCGTTGCAGTGGGATTGACCGCTACTCCCGATGATCCCGAAGTGCTGGAGGCCGGAGAGAAAGTCATCTACAAACGCAAGACCGATTCGCTCGAACGGCTGGAAGCTCCGGTAGAGGCCGCAATGCCGGCGGATATCGTAGACGAGCCGCTCTACCTCGTGCTTCCGAAGTTGGAGGCGCACTTCAGAAAGGAATTCAAAGCGGCCAGCGATCGCCTCCTGGATTGTAAGATTCGGATGAATTACAAAAAAGAAACACTGGAAAGTGTCCTGGAAACTTTGCAATTTATGGGAGGCTTTGAAGTACAGGCAGGTAGCGGACCGGATACGATCGTCCTCAACGGTACGGGCTGTCGTTAAGCGCCAGGCAACCCCGGAAGAAAAGAGCGGTCTATTAAGATCGGAATGCATGGGGATCCTAACAGCAGACTCTCAGCAACTAAAACCATGGTTCGACGCAAACACCACATAGCGATCTTACTAGTAGCCTTTTCTGCGATGACACACCTGTTTGGGCAGGCAGTCGAGGATCAGAAAATTGCCTTCAATTACCAGAAAACACCCATCCGGGAAGCATTAGCTGATTTAGAACATCGCTACCACCTCGTATTTGCCTACAGCGTCGATCTGATGCCCCTCGATCATCCGCTTACTGCCCGCACGCCCGCACTGCCCGTGCCCGAAGCAATGAAAGTCCTGTTTGAACGTGCGCCGGTAGACTTCATGATGATGCAGCGGCAAATCGTCTTGCGGCATGCACCGGATAAACCGATTCCCGATCCTCCCAAAGAACAACTGACACAACGCACGGTGCCGGTTAAAAAGGAAACGCCCTTCTACCGGCGGATTGCCCCCAAACCCATTGAAACCATTGCTGCTTCCGGCCCACCGCAACAGCTGCCGGGCGGCGATCGAACGGCTCCCGACCAGTTTAACCTGGGGCCACTACTCACCAATTTCCGTCCGGAAATCAGCGCGCCGGAACGCACTACTGCTCCCCGACGTCGCCTGGGGCAGGTGAGCCTCGTTCCCTGGATGGGGACCAATAGAGAGAATACGGAGTATACCATCAACCACCTGTCGCTTAACGTGATCGGTGGCGTCAGCGGCGGTGTGGAAGGCGTGGAAATCGGCGGGCTTTACAATGAAGTGCGCGGGGACGTCTTCGGCATGCAGATTTCCGGAGGCATCAATCTCAGTAAAGGAAGTTTGATTGGCGGACAAGTGGCGGGTCTGGTAAATATGTCGACCCTGGAATCCTATGCGATTCAAGTGGCGGGTCTAGCCAACATAAGTAAGGGCCGGATGCGGGGTACCCAAATTGCGGGTGGATTTAATAAGGCGGTTGGAGAACAGTCGCACGCGCCTCTACAGATTGCCGGAATCGGCAATATGGGAGATGGCCGGGTGCGTAGCCAGCTCGCGGTCATATTCAACCAGGCGGACACAGTGGCGGATCTACAGATGGCCGGGCTGATCAACATTGCACACAAGGTCGAAGGGCAACAGGTGGGGTTGATCAACATTGCCGATTCGGTTGGTGGCACTCCACTTGGGCTGATCAATCTCATTCGCCACGGCTACAATCGCGTGGAGTTCGCAGGCGAAGAAGCCCTATTCGCCAATCTGAGCCTCAAGCTCGGTAACCGAAAGTTTTACAACATTTTCCGGGTGGGAGCCCGTTGGGAAAATACCCCGGCGGATGGGCCGCCAATTGAAGGGAGGGACAACGAAAACCGCACTATCCACTGGGGGCTTGGGTATGGTATTGGCGCTGCTCCAAAGGTAGGTAATCGCACGGCGATCACCTCCGAGCTGATGGCCACCCAAATCGATGAAGGCGGCGGCTGGACCAATCACCTCAACCTCCTCTCTCAATTGCGCATTAGCTTCGATGTGGAAGCAGGCTCGGTCGTAAGCTTCTTCGCAGGTCCCGTGGTAAACGTCCAATTCAGCAAGTGGCGCGATCCAGAAACCGGGGCCTTTCTTTCCGATTTAGCTCCCTACACCTTTTGGGAATCCGAAGATTCCAACTTGCTGACGCGGGCCTGGGTCGGCTTCTCGGCGGGAGTGCGGGTGAATCCGCTTTGACGAATCACACTTTCTTAAACACACTATCCGGGCTGAAGTAAGAGGCCATTGTCTCGTACAGGCGTTGGTCGCGGAGGGTAACGTCGGATTCGTCGAAGATATCGCTTTTGAGGTCGTAGAGTTGCCACATCTTATTGCCCAGCGCGTCGAGCCAGCGCGCCTGGTAGTCGACAGTACGGGAGGCAATGGCGGGCTGGCCGGCGGCGATGAGGTCGGCGGCGAAGTGGCCAGCGATGCGGCCACCGGAGAGCGCCGTATGAATACCGCCACCGGTGATGGGGTTGACGTGGCGGGCAGCATCGCCCACCAAGATAGCACCCTCGGCATATTGTTTTTTCAGGGGGCTGGCCAGGGGCACGCCCCCTCCTTGGATCTCCAGCACGCGCGCCCGGGCGAAGCGATCGCGGAAGAAGGAGTGCTGGAGGAAATGATCCAGATGCCACTGCGCATCGCGCTCGGTAAGTGTGCGAATGACCCCCAGACCAATTTCGGCGTATCCGTGGCCTTTCGGGAACACCCAGGCGTACCCGCCCGGTGCCCATTCGTGGCCGGTGATTATTTCCAGCAGCCCATCGGTTTCCACCTGATCGACGATAATTTGCAAACAGGATGCCAGCTCCGTGAGCTTGATATGTGGCCGGATACCCAGCCAACGGGCTACGTTCGACTGCAGGCCGTCGGCTCCGACCAGCAGGTGGGTCCGAATTTCGAATTCCTGATTGAATCGCCTTACCCGTAAGCATCCGCCCTGAGCCGGATCGAAGGTGTAGTCCAGGCCTTCGGTTTTGAGCCAGACTTCGGCTCCGGCCCGTTCGGCCTCCGTCATGAGGCAGCGGTCGAAACGCCGCCGGTCTACTACGTATCCCAGCGGGCGCAAATGCGGGCCAGGGCCGTACTCGTCCGGTTTGAGCCTTCGGTAGTCGATGGTGGTCTGGTGGCCTTCCTGATCGTAGATGCCAAATCCGTAGATAGGCTCGTGGATGTATTCGGTTAGTGGTTGGATATCGTTTTCGGCAAGTGCGTGGTGGCTAACGGCTCCCGAGCACTGAATGGGAGCACCGAGTTCCTGGCGTTTGTCGATTAACAAAACCCGAAGTCCGCGATTAGCTGCAAAGCGGGCCGTAGTAGCTCCGGCGGGCCCGGAACCGACCACGACCAGGTCGTAGAAAGGCGCTTGATTCATGTAGGTAAGATAGTATATTGTCGTCCACAACGGGGCATATGTCCGAACCAATCATTCCACACTTCTATCGGCACTACCGCGAATACGATTTATTGGTGGATAGCCGACAATTGCTCGATCCCGCCCGTACTGTTTTTTTTGCCCTGGCGGGCAACCGAACCGACGGGCACGCGTTCGTGCCGGAGTTGTACAGTCGGGGCGTACGGCACTTTGTAGTGACACGAGCGGTAGGCGACTGTCCGGAGGCGCGCTTCTGGGAGGTAGCAGATGTACTGCGCTTCCTTCAACAATTGACGAAACACCACCGGCAGCAATTTGACATTCCTGTGGTGGGCATTACCGGCAGCAATGGCAAAACCATCGTCAAGGAATGGGCTTTCGAATTGTTGGCAGAGCACTTCACCACGGTGCGCAGTCCGCGTTCCTACAATTCGCAGATTGGCCTCCCCTTATCCGTGTGGCAACTGCGCTCTGATCACGAACTCGGCATCTTTGAAGCCGGAATTTCTCAGCGCGGGGAAATGCGCCGCCTGGCCGATATCCTGCAACCCACGATTGGGTTATTCACCAATTTGGGAGATGCGCACCGGCAGGGCTTCAACAGCCAGGAAGAGAAACTCGCCGAAAAGCTCCAGTTGTTCGAGACGGCCGAAGTCGTGATCTTCTGCTACGATCAGGCAGTGGTCCGGCCGGCACTTCAGGGATTTCCGGGTCGGTTGTTCCGGTGGTCGATAGCTCACCCGGAGGTCGACGTATACGTACACCGCGTGCAGCGCGAGCAGTCGGGTACCCACTGCTACTTTCGGTATGCCGGGGAGGAATACGCATTTTTCGGACGCTTTACCGATGCCAACAGCCTGGAGAACGTGTTGCAGGTGCTCAGCCTGGCACTGTACCTGGGGGTACCGCCCGAGGCGTGTGCCCGTCGGCTGGAGACGTTAGAACCGCTCGGGCTGCGGCTGGAGGTGCGAGCAGGGCGCGATGGGAGCACCCTCATCGACGATAGCTACAGCAATGATCTCACCAGTCTTGCCACCGGCCTGGCCTTTCTCGATCAACAACCCGCCGCCGGGCATACCTTAATCCTGAGCGACCTGGTAGAGGCCGGGCTCCCCGGTGAGGTCTTGTACCGGCAGGTGGCCGGTTTGATCGGTCGGCGCATTAACCGGTTGATTGGGGTGGGGACGGAAGTCGGGGCATTGCAACACGAACTCTCCCCAGCCATCGAGCAGCAATACTTTCGATCGACCGAAGAGTTGCTGGAGGTCGTTGATGACCTTCCCGTGGATCGGCAGGCCCTACTCATCAAGGGAGCCAGGGCCTTTGGAATGGAGCGTGTATCGGCGCGCCTGGCGGCCCGCCTGCATCGCACCGAACTCGAGGTCAACCTGGCAGCACTCACGCACAACCTCAACTATTTTCAGAAGGTGCTTCATCCTCCGGCAGAGCTATGTGTATTGCTGAAAGCCTCAGCCTACGGGAGCGGTAGCCTGGCGGTAGCCCGGCACCTGGCAGACCGGCCAATTGCCTACCTGATCGTCGCTTATCCCGACGAAGGCATCGAATTGAGGCGCGGCGGCATCCGGGCGCCGATTATGGTGTTGAATGCCCCCCCGGCGTCTTTCGATGCGCTATTGCGGCATCAGTTGGAGCCCGAAATATACAGTTGGGAGCAGTTGCGCGCCCTGGCGGATTACGTGGGCAATCGTGGTACCTGTCTGGTGCATTTGAAAGTCAATACGGGGATGCATCGATTGGGGTTTGAGCCGGAAGAAGCAACGGCAGTGGCGCGTTATCTGGAAGGCCAACCCCAACTGCGCGTTGCAACTGTATTCACGCATCTAGCCGCCAGCGAAGACCCGGCGGAGGATGCCTTCACTCACCGGCAGATCGAACAATTCAACCGCGCCTACCAATCGTTGACGGCCGTACTGGGGTATCAACCGCGCCGGCACGTGCTCAACAGCAGCGGCATTGTGCGATTCCCACAATACCATTTTGAACTGGTGCGTTTGGGTCTTGGCCTGTACGGCATTGAGAGTTCGGGAAATTCCCACCGGCAACTGCAGGCGGTGCTGCGCTTGCAGGCGCGGGTGTCGCAGGTACGCACCCTGCCTCCCGGCGCAACGGTGGGATACGGTCGGGCGGGGCGGTTGCCCGAAGGAGGGCGAATCGCTGTGCTGAGTATCGGCTACGCCGATGGCCTGCCCCGCGCCGCCGGCCTGGGGCGCTTTTCTGTGCAAATACGGGGGCAAGCCGCTCCGATCATCGGGCAGGTCTGTATGGACATGTGCATGATCGATATCAGCCATATTCCGGACGTACAGGTGGGGGATAATGCCTTGATTTTCGGTGCCGAATGGCCGGTAGAACGATTAGCACAGGCCGCCGGAACGATCGTTTATGAAATTTTTACCAACCTCAGCGAACGCGTACACCGCGTATATAAATTTGACTAGCTGCCGCATGCGGAAGGATGCCCAAATTCTTTCGTACTTTTGCAGCGTTTTTGCGAAACCCAATTAGACTAAGAGAAATGATCAAACAGTTGCTTTTCCTGTTAGGCCTGTTCTTGATAGGTAACGCGCCGGTCTTTTCCCAATCCATTGACGATGAACGCATCCTGTTTACCGTCGCTGATAAGCCGGTCTCGGTGGGAGAGTTTGTATACATCTACGACAAGACCAACGGGGATAAAGCCGACTACAGTCGGGAAAGTCTGGAGGAATACCTCGATCTATACGTAAAATTCAAGCTCAAGGTAGCCCGGGCACGGGCGATGCAGGTGGATACCATCCAATCGCTCCAGAACGAGCTGGAAGGCTATCGCAGGCAGTTGGCCGATAACTACCTCATCGATCGCACGATTACCGATGGTTTGGTGCGCACCGTCTACGATCGGATGCAGCAGGATGTAAGCTTCTCGCATATTTTGGTAAAAGTGTCGGCCGATGCTCCGGCGGAAGATACCCTGCGGGCTTATCAAAAAGCACAGGACATCCTCAAACAGCTGCAAAAGGGCGGTGACTTTGGAGAATTGGCGGCCCAATATTCGGAGGACGCATCCAGTAAGGATCGCGGAGGTAAAGTCGGCTATTTCACGGCTCCCTTTCCCAACGGTTTTCACCAGCTGGAGGCTGCCACGTATGAAACACCCCCCGGGAAAGTAGTCGGCCCCTGCCGAACCAGCATCGGCTACCACCTCGTGCGCGTCGACGACCGCCGAACGGCAAGGGGGGAGATGGAAGTAGCGCACATCCTTATTCGGACCAACAAGCGCGATTCTGCTGTTGCCCGCCAATTGGCCGACTCCCTACACCAGGTGCTGGAGCAGGGCGAAATGTCGTTCGATGCCATGGCTAACACCTTTAGCGAAGACGGGAAAACCTCCCGAAACAACGGCTATATCGGTTTCTTTGGCATCAGCCAATACCAGAAATCATTCGAAGATGCGGCATTCGGTCTCGAGCGAGACGGCAGCTTTTCTGAGCCGGTTCAATCTTCCGTCGGCTACCATATTATCAAGCGAATTTCTCGTCGCCCCATCCAACCTTTTAACGTCGAGCGCCGTCGTTTAGAGACGAGAATCAAAAGTGATGCTCGTTTCGCCGAGCTGAGGGCTCAGTTGTTAGAAGACATTAAGCAGCGGGAAAATTTCCGGGAGAACGAGCAGGTGCTGAAGGAATTCACCGGTTCGTTGACCGATACCTTCTTCACCTTTCGCTGGAAGGCACCGGCACCCGCAGGGCGCACCCTGTTCACGCTGGGAGCGGATTACGAAGTCAGCCTGAGTACCTTCGCCGACTACCTCGCGCGGGCGTCGCGCCAGCGCGCGGCCGCTTCGGGGCAAAAGTCCCCTACGCAAACCGCAATGGAGCTGTACGACGACTTCGTCGACGACCAGTTGCTGAAATACGAGGAGTCGAAGCTGGAAGAGAATTATCCGGAGTTTCGCTCCTTGATGCGGGAATACGAAGAAGGCATCCTGCTCTTCGAAGCCACCAAGATGGAAGTATGGGATAAAGCTGCCCAGGATTCCGCGGGGTTGCAGAAATTCTTCGACGAGCAGTTGCAGGGTAAATACCGCTGGGGGCAGCGTGCCCGCACGACGGTATATACGCTGACTCCCGAGGCCAGGACCCTCGCCGAGCAAGTGCGTCAATTCGCCAAAGGGCATACCATGGAGGAAACGCTAGACGAATTCAATGCCCCTTCCAAAACGCTCGTAACAGCAACGGAAGAATTCTTCGAGCGCAGCCGTAAGCCGGCCTTGCAATCGGTGGCCTTCGAAGCGGGTACCACTACGGAGCCGGCCTCCGAAGAAGGACGTTCAGAATTGACCTTCCTCAAAATCGAAGAAATCGTTTCTCCTCAACCCAAAACGTTGGATGAGGCGAGGGGATATGCCATTGCCGATTATCAGGATGAACTGGAGCGCCGGTGGGTCGAAGGCCTGCGTAAGCAATACGCAGTAGAAATTAATAAGAAGGTGTTCGATAGCCTCGTCAAGAAGCAAAAGTGATCAGCTAATGGACAAAAGGTCCGGTAACTTTGGGGAAGATCGGTATCGGAGGTGGGCCTGGCTAGTGGCAATCATCTTAGTAGTGGGCTGTCAGGCGGCAGAACAGCAAGAGGGGCAACCACTGGCCCGGGTACACAATCGCTATCTCTACTTGTCGGAAATGGCGGGCATGTTTCCCGAAAATGCTTCAGAAGAAGACAGTGCTTTGATCATCAAGGCCTTCGTTCGCCGGTGGGCAAAGGAAAATGTGCTTCTTCACGAAGCAGAGCGGAACATTCCCTCCGACCTCAATATCGATCGGCTGGTTCGAGACTACCGGGCGTCCCTGATTCGCTCGAACTACGAGCGCCGGTTGTTGGAAGAACGGCTGGATACCGTGGTCACCCAGGCCGAACTGCAGCAGTATTACGAAGAAAACAAAGACCAGTACCAGCTGGAAACCTCGATTATCCGTGGTTTTTTCATCAAGATTTCGCAGCCGACCCCCGAGCCCGAACGCTTGCGAAAGCTATGGGCTGGCGGCGAGGTACCCGACCTGGAAGCCTTGCGTGCTTATTGCGACTCGTACGCACTAGAATTCTCGCTGCAGCCCGACGTGTGGATCAGCCTGAGAGAAGTTGCTTCCGAAATGCCGAAAGGCACCCTGACACCCGAAAACGTAGGATACAAAAGGGAGTTTACCCAACAAGACGAAGCCTATCAGTACTTTTTTAAGCTGATCGAGCTGAAAAACCGTCGCGAGATCGCCCCGCTTTCCTACATCAAGCAGCAAGCGCGGAAGGTGATCCTTCACAGCCGTAAGTTGAAACTGCTGGAGCAAATTCGCGAGGAGATGTACATGCAGGAATTGCGGCACAAAAATGTAGAGTTCTTCAATCCGTGAAACAATCGCACCGGTAGCGCCTTTTCTTGATGAAGGTGCCTGCCACCGTCAATGAATAGCTATGAAACGAGCATACGTACTTCTGTGGATGTTGCTTCTGGCGACCACACTCTCCCTGACCGCTCAGCGACAGGTAATCGACAAGGTGGTAGCTATGGTGGGAGGAGAGATCGTATTGCTTTCGGAGGTAGAGGAGCAGTACTCCCTGTTTCGGGAAGAAAATCCGACGGCCCCGCCGGAGATGCGGTGTCAGATTATCGATCAGCTCATGACGTCCAAACTCCTGCTCAACCAGGCTAAACTGGACAGTATCGAAGTTACGGAAGACCAGGTCGAAGAGCAGCTCAATGCCCGCATTGATCGGATTCTATCCTACATGAACGGCGACATCAATCAATTTGAGGAATACTACGGCCAGACGATTACGCAAGTTAAAGATCAGTTTCGGGAAGATTTACGCAGTCAGTTGCTAATGGATCGCATGCGCGGTCAGGTGCTACAGAGCGTCAAAGTGACTCCTTCGGAGGTGAAGGCCTTTTTCGAGGCCATTCCGACCGATAGCTTGCCCTACTTCAACTCAGAAGTTGAAATCGGGGAGATCGTCGTCAAACCAACGGCCAATGATGAAGAGCGCCTGCGCACGGTGGAGCGACTAAAAGAGCTGCGTCGTCAAATCAAAGCGGGAGAAGCTACCTTCGAAGAATTGGCGCGCCGCTTCAGTGAGGACGGATCGGCCCGGATCGGTGGCGACCTGGGCTGGGCGAAGCGGGGCAAATTCGTGCCGGAATTCGAGGCTGCGGCATACAACCTGGAGCCCGGAGAACTGAGCCCGGTCACGGAGACCGAATTCGGTTTCCACCTCATTGAGTTGCTGGAGCGCCGGGGTAATACCATCCGGGTACGCCACATCCTGACTCGCCCTGAAATCGGTGATGAAGACATAGAAGTATCACGTACCCTCCTGGATAGTGTGCGCCAGTTAATCGTCGATGATTCGCTGAACTTTAGCCAGGCGGTGAAGCGCTTTGGAGACGAAGACGTACAAAGCTATAACAACGACGGCCGCATGCTCAACCCGGCTACGAATAATACCTTCTTCGAAATCGGCGATCTGGACCCGGATATCTACTTCACCATCGATACCATGGAAGTAAACGATATCAGTGTACCGATCGAATTTTCCAATCCCATTGGCGAGCCGATGCTCCGCATTATTCAGCTACAATCGCGCACGTCCCCGCACCGGGCCAACTTGCAGCAGGATTACTCAAAAATTCGGACGGCTACCGAGCAGTCTAAACAGAGTGAATCCCTCGATGAATGGATAGCGGAAAAAGTTGCAGCCACCTACGTGACCCTCGACGAACGCTTTGCCGGCTGCCCGGAGCTTCAGAAATGGGATAAATCCGATCAATCCGTAGGAGTACCGACTGAAACAGGAAGGAGGCGCTAACGCGTATGGCAACAGATAATCCCGCAAATACAGTTTCGTTCGAGCAATTCCTGGAATACTTTCCAAGTATCGAATTACCCGTTACCCTGGGCGAGCGAACCCACCATTTATTCAGTCGCCAGAACGACCCCCTCCCACCGCAAGTGATCGAGCAGTATTTGCTTCCAATCGAGGAAGATACTCCCGATGAGCTGACCGAATTCGTTCCGGGCTTCCGGGTCAGTGGCAAGCAGGGCTTTGTCGGGTTGGTCTATTGGAAGGCAGGACTTCTCAATTACCAGTATCGCCTGGTGACGTTTCACCTCAAGAGCGAACAATTCATCGCACAGCGCGTCCTGGCGGGCTTGTACTACGATGGATTGGAGCTGACGCAATCCGTAGCGACGATCACCCCCGAGCTTCAGATTTACGTCGTGAGCGGGCAACAGCAATCGGGCATTGAAAATTATCAGGCCGGAGGGAGCACTGCCCAGCGCTTCCAGATCAGCAGCACCGGTAAAATCGTTGAACTGTAGGAACTCAAACTATCTTCAACGCATTTCGTTTCAACAAGAAAATCAGTCAAATAATCCATTGAAAAAGAAAACCAACAAAACCACGGGTAAAAAATTAAGTGCCCGACAACTAGCAAAAGAAGTCTTTCAACTCTTCAAGCGGCAACCCAAAAAGCAACTCAACCCCAAGCAGGTCATCAAGAAACTAAAAGTGGCCAATAACCGCGACAGCGTACAGCATGCCATCAATACCCTGGTGGAAAAAAAGCAGCTCGTCGAAATGGATGACTACAAATACAAGCTCAACCGCGCCGCCCTGGCCGAAAATAGCCGCCGGGAAAATGTGGCCACCCTGGAGGGGCGGGTAGACATGACCCGCAGCGGAGCTGCTTACATCGTCGTAGAGGGGCGCGAAAACGACGTATTCATTCACCAGAAGAACATCAATACGGCCCTGAATGGCGATCGGGTCAAAATACGCGCCTGGACCGCCCGCGGCCGTCGTCGCCCGGAGGGTGAAATCCTCGAAGTCCTGGAGCGCGCCGCCGAACAGTTTGTGGGTACTCTTAATGTATTCAACCAGATTGCGGTTGTTTCCGTCGACCGCGACTTGCCGTTCGATATTGTCATCGATCAACAATCCATTAAGGATGCCAAAACTGGCGATAAGGTCGTTGCAAAGGTCACCGACTGGCAGGGGGATCGATTCCGCAATCCCATCGGCGAAATCATCGAGGTGCTGGGCAAACCGGGCACCAGTGATATCGAGATGAAGAGTATCCTGGTGAGCAACGGTTTCGACCTCAGCTTTCCGCCCTCCGTTTTGGAGGAGACCGCTATGCTGCCGGATGTGGTGTCGCCGCAGGAGATCAATCGCCGCCGCGATTTTCGGGAGGTTACCACTTTCACGATTGATCCGGTGGATGCGAAGGACTTCGACGATGCGCTCTCCGTCGAGCGGTTGGAAAACGGGAATACGGCCATCGGTATACACATTGCCGACGTGACCCACTTCGTGCGCCCCGGCAGTGCCCTCGACCAGGAGGCCCTAAAACGATCTACCTCGGTCTATTTGGTCGATCGGGTTTGCCCAATGCTTCCCGAGCGCATTTCCAATGTCTTGTGTTCGCTGCGGCCCGAAGAGGAAAAGCTTACCTTCTCCGCGGTATTTGAATTAGATAAACAGGCCAAGGTGGTCAACCGCTGGTTTGGAAAGGGGATGATTTACTCCGACCGGCGCTTCAACTACCAGGAAGCCCAGGGCATTCTGAACGAGGGGAAGGGCGATTTTTATGAAGAGCTCAACGAACTCAATAAGATCGCCAAGATGATGCGCAAGCGACGCTTCAAGGAAGGCGCTATCGATTTCGATTCGGAAGAAGTCAGGTTTCGCCTAGATGAGTCGGGAAAGCCCATCGAAATATACGTGAAGGAACGCATGGACACAAACATGCTCATCGAGGAGTTCATGCTACTCGCCAACCGTGAAGTGGCTGAATTCATAGGGCGGAAGGAGCAAACGTTCAAAGAACAAATTCCCTTCGTATACCGCGTGCACGACGAGCCCGACCAGGAACGCGTCGAGGAATTGGCTCGCTTTGCGCAAAATATGGGCTTGCACATGGATGTGAGCAACCCCAAAGCGATTGCCCGTTCGTACAATCGCATGATGTACAAAGCCGAAACCGATCCGGGCCTGAAGCTATTGGCCCCATTGGCAATTCGCACCATGGCGAAGGCGGAATATACCACCAACAACATTGGCCACTACGGGCTGGGATTCAGCCACTATTCGCATTTTACATCGCCGATTCGGCGCTACGCGGATGTGCACACCCACCGGCTGTTGGAAAAAAACCTCGAATCGGGAGCGATTTTCAAGACCAACCCCACCAAGCTGGAAGAGGATTGCAAACACATCAGCCGCCAGGAACGACGGGCGACGGATGCCGAGCGGGAAAGTATTAAATACAAGCAGGTCGAGTACATCATGGATCACGTGGGCGAAACCTTCACGGGAGTCATCAATGGCCTGGCCGATTTCGGAGTATTCGTCGAATTGGTCGACAGCCGCTGCGAAGGCCGGATTGCGTTCGAACACATGGATGAATCGTACGACATGGGCGAGGGACGCCTCACCATTCGCGGGCGCCGTACCGGGAAGGTGCTTCGCATGGGGGATCCGGTACGCGTTCGAATTCGCAACGCGAACTTGCAGAAACGCCAAATCGATTTGGAATTGGTAGAAGTACTGGAGCGCCCGAAAACCACCCAACCACAAGCAGAGGTAAAATAAAACCCACACTCACACCCTAAAATGGAATTGCCTTCCGTGAATCCGCTGGGAAATCAGGAAGGCAATGCGCAGTTGTAGAGTAGTTATCATCAGACAGCCGGGAGGGCTTCGATAGAGAGATACCTTATCGAGGCGTTTCGTTGCCTATCCTTCCGACTATTTTTCGACTTTATTCGGTTGTTTCCTTGCTAACTACACAGATGTAGGGCAAAATGCTGTCGAACCAGTCGACGAGGGAAATTTCCCGGGCCCTTCGCAGATCACTGCACGCCTCCGATAATTGGTTGCTATCGAGGTAAGCCTGCCCACGCAGCATGAGCAATTGGCTGTCGTCGGGAAATTGTTCGAGGGCGGCGGTCATCTTGGCAATTCCTTCCTCCTGATTGCCGGCATCGAATTCTTCTAAACCCTCCGCGGCAGTGGCCAGCGCCGCGTCGTAAGCGGCATTGCCGGCCGAGCAGCCAGGGTCTTGCGAAGTAAACGTGAGCGACAGATCCAGGGCGGCTGGCACTTCGCGCCCCTCGAAGACGGCAGGCTGCCAGTTGCCGGAGGTCGCGACGGATGCGTGAATTGCCTCGTACCAGAAGTCGAATCCCAGGTCGTTGTAATCGACTATATCCAATACCCGAGCGCGGCCGTCGGGACCGATTTGAAGCTTGACATCAATTTGCCCCCGCCGGCAGGTGCTGTCTCCACTGGGCGGATAACTCAACACGCTATCGATGAAGGCAGTGAGCCGCTCGGACCCCCCGTTGAAAGCCGGTGCCTGGTCGAGTTGGGTATATACCGTATCCCTGTCGATGAGTACGTAGGGCTTGGGTTCCTCCAGTCGAAACCGAACGGGAAGCGTATACCGGTAGCGGACCTCCTTTTCATCCAGGCGAGCGGGAATAAAGCGGAAGTTTGCATCCTGCATTGCCAATAGTACACTCAGGGCCGCCAGGCCCGTATTACCGCCGAGATCCCGGACAATTTTCGGATTGCTGATGGTACCGTCCTTTTCTACAACGAAGTCCAGGACGACGGTGCCCTGGATGTTCTGTTGCCGGGCCTCCTCCGGGTAGAGGATGCGCTGGGATACGAACTCCAGCAGGGCTTGCTGCGAGCAGGCTTGCTTGGCGGCGATCGTAGTATCGAGATTATTGCAGCCCGGAGACAACGGTGCCTGCTGAACGATGGTATAAATGGTAGTGTCGGACGCTGTCTCCTGGGCGCGGAGCCCCAGGAAACTCAATAAGAACATAAACAGAAGAAAGGTCTGTCGAAGCATTAGTCGATTGGTTCTATACTGATTCGGTGTGGCTCGGAATTATTCCGGTTGTAATTCGCTCTTCACGAATTCATTGGCGAGAAACCCCGGGTCGAGGGAAGTCGCCTTCGCATCAAAACGTTTGGAAATCGCCAAACGGCCCTTGGGAGCAAATAAAAAGATCACGGGCTGTTCGTCAAAAATGATTTCCTGAAACTCCCGGTAGAGCTTGCGGCGCTCGTCGTCGTCGAGGGTGGTGCGGATGCGTTCGATTAGCGCATCGGTTTGGGCGTTGCCAAACAGCACCCGGTTGCCGCCCCCACTGACGGTGGTCCAACTGCTGGTATGCCACATCTGGTAGAAATCATCGGGGATGGGCGGGTTGGAAACCGCCGCGGAATAAATTTCGTATTTGCCGGGATACACGTAATCCTGGTACATCGCCCGGAATTCCAGGGCATTGATCGTGATGTCGATGCCTACCTGGCGGGCATTATCCTTGAATAATAGAGCGAGGTTATTGGCAAACTTACTGGTAGAAGGCGAGACGATTTCCAGTTCCAACTCGGTTAACTGGCCGTCGATTTCTTTATCCACGATCCCGTTGTTGTTGCTGTCGGTCCAGCCGGCTTCGGTTAGCAGGCTTTTGGCTTTATCTAAGTTGAACGGGACCATGCCGAGGTCTTCGGCGTAGTACCCTTTCACCGGATGCACCGGAGTGGCAATGGGAATGGCCAGGCTATCGTAAAGGTTGTTAATGATGCCCTCGATATCGAGGGTATGAGCCAGGGCGCGACGCACGCGCTTGTCTGCCAGTTTGGGGTTTTGATTATTGAGACCGATGAAGTACAACTGGTTGATAACGGGCGATTCCAGGTTGAATTTCTCCTGGACGCGATCATTTTGGCGCAGGCTAATGAAATCTTTGGTGTCCATTTGAGGGGCAACGTCCACCTGCTCATCCCGAACGGCGTTGGCGGCGGTGCTGGCATCTCCGATGATGCGGTACACGAGGCGTTCCGGGCCCGCCTGGCGGCGTGGTCCCGGATTGGAAAGATCCTTTGCCCACCAGTCTTCCTTGCGCTCCAGTACGATCTGCTGGCCACTTTCCCAGCGGGCAAGCTTGTAAAATCCCGACCCCTGCACCAAAGACGGGTCCCTGCTGTATTCACTGCTGCTGAATTGATCGGCAAATTGCTGAATGCGCTCGTCGGAGTCCGCTACATCGGCGGCGCGATCCGGATCGAGCAAGTCGGCAAGCGGGATATCCCGCATCAACCCCTCGGGATCGAACACGTGCTCCGGATAAACCACCATCGTGCTGATTGCCAATTCGGACAGGATGTAGGGGCGATCCGTAAAGACCGTAAATTTCTTGGGATTCTCCGGGTCGACCTCTATTCCCGTCACCATATTCAAATAGCTGCGATAAGCGTCGGCATTGACTTTGGGGTTGAACAGGGCTTTCAGGGTAAACACGAAATCGTCGCCGGTGACCGGAGAGCCGTCGTCCCAGACTGCTGCTTCGTGCAATTCGAAGGCGTAGGCCGAACCACCTGCATTCGGCCCATCGGTGATGGGGGTAATCGTAGGCCGGCTGGTGGTGAGCAAGGGGTCGAGCTCGAACGTTTCGGGATTTTGAACCAATAAGGGCTGAAAGATCAATTCGTAGATGGTCCGGCTGTATCCGCTGGTGGTCAGGAGCGGGTTGAGTCGATCCGGCTCTGCGGCCAGGCGGATGTAGGCTACATTTCCCTGAAGTGTGAAGTCTACCGATTCCTGATCGGCTTGGGATGTATTGTCTGTCCGGCAGGCCGAGAAAGCCAGCAACAAAACGACAAGCAGAATGGGTATGCGTGTCATGGTGGTCTATTGAGATTGGAGTGATTTGCCTCTAGGAAGCCCGAACTTACGAAGATTTGATCAATGATTGTGGCGATCAAAACGGGAAATGAGCGAACCGGGGAGGCACTCTGACAGTTGTGTGCCTGCAAGTACCCTTTATATGTCAACAGTTCTTATCGGCGGAGGTAGCGGCCTCATCGGCACCCGACTCAGCCAGTTACTAGCCGACCAACAATTCACCGTTTTGCACCTGAGCCGCCGCGCGCGGCCCCAGGCATTGTATCCCACCTATCAATGGGATGTGGCAAGGGGAACGATCGATCAAGAGGCGGTCGATCGCGCGGATTACATCATCAATCTTGCGGGGGCCGGCATAGCGGATGGCCGGTGGACACCGGCTCGCAAACGACTCATCATCGAAAGCCGTACCGAAAGTACCCGCTTGCTCAAGCGGGCCATTCAACGGCGCTCCGTGCCGCCCCGCGCCTATCTCAGTGCAAGTGCCATCGGATATTACGGAAATCGGGGGGATGAATGGATGGACGAATCCGCCGGGCCCAACACGGGCTTCCTGAGTACCAGCACCCAGGCCTGGGAAGCAGCCGTGGAAGAAGTAGCGGCCCTCGGCCTACGCACCGTCGTGCTGCGTACGGGGATTACGCTGTCCACCCAGGGCGGGGCGCTGGCAAAAATGCTACCGCCGGTGTATTTTTATCTATCCGCTTACTTTGGGGATGGGCGGCAGTTCTACAGTTGGATACACATCGATGATGTGTGTCGAATGTATCTGCATGCGATAGCCAGGGAAGATTTGTCTGGAACGTACAACGCGGTGGCACCCGAACCGGTGCGCAATCGAACTTTTGCGCAAATACTGGGTCCGGCCATCGGCAAGCGGGCGTTAGTATTACCTGCCCCCGCCTTCGCGTTGCGGATCGTCTTCGGTGAAATGGCGCACACCATTCTAGATAGCGCGCGCTGCAGCGCGGAAAAGATTCAAGCTGCGGGCTTCTCGTTCCAATATCCAGATTTGCAGCCGGCGATAACCGATTTGGTCAGGCGGCGGATATAGGCTGCGCTAGGGCTTAAATACTTCGATCTCATGGGTCTGAACGATGAGATCGGTAAATTTTCCCTTGAAACGGGTTGCCTTGACAATGTGGTTGTCGATCCAGTGGTAATTACCACCGCGTGGTTTATTCATCAGCAGGGCATGGTATCGGAACCCGTTTTTCTGGAGCCATTCCTCCGTGACGGTGCGGTGCGCCTCCGTCCGGCTGGTGAAAAAAGTAATGACGTGGCCCTGGTCAAACCATTTGTTGATGATGTTGAGCGCGTCGGGATAGGGTAGGCAGGTGGACATCCGCTCGGGTTCCTCATTGGGGATATCGTCGCAAATGGTGCCGTCGATGTCGATGAGAAAGTTTTTGGTTCCCGTTGGAAGCGTTGGACTGATTTTCTCGCCCTTCTCGTTGTATGCCTCGTTTAAACCCGGTACTTGATCAGCCATTAAAGACGAATTTTTTTCGATTCGCTAAAAATTGAGTACAAAAATAGGATAATTGCGTCAAAGCAACAGCCGAAGGTATTAGCATATAGCCTTATTTTAAAGCTGAGTTAACCTATATGACGACAAAAATCGCGCTAGTAACGGGCGCTTCATCGGGAATGGGTGCTGCCACCGCCGAACGCCTTTTGACGGAAGGTTACACCGTTTATGGTATGAGCCGGAGTGGCAAGGCGCCCAAGGACGTTTTGCCGATAGTAGCCGACATTATCCAAATAGACCAGGTGCAAGCGGCCGTGCAGGGAATCATCGACCGGCACCAGCAACTGGATTTGGTCGTTCATGCAGCTGGTATCAGTGGTTCCGGACCAATCGAGCAGATGCCCCTCGAGGAAGCCCGAAAGATCATGGAGACCAACTTCTTCGGGGCGCTCCATGTAGCCCGCGCTACGGTACCCCACCTGCGCGTCCAGTCCCGGCCCACCACGCTCATCATGGTCAGCTCCATCTCGGGCCTGCTGGCGATCCCCTTTCGGGGTATTTACAGCGCCAGCAAATTCGCACTGGAGGGGATGGTCGAGGCTCTGCGCCTCGAAACGCGCAACACGCCTCTACGGGTCGTCAGCGTCTGCCCGGGCGATGTGCAAACGCCTATCCTGAGCCACCAATACCGCATGCCTCCCGAGGAAGTGGCAGCCGTCTACCGCCCTGCCTTCGCCAAAGCGGAAGCAGAAATGGACGCCAACGTCGGCCACGGAATCGAAGCCGAGGTAGTAGCGGATGCCATCCTTCAAATCATTCGAAATAAAGCCCCCCGCGTCCGGTATCCCATCGGGATGCTGGTACAAAAGGCCTCTACGGTGGCCAAACGGTGGTTGCCGTCAAAAACGTTTGAAGGAATCCTGGCCAAGTACTATGGGTTGGGAAAGGGGGGGTAGTACTTCAGTTGATTAGTATTTTAGAAGTTAGTTCTTTAGGTATAAAGCTTACGCTTGCGGTGCTAAAGGGACTAAGATCTAAAGCACTAAGCTCTAATTGTCTAATACGTGTAAATCACAATTGCCCCACCTCCACCCAGCGAACCGAAGCGGGTTGTGGCATCGATCCCGCGCAGCACTTCCACGGTCTTGATGTCGTTTGGATGTACGAGGTTGTTTGCCTCCCAGTAGGACCGGCCGATGGGCATCCCATTGATCACATATAGGGGGCGCTGGCCTCGGATCAGTACCCGGGTAGTACCAAAGCGCTCATCGACAAATACCCCGGGTACCCGAATGAGGAAATCGGCCAGTGAAAGGGGATTATTCACCACGATACCGCTGCGGTTGGGGGCTTCTCGCGTTTCTTGATCGACCTGCTGGGTAGTCGAGCACGCAGATGCGCCGAGTAGCAAAACCAGCAACATGGGGAGAAAGATTCGTACGTTCATTTGGCGTTGATTGTTCATGATTCAGACATAGAACAACCGAGGGACCCAAACCTCCAGATAAAACAAAAGAAGCTGACGATCAGATGATTAACCGGATAAAATTTGTGTTTTCTGTAACAATCGGCAGGCGTTTTGCTAACACCAACTTAACTCTGTTCGAAAATTCTTTCATGCCTGGAAAGTACGCAGCAATGACTGCAAGGAGTCAAAAGAGTTGATACTGCCTTCGTGAATTATTCCGTATAATGCCTTCAAATTTGCTTTATGAAATTAATTGGTGTTGGAGGTCCGAGAACAGGGTCCTCCTCTCTGAAGTCAGCGTTTGAAATCCTGGGGTTTGGAAAATGCTATCACATGGAATGGCTTTTCAATAACCCCGACGAAGTAAGATACTGGGTTGAGCTATTTGAAACCGGAAAAACGGACCACGCACGGTTGTTTGAAGGATTTCAAAGTACCACCGATTTCCCGGGGCACCTGCACTACCGGTACTTTCTGAAGCATTATCCGGAGGCGGCGTTTGTCTTGGTGGAAAGGGACCCCGAGCTATGGTACGAGAGTTCTCTGGCTACTGTTTTTAAGGCTACGCCAAAAACCGATGAGGAGAAGGCCACCCTAGCTCAACGGGCAGCGGAATCTCCGCGGTTTGCCAAAATAGCACAAGTCTTTCAGCTGGTAGAGAACTACTACTGGCGTGGATTTTTTGAGAATAGGTTTCTCGATAAGGATTTTGCGATAAGCAAATACCTTGCACACAATGAGTCGGTCAAACGGGAGGTGCCTAGCGACAAACTCCTGGTCTACCAACTGGGGAAGGGCTGGGAGCCTCTTTGCAACTTTCTAAAGCAGCCCGTACCCGAAGTTGCGTTTCCATTCAAGAATAAAAGAAAAGAGTTCAAGGAGCAAATCGGCAAAATGCTCTCCCAGGGGGGCGAGCTCAATATTGTCTGATCAGTCGTACAGGCGGTGCCTCTTTCCCTTGAAGACCAGGTCGAACTGGGCCCAGGATTTAGTGCCGTCTCCATTGAGGTCTTTAAAGTAAATTTTGGCTTCGAAGACTACTTCGTTGGCAGGATAAGTAATTTCAATCATCTTGGCGTGGGGCCTGTCTGACGAAGCTCTGATATTTCCCGCGACGATCAGGCGGTTTCCCGTTTGTTCCAGCACATCTACATCACTGGTAATGGGAGAATACATATCCAGGCCTCTTTCCTTGCCATACTGCCAGACCTGTTGAATGGTTCTCTTATCGTCGTCAATCTTGTACTCAACGGCCCTTGAGTAAGTGGGTTTTCTTTCAAAGTTTCTGCTGAGTCCGTTATCGAATATCAACAGATTGCCGTTGGGCAAGAGGTTCAGCGCATGCTGACCGGTACTCCATTCAAAATCCTCGGTGCCTGCTAGCCCTCGCTGGACGATTGGGGGTAGGGGCTCTCCTTTCTGCGTCGAGGGCTTTCAAGACATATTCTCTGGGGTCAAAACCCTCGCCGGTTCTCCCCGTTAACCCCCAGTTGTAATCGGGCGATAATATCCACTGGAGCTTGTTTTGCCCATCTATTTTAAGAATGCCCTGATTGCGGCCGGAAGCGAGGAAGTCGCCATCGGGAGTTTTCAAAATACTGTTAAGATGAAACCAGTCTGCCTCAAAATCGAGGGTGTAGTCCGCCTCGTATATTCCACGATCTACATCCAGATTTTCGGCCAAATCCCAATGATTAGCGGCCCGGTTGTTCAGGTAGTCCCATTCTACTATATGATCAAATCGAGTCACCACTGTTTGGCCTTTGGGATTGCGGATGGCGGCATCCTTGCGCGAACCGCCGAATAGCCATTTACCACCGCCTACATCCTCGATGTAGTGATTGCCGGCAAAATTCCAAAGACGCTCTCTGCGTACTTGTTTGCCCAGGTTGTCAAGTTCAAAGACATCGATCCAATCCAGGTAAAGCCAATTGCCATTTTTATTTTTATCTCCTGAATAGGTGATCTGGCCCCTTTCGCTCATGTCCAGAAACCAGCGAATTTCCCCATTGTCATCAAAGAGGAGGTAATAGCTCAGGAATTTCCCGTTGTTGGCAATTAGCATATCGACCAGGTGAAAGCCCTCCTCCATTCGGTCTCGTTCCAACTTGACGATCTCCACCTCCGGAAATACGCTCGGCAGGGGCTCCGTCTGCAGGGAAAGGACCTTGGAGAAAGCGGTTCCGTTTTCCAGCTGTAACCGCACTTCTACCTCGTTTTCGCGGTCGGGATACAACCCCAACACCGGCACCTCGTGCCGATTGCGAAAGCCCTCGAAATCGTGTTTTACGGGAATCTCTCCTCTGACCGTAATAGAAAGCTGTGTGGGCTCTTTGGTGATGAGCACCAATTCGGCTCCCAGGGGGGTTCTCTGATGGGGATTCAAGGTTAGCGTCTCTGGTTGCTGGAGCAGATCGTCGACCGTTTCATAGGAATCGCAGGCGCAAAGTGCACAGAAGATGGAGACAATCAAGGCTGATCGGAGGGCGTACATGGATGTTTGCAAAAGATTCGAAGGATTAATTTCCGGACAAAAGTAAGGAATGCGGTTTTAATCCATAATGAGAGGTAACTAATAGTCCGGGCAAGTGCATTAAATGGCTGAGGGATGGCAATTCGACCCGGCAGACATACCAGGTACCCGGGCTCTCCGGCCGCTGATCGGGCTCGGTCCGCCGCACACCATCCACCCGCCAATCCTGCCTGCCTGAGGGGTCGCAGGAAGCCCAAACGTGTGCGGCGCACGCGGCTACCAGGAATGGAAACGGCCGTGTAAAACGTGGGCTATTGTGTGAGAACGGCTGCTCGGTGAGCAACCACTGAGTGGTAGATCAAAGAGACGTGCTTTCAGTCTGAATCGCAAGCCCTGATTTGCCCGAATTCCAATATCATAAAATTGCCGGGGCCGACCGTTCTGGCTGCATCAGCCTTTGGAAAATACTACCTCATCCCAACTTCTCCTTCAAATACGCCCCCGTAAACGATGCTTCCACCTGCACCAAGTCTTCCGGCAGGCCCTGAAAGACGAGCTGCCCGCCCTGCTTGCCCCCACCGGGGCCCAGATCCACGATCCAGTCGGCGCACTTGATGAGTTCCATGTTGTGCTCCACCACGCAAACGGTGTGGCCGCGCTCCACCAGGGCGTTCAGGGCCTTCAGGAGGATGCGGACATCCTCGAAATGCAGGCCGGTGGTCGGCTCATCGAAGATGAAAAAGATGTGCTCATTGGAGCGTTCCTTCTGGAGGAAGCCGGCCAGCTTCACCCGCTGTGCCTCGCCTCCGGACAGGGTGCTCGAGCTTTGGCCGAGCTTGATATAGCCAAGGCCTACGTCGAAGAGGGGCTGCATCTTTCGGACAATTTCCTTTTCATCCTGGAAGAACTCGAGGGCTTCTTCCACGCTCATCTCGAGGATGTCGTAGATGTTCTTGTCGTTGTATTGCACGTCGAGCACTTCTTGCTTGAAGCGACGGCCGTTGCAGGTTTCGCATTCCAGGCGGATGTCGGCCAGGAACTGCATTTCCACCACTTGTTCGCCTTCGCCTTTGCAAGTATCGCAGCGGCCACCATCGACGTTGAAGCTGAAGTGGCTCGGCTTGAACCCGCGAATTTTTGATAATTGCTGATCTGCCATGAGGTTGCGGATGGCATCGTAGGCTTTGACGTAGGTGACGGGATTGGAGCGGGAGGATCGGCCAATCGGGCTTTGGCTGACGAGTTCGACCTGGGTGATGTGACTAATATCCTCTCCCAACCCCTTGAAGCTACCGGGAGAGGGGCCGCCGTAGTCGCCTAGTTGCCGGCGCAGCGCCGGATAGAGGATGCCCTTCACAAGACTGGTTTTTCCGCTCCCCGATACGCCGGTGATCACGCTGAGCGCCCCGAGCGGCAGGCGGACATCAATTTTTTGCAGATTGTGCAATCGGGCCTGTTCGATGGTGACAAAGTACTGGCTTTTGCGGCGGGTGGAAGGCAGCGGGATTTCGGCGCGGCCGCTCATGTAGCGGGCCGTCAGGCTGTCGTTAGCTGTGTCGTAGATGGATTCGTACGGGCCGGCAAACACGATTTTTCCTCCGTGAATACCAGCTCCGGGACCGACATCGATCAGGTAATCCGCGTTGGCGATGACATCCTCTTCGTGCTCGACGACCAGGACCGTATTCCCCAGGTCGCGGAGCCGCTTGAGCACCTGCACGAGGCGGCTGGTATCCCGAGGGTGGAGCCCGACGCTGGGTTCGTCGAGGATGTACATGGAGGCCGTCAGGTTGCTGCCCAGGGTGCGGGTCAGGTTGATGCGCTGAGATTCGCCGCCGCTGAGGGTATTAGACAGTCGGTTGAGCGTCAGATAGGTCAAGCCCAGATCGCACATTGCCTGCAGGCGATTGCGGATTTCGAGGAGTAAGCGCTTGCCGACGGTGGCGTCGTAATCGCTTAGCTCGATCGTATTCATGAACTCGAGTAGTTCGTCGATGGGGAGGTCGATCAAATACGTGATCGGTTGGCCGGCCACTTTTACATAAGTAGCTTCTTCGCGCAATCGGCCGCCCCGGCACTTTGGGCAAATGGTTTTGCCCCGGTAGCGCGCCAGCATGACGCGATTCTGGATCTTGTAGGTCTTTTCTTCCAGCTCGGCAAAAAAATCGTCGATACCCGCCACATACCGGTTGCCTTCCCAGAGCGTGCGCTGCTCCTCGCGGCTCAAATCCTGATAGGGGCGATGCACGGGGAAGTCGAATTCGTGCGCAGCACTGAGAAAGGCGTCCAGCCACGCACCGTATTTTTCCCCCCGCCAACAGGCGACGGCCCCGTCGTACAAGGAAATCGAAGGGTCGGGGATCACCTTTTCTTCGTCGATGCCCATCACGCGGCTAAAGCCCTCGCATTTCGGGCAAGCGCCGTACGGGTTGTTGAAGTTAAAGAGCTGTGGAGTGGGATCGAGAAACAACTGTCCGTCTAACTCGAAGCGATTGTTGAATCGATGGGGCTCCCCGTCGATGACATCTATTACACATTCTCCCTCGCTTTCCTGAAAGGTCGTCTGGACAGAATCAGCCATCCGTTTGGTATTTTCATCGTCTTCGGGCTTCACGGCCAGGCGGTCGATCAGCAAGAGAACCCGATCACCGACGGTGTTGAGATCTTCTTTCAGCAATGGTTCCAGCGAGTCGAGGATTTCTTCGATGTACTCGAGCTTGCCGTCGATCTGAATGCGGGTGTAGCCTTTTTGGAGCAGCAGGTCGAGTTCTTTTTCCAGCAGGCGATCGCCGTAGCGGCGCGATAGGGGAGCCAGCAGTTGAACGCGGCTTCCTGCGGGCAGCGCTAGCATAAAATCCACGACATCGGTGACGCTGTGACGCTTCACCAATTCGCCGGAGATGGGGGAGTACGTCTTCCCGATTCGGGCGTAGAGCAGCCGCAAGAAATCGTAAACCTCCGTAAGCGTACCCACCGTAGAGCGGGCGTTGGCCGTAGTTGTTTTTTGCTCGATGGCGATAGCCGGGCAAATGCCCCGGATGTAGTCCACCTCGGGTTTCTTCATGCGCATGAGAAATTGCCGGGCGTAGGCCGACAGGCTCTCTACGTAGCGGCGCTGGCCTTCCGCAAACAAGGTATCCATCGTCAGGCTCGATTTGCCCGAACCACTAACCCCAGTGACGACCACCAACTGGTTTTTGGGAATGCGCAGGTCGATACTTTGGAGGTTGTTAGCCCTGGCACCTTTGATGAATATCGCCTCGCGTAGCTCGCTACTGCTGGGTAAGGTGTCTGAGGAGGAAGTCCGCGTGGATGGCATGTACTACGAGTCGTGAGTGATCAATACCACTTACAACGCAAAAAGCCCATTTTGGGATCATTTGCAAGGTTAGTGCCAACCGAAGTCAAAACACGAGCTACTAGGATTCGAAAGGTCCTACGGAAATAATCAATGCCAGCAAAATTACTACAAGGAGTATATCCGGATAAACAGTAGGAAAAAAGGCATTTGTGCCGCTTTTCTTTAGGAAATATTTTAGCCCGTTTGTTAAAATTCCGTTAGAAGACGAAAAAAAGTTATGTATTCTTGTGCAAGAACTGCTTAGGCAATTATCTTTGAAGTATCAAAGGGCCTATCCGTGGTCATTTGTTTCAACCAAAAGCTGATCTATAGCAACAACTTCTACACTGACAATTAGCAATCACTCTGGCAACACGCTGCTTATTTAATCCCATTTTGGCTAATTCGTTTAGTTATGGAAGTTACGATGCTTAATGACCAGCAGCTCATCGATCGTTATCTCAACGGTGAGGAGCGCGCATTTGAAGAGCTGCTAAACCGCCACCAACAAAAGATCTATACCTCGATCTATTTGTTTGTGAAAGACCAGTCCTTGGCGGAGGACATTTTTCAAGAGGTCTTCATCAAAATTATCGACACACTGCGCAAAGGTAAGTACAACCACGAGGGCAAGTTCCTCCAGTGGGCTATGCGTATCGCCTACAACATGTGTGTGGATTATTTCCGGCGCAACAAGCGCCGTCCGCAAGTTTCTCCGACGGAAACATTCGACATTTTCGATATCCTTCAGTCGCCCGAGGCGAATGCGGAACAGTCTATCATCAAGAGCCAGACGCATCAGAAGATTCGTCAGCTCGTGGATATGCTGCCCCCTGAGCAGCGGGAGGTCGTGATTCTGCGGCATTACGCAGACATGAGCTTCAAGGAAATCGCCAAGCTGACCCGCGTCAGCATTAATACGGCGCTTGGTCGGATGCGCTACGCGCTGATCAACATGCGCAAGATGATTGAAGAAAAAGATATCGTTCTCCAGTAACTAAACGGAGAATCGGTTGAAGGAATCGCTTTATCGTATAGTCGGCCGGGTTTCTCATCTGCTCACTAGAAGATGAGATACCCGGTTACTGTTTTTCATTACCCCTCCCCCAGTTTATAATAAGCCCATCTTCATTACAGTTATTGGTAATATCCCCCCCTTTTCCGGGCAACTACCTGTGCCCGGTTCTAACATCCTTTGTATTACTTCAACTAAATCCCCAAGCGATGGTCATCC
This sequence comes from uncultured Saprospiraceae bacterium, assembly GCA_964504335.1. Classification (GTDB taxonomy): domain Bacteria; phylum Bacteroidota; class Bacteroidia; order Chitinophagales; family Saprospiraceae; genus CAZDET01. The sequence continues at coordinate 140,409 of CAZDET010000004.1, forward strand.
TTGCAATCTTTTTCGTCGTCTTAGTTATCCTGAATTTTGTTAAGCTCAGCGGAAGACCACACTAACCCATTCAGGTAATCTGCGGAGCCTTTCTCACCCGACTTCATTATCCTGTAAGCAATTGTTTGGTTGTAGATAAACATTTTACCCGTTTCCAACTGTTAATAGACACGATTCGGGGTGCTGATCAATTATCGATCGGCTGAGATTATACCCTTCGTTCTATTGTTGGAACAGGAACCTGACCGGGTAATGCCGGTAAGGGAAACACCCCGAGAGGATTGTACACATCTTCTCGACTATGCGCTATTTCACTACAACCGTACTTTTCTTCCTGCTTTTATTTTCCGATCCCCTTCTGGGGCAATGCACGCTTTCCGGTCAGGTATCGGATCGCGGTGGGCAACCAATGTCCGGCACGAATATTATCGTCGTCGGTACGGGGAAAGGAACTATTTCCGGTACGGATGGCACATTCGAGATACCGGATATACCAGCAGGAAGCTTCCAAATCCGAGCTTCGTATCTCGGATTCCGAACCATCGACACCTTACTTCAGGCCCTGCCGGGCCGCTGCCGATTGGACCTCCAACTGGAGGAAACCGCCATCACTGCGGAGGAATTGACCGTTACGGCTACGCGCGTAGCGGATAAAACTCCCGTTACGGTGCAGCAATTGGACCGGTCGGATTTGAAAAAGCAGGACGTCGCTCAGGATTTTCCCTATGCCCTCCGATTTACGCCTTCCGCCGTGGTGAATTCCGATGCGGGGGCCGGGGTAGGGTATACGGGGATTTGGATCCGCGGCACCGACCCAACGCGGATCAACGTGACGATCAACGGCATTCCGCTCAACGACGCGGAAAGCCAGGGCGTCTTTTGGGTCAACCTGCCGGATTTTCTCAGTTCCGCCGAGTCGGTACAAATTCAGCGGGGGGTGGGGGCCAGCACCAATGGTGCCGGAGCCTTCGGTGCCACCATCGATATCAAAACCAATGAATTGAACCCCGACCCCTACCTCAATCTGGACGGTACCCTCGGGGCATTCAATACCCGGCGTGCCACGGTGCGCGGCGGTACCGGTCTGCTCTCCAATCGCTGGCTCCTCGAGGGGCGGCTATCTACCATCCGTTCGGATGGTTACATCGATCGCGCTAGTGCCGACCTCGATGCCTGGTACCTTTCAGGAGCCTATGTAGGCGACCGCACCGTGCTGCGGGCCAATGCCTTCTCGGGGCACGAGATTACCTATCAGGCCTGGTACGGCGTACCGGAGGATTCGCTCGCCACCAACCGCACCTTCAACTCCGCCGGTACCGAACGGCCCGGGGCGCCTTACGATAATGAAGTGGACGATTACCGGCAGACGCACTACCAGCTCCTGTTCAATCACCAATTCTCGCGCAGCTGGAACCTCAATCTGGCCGGGCACTACACCATCGGGCGCGGCTTTTTCGAGCAGTACAAGGCGGATCAGGACTACGCTACCTACGGATTGCGGCAAGATACCACGGCCGATCTGATCCGGCGGCTCTGGCTCGACAACGACTTTTTCGGCGGCACCTACGGGCTGCATTACAACAGCCCCGACACCCGGATCGATGCCACGCTGGGTGGTGGATATCATTTGTACCTGGGCGATCACTTCGGGGAGGTTGTCGAAACCGAGGTAGCGGCCGAATTGGAGCAACCCCTACAGTACTATTTCAATGATGCCCGAAAATCGGACTTCAACGTCTTCACAAAATTCCAGTATCAACTGCGGCCCAATCTGCGCACGTACCTCGACCTGCAACTGCGCCGCGTCGGCTATCAGTTTTTGGGAATTGGGCGCGATCTGGCTCCCCTCGAACAGGAGGTCACCCACCTGTTTTTCAACCCGAAGGCCGGAGTTTGGTACGATCTGGATGCCCGTACCAATCTGTACCTCTCCTTCGCCGTGGCTCAGCGAGAACCCAACCGCAACGACTACGTGGATAATCCCGTCGACGAGCAACCACGCCCGGAACGGCTCTACGATACCGAATTTGGGTTGCAACGCACCTGGGAGCGCGCCAACTTCGGCCTCACCGCTTACTACATGTATTACCGCGATCAGCTCGTGCTGACGGGGCAGGTCAACGACGTAGGAGCGTACATTCGCACCAACGTCGATCGATCCTACCGCCTTGGCCTGGAGCTGCAGGCCGGTGCCGAGCTGCACCCGCGCCTGCGCGTAGGGGGCAATGCCACCATTAGCCGCAACCGGGTGCAGGCCTACACGGAGTTTATCGATGTGTACGACGCCGACTTCAATTACCTGGGGCAGGAAGCGATCGAGCGCCGCGATACGCGCCTGGCCTTCTCTCCGAGTTTTCAGGCGAGTGGCGAGGTGACCTACGCCTTGCTCAACCAACCGGATCATCAGCTCGATCTGACCGTTCGGCCTCAGTACATTGGCGAACGCTCGCTCGACAATAGCGGCGATCCCGACAACGTGATCGATCCGTACTTCCTTACCGACCTACAGCTCAACTACCGCTGGCGAACCGGCTTTCTGAAGGCCCTCCGGCTGAATCTCCAAGTGACCAACGTATTCGATCAGGTGTACGAAAGCAACGGCTACAGCTACCGCTACGCCTTCGACGGCACCCGGATCACCGATCGGTGGTTCTACCCGCAGGCGGGGCGGTATGTGTTGTTCGGGCTTGGAATTGACCTGTAATGGGTGGCGAAATGGCGAGGTAGTGAGTTTTAATGGAGATTTTACCACCTCACCACCTCGCCACCTAAAAGTTGTACGTAAAGCCGATCCGAATATCCCAGGGGCTCTCAATGGTATTGGTAACCAGTGTCGTGTTGTAGAGGACGAGGATTTCGTAGCCGATCCTGCCGTCGCCCTGGTTGATGCCACCGCCGATGTAGATGTTGCCGCGGTTGCGGCGCACTAGCTCATCGCCGATGCCGACGCCGCCGAGCTCGCTTTCGTAGCTGTATTCGGCATGAGCGAAAAAGGGATTAATGATTTTGGCCCGGCTGAAAACGCCGGCAGACCAGGTGACGGGGTTGAACCGCAAGGTTTCTCCGGTATTGAAACTGATCGTACGGTAGTGGCTATACACCAAGCTTACTCGCGGGCCAAAACTGATGGAAGGAGTAAACTTGTAGCCTGCCATCGGCGCAACGCCGATTTGGAAGAGGCTTTCGTTGTTGTTCGACGCGAAGTTGAGCACGAAGTTGCCCCCGTACCACCAGTCGCTCGTTTGTTCGGATGAATCGAAATTACTCCGTTGCGCTAGCAACGTAATGGGAATCAGGAACAAAAAAACACTCAGCACACACAAAAGTCGCATATTCTATCATTCTTTGTCCCAAAGATACAGTTTGGAGGAAAGCAAGTTGTATTTACCTGTATCCCAACGCAGGTTTTCATCAGGAATTTGGATACCACTCAATTGGAAAATCGGTAAATGCTCGTCTTCGACGAGCTATTAACACTTTAAATGATACCGTATTGGCACATTAGCAAATTGCCTAATCGGCACATTCATCACACTCCACACTTCAAACTTCAAACTTCACACTTACAGCATGACTCGTCTAAGCGTAAACATCAACAAGGTGGCCCTCATTCGAAACTCCCGCGGGGAGAACCTACCCGATCTGATACAAGTAGCCAAAGACTGTGAGGCATTTGGAGCCCAGGGCATCACGGTACACCCGCGCCCCGACGAACGGCACGTTCGCTACAGCGATATCGGGCCCCTCAAGGCGGTGGTAGGCACGGAATTCAACATCGAGGGCAACCCGACGGAGCAATTTATGGAGTTGGTGCTGGCCAATCGCCCGGCCCAGTGTACCCTCGTGCCCGACGGCCCCGATCAACTGACCTCCGACAGCGGGTGGGATACCATCCGGCACGCCGACTTTCTCCGTGACATCACAGCCCGTTTGCAGGCAGCGGGCATTCGGGTGTCCGTTTTTGTCAATGCCGACGAGCGCTTTGTGGAAGGGGCGAAGAACGCAGGGGCGGACCGCGTAGAGCTCTACACCGGCGATTATGCCCGGCAGTATGCCGCTGACCCCGCCGCAGCCGTGGAGCCACACGTGCGGGCCGCCAAAGCAGCGGAGGAAATCGGAATTGGGCTGAATGCCGGACACGACCTGAACCTCGATAACCTCTCACACTACCGCCATGCCATCCCGAATTTACTGGAAGTTTCGATCGGGCATGCACTGATTTGCGATGCGTTGTATTACGGATTAAGCAACACGATCCAGATGTATCTGCGGAAATTGAGCATATAGTATTAACGAATTTAACACTTTATTTCTGTCAAGGGGCCAAACCCTGAAAAACCGATGAATACTTGGTTTCTTCGGATAAAAGAGGGTATTTTGACGTCGAAAGCAGATGGTAAAGGTGAAAAAATTGTTAAGGGTCAGGCAGCGGAGAATAACCTTTTATCGTATAATTGCTGCGAGCCGAAAGAACCACAATGTTCATCCCACCGATCCACCGGTAAGACTAAATATGTTCGAACAACCCCCATTTCAGAAAACCTTGAAAACAAAAGATTATCGTCTTCCCCTGGCGGGATTGACATAAAAATGTTGGGTGATTTTAGGCAGGAAGCCTATTTTTACCCTCACTTTGGACTAGTAATTAAAACAAAATTGGACTAGTATGAAAAAACTCTCACTAGTGCTCGCACTGGTCTGCTTTAGCCTGTGTATGGCATTGGCGCAGCGGACTATCAGCGGCTCCGTGGTGGATGAGAGTGGAGAGCCTCTGATTGGTGCTTCCATTCTCGTACAGGGAACCTCCACGGGTACAGTTACCGATATCGACGGTAACTTCAGTCTTGACCTTCCTGAAAACGACGCCATCCTAATTGTCAGTTACACCGGTTTCGCAACTGCAGAAGTTGAAACGGGTGGTCAGAGCGTCATTGAAGTGGTGCTTTCCGAGTCAGCCGCTCAATTGAACGAAATCGTAGTAACTGGTCTTGGTATCCGCAAGGAGAAGAAGGCCCTCGGTTATGCGGTATCTACCATCGAAAGCGACTTGGTAGAGCAGCGCGTCGAATCTGACGTATCCCGTATCTTGCGCGGTAAAGCCGCGGGTGTCGACATTACCACGACTTCCGGTCTGGCCGGTTCGGGTACCAACATCATCATTCGCGGATATTCCTCGATTAGCGGCGACAACCAGCCGCTATTTGTCGTTGATGGCGTGCCCTTTAACACGTCTACCAACAATGACTCCAACTTCCAGAATGGTGGTGCGACGGCTTCCAGCCGCTTCCTCGATCTCGATCCGAACAACATTGCCGAGGTCAGTATCCTGAAGGGGCTTTCCGCTACCGTACTTTACGGAGAGGCTGGTCGCAACGGGGTAGTCCTGGTTACTACCAAGACCGGTAGCGCCGGGCGGAACACCAACAAGAAGATGAACATCACCGTCAACCAGCAGGTGGCATTCACCGACGTGGCCAACCTTCCTGACTACCAGGATTCGTTCGGTAATGGTTTCTCCGGCAACTTTGGTTGGTTCTTCTCCAACTGGGGCCCAGCCTTCGAAAACCCAGATCCCGCCGCCTTCGGTTCTGATTTCATCGGGATCAGCGACGACGGTTTCGCCCTTATCACACACCCTTACGATCCGACGGATAACCCGACGGGTCTGGAGCAATTCCGGGGAGCACCCTACGAATACCGCCCGTACGATAACGTGACGGAATTCTTCGAGCAGGGTACTGTACTGAGTACTTCCGTGGGCATCGACCGCAACTTTGACAACGGTGCCGCCTTATCGGCCAACTACAGCTACCAGGACGACGACGGCTTCATCCCCGAGAACCAGTATACGCGCCACAACGCGGCCGTCGGTGGTCGGATGGTTCTCGACAATGGCTTGAGCATCAATGCTTCACTCAACTTCACCGCTTCTGAGCGGGCCGCCCCGCCGGCCTCTGTCGGCTTTGGTTCTAACCCCAGTGGTGCCTCCGTTTTTGCGAACGTGGTCTACACGCCGCGCTCTATCGACCTGGCAAACCTGCCTTTCCAGAACCCGGTGACGGGCGAGCAGGTCTACTACCGCCGCGGCTCGGCCATCCAGAACCCACTCTGGGGATTGAATAACATGAGCGATACGGAAGAAGTCCGTCGCTACTTCGGTAACCTCACCGCTTCCTACGCGTTCACCGACTGGTTGTCGGCTACCTACCGGATCGGTCTCGACCAATTTACGCAGCGCAACCGCCGACTGATTAACCGCGGTGGTTCGCAGGTGCCGGACGGTCAGCTTAGAACCACGGAGCGCCTCAACACCATTGTCGACCAGGTCTTGAACCTTCAGGCCAACTGGCAATTGGGGGCCGACTGGGATCTCGACTTCCTGATCGGTGGAAACGCCCGCTATACGAACCTGGAACGGAACGGTATCAACAGTACCAACCAGTTCGTATACGGTTTGCTTACCCAGCCGAACTTCATCGATCACAACCCGGTCTTCACCGATGAGGTCATCACAGAAAATACCTTAGGGGTCTACTCCACGGCTACTTTGGGCTTCCGCAACTGGGCCTACGTGAACCTGCAGGCCCGAAACGACTGGACCTCTACGCTGGAGGAAGACAACCGTTCCATCCTGTATCCATCGGCTTCTATATCGTTGATCCCCACCGAGGCGATCGCCAGCCTGGCCAACAACCGGGTACTCAATTACTTGAAATTACGAGCTGGTTACGGTACTTCCGCCGGTTATCCCAACCCATACCAGACCCGGAACTTCCTGGGTAGTGCTACCAATACGAATGTAGCTCCCGACGGCACCGTACTGAACATCAATACAATCCAAAATCGCCTGGGTAACGCCAATCTGGAGCCCGAGCTGTTGACGGAGATTGAATTCGGTTTGGAAGGTCGCTTCTTCGACAACCGCATCGGAATCGACTTCTCTTACTACGATAAGCAGTCAGACGATCTGATCGTGGATCTGGATCTCGACCCCGCTTCCGGATTTACCAACACGACGATCAACGCCGCTGAGGTATCCAACAAGGGTGTCGAAATCGGGCTGAGCATTACTCCCTTCCGGGGCGAATTCTACTGGGACATTAACCTGAACTACACCCGCAACCGCAACATCGTACAGTCGGTTGCCGAAGGGGTCGATCAGGTCGTGATCGCCGGTTACACCAACCTGGGTAACTTTGCCATTCCGGGTGAGCCTTTTGGTACCATCCAGGGTACGGAATTCCAGCGTGTGAACGGCGAACTGGTGGTCAACCAGAGTACGGGTGAATACACTCCCGGTAACGATCTGGTACCCATCGGCGACCCGAACCCGAACTACCTGGCTAACTGGATCAACACCATCTCTTACAAGGGAGTATCTCTGGGATGGCAATTCAGCTACACGGACGGTGGTGACATTTACTCCATCACTACGGCCACCATGTTGGCACGGGGTTTGACTACAGATACGGAGTTTGACCGCTTCCTGCCATTGATTCTGCCGGGTGTCGATCCGGAGGGTAATCCCAATACAGTTCAGGCTTATGCGGGGGACTTCTTCTTCAACAACTACTTCTTCGCCGACGAAGGGGCTATGTTCGATGCCACCGTAATTCGACTGCGGGAATTGTCGCTGTCGTATGCCCTGCCCGCCAAGCTCCTGGAAAGCACCCCCTTCGGTAGCGTATCCATTCGTCTGGTGGGTGAAAACCTCTGGTTTAACTCCCCGAACTTCCCCGAAGGTGTGAACTTCGATCCCGAAGTACTCTCTCTCGGTGTGGGTAACGGACGTGGCTTCGATTTCGTAACTGCTCCGACCGCCCGGAAATTTGGCGTAAACATCGGAGTAACATTCTAAACACGACTCAAGAATATTTCGACATATGAAATTGCTCAATAAATTGCTGCTCGTCGTAGCGATCACGGCTTTCTTTGCCTGTGATGACGTGTTCGAGATCGACTTGCAGGATAACCCGAACCGCCTTTCGCCGGAGCAGGCGGGGGTAGAGTTTCTCTACAATAATATCCAAAACGAGTTCAGGAACATCGTCTCGGGCTCTTCCACCGGAGTGGGTACCCTAACCTCGGATTTGGCGCGGATGACCGCAATGACCGACTTCACCTACGTTGCCGCTGTCGGTCCGACATCTTACAACGGCCTGTGGAATAACGTCTACGCCGACCTATTTCCGGACGTATCCGCCCTGCAGGACATCGCCACCGAAACCGGCTTGGATGTGCACGCGGGCTCGGCCCAGATTATGAAGGCCTATTCCACGATGGTCCTGGTTGACCTCTTCGGAAATGTACCGTTCTCCGAGGCCGGCCTGGGTGCCGAGAACCTGAACCCGCGCGCCGATGATGCCGCCGGTATCTACGGAGAAATTGAAACCATGCTCGACGAGGCAATCGCGATCCTCGACGGCACGACGGCTCCTGCTCCGGACGTCGACAACTTCTACAACGGAGATCCCGACAAGTGGATCACCTTGGCGAAAACGCTGAAGTTGCGCCTCGCGGTGACGGCCCGCCTGGTCGACCCCTCTACAGCTACAAACAAGATCAACGCCCTGCTAACCGACGGCGACCTGATCGATGCCGAATCGGAGGACTTTCAGTACAATTACGGCAACCAGCGGACCAATCCGAACAACCGCCATCCGTACTACAACAACTTCTACGAGAACGACGACGGTACCTACCTGTCTAACTATTACATGTGGTTGGTCGGTTTTGACAAGGATGTGGATGACCCGCGCCTGCCCTTCTACTTCTTCCGCCAGGAAACGAACATGGTTCGCGAGGTAGAAACCAACCCGAACGCCTTTGACTGCATCTTCACGGCCGTGCCGCCGACAGAGGACCTTACCATCAAGCCACCGCACTACCAGGCGGACAATGCCGCCGGATACCCGCTGGCAGAAGACCATCCTTTCTGCCTGGCTTCTCTGAACGGTTATTTCGGCCGCGACCACGGGAATGGCTCCGGTATTCCGCCGGACGGACCGATCCGGACTGCTGCCGGACTCTATCCCGCCGGGGGTAGCTACGATGCCGGCCAGGAAGGCGACGTACAGAACCTGGGCACCGATGGAGCCCTCGGTCAGGGTATTGCCCCGATCATGCTGTCGAGCTTCGCCTACTTCCTGCGGGCGGAGGCCGCCCAAACCCTGAGTACCAACGACAATGCACGGACTATGCTCGAAATGGGTATCCGGGCCTCCATGGATAAGGTACTCGGTTTCGCCGATCTGGTTGATCTGAGTTTTTCCGTAGGTTCTGATCCGGTTACTGGTGAAGACATTCCCGCATCGTCTACGCTCCCCACCGCTCAGGATGTGGAGGATTACGTGACCTTCGTCCTCGCCGAATACGATGCTGCCGACGCCACCGGACAGTTGAACGTGATCATGCGCGAGTACTACCTCGCACTGTGGACCAACGGTCTGGAGGCGTACAATGCTTATCGCCGTACGGGCATGCCGCTGGGTATCCAGCCGCTGCTGGTGGAGAGCTCTGAGCCCTTCATCACCCGGATGCTGTATCCGTCTGATTACATTCAATTGAATACCAACGCCGAGCAGCAGAGCATTACCGGTCTGATCTTCTGGGACTCTGCCGATCAGCCCGGCCTCGTTTATTAAATCACCTTATTTACGGTCGGTGGTCGACTTCCCTAGATCACCGGCCGTGATTCAAGCGAATAACTATGCTTAAACAATCATATCTTCTGACGATGATGGCAATTATGCTGTTTGTCTTCACAGCCTGTGAAGACGAGGACGCCGCGCCGATCACCGTCTTCGATGATTTGGGGATCGGTGCCTACCCCCGGCTGATCGAGCAGTTCACCAATCCGGAGCTCGACATTGCCAACTTCAGCACCTCTGAATACCGCTTTCAGGTCGATTTCGTAGACGGAGAAGGCGGTAGCGCCATCGAGAGCTACAACTTTTTCGTAGACTTCCAGGATCGGAATTCCGGAAACGGGGACGACTCCAAAGCAGAAGTCCTGTACCGCTCCTTTGGTCCCAGCGACTTTAGCATGGGCCCCCGCGGTAACATGGGGATTACCGTCACCATTCCACTACAGGATTTGATTACCCTTTTCGGTCTGGATCCCAGCAACTTTGTTTCCGGGGACCGCTTTCGTTTCCGCACAGAGGTAATCAAAGGAGGACAGTCGTTTACCAACGCTAATTCCTCCTCGGCGATTACCAATGCCTCATTTGCGGGCGAGTTCGACTTCAACCTGCTCCTTACCTGCCCCCTGGACGATTCTTTCCTGGTCGGTAACTACGTAGGCGAGTATACCAGCGCTGTTCCGGATACACCCTTCGGTAGCGCTACCTTCGGAGCAACCCCGGGCACTTTCACCTTTAGTGCAGTGGCAGGCTCCTCCACTCAGCGGAGCTTCGGCTTTGATTATCTGCCCGATCGCTCCAGCCCCTTCACCGATAGAAGTGGATCATTGGCTTTCGAATGCGACATCGTACGTGTCCTTGATATCGATACCGGCGTAGGCTGCGGTAGTGGATCTATCGTTATCGGCAGCGGAGATTCGCCCGGTGGCTTTGATCTGACAGACGACTCTGAATTTACGGTCAACTTCGTGGACTTCACGGAAGATGGTGGCTGCGGTGTTGCCGCGATTCCTTTCTCCATGCGCTTTACGAAGCAATAGAAACCCTACCTGGTAGGAATACAAGTAAAACGGCTCGCACCCCTGTCGGTGCGGGCCGTTCTTGATATTAGGCAACAGTTCCCGTTACACTCCATTCAACGCCCGCACCAGCGCGCGAAACCCCTTCGCATTTGCCCTCACCTTCGCCTTCTTGGCGGTTTCTGTTACCTCGGCCGGTAGTGCTTCGAGGGCTTTGTAGAGTTGCCCCTTCGATTGGGTGGGCAAACGGAGGAGTTGTTGTCCCGGATACTGGAGGTAATAGTGGTCCTCGGCCTCCGTGTAGCGCTCCGGAATACCGTCGGTATACACCTGATTGCGGTCGAGATTATCTTTAAGCTGGGTGCGGTGGTGTTGCAACAGCGCTACGCGCCCCGTTTCAATGCGCTCCAGATAGCCCAGGCGGGCGGGGGTGTCTTCGGCCAGCACGATGCCCATGCGGAAAAAGCGATCGCCGAGCCGCAGGCTGTCGATTTCGTGCTTGTTGTCGATGAAGTACAGGTCGCCGTCTTCCAGGAATTCCATCTCGTCGCGGGCGGTGTTGTAGCGTAGCTCCAGCTGCACTGAGCCCTTGCGAAAATAGAGAGTGGCGGGAAGAAAACCGTCGTCGATAAAGGGTAAGAACTCCAGCTTTCGCTCAATGTCCGGTCGGTAGGTGCCTACATACTTGGCGCGGTAGAGCTGGATCGAATCGGTCGCGGAAGATTGGCCGCTTCCGATGAGCGGCCAGCAGAGCAGGCAGGCGAGCACAAAAAGCTTGGCAATCATAGGTAGATGGATAGTGATAGCAATGTAGTCCTGAGACAGAATCCTAGAAGTATAAGATGTCATGGGTGGAGGCAGTTCAACCAAGACCCGAATCAAAAAAAATCCGGGAATAAGCAGCGGATGATGGGCGAGATTCGTTGAGCTTGCATAAATTCGCACCGTTTTTGGTTCAACGTAAGAATTTAACCACCCGTCTTCCCACATCTCTCACTACTAAACAAGGCGGTATCCAACACAATTGTTGGCCGTGCTTCCACTGCACGGACACCAAGATCCCATAAAACTATTGTGTGATTTCGGCAAGCTGCTCGTATTCGGGTCATTCCGAACGAATGTTTGTTGGTGATTAAGGTTGCATTTTATTACTCACTAAATAGGACTTTTGTATGAAAAGACTCACACTAGTCTTGCTGCTGGTAGTGGGTGGAGTCTTATCTCTGCTAGCCCAGCGCACCGTTACGGGTACCGTAACAAGCGCGCAGGATGAGCCCCTGATCGGAGCTACCATTCTTGTAAAGGGAACTACCACGGGTACCGTCACGGACATCGACGGCACCTTCTCATTAGAAGTACCGGAAGGATCGGACGTTTTGATCGTTTCCTACACCGGTTATAATTCGCAGGAAATCGAGATTGGGAATCAGTCCCAGGTCTCGGTCGTACTTGAGCAGGGCGTTTCCCTCGACGAGATCATCGTGACCGGCCAGGGGGTTGGTCTGGAGCGCAAGCGTCTGACTACCACCGTAGACGTCATTAGCGCGGAGGATATCGAAGCCGCGCCCATCACCCAGTTGGATCAGGTGCTGCAATCGCGGCTGCCGGGTACCCAGATTCGCCTGTCTTCCGGCCAGCCGGGTACGGCTTCACTGATCCGGAACCGCGGTCCGATCTCGGCGAATGCCGCCACGACGCCGGTGATTATCATCGACGGCGTGCGGGTAGACAACCTGAATGGTGCCGCTACGCTGAGCGTCGGTACCGGTGGTGCCCAGAGTTCAGCTCTGGCGGATATTCCGATCGAAAGCATCGAGCGCGTCGAATTCATCCGCGGTGGTGCCGCTACCACGCTCTACGGAGCAGATGCCGCCAACGGCGTACTGCAAATCTTTACCAAGCGTGGTACCAGCGGTGCTGCTCGCGTAAGTTTGGAAGCACAGGTCGGCGCCATGCGCGGTGAAGAGACGTTTCTGAACTACGACGAGACGGCCGATTTGTACTACGAAACCGGATTGGTACAGCAGTACCGCCTTGGTGTTGACGGCGGCAACGACCGCGTCACTTACAATTTTTCGGGCAGCTTTTACGACGACGATGGCTTCAATGACATCAACGAGCAGCGGCGGGTCAGTTTCCGATCCGGCGTGAGTGCTCAGGTCGCGCCCTCCCTGGAGTATTCGGCTTCCGCCGCGTTTACCTCCAACTACTTTACCCGCGATTACAACGCCAACACCAGCTTCGCCCGTTACGGCAACCTGGAAACCGCCGATTTTGGCGTGCTGCCGGAATTGTCCGACCGGGAGTTGAACTCCATCGACAGCCTACTCCGCGAGCAGGCGCGCTTTACGGATATCACCGAAGCGGTGCGTCGCTTCCAGATTTCGAATACCTTCATTTACAACCCGCTGGAGAACCTGTCGGCTCGCTTTACCTTCGGGTTGGATAGCCGTCGGTCCCGCGCGCAAGATCGCCAAACCAACTCCCTGTTGGTCTCCAAAGGGTCCGTTGCGCCAGGCACTAACAACCAGGGGGGAACCGAGCGTGCCACCCGTGATTTCATCACGCTGACCACCGACTTGAGCATCCAGTACCGGATCGATGCGGGAGATTTCTCCTTTATCAGCACCGCGGGCGGTCAGTTCTTCCGCGAACAGGACGAGCAGTACGAATACAATGCCAGCAACCTGCCGGATGGTACCGAGGACATCGACAACGCAGCGGATGTATCCATCGATGAGTTTTCTCAGACGATTGCTTTCGGCGGTTTCTACTTCTCCGAAAACATCGGATATAAGAACAAGTTGTTTCTGGACGCAGCCGTGCGCTGGGACTTCAACTCGGCTTTCGGTGATAACATTGGCCTGCAGGATATCTACCGCTTAGGTCTGACCTATTCCCTCACGGACGAGCCCTTCATCCAGGAGAGCTCCATCGCCAATGTGCTGACGCGCTTCAGCCTGCGGGCCAACTACGGGCAGGCGACCAACTTCCCGACGCCCTTCCTGAACGAGCAGACATTTGCCGTCAACCCCTATCTGGGTGGGCTGAGTGTTACCTTTGGTAACCCCGGTAACGCCAACCTCGGACCGGAGCGGGTCGATTCTTACGAAGCCGGAGTGGATATGAGCTTCTTCGATGCGCGCTTCGCTTTGAGCTTCACCTACTACAATGCAACTACGCAGGATGCCATCTTCAATATCCCGAGTACTCCCTCTAGTGGATTGGGTAATCAGGAGACCAACGTCGGTGAGGTCGAAAACAAGGGCGTGGAGATTCAGACGACGATCAATATCATCCAAAAGCGAGACTTTGACCTGTCGTTCAACGGCTCTGTGACCACCAATACCAACACGGTAGTCTCGTCCGGTGGTGCCGCCGAGTTTGCCATTGGAGGATTCACCTTCCTGGGCTCCTTCGTAAAAGAAGGCCAGCCGTTGGGGTATCTGCGAGGAGATAATCCGTCTTTTGATGCAGAAGGAAATCTGGTAGACGTGGAGCCGAATGCAGTGCTTGGCGATCCCAATCCGGATGCCTACGGTAATGCCGGCCTGAACTTCCGCTGGAAGCGCTTGTCTGCGTTCGTTTCCGCCGACTATCAGTTTGGTGCACAAGGTGTGAACGTGGATGACGTACTTCGCTTCTTCAACGGAGCCAGCGTCTTGGTACCGGAAAATGCCCTCGGAGAGAGCTTCTTTGATCTCGCCGGTGTATGGGTAGAGGACATTGACTTCATCAAAGTCCGCAACGTGGGTATCTCTTACGACATTCCGGTCCAAAACTCGCCGCTCAGCCGCCTTCAGGTGGGCATCAACATGCGGAATCCGTACGTATGGGGATCCTCCAATTTCGACCCCGAAACCACCGGAGCTGGTATCAGCAATGGTCAGGGCGGACTCGGTGTAGGTGGCTTCGGCTTTGGTACCGAATCGGCACCGAAGCAGTACACCTTCACGCTGCGTCTTGGATTCTAATTTATCCACTGCAAAAAAAAGAACATGAATAAGCAATTATTATATAGTCTTACCTGGGCAATGGCACTCCTGTTCGTGCTGACTGCCTGCGAGGATCCGGATGATACGTTCGATCCCCAAAACCCCGCCCTTTCCGTTGATGCAATCGTAGGGGGGGTAAACTCGACCGGTCTGTTGATCGACGGTCTGGAGCGCCAGCTTGCACTGACCTTTAACGAGATCACACCGCTGACCGAAATCGCAAGTGATAACTACGAGAATACCAGGACCTTCTTCAACCAGGCCCTGGACAACCTGGATATCGATTTCCGGGATGCCGACATTCGCGATTTGCTATTCGACATCATGCGCATGCGGGAGTTGGCATTGCTGGGGCAAACGGTAGTAGCTCCCGGCGACCCCGCGGTTACGCCGAATGCTATGGCCGAATTGAAGTTTTTCGAAGGGTTGTCCTACTTGTTGGGTGCGGAGCTGTACACGACCATTCCGGCAGAGGCCGGTGGCCGGGCGCTTACCGTTTCCGAGAACCTTGCCGAAGCAGTTACGGCCTTTACCGATGGGCTAACTATGGCCACCGACGATGCAACCATTGGTGCGTTGACGCTGGCACGTGCTCGTGCTTACTATTATCTCGGAGACGCCACGAACGCAGTTGCCGATGCACAGACGCTTTTGGCCCAAGACCCGATGTTCATTCGTTTCGTCAACTATGACGCCAATGACGGGCCGACCAGTAATATTCAGGATGCCCTGTGGGATCGGGGTACGTTCGACGACCTGCAGCCGCTACCACGTCTGGATTTCCTCGATCCGAAGTTCGACGGTGACGAACAGCTGGAGGAAAGCCCGATTCCGTACCTGAAGTCGGAAGAGGCCCACTTGATCATCATCGAGGCTGCCATTGCCAATAATGATTTGCCGGCCGCTCAGATGGCTATGAACGATCTACTCGCCTTGGTAGATAGCCGTCCTACAGAGAGCATCAACGAGCTCGCCGAAGGGCGCCCGCAGGCTAATCCCGGCTCCCGCCCGGACAATAGCTCGGTTACGGTGGCGGCCTCTCCGGGCGCGCCTTTCCGAACTGGTCTGGTGTTGGATCGCACTAACGCTACTGTTGTACCAACTATCAGTGGTACTTCCGTCACTTCCGACATGGTAGCCGCAATCAGTACCGCTGACGAGGCGCTGTATACCAATTATCTGATGCGTCAGGAGATCTTCATGGCTGAAGGCCGCCGGATGACGGATCTGGGCATTCGCTTCGTCGTTTCCGAGCGCGAATCGCTGCTGAATCCGAACATTCGCGCGGAGGATACCACTCCGGATCTTCCTTCGTTCATGGCTGCTCTGGCCGGTACCTTCGACAGCTTTACGTACGATGTGGATGCGGGCACCGTTGTCATCGACGTTGATTTGAATGAGGTGATTGTTGCCAACAAAACGTCGGATTTCGTAGTGCCATTCGAATAATACGCTACACTGCACAATAGACAATGCGCGAAGGCCATCCCGACTTGGGGTGGCCTTTGGCTTTTGAAGGCTCTCCTAAAACGAAAGGACTAAAAATGCGCAATCAGATAATCTAGTAACTGCAAATAGCCCGTTTCATTGGTCTTCAGCTTGCTTTTCCGGGCCCACTGTGCCGTTTCAGCAGAGACTAGCTTCAACTGCTCGTAGAAGCGCTTTCTGACGGACGAAAGCTCGATCACCCCTAGGCCGGGGTAGCGAAGCAGGTAGCGGGGCGGATCGTCTACGTATCCCGTCGGTTTGTCTTCGGCGTAGGCGAGCGGAAATTGCTTGGGGTCTTCGTAAGATTGTAAGTACTGGACGTACAGCGCGAGCGAATCGTTGCCGTTTAGCCGGAAGGCGTAGCCCATTTTTGGGCGATCTTTCCGGTCGAGTAGCAGCAGGCACTCGTACAGGTGCCCGTTTAATTCGAGGCTGTCGATATCCCGTTTGTTGGTTACCTGATAGACAATGCCTGATTTCTGGAATTCCATCTCGTCCAGATAGGCGTTGTAGCGCAGGTTTTCGGTGGTGATTTTCCCGTTTTTGAGGTAAATCGTGCTTTCTTTAAAGTCGGGACTACTTTTAAGTTTGGTGCCCTCGTACTGGGAGCCGACGGGCCTCCCGGTAACGAAATCGTCTACGAACCGATTTAGGTTTTGGGTCTCGTTCTGAGCGGTTGAGTTTCTTAACAGAAGGATTGTAAAGAGGAGTATCAAACAAAGACTACGCATAGGAATCGCTACATTGGGATGATTTATTAATATACGAAACTGTTGGTAGTTTTTGGTTTAAAGGGTGAAAAGGTGAAGAGTTTAATTGTCCGAGCACTCAACTTCAAAAAGGCATGCACTTCGACGACTTCATACAGCACATTCAGCACGAACGCCGGCTATCCGATCATACCCGGCGTGCGTACCGTACGGATTTGGGGCAGTTTCGCGACTTCGTTCGGGCTGAATTTGAGTTGTCGGATTGGCTGTTGATTACCCACCGGCACGTACGCGCATGGATGAGTAGCCTGGTAGAAAGTGGGCAGGGTAGTCGTTCCATTCGGCGCAAGCTCTCCACGCTGAAGGCGTTTTTCCGCTTTCGGCAGGAGCGGCAATTACAGGAGCACAACCCCACGCAGGCCGTTCAAAGCCCCAAGGTTGGTAAGAAGCTACCGGCTACCGTTGAGGCGGTCGCTTTGCAACAATTACTCGACCAATATCTGACGGGGCGGGATTTTGCGACCCTCCGCGACCGTTTGATGATCGAACTCCTATACGGAACGGGTATCCGCCGCAGCGAATTAATTGCATTGGTCGATACGGATATCGATCTGGCAAAGCAGCAGCTGCACATAGCTGGAAAAGGAAATAAACAACGCCTGCTACCATTCGGGCTTCCCATCCAACGGGCGCTCGAAGACTACCAGGCGGTGCGTTCGCAATTATTTTCCGAGGCCCCGCGCTTGCTCCTGACGGACAAGGGAAAGCCACTGTATCCCAAGTGGGTTTACAATCGCACCCGCCGGTTATTAGGCCTCGTTACTACCCAAGCGGCACGTCATCCCCACGTGCTTCGCCATTCCTTTGCGACCCACCTTAGTGATGCCGGCGCAGATCTCAACGCCATCAAAACGTTGTTGGGGCACGAAAATCTGGCTGCCACCCAGATCTACACCCACAATTCGATCGAACGACTCAAAAAGCTGTACGAGCAGGCACACCCCCGCGCAGAGGAAGCAGATGATTAGTGGTTAATGCCCTGCGTTTACCCTGCTTCCGATCCGGAACATTTTGCGAGATCGGGATTGCATATCGGAAACTATTTACTGCGTAGAGCACTTATTACAACCCAAAAAAAACCGAATATTCCTTCACGCGACTAAACTTATTTATCTATCTTTGCAATCGCTTTGGAGAAATGCGGTAGAAATGGTGTGTGGTTTGAAGTTTGGGGTGTGTTGTGTGGCTTCATTTACAACACTTTCCGGATCAGGACACACTACATACGTCAAACTCCACTCTCCAAACTCACAATGCCAGCATAGCTCAGTTGGCCAGAGCAGCTGATTTGTAATCAGCGGGTCGGGGGTTCGAATCCCTCTGCTGGCTCGCGAAGGCCCCCTCCCGAAGCGGGTTCGGGGTTCGAGCACGAAGTACACGGAGCGCAGCGGAGTAATCCCTCTGCTGGCTCGCGAAGGCCCCCTCCCGAAGCGGGTTCGGGGTTCGAGCACGAAGTACACGGAGCGCAGCGGAGTAATCCCTCTGCTGGCTCG
>CAZDET010000005.1:0-33094 GCA_964504335.1 uncultured Saprospiraceae bacterium
CACCCACATGGTGTGTGGCGCCCCGAGCCCAGCCACCGGCCGGAGAGCCGAGGGTTCAATCTATGTCCCGCCGGGTGGACTTACTGTCTCCAGTATTTGATGCGTGCGCTCTAATTTCCAATTAGGTAACTACGTACCGCCAGAATCACGGGAAGCTAATACAATTCAAAACTGCCATCAGCACCGGAATTACCTTCCTTATCGATTAGGATGTCGGTTTCCTCCTCAAAAAAGTCGGGAATAAGCAAAGCGTCAGGTCCTTCTTCGAAAGCCCGCTTAAACGCTTTGGCCCAACCTTCCCGAGGTGCTGTCATGATGCGAATTAAGGTTTTTTCAACTCAAACGAATTCAAAAAACCCGTATCGAAGTGCCCGGCGCGGAAGCGCTCGTCGCGCATGAGCTGAATGTGGAAGGGGATCGTAGTTTGAATCCCTTCAACGATGAATTCTTCCAGTGCCCGTTCCATTTTGGTGATGCACTCCTCGCGGGTGCGCGCCCGGCAGATCAGCTTGGCGATCATACTATCGTAATAGGGCGGAATGGAATAGCCCGCATAGACGTGCGTATCGACCCGTACTCCGTGGCCTTTGGCCGTGTGGAGGGAGGTGATTTTACCGGGGCTGGGGCGGAAGTTGTTAAAGGCATCTTCGGCGTTGATCCGGCATTCCATCGCGTGGCCCTTCGGAAAGTAATTGTCGCCCTGAATGGGTTCGCCGGCGGCAATCTTGATTTGCTCTTTAATGAGATCGTGGTCGATGACTTCTTCCGTCACGGGATGCTCTACCTGAATGCGGGTATTCATCTCCATGAAGTAAAAGTTGCGATACTTATCTACGAGGAATTCGACCGTACCGACTCCTTCGTAGTTGATGGCCGTCCCGGCCAGAACGGCGGCCGCGCCCATTTTTTCGCGCAGCTCGTCGGTCATGAAGGGGGAGGGACATTCCTCCACCAGTTTTTGGTGGCGGCGCTGGATGGAACAGTCGCGCTCCGACAAGTGGATGACCTTGCCGGCCTGGTCGCCCACGATCTGAAATTCGATGTGGCGGGGTTCTTCGATGAATTTCTCCACGTACACCCCGGGATTGCCGAAGGAGGCCTTGGCCTCCTGGCGGGAAGATTCCCAGGCTTTTTCAAATTCTTCGGGAGCACGCACGATGCGCATGCCTTTGCCGCCGCCGCCGGCGGTAGCTTTGAGCATCACCGGGTACCCGACTTCGGCGGCTACCTGCTGGCCATGCGACAAATCCCTGATCAACCCTTCCGAACCCGGAATAACCGGGACGCCTGCCTTGATCATCGTTTCCTTGGCGGTAATTTTATCGCCCATACGCCGAATCTGATCGGGGGTGGGCCCGATAAACTTGATGCCGTATTCGGAGCAGACTTCCGCAAAGTCGGCGTTTTCGGCGAGGAAGCCATAGCCTGGATGCACAGCATCGGCGTTGGTAATCTCCACCGCCGCCATGATTTTGGGGATGTTGAGATAGGACTCGGAAGACGCCGGCGGGCCAATGCAAACGGCTTCATCGGCGAAGCGCACGTGGAGGCTGTCGCGGTCGGCTACGGAGTACACCGCCACGGTTTGGATACCCATTTCGCGGCAGGTGCGGATGATCCGAAGCGCGATTTCGCCCCGGTTGGCAATCAGAATTTTGTTGAACATATTATCCCTTGGGATCGACTAAGAAAAGAACTTGATCGTATTCTACCGGCTGGGCATCCTCCACCATCACTTTCATGATTTTGCCGCTCACCTCGGATTCGATTTCGTTGAACAACTTCATCGCTTCCACGATGCAGACGGTTTCGCCCTCCGAAACGGAATCCCCTACCTTCACGTAGACCGGCTTATCGGGAGAGGGGCTGCGGTAGAAAGTCCCGACCATGGGAGATTTTATCTCCAGATAGGAAGCCTCCGCCGCCGGTGTGGCTGTACCACTTTCCGATGGCGCAGCACCTTCTGCCGAAGCAGCGGGGGTGGGTACCGGTGCCGGCCCCGGGTTATTCGGGAAACCACCCTGCACCTGAGGAACCGACAAAATGGGGGCGCTTACCGGCTGCGCGGAGGCATTTTCTCGCTCGAGAAACGCCCTGGAGCGGATGTGTATCTGAAACTCCCCGTCTTTCAACTTGAACTCCGCAAGCTCCGTTTCGTCGATCAGCTTAATGAGTTCCTGGATTTCTTTGAAGTTCATAACTATTTTTTGACGCGTTCCATATAAGCCCCGGTGCTCGTATCCACCTTGATGAAATCTCCCTGGTTGATAAATAGCGGTACCCGTACTTCCGCACCCGTTTCCACGGTGGCCGGCTTGAGGGTATTAGTAGCCGTGTCGCCCTTCACCCCGGGCTCCGTGTACGTGATTTCCATGATGACGTACTGGGGCATTTCCATCGTCAGTGGAATTTCGCGTTCAGCGTGGTACAGTACATCCACTTCCATCCCTTCCTTCAGTAACGCTGGGGCATCGATCATCGCCTCCGGAATTGCCGCCTGCTCAAACGTTTCGGTATTCATGAAATGGTAGCCCATGTCATCGTTGTAGAGGTACTGCATCTTCCGGCGCTCTACCCGCACCTCCGTGACTTTGTGCCCGGCCGAGAAGGTGTGATCCAAGACACGTCCGGTGGTTAAACTTTTGATCTTGGTGCGCACGAATGCAGCCCCTTTGCCCGGTTTGACATGCTGGAATTCCACGATACTAAAGATATCGTTGTTCATTTCCAAACACATGCCATTCCGAATATCGGATGTGGTTGCCATGATTTAATCTTGATTTAAGTGCCGCAAAGATAGAAAGTTTGTCTATTGACAGGCATTTCGACCCATCAAAGAACAATTCCCGTAGTGCAACACCCGGCGGCTGCTCAATCCGAAAGACTCAGAGAATGTTGAAATCGGGGCACTTTTCGGTAGAACGAAAGCAAGCCCTGCTCAAAAAAATAGTAGCGCAGCGACTCCTCCAGCGACTTGAGAGGTTCCTGGATCAAGTCGGACAAGTCACTTTGCACAGTACCAAAACAGCCAGAAGACATACACTGCATCAGCTGTGACATGCGGCGGCGTTGCCGGCCGGGAATGCCGGATCGGATCATCAGGGCCTCGAAGGCCTCCAGGCTAGGAGATTCGTATCTGACCTCTACCCCAAGTAATTCCGATAGCAAGTCCGCAATTGTTTCAAAAGAATAGGACGTGGGGCCCGTCAGGGTAAGCACCTTGCGGTAGTAATCCGATGCTGTCAATACCTTCCTTACGGCCGTGGCCACGTTGCATTCAGCTACCGGTGCGGTTATCCCCTTTCCTGCGGGCACGAATAATCGACGATCCCGTGCAATCAGGCTTCCCAACTCATAAGCGAATAAGGCCGTGGGGAGGTTGATACGCAAAATGGTCCAGTCCAAATCGGAAGCGATCACCGCATCGCGCACACGCCGAATCGGATCGGCCGGCACCAAACAATCGACGGATTCCGGCACCAACAACACGACACGCGGAATACGCTGCCGTTCCAAATGCTGGACAAAGGAGAGGGTCAGCCGATCCATCGGCTCGAAGCCGGCCACCTGAACGAGCACGACTCCCTCCACGCGGTGAGTAATATGCGCAAAGGCCGAGCAATCTCTGGTATCGAATGGCACGACCTCCACGTGCTGCCGGTTGGCCAGTTCAAGCGGTGGCACCCCACTCGGAGAAACCAATCGCACGCGGTGATCTTCAGTGAGCAACCCCCGCGCAACCGCACTGCCAACGCGCGTATGCGCGCCAATGATAAGATAAGGCATCTAGTTTCTGGGCAATACTGGTTACAAAAAGTTTACAAACTACGGGGATGACTTAATTATGCAAATTACATATTTATTCATTATCGATACATTTTGTGCTTGTATTCTTTTCTGCCTGCCAGAAAATGGTTTGACGATTGGTCGAAAATTTTGCGTCTTTTGGCTGTCTAGTCTGTCCTGACACAAACATTCATCCGAAAACAATTGCAAGACATGCGTAAGCAAATCCAATTTCTGGTCCTTAGCATTGGCCTGTTGCTATGCGGGCAGGCATTATCCGGACAAGCACTTTCCATTCATCCGTTAGAAGCGACAAAAGGCCACTACCTGGAGTTGCAGCAACTGGGTGCTTCCGCCAGACCGGCATTTAGCCAGATGGACACCATCTCTTATCCACCTGAGCAATACAGAAGCAATTCGCTTTTGTATGCCATGGCCCGGCCGATCTACCTAACCGCTTCGCAAGTAGCCTATCTCGTACAATCGGTATCTTATCCCGCAAACAGCTCCGAGCAAACCAGGGCTGAATTGGACTTTTTACTCCAGCTACAAGAACGACGGACAGAGGAGCAAATCGAACGCGTATTAGCTATTGCTGAAATCGGATACTGGCCTCATGTGAATTTCGTAGCTACCCATCCGAACTACGCCAAAAATCTGGAAAACCTATTCTTTGAGTGTCGGGAAATCGTCGGCGCAGATTGTACCGCAGAAAGATTTCCGAACACCGCTGCGTTATTAAAAGGCGTGATGAATGATATGCGCTTGATGGAATTTGCCGTGAAATACAACCTCTTCCGGGCAAGGCCCTACCAGCTAGAGCCGAAGCTGGAGCCCTTGAGGAAAATCAATTCGCCTTCTTT
Organism: uncultured Saprospiraceae bacterium; assembly: GCA_964504335.1. GTDB lineage: Bacteria > Bacteroidota > Bacteroidia > Chitinophagales > Saprospiraceae > CAZDET01. The sequence goes on from CAZDET010000005.1 coordinate 4,650, forward strand.
CGCGAGCGGGCATACCCTGTGGGCCTACATTCAAGCTTACACCCTAGGTGAATTGACCCCGGAAAACCGAACGGCCTACGTGGAGCTCGCAGATGAAATAGCCTTTTCCAGAGAAGTAATGGGCGTACACTATCCAAGTGATGAAGAGATAGCCCGCCAGCTGGCCCACCGAATGCTACTCTTAATGTGGCAAACCGACCAGTTTCAGCAGGATTTTCTGGCCGCCAAAGCAGAGTGGCAATGAGTAAGGGGTACGGTAAGTTCTCCTGAATTGCTCAGGAATTATCCGTCGATAGAAATACTAGTATTGGCGATCCGTCCTGCGTGAATAAAGTCAAGGTATCGGCGGCGATTCTATAGGTCGCAGCGCGCTCCATCGATTCGATGAAGGTGCGTTCGGCTTTTAAGTCCTCGCAGGCGACCTTGGTTGTGACGAACCGATCGAATCGGCATTCGCTTCCTTTAAACCAGGCCGAAGCCTGAAAGGTATTGCATCCGGCCTTCCCTCTTGCCGTCAATCGATCCGGTGCCAATGAGAGGGTGGGTACGGGACCTCGAAAAAAAACCGCCGCATCGGTAGTATCCACTTTGGTGAGCCGCCAGCGGCCGGATATATCGGCATCGTAAATAAATTGAGCACAGCCGGAATACTGCTCGGATTTCACCGTCAGCGAAGCAGTTAGCGGGAGAATAAGACCCTGGCGGCCCTCCTGGCATTTTTCTTGCTTTATCTCCAGTCGCATTCGCCCGGTCGTGTAGATGTGGTTGCCGGCCTCATCCTGTTGGAGGCTCGATGCCCTAAACATAGTGGGACGGACCTGGTCGCCCAGGAGAAAGGCTGCGTTGCCTTCCCGGTCGATTTGCAATACCCACTTGGGGCTTTCTCCGAAGGCGAGTAATACTTTACCGGCCTCAAATTCAGTTTGGAAGATGTCTGATTCCGGTGTCAGAGGAACGGTTGCCGGCGGAACGGACGCCATTTTGCACGCCCCCACTCCCAATAGCAACACACTCAGCAATAAATAACGTGTAATCATATATCTTTAACGTATTGGATGTGGTTCTGCCACCCACACCTTGCTTCTTAACTAGTGCAGGATATGAAGTCTCCCGGATTAGTGATTGTTTTCATTGTGGTGCTTGCGGTGATAGCTGGGGGAACCTGGCAGTTCGAAGTAGGCCGGGCATTATCCTCCTACGATGATTCCTGGCTACAATACCAGCATTGGTCCCCGTTTGTCGCGATCGGCTGCATTTCGCTGGCCTACCTCCTACCCGTCTACGCGGCACTTCGCCCGCCCCTCAAGGAACTGGCCGCTGCGATCATTGAGGTATACCTGACGTTGCTGGTCGCTTACTTTATCAGCCGTGCTATCCTCCTGAGCCTCTACACCGGATTTACGGGGCAGCTGGGACCGGTTGCGCTCTGGCTGTTGCTGGGAGTTATTCTTCTGATGAGTTGCTACAACCTGTTCTTAACCAGCCGCCGCCGGTTGTTCAATATTGATGTCAGACACGTGTGGATTTTTGCCCTCGGCCTCGTCTTGCCGCTGTTCCTTAGTTGGCCGGTCGCACATTTACTATTCGGAGCCACCCTCATGATAGAGGTATTACGGACGGCCGCCCCCTTTTCACTACTCACGCTGAGCCTAGGTCTGATGAGTTACTACCTATCCATTAAGCGGCTTCGCCCGTTGCTCTCCGGTCGGGAGGATATTTTAGACGAAGCCCCTTATCGCCCTAAGGAAGCGAAGTAAAAGCCCGCTTGGACGTTGGGCAATTTGTTACCTTGGAGCGTTATGAGGAGCAAAATCCCCCGTTGTAGTAGCAGTCTGCTGCTGGCCTTCTGCCTGTTGATGAGCTGCGGGCAACCAGAGACAACCGCCGAACAGCCGGTAAGCGATACCGTGCAAATCGACCGGCCGGAGCGGCTCGATAGTCTGTATAACTATTACTACACCCAACTAGAAGATACCCTGCCGCTTCGGCAGGTGCGCGAAGCCGGAAAACTCTATCCGGTAGACGAAGCGCCGAAGGATACCGCCTTTTTCATCTTCCGCGAACAACTCCGCACTGCCCTGCGCAACCGCGATGTCATCGAACTGCTCGATCGGATATCGGCCGATATCAAGATTAGCTTCGGAAGTGAACAGGGGCGTGCCAATTTTATCACGCTCTGGGGCCTCGGGACGGAGCAACAGAACCAGAATTCCGAACTCTGGACCTTGCTGGAGCGCGTGCTCGATCAAGGAGGCGTTTTCACCGAAAACGGCCGACGGTTTACGGCCCCCTACTACTTCCCCACCTGGCCCGATGCCTACGATCCGTTCGAACACGCGGCCATCACAGGCGAAGGGGTGCGACTGCGATCCGAGCCCTCGACCGATAGCCAGATTCTAAAGACGGTCTCCTACGATATTGTGCAGATGCGCACCTACGGTGTGGATGAAGCCCGAATCGGGGGCGAGACCCACCCCTGGCACCGCATTGCGCTGCTCGACGGAACGGAGGGGTACGTATTTGGGAAATACGCCCAACAGGCCATCGGATATCGAGCCGGCTTCGAGCGGCAACCAACGGGAATGTGGATGATGACCTTTTTTCTAGCCGGCGACTGAGCAATTTATCATTAACCTCCTCCTTCGATCATGATTCAACGAATAGCCCTTATCGGATTCCTGACGGTCATTCTGGCCATTGCCTGCAGCTCCGAGGAACAGTCAGAAGCTCCGCTGCAACCGGAGGCGGGGATACCACTCGACAGCCTCGTGCGGCGGGTGGCGATTCCGAGCCCCACCATGAATAACATCTACAACGCCTACGTCATTCTTCCCGAGACCTACTTCACCGATTCGGTGCCGCGCAGCTATCCGGTCGTGTATTTACTGCACGGGCACAACGGGCAGTTTTCCGACTGGTACGAGCAGGTACCCGAACTGACCGCCTACGCCGACTTATTCGAACTGATTATCGTTACGCCCGAGGGGGCTACGAATAGTTGGTATGTGGATAGCCCCGTCGACTCCACCATTGCGTTTTCGACTTACATATCCGCTACCGTGCCGGCCTTTATCGACACCAATTTTCGGACCATTGCCCGCTCGGAGGGGCGGGCCGTCAGCGGCCTGAGTATGGGCGGGCACGGGGCCCTGCTATTGGCGTCGGAGTATCCGAATGTGTTCGGCATTGCCGGCAGTATGAGTGGGGTAGTGCATTTACGCCCCTACATGGACCGCTGGGAAATGGACATGCGCATTGGCGTTCCGGATGTCGATACGCTGCGCTTTGATTCGCTTTCGGCCCTGATGCGGCTCCCGGAGATGGACGAACCACCCGCGCTCATCATCGATTGCGGTACGGAAGACGAACTCATAGTGGACAATCGGGCGCTGCACGACAGTTTGTTGCAGGCGGGCATCCCGCATACGTACGCCGAGCGCCCGGGGGGCCACACCTGGCTGTATTGGAGAGAAGCCGTCGCCTACCAAATGGTGTACTTCGATCGGTTTTTCGACCAGGCTTTCCGCGAAGAAATCAGTATGCAACCCGCCGTCGATCGCCCAGGTTGAACAGGACCGCCAGCAGCACCGTCAGCAGGCAGCCAATCAAATTGAGCCACAAGTAGGCAATCTGATAAATGTCCAGTTGATCGAGTACAAAAATCGTAATGACGGCCAGCTCAGCGAGGATCGCCGCAATGAACACGGCCCTTCCCCCCACGTGCTTGAGCAAAAAGGCCACGACAAAGATTCCGAGAATCACCCCGTAGAAAATGGACCCGATGATGTTGACGGCTTCGATCAGGTTTTCGAACAGACTGGCAAAAAACGCAAACGAAACCGCCAGAACGCCCCAGAGAATCGTTGCCCATTTGGAAGCCCCCAAATAAAACTGATCGGTTTCGTGTTTTCGGAAAGAACGCCGGTAAATATCGACCATCGAAGTAGTGGCGAGTGCACTGAGTTCCGAAGACGTAGAAGACATCGCCGCCGAAAATATGACCGCCAGAATCAACCCAACGATCCCGACCGGCAGGTAATTGATTACGAACGTAATGAAGACGTAATCCCCATCCTCCACTTCCGCCTCGACGTTTTGTAACAGAATCAGCGAGTCGACTTGCTCGCGGATTTCGGTCTCCCGGTCTTCCAATAGCTGGATAGAGGCGCGCGTGGAGGTAACGCCCGCCGCATCTTCGTCGTTGATCATGCCCACCATGTCACTGACGAGCGCTCGCTGTTCCACAAATAGTTCATCGTACTCCGACTGTAGCTCCGTCAACCGGCCTTCGTAGGAGCTCTCCTGCAAGGATTCGAGATTGGCCGAGTTGAAATGGATCGGCGGTTGGGTAAAAAGGAAGAAGACGTATACCAGAATGCCGATGAACAATATCATGAATTGCATCGGCACCTTAACCAAGCCATTGAACAGCAACCCTAAGCGGCTTTCGCTCAGCGACTTTCCCGACAAATAGCGCTGTACTTGCGATTGATCGGTACCGAAGTAAGAGAGGAAAAGAAATACACCTCCCAGCATGCCCGACCAGAAGTTGTAGCGATTGTTGAGATCGAAGGTGAAGTCGACCACCTCCAGTTTGCCCATCTTGCCGGCGATATTCAGGGCATCGGTAAATTGAACCTCGGCGGGTAATTCGTACACTATGATAATTCCGGCCAGGATCATCCCCGACAGGATGATGATCATTTGCTGTCTCTGGGTAACGCTTACCGCTTTGGTTCCCCCGATCACCGTGTAAAAAGTGACGATCGTACCGATGAACAGGATGGTCAGGTTGAGCGACCAATTCATGATGCTACTGAGGATGATGGCCGGTGCATAAATGGTAATGCCGGCCGCCAGGCCGCGCTGGGTGAGAAACAGAATGGCGGTGAGGGTGCGCGTGCGCAGGTCGAAGCGCCCTTCCAGATATTCGTAGGCGGTGTACACGTTGAGCCGGTAGTAAATCGGCAGTACAAAGATGCACAAGATGACCATAGCAACCGGCAGGCCGAAATAAAACTGGGCAAAGCCCATCCCGTCGGAGTACGCCTGCCCGGGTGTAGACAAAAAGGTGATTGCGCTCGCCTGGGTAGCCATCACGGACAGCCCGATCGTCCACCAATGCAAATCGCGGTCGCCCCGCAGATAAGATTGAACACTCCCTACGTTGCGGGTTTTCAAAACGCCGTAAATTACAATGGCCAGGAGGGTGCCCAACATGACCAGCCAATCGAGCAACTGCATGGGATCGCTTATGAATAAGTATGAGTGAATAAGTAAAACAGCAAGATGATCAGGGCATGCGATAACAGCACAATCAGATACAACTGCCACCAATCGTGGAAGATCGGCGGCTTTTCATCGGCGGGGTTGGAAGTCTCCGGATTCATGATCGAGCAGCTATTGAGTTCGCGAGTGGGTCCTGAACACGACAATTTGGTCCGGACATACAGAAGGTTTGCAAACTTAGAGGAATTTTTCAGTTTCCAATAACATCCTACTTGCCGGGCCATTCAATCGTTTATGAAGATTTCCATCATCATTCCAACTTACAACGAGGCTGCCCGCATTGCCACTTGCCTGGAAAAACTCGAGCACCAGGCCGATTCCGACACGGAAATCATCGTAGCGGATGGTTGTAGCACGGATGCCACTACACGGATTGTAGTGCGCTTTCGAAACGTGCGCTTGATACAGCCTCAGGTGAGAGGGCGCGGGCAACAAATGCATTGCGGAGCAATTGTGGCCAGTGGGAGCGTGCTCCTGTTTTTGCACGCCGATACCCAACTCCCGGAAGGCGCGCTGCGGGCAATCCGACATCGGCTGCGGGATAGCCAGGTGCGGGCCGGCTCCTTCGCTATTCGCTTCGACCACCCGCATCCGCTGCTGCGCTTGTTGGCCTGGTTCACCCGTTGGAATACCAGATGGTGGACCTTTGGCGATCAGGCTATCTTTACCCGGCGCGCAGACTACTTCCAAATCGGAGGCTACCGATTCTGGCCCATTCTGGAAGACTTTGACTTGCAGTGGCGTCTGCGGAGGCAGGGAAAGTTTGTCCGATTGCCGCTACCGGTTTGCACCTCGGCCCGACGCTTCCTGCAGCGGGGCATCGTTCGGCAGGTAGTCCAAAACCTACTGATCGTGTGCGGCTATTTCCTGGGGGTGCCTCCCCGACGGCTGGCACGTTTCTATCGGTATTAAGGGAATCGCTCTGCGATGACCTGTTCGCGGTAGTGGAAAATCTGATCCACCTGGCGCTCCACAAACAGCCAGTTGGCGAAAGTACCCAGCGGGCCAAGCGGTACCTGGTAGTGCAGTATATCGCGCATGATCGTACCATCTTCCCGCGCCTCGAAATGGTGCTGGTGGTGCCAGAGCGCATAGGGCCCCACCCGCTGGTCGTCGATGAAAAATGCCCGATCCCGGATTTGAGTAATTTCGGTTACCCAGTTCATCTTGATGCCCAATAGAGGGGCGATACGATACTGGATGATCATACCGGGATACATTTCCCTTCCCTCCACCGGGCTGAGAATTTCAAAACTGACGGAGTCCGGAGTGAGCTCGTTTAAATTTTCCGGTCGGGAAAAAAAAGCCCAAACCTCATCGAGGGGGCGTGGCACAAACGATTCCCATTCCTTGCGTTTTGGTCGCATAGCGTACCGATCTATTGGGTAAAAAGAGGGAATACTTTTCCGGCAATATTGTTGACAATGCGCGTTAAAGTTGTCCTAAGACGCTAAAAATAACCCCTTTGAGGTAACATTCCACTCGGGAAAGGCACTATATTTGTAGGAAATGGAATGATTTTCCATTGTATTGAACAAACAATCCCAAAACGTACATCCCATGACCACTAAGGTATATTTCTATTCCCGACCCCCATCCATAGCAACGATTCTAAGCTAAGCTCCCACAAAGCATCCTTCTTCCATCCTTTTTCCACCTAGCTGGTCACAATTTGTGACAAAGCCTACTATCATAAGTCATAAAGCAAGAAAAAGGGAAACACCTTATGAGTCGTTTTACCATTATCCCAAGAACTATACTTCTTATTCTACTTCTGAGTAGTAGCCAGTTGCTCTGGTCTCAGGGTTTCCTCCTCCCGTCGACGAGTACCGTCTATTGCGCTTCCTGGAGGCAGGCGTTGCAGTCGGTGTTGCCTCCTGCAGCTCTTTCCGATTCCCTGATTATCGATTACACGGAGACTTATTACGATTTCAATTGCTCGGCGGAGGGCTTCAAAGGGTATTTTTCTCCTTCCCGCTGGGAAGTCGTATCAAAATATGGTGACAGTGGGGTAGATGTCACCGGAGCTCCCGATGTGGTATCGGTTGAAGGGGCCGATTCCACCCGGTTGAAGATTGCTTCTGCCGGTGAGGAAGGTCTTGCCTTGCGCATCGTCCTGCCTGCCGATGGATATCTGTTCTTTAACTTGGTAAAAATTGGGAGCTCCAATTTACCTACCCTCTCCGAAGGGGAAATCGAGTTGCGGCTGAACGGTAAGCTCCTCGATTTTCATCACCTCGCGGATGGAAGCGTTTACACTCCGTTGCTTCCGAAAGATGGCACTTTCGAGCTGCGGCTGCCGGCGCAAGCCGATTTTCTCTGGAGTAATTTCAAGCTCTCCACGAATGCCCCCGGAGTGATCGAACGCGTGTACCAGACCAAGCACCGCAAGGTCGTTCAATTAATTACGCTGGAAAAGGCGGCTCTTACGGAGGTGGTATTTCCGCGGCCGGATTACGGGCAGCTGTGGCCCTTCCTCGATAAGGATGGAAACACGCTGACCACCCACGACCAGTTCCTGCTCTACCCGGACAACGATCAGTTTGACCTGAACTGGCAAGACAAAACCGATGTCCTCGAAGGGGAGCCCTGGCTGAAGCGTCACTGGCACATCGTCGATCCTTGCAGCAACAACGAAATTCGCTACGATCAGTGGTGGGAGCCGCTAAACGAGTTCGATCTATCCGGTCGGTTTTGAGCAATTGTGTCTCTGGGCCGCTAACTAATTCGGCTCCATCCCCGCACCTGGCGCAGGTGCTTATCCAGATAGTGCTTTAGCGATTCGTGCTCCGGTGCTTCCAGCTTCGGGTCCTGCTCCAGGAGCCGCTGGGCAAGTTCGCGGGCGGTCTGAAGAATGCGACCGTCCCGGGCCAGATCGGCAATGCGCAAGTCTAGAACCCCACTCTGCTGAGTACCCTCGATGTTTCCGGGACCGCGCAGCCGCAAATCGGCTTCGGCGATCTCAAAGCCGTTGTTGGTGCGGCACATAGTCTGAATACGCTCCCGACTATCGCTGCTCAATTTAAATCCCGACATCAAGATGCAAAACGACTGCTCGGCACCGCGCCCCACCCGCCCGCGCAACTGGTGGAGCTGGCTCAGGCCGAAGCGCTCGGTATGCTCGATCACCATCACGCTCGCGTTGGGCACATTGACGCCCACTTCGATTACGGTGGTCGCTACCATGATTTGGGTTTCCCCACGCTTGAACCGTTGCATTTCGAATTCCTTGTCATTGGGCTTCATCCGGCCGTGAACGACGCTGATTTGGTAATCGGGCATTGCAAATTCGCGGCTGAGCGCCTCGTAGCCCTGTTCGAGGGCGGTCAGATCGAGCTTTTCGTTCTCCTCGATCAGTGGATATACCACATAAACCTGACGGCCTTTGGCGATTTCCTGACGCATGAAACCAATGACCCGCAGGCGTTGGTGCTCGGTGTAGTGGATGGTCTCGATCGGTTTGCGCCCTGGCGGTAATTCATCGATGACCGATACGTCGAGGTCGCCGTAAAGGGTCATCGCCAGCGTTCGGGGGATGGGCGTGGCGGTCATCACGAGGATGTGAGGGGGATAGGGGTCGTTTTTCTTCCACAACTTGGCCCGCTGCTTCACGCCGAAGCGGTGCTGCTCGTCGGTAATGGCCAGCCCGAGGTTGTTAAACGCGACCGTGGGCTCGATCAGGGCGTGTGTTCCTACCAGAATATCGATCTCGCCGGCAGCGACTTTTTCCAGAACAGCCTGTCGTTTTTTGCCTTTGATACTTCCCGACAGGAAGGCAATCTGCACGTCCAGCTCCTCCAAATACGACCGCAGCGATTCGTAATGCTGCTGCGCCAGGATTTCAGTGGGAGCCATCATGCAAGCCTGAAACCCGTTGTCGATTGCCATCAACATCGTCATCAGCCCGACGATGGTTTTGCCGCTGCCGACATCGCCCTGCAGTAAGCGGTTCATCTGAACGCCCTTGCCGAGATCACGGCGTATTTCGCGCAGTACGCGCTTCTGGGCACCGGTGAGTTCGAAGGGCAGTTGTTCCTTGTAAAAATTATTGAAAACGGGGCCGATTTCTTTAAAAACATAGCCCTTGATGGCTCCTTGTCGGCGTTTTTTGAGTTGTAATAAGCGCACCTGAATCAGAAACAGCTCCTCGAATTTCAGCCGCTTCCGGGCGGCTTCGAGTGTTGCCTGATCGGGTGGGAAGTGGATAGCCCGAACCGCCTCGTAGTGCGAGGGCAGGCGGAGTGCCTGCAGGAGGGAGGCAGGCAACATCTCCGGCAAGTCGGCGGGCCGCAGCTGGTCGAGCAGGTGGCGCATCAACCGTCGGCGGGCCTTGGCATCCAACCCCTTGCGATTGAGCTTTTCCGTGCTGGCATATACGGGCTCAAAGGTATTGGCTTCAAGGGTCTTGACCTCCGATACCCCCTCCATCTCCGGATGGGGAATGGTGAGGTTGTCGCGAAAGGCATTCACTTTGCCGTATACCACGTACTCCTGACCGACCTTCAGGCTTCGTTCGAGGTAGTGAGCCCCCGAAAACCAGACGAGCTCGATGGCTCCCGTCGCATCGCGCAACCGCCCGACCAGGCGTTTCTTGCGGCCTTCGCCTAAAGTGGTGAGCCGACGCAAGACGCCCCGCAGCTGCACTTCGCCGCTTTCGGCCGTGAGCCGGCCGATTTCGTGTATCTGCGTTTTATCGATATACCGAAAGGGATACAGGTGCAGGAAATCACCGATGGTGAACAAACCAAGCTCTTTTTTGAGCAATTCGCCCTTGGCGGGGCCTACCCCCTTCAGATATTCGATCGGTCGTTCGAGCAGTGCTCCTGTAGCCGGCATTTACAACAATTTGGTTGTAAAGGTAAGAGGATAGAAACAATTCCGCAGAATTGACCGTTCGGAATTATTCAACTATATTTCGTCAGGTCGCAACGGCACCTGAATTCAACCTACCGACATGGAAACTAAACGCCAAAAGCAAGTTGCGGAGCTCATCAAGCGCAACTTCAGCCACGTACTGCAATCAGAAGGCGCGTACGTCTTCGGAACTTCCCCACTCGTTACTGTAACCAGCGTAAAAATGTCGCCCGACCTCGGCCTCGCCAAGATCTACCTCAGCGTCTGGAATACCGAAAACAAGCAGGCCGTCTTGCTCGAAATGGAGGAGGAACACCCCCGCCTCCGCCAAAGTCTCGGCAATCGGGTTCGCCGCCAACTGCGCCGCATTCCGGATATCGCCTTCTATCTCGATGAAACCCTCGATGAAATGTACCGGGTGGATGCCCTTTTCAACCGCCTCTACGCCGAAAATCAGATGCCCGATGAGGAGGAGTAGTTGATGTGCTGATGAGGACCATTAGACAATGTGGTAATCTGAGGTTCTGGTTTGATGAAAGAATGACCGCTTTATAAGCGCCTCGAAGACGGCCTTAAGTGATCTCCGCTCATCGAGTAGCCGGTCAACCTTGGTAAATTCCTACAAACCAACTATCTTTGCAGCCCAAATTTAGTACAGTAAATAAACGGAGATGAAAAAAGATATTCATCCTGAGTCATACCGCATGGTGGTATTCAAGGATTTCTCAGCGGATGTAGCCTGGCTGGGTCGCTCTTGTACCCCCACACGCGATACCATTTCCTGGGAAGACGGCAATGAATACCCACTCGTGAAGCTGGAAATATCGAACGCATCGCACCCCTTCTTCACTGGTAAGATGAAGTTCGTCGATACAGCTGGTCGGATTGATAAGTTCAATAAGAAATTTGCCAAGTTTGCTAAGAAAGGGAAGAAAAACGCTCAAGAATAGATTAGCGCTTTGACTTTCCAAAAGTCCCCTTCATCTCCGTGAACGGGACTTTTTTTTTGAATGGATTTGGGCGCAACTCCATCCCTGCCAAACTGGCTCGCGTCAGGTATAAATGAAGTGCATGTGTTACCTTTACCCGTAGAATTTTCCGCCGCATGACCCACGTCATCCTCTTCGACAACGAAGCACGCGACCACCTGCTTCCGCTCACGTTTATCCGCCCCATGTCCGAACTGCGGGTCGGCATTCTGACGATTCGCGAGAAATGGGCGCGCCATCTCCAACTTCCCGCTTCCTATTTAACCCAGGACTACCTCTCGGAAAAGTTCCGCCTGCAGTACGGCGACGACAATCTGATTATCAATGCGTCGGTACTGCCTACTCCCCGGCTGCTCCGGCTGGTCTCTCAAATCGAATCCCAACAGGCCTTCCTGCTGGGTGAGGAACTCATCGCCGCCCGCCTTAGCGGCCAGCAAATGGAGCGCCTGATCAACGATCAGGATTTTGGAGAGCTGCAAGGATACGATATCAAGGATACTCCGGTGCTGCGCATCGAACGGCCGTGGGATTTGTTTCGCTACAACGGCCGGGCCATTGAACTCGACTTTCAACTGCTGACTTACGGACGCAAATCCGAACCACTATCCGATTCGAACCGCCTGATCGGCTCGGCCGATCAACTCTTCATCGAATCCGGTGCACGCATTGAAGCCAGCACGCTCAATACGAAGACGGGACCGATCTACGTCGGCCCAAACGCAGAGATTATGGAGGGCTGCCTCGTGCGGGGTGGCCTGGGGCTCTGCGAGCATTCGGTACTCAAGATGGGGGCCAAAATCTACGGCCCTACCACCCTGGGCCCCTACTCCAAAGTGGGAGGCGAAGTGAGCAATTCCGTCTTCCAGGGCTTTTCGAATAAAGGCCACGACGGTTATCTCGGCAACTCTGTCATTGGCGAGTGGTGCAATCTGGGGGCCGATACCAACTGCTCCAACCTGAAAAATAACTACTCCAACGTGCGGGTCTGGGATTACCCTTCCAATGGGTTCGTGGATACGGGGCTGCAATTCTGTGGGCTGATCATGGGCGACCACAGCAAGACGTCTATCAATGCCATGTTCAATACCGGCACGGTAGTGGGCATCTGCACAAATGTATTCGGATCGGGTTTTCCCAGCAAGTTCATCCCCTCCTTTAGCTGGGGCGGCGTGGATACCGTCGCTACCCACCGCACCGACAAGGCCTTCGAAACCATGGAGCGCGTCATGGCGCGCCGCAAACAAGAACTCACCGTAGCGGATCGGCTTATCCTCATGCGCGTATTCGAAGAATCCGCCGGCCGACGTAGTTGGGAAGTCGCTCAATGAGCACGCACATGGCCGGTATACCCCTCTGGCGCTACTTCCTGAGCTACTTTTTCGAGCAACGCATCGAGCAGACCGGCAGCGCGCACAATCCGCGTCTATTGGTCAGCCTGCGCAATGGCCAGTTGCAACTAAGCGCCGACCAGGCCATCTATTCCTACGGCGACCTGTACGTCAATTTTCGCTACGCCTTTTCGCAACTCAACTTCGAGCAGTTGCCCGAACGAGCGGACGTATTACTGCTCGGGTTCGGACTCGGCAGCATTCCGCAAATGCTGGAAACGCGCTACCATAAATGCTACCACTACACCGCCGTGGAAATAGACGAAGTGATCATCGAACTCGCCTCCGAATACATTCTTCCCGACCTAAAAGCTTCCATCCAGCTCATCCGTGCCGACGCGCGCGATTTTATCGGGCATTGCAAAGATCGTTACCACCTGATTTGCATGGATATTTTCCAAGACGCGAAAATACCCGCCGACTTCGAAACACCTGCCTTTCTGCAGGCCCTTCATCAATTGTTGCATCCCAGAGGAATTTTGTTATTCAACAGATTGGCCGATACGCCTTCCCACCGCAAAAACAGCCAGGCCTTTTTCGACAAGACCTTTCGCTCCGTATTTCCCGAAGCCGTTTCCCTCGATAGCGGAGGCAACCTGATTCTTGTGAATCGGCCGGAGGCCCTCAAAAACGGGAAGAAAACCACGGTCTAACTGTCCTTGACCGGCAGTGAGCAAGCCCGGAACTTGGTGTTCTTAAACACCGGAATCTATGAAAAAACATTGCCAGGAATGTGGCCTCGCGTTGTTCGGCCGGGCCGACAAGCGTTTTTGCTCGGATAATTGCCGCTCCGCTTTTCACAATAAGCGGTACGCTGCTTCGACGTTCATGCGGTCGATCAACTGCATCTTGCGCACAAACCGCCGGATTTTAGCCGATACCATCGGAAATGATAAACGATCGATTCCCAAACACCGACTAGCCGAGCGGGGCTTTCGGTTTTCCTATTTCACCAACGAATATCGTACCCAACAAGGAGCGACCTACCGATTTTGCTACGATTACGGATACTTGCTGCGCACCAGTGATTTAGTAGTGATCGTGCGGCGGGAGGAGTATGTGGAGTAGGGGGTAGGGGTGTGGGTGGTAGTAGTTATCTTTCGGCATGCGATTACTATTGCTTTCATTGATACTATGCGGTTCGGTTGGTGCTCTTTTCGGGCAGTGGGACCGCTTGCCCCAGTTTTCGCTGGGGGGTAGGGTGGACTACGCGCTGCATCAGGTCGACTTTAGCCCGGTAGTGTCTCAGCAAGCGCTTGCGGGGCAGGGCGTGTATGCCTCTCTTTGGTACTTCGATCTGGCTCATGTTGGGTTCATTGGGGAGTTGGGGGTGGCGCGTGCCGGCTGGGAGGAAGGTACGGGAGGCGATGATCGCTACATCCGCAGGCTGACGTTTGGCGAGTTGCTCATCCTTACGCAGGTCAACATTGGCCGGGGGCGATTCCGGCCGATTCTTCAGGCGGGGCCCTACGTCGCTTTTCCCATCCAGGATGAAGAGGAAATCGGACAGGATTTCGTTGTTCCCGAAGGACGGTACTATGGCGTCCAGTTGCCTTCCCGGCTCAACTACGGGCTGAGAGGCGGGCTGGGGCTGCACGTCAACTTGTCGAAGGTGCAGCTCCAATTGCACGGGTTTGTATTGCAGGGACTCAGCGATTTGATTCCCAGTGGTGAATTGGGGGTAAGCGTTTCTCGACGACAGGGAGTAGGTGGATCGATCAGTTTTCGGTTCCGATTGTTCTAGGTGCATGCAAGCAGCAAGTATCAAGCGTCCTTTTCTTCGTGCCGAATGGCGAAAACTCATCATGGCTAATTACGCGGTTCCGGAGGCGCTACTGCGCCCCTATCTCCCGGCCGGAGTCGAGTTGGATACCTGGGAGGGCCGGCACCTGGTCAGCCTCGTCGGATTTTTATTCAAGGATACCCGGGTCTTGGGCCTTCGGTGGCCGGGGCATACGACCTTCCCGGAAATAAATCTCCGGTTTTACGTGCGCCGCCCACTGCCCGACGGCACCTGGCGGCGTGGGGTCGTGTTTATTCAGGAGGTGGTGCAGCCCCCACTAATTCCGCTGGTTGCCAACAATTTATACAACGAGCAGTACGTCCGCATGCCGGTTAGTTACGATTGGCAAATCGGAGCCCAACAGCAGACGATCACCTACTGCTGGAAAAACAGTGCTGGCCAAAATACTCTTTCGGCGACCACCCCAACGGCATTGCACCCAATGGCCACCGGGAGCCCGGAGGCGTTCATATTCGAGCACTATTGGGGCTACAGCCGGCGCCGCCCCACAAAAACAGTGGAGTACCAGGTAGCGCACCCTAGTTGGGAGATCGCCGCGGTGCTGGACTATCGCATCGACACTGATTTTCAGGCACAGTACGGCCCTGAAATCGGGGCAGCCCTGCGACAGCCGCCGGAAAGTATCTTTTTCGCCGAGGGATCGGCTGTGGCCATCGGCCGCCAAGGAACTCTTTCTTCGCTCTTATAACTGTGGTTTATGTGGCAAAAAAACGCTCAACTTAGCGGACACGAAGCGGGAATTTATGTGCTTTCAACCGGGTTTTCCACCGATTCCTTTCTAAGCGCCGCCGGCGATGGTTACATCGTGCGGTGGGAATTCGCCGATCCGGAGCTCGGTAAGGTCATCGGACGGGTAGAGGAGCAGATTTTTTCCCTATTGCCCTTACCCGCGGAGCAGTTATTAGTGGCGGGTACTTTCCCGGGCGGCGTGCACTGGATCGATTTGCGGCACCCCGACAGAACCCGCAATATTGCGCACCACCGCCGCGCTACTTATGCCCTGCTGGCCCTGGAAGACCAGCTGTTTTCGGCGGGTGGCGACGGTGCCCTTACCCGCTGGTCGATCGCCGACCGCCGCGCCACCGAAACGCTGGTGCTCTCCAACCAATCGCTGCGGGCACTTGCCTACCAGCCCGACCGGCACGTGCTCGCCATCGGAAGTTCGGATCAAACGATTTACTTACTTTCTCCCGATGATTTCTCCGTCCTCGGCAAACTGCCCGATGCGCACTCCAACAGCGTATTCAGCCTTGCATTTCACCCAAACGGCCGCTACCTGATCAGCGGCGGGCGCGACGCCCAACTGCGCGTCTGGGACATCGAGCGGGGCTACGAGTTGCACACGACCATTCCGGCACATCTGTTTACCATCAATGCAATCGAGTTTTCACCCGACGGCAAGTGGTTTGCCACCGGCAGCCGCGACAAAACCGTCAAGGTTTGGGATGCCGATACCTTCGAACTGATCAAGGTGCTGGAAATTGTTCGTTCGGGAGGGCACCTAAACAGTGTCAACACCCTACTGTGGCATCCAAATGGCCCCACACTGCTGAGTGCCGGTGATGATCGGACGATCATTATGTGGCGATCCTGATTTCTTATCTTCGCGCTCATGATATTAAGCGATTCAAAAATTCTGGAAGGTATCGAGCAGGGCGATATCGTGATCGAACCATTTCGACGCGATTGCCTGGGCACTAATTCCTACGACGTCCACTTAGGAAAGTACCTGGCCCACTACAAAGACCACATTCTGGATGCGCGCAAGCATAACGAGATCGAGACGATCGAAATTCCGGAATCCGGTTACGTGCTCCATCCGAACACGCTCTATCTGGGCGTCACCGAAGAGTATACTGAGACCCACAGTAGCGTTCCGTTTCTGGAAGGAAAAAGCAGCGTCGGACGCCTAGGTATCGATATCCACGCCACTGCCGGAAAGGGCGATGTCGGTTTTTGCAATTACTGGACGCTGGAAATCAGTTGTACTCATCCGGTGCGCATTTACCGCGGCATGCCGATCGGCCAGCTAATTTACTTCGAAGTCCGCGGCGAAATCAGTACTTATTACCACAAAAAACAAAGCGCCAAGTACACCAAGCGCTCCGATCGCCCCGTCGAGAGTATGATGTGGAAGAACAGCTTTTAAGGGCACATTGACTCATTAGCATATTGGCTCATCGAACAGCTAACCCACCAGCACCACCACGCTCAGTCCCGGCAGTTGCCGATTCGGGTAGCCTGCTGTGATTGGCGCGACCCGTTGAATGTAGGGGCTGCCTTTCGGTTGGCGGACGCCTTTGGTGCTACGCAGTTGATATTGGGCGGATCGACGCCGCACCCTCCGCACCGGAAGATCAGCCGAACGGCTCGCTCCACAGAACAATGGATCGAATGGCGCGCCGCACCCGATTTGGCAGTTGTTCTACTGGAGTTGCGGGCAGAGGGGCACCATCTGATCGGGCTGGAAATCACCGACCGGAGCCAGCCCATTCAGTCTTTTTCGTTCGACCAGCTCCAGCCCTTGGTACTAGTCGTGGGGGCCGAGCAGCATGGAATCTCCCCGTCTATTCTTCAGGTCCTGGACGATTGTGCCCACATCCCAATGCTCGGTCGAAATTCTTCGATGAACGTGGCCGCCGCCCTGGCAGTTGCCCTCTACGAGATTAGCCGGCAGTGGGCGGCGGGCTTGTGAAGTTGCAACTCATTCGACACAGCCGTTATCGCTAAATTGCGTAGATTATCGACGATCCGCTAAACCGCTAAACCGCACCCACTACATGGCTCAGCCTATCCCTTCTGATTTATGGTATAAGGACACGATTTTTTACAACCTCAACATCCGCTCATTTTACGACAGCAACGGCGACGGCATTGGGGATTTCGAAGGCTTGATCGATAAGCTCGATTACCTGGAGGAACTCGGCGTTACCGCGATCTTGTTGCAGCCCTTTTACCCCAGCCCTATGCGCGACGGCGGGTATGACATCATTGATCATCGGTCGGTGCATCCGGATTTCGGGGATAATGAACTATTTCAGCGCCTGATTGAAGAACTGCACCAGCGCAATATGCGCCTGGTCATCGATGTTGTGGTCAACCATACAAGTATCGACCATCCCTGGTTTCAGCGGGCCCGCAAGGCTTCTCCTGATTCTCCCGAACGCCATTTTTACATCTGGAGCGACGATGCCGAGCGCTTCGAGGATGCCGCCATCCTCTTGCCCGACGAGGAGAAAAGCAATTGGGAGTGGGACAAGGTGGCGCAGTCGTATTACTGGCACCGTTTTTCTACGCACGAGGCCGACCTCAATTACGACAACGAAGTAGTGCGTAGTAATGCGCTGGAAACCCTCAAGCACTGGCTGGATCTGGGGGTAGACGGGTTTCGGCTGATGAGTATCTCCTACGTATTTCAGGAAGACGGCACCACCTGCGAAGACCTCGCCCGCGTGCACAGCCTACTTCGCGAACTCCGGACGTGGATCGATGATCGCTACGAAAATCGCATTCTCATTGCCGAAACCAACCTCTGGCCCGAGCAGGCGGCCCGCTATTTCGGCAGTGGCGACGAGTGCCACATGAACTACAACTTCCCGCTCATGCCGCGCCTGTTTATGGCCCTGCAAACGGAGGATCGCTACCCCATCGAAGACGTCATTGCCCAAACGCCCTCCATCCCCGATCGCTGCCAGTGGATGCTCTTTCTGCGCAACCACGACGACCTCACCTTACGGATGGTCACCGAGGAGGAACGCGATTTCCTGCTGCGCACCCTGGCTCCGGAGCACCAAGCCCGCCACAACCGGGGCATCGTGCGCCGGCTCGCCCCCTTAGTCGCCAACGACCGGCGCAAAATCGAACTGCTCCATACCATTGTGTTTAGCCTCCCCGGCTCGCCGGTTATCTACTACGGCGACGAAATCGGCATGGGCGACAACATCTACCTGAGCGGCCGCGACGGTATTCGCACCCCCATGCAGTGGAGCGACGACCGAAATGCCGGCTTTTCGACCGCCAACCCGCAGAGCCTCTTCCTGCCCGTGGTACGCGATCCGCAGTACCGCTACGAGTCGATCAACGTCGACATGCAAACGAAAAACCCCGCTTCCCTGTGGTGGTGGATGAAGAGCCTGATCTCCGTGCGCAAGCGGCACCGTGCCCTGAGCCGGGGCACCCTGCGGTTTCTCGACTCGGGCAATAGCAAGGTACTGGCCTACCTGCGTCAATTCGAGGGGGAAAATATCCTGGTGGTGGTGAACCTGTCCCAGCACGCCCAGCCCGCAGAGATCGACCTGAGCCAGTTTGCCGGCTCTTCCCCCCTGGAAATATTCAGCCAATCGCGGTTCTTCGACATCGAGACGACGCCCTACCGCTTCACGCTCAGCCCGTATATCTACTATTGGTTTTTACTCGAAGATGCCCCGTCGGAGCAGGAAACCGTACGCGAACGCGTCATTCCAGAAATCGAAAGTCCGGTGGTTTGGGAGAATATTTTTGGCGATTACCGGACGCGGCGGTTTGTAGAAAAACGCGTATTGCCGCAGTACCTCAGAGGGTGCCGCTGGTTTACCAGTAAGGGCCGCAAAATTGTAACCCTCCAGATCCAGGAAGTGCCTTCCGTAGTAGTAGATGAAACCACGTACTACCTGCTCATTCTTCATCTGCGCTACGCGGATGGGCTACCGGAAACCTATTTGCTGCCCGTTGCCTTTATTCAACAGGCGGAAGAGATCGTCAACTTTCTGCGCAAAGAATCGGGTAGCGTTATTTGCCACCTCGAGACACCCAAGGCGGAAGGGATTATCATCGATGCTCTTTTTTCTCAGGAATTTCGCGACGAATTATTCTGGCTGATCAAGCAGCACCGCACGCTGAGCACCCCCGGCAACCGGATGATTTTCGAACCGGGCAAGCTCCTGCAGGCACTTGACATCGAGCGGTCGGAAGTAGCAGGCAAATTGCTTAAAGTGGAGCAGAGCAATACGTCGGTGATTTACAACGACAATTACTTTTTCAAGATCTACCGCAAGCTCGATACCGATATCAATCCCGATCTGGAACTCGTCCGCTTTTTGTCGGAGCGCACCAGTTTCCAGCATTGCCCCCGCTACGGAGGAGGCGTCGAGTTGCGCACCGGCGGCAATTTTAGCATTTTAGGGCTGCTGCAGAATAAAATCCCCAATAAAGGCGAAGCCTGGACGCTCATGCTCCGGGCCATGGAGCAATTCTACAGCAAGGTGCTCGCCGCCGAGGCCAAGTCGCCTCCGACTCCCCAGGATGCCGACCACTTCGACGCCATTCCCGAGCGGGTGCGAGACTTTATGGGGCGGGACATATACGACCGCGCCGCACTGCTCGGTCAGCGAACCGGCGAGATGCACATCGCGCTCGCCTCCAACCACGAGGACCCCGCTTTTGCCCCCGAGCCCTTCACCCAGCATTACCAACGGAGTTTGTATTCGGGCTATCGCAAGTTGATGAGCGAAAAGTTGGGTGAGCTTCAGCGCAAACTGGATAGCCTCCCCAACCTGGCTGCGGCCGAAGCCCGGCGCCTGCTGGCCCGGCGGGAAGAAATCACCACTACGTTTCAGCAAATATACGCCGACCGAATCGACGCGGTCAAAACCCGCATCCACGGCGATTACCACCTCGGGCAGGTCCTTTACGACGATGCCGATTTTTACATTATCGATTTCGAAGGGGAACCCCTCCTGTCTATCTCCGAGCGGCGCCTCAAGCGCACTCCTTTCAAGGATGTAGCCGGCATGATCCGCTCGTTTCACTACGCCGCCCTGGGACAACTCCTCCTGTCGGCCGATTACAAACGCGAAGACCTCTCCCGTTTGGAGAATTGGGGACAGCAGTGGTACCACTACGTTCGGCAGGCCTTTCTTCGGCAATACCTGACTACCGTCCAGGGCCAGCCCTTCGTGCCCAGAACTCAAGAAGGTATTCAACTGTTAATCAGCATCTACACGCTGGAAAAAGCCATCTACGAAGTAGGATACGAATTAAATAGTCGGCCCGATTGGCTACGCATCCCGCTGCGCGGGGCGTTGTACACGCTCAATAATGCTGGCTGATAACGCATTAAAGCTTTAAAAGACATGAGTCAAGAAGCATTCAGTAAGCTGTGGAAAATGATTGGGCTGCGGTATACCTCCCACCCCTGGCACGGTATTCCCATCGGCGAAGAGGCGCCTGTGAGTGTTACTTCCTTCATCGAAGTGATTCCGTCCGATACCGTGAAATACGAAATCGATAAGCAGACCGGCTTCCTCAAGATCGACCGGCCGCAGAAGTTTTCCAATATTGTACCCGCCCTGTACGGCTTCATTCCACAAACTTATTGCAAAGAACGGGTGGCGGCGTATTGCATGCAGCAAGCCGAACTCGAAGATATCGTCGGCGACGATGATCCGCTCGACATTTGCGTACTCACCGAGCGGGAAGTCACCCATGGTAATATCATCGTGAATGCGCGTCCGATTGGCGGATTCCGTATGATTGACGGAGGCGAAGCCGACGATAAAATCATCGCCGTCATGGAGAAGGATGAGCTGTATGCACAGTGGGGCGATCTGAGCGAACTACCCGACAATGTGGTAAACCGCCTGAAGCATTACTTCCTCACCTACAAAAACCTGCCAGGAGAAGAGGCCAAATGCTACATCACCGACGAATACGGCAAAGACGAAGCGCACGAGGTCATTCGGCGCAGCCAGGAAGACTATCAGGCTCACTTTGGAAATCTGGAGGAGGCCCTTTCACTGACCTTGTTCGAGGCCGCGAAGTTCAGTAACCGGCAGCAGGAGATACTCCGGGGCATAAAACCGTAAACACCTTGTTAGAGATTTTGGAATCTGCTGGAGCCCAGATTCCATCGGGAAATCCGGCTCCAGCTCCTCAAAGCTCTTCAGATTCCAAATTTGGGAGTCCTGATATTCCATTTGAACACATGTGCCACTCAACGCCATTCCTTGGACAGTGGCAACGTTTCCAATACACGCGTAGTCACCCAATTAAATGATGGAGTATGCGCCATCATCGATTGGCAAGACCAAAGGTGTAGAGGTTAGGTTGCTGTGAATTGTCCTAAAGAATAGACAATCGCATGGGATTGCCTGTTAGTTCAAGGGAAATGGACAGTTGATTGTGGGATATGTTCGTTCTAAATGGGATCAAGACTGTTCAACGCATTCGTCTGATTAGGAAAAGCGCTTCCGGCTACTCCGCGTAGAAGCTACGTGGGAAGCCAGAATCAATCCTCCGCCACAGACAAATGCTCCTGTAATAATGCACAAGATTAGCATAGCCTAAGACGATTTAGAAACCAACAATTCAAATAACTATCTGCCCGAGGAGGTGCTAAAATCGGGAAACTTTAGCTCCTTGCACAGATAAGTTACACTTTTTTTCTAGACGGTGAAAATGCATGGCGCATTTCCGTACAAAGGGGCATGGACATTAACAATACTGTGCAAAAGGCAACTGTAAGATGATATTGTACAGTAGGTGGTTGTTGCTATCTAGGATAAACGTAAGGGAACCACTAGGGATGCAGTATTGGAGGTGCAATTTTTATGCCAAGCTCACCATTCACCGCTGATAACGACCGTTCCGGCAGTAAATGATGCCGGAGCATGGGATGGTTGCCGGGTGATCATCATTTGAGATATCCGGCCGTGCGGTAAATCAAACAGTTGTATTCGATCTTTTTGAGGCGCTGCCAGGGTGCCCAGAAAATCGGGTTTGGCTTGGGAGGGAGCAGCTCCCCACAGGGCATAAACTTCCGAAGCCGGATTCAGCTCCGGGATTTCGAGGATATTCAGAAGCAATTTGCTTTTTTTCTCGTGGATGTAACAGATAACCTCTGCCGCTTCCACCGAAATGGGCTGCTGCTCGGCTTCCAGTAAAAAAGAATCGAGCCATACCTGCTTCCGGACTTCCTTTTTGTTGGTGGGAGGTGGATAAGCGGATTCCGAATCACGCTGAGTGGGCGCTTCCACCAGCAGTTCCTCAGCCTCCCCGTCGGTGCTTCTCCAATAAAGCAACAGCCCTGCCAGTACGGCAATGCAGGCAGCACCGATCAGTAAGTAGCGCCTCCATCTACTCCCATCAACCGTAGATATTTCGTTTCTTCCCGGAATCATTTCGTTATCGAGTATCTCGAATGCTTGCGAATTGCGAGGGCGATCCAGGCGGGCGGGTGGAATCCCCAGTTTGTTGGCGTAATCGTTTAGTGCATTGTGCAAATCATCGATCTGCTGCCGCAACTCCGGGTGTTGCTCAGCCAGCCGCTCGATTTGGGCCGTTTCCTCCGTGGTAGTCAGCCCGAATATGTATTGCTTTAGCTTTCCTCCGCTAATTACTTTAGAGTCATCCATGATTTCATTTCGCTTCCCATACATTCGACGCTAAGGTTGATCGGAGCAACAATGCCATTCGATAAACGATTCGCAATAATCACCATTCATAAAAATGCCGATGTAAACACTTTGTTCGAAGAAAGTAGGCGATCCTTTTGGAGGTTGTGGTTAAGGTTACATCATCGATCCCGCCTCATTGCGCAAGGTAAGCAGGGTGATTTCGGGTAAAATGCCCACCCGGCCCGGATACCCAAGAAAGCCGAGGCCGCGGTTGACGTACAGCCACTGGCTACCTTCCTGGTAAAGTCCAGCCCACTGCCTGTACAAGTACTGGGCCGGACTCCAGCGAAAACCGGGTATTTCTACGCCGAACTGCATTCCGTGGGTATGGCCGCTCAACGTAAGATCAATGGATGGAAAGTTCGGTACTACCTGGGCCTCCCAGTGGGTGGGATCGTGGCTTAGCAGAATGCGCACATTTGCCTCCTCTGTGCCCCGGTAGGCGGCTGCCAAATCCCCCTTCCTGGGAAATCGTTTGATAGCCGACCAGTTTTCAACTCCCAGCACGGCGAGTCGGGCATTGTCCAGGTCGATCATTTGGTGTTCGTTTTGCAGCAATTTCCATCCCAGTTGCCGGTGCAATTCAATCATGGCCGCCAAATTCTCCTCCTTTGCGCGCGCAGTCGGCCATTGCTCGTAATCGCCGTAATCGTGATTGCCCAATACGCTAAACACCCCAAAGCGCGCCTCCAATTTCCTGAACAGGTCGATGTAGGGATACATCTCATCCGTGCGGTTGTTGACGATATCACCTGTGAAAAAAATGAGGTCCGCTTCCCGGGCATTGATCATGTCGATGGCCTGCGCCACGCGGTCCTTGCGGGTCCAGCTACCTGAGTGAATGTCGCTGATCTGGATAATCCGCAACCCGTCGAGTGCCTGTGGTAAATTGGCGATCCCGATCGTTTCTTCGAAGTAGCGGTAGCGATAGGGATTACGCACCATCCCATAGGTGAGTGTGGCGATCGGAATACCACCGATAATGAGGGCCAACTGCGACAAAAAGCGCGAACGACTCACATCGCGTTCCGCCTCCTCCTGTAATTGATCGAGGAACCAGAAAACACCTCTTCTGAAGTCATCAACCAGCAAGATGAAGGCCGCACACGCTTTCCCCAGGTAGATGATGATGATACAAGCGCGCACATACAGCCGCGCATTGTCGGACCATTGCTCCGTCAGCCCCGCCTGGTCCATCCAGAAAAAGGTGAGGCCACCGGCCACAATTGCCCAGTAGATAGCTGCCACCGTAATCCGTTGTTGCTCCGACCAGGGCTGAGTCAGGAGTCGGATAGCTTGAAAGGCGTAAAGATCAAGCGCCAACAGAATGGCTAATAAGTACACAATTCGCATAGGAGTAGGAATTACCTGCGGTACACACGTTGGAACAAACGCAAAACTCTCCGGTCTGATCGGGTATTTGTGTATTTATCGACTAAATTCCCATTTTGATCCATCACCTTCCATTAAAAGGACAAAAAACAGCGTATGCGCCTGCCGAATCTGCCGAATTTGAGCCACTCCGACAGCGGAAATTTCTTTCTCATCGCGGGTCCCTGTGCCATCGAGTCTGAGAAGACGGCTTTCGAAATCGCTGCCCACATGACCGAGTTGTGCGACCGGCTCCGCATTCCCTACATTTTCAAGGGCAGCTACCGCAAAGCAAATCGCTCGCGGCTCGATTCCTTCACGGGCATTGGCGACGAGCGAGCGCTCGAAATCCTGGCCGCCATCGGCGAGCAGTTTCGGATACCAACGACGACGGACATTCACTCCGAGTCGGAGGCGGCGCTGGCCGCGCAGTACGTCGATGTATTGCAGATTCCGGCCTTCCTGTCCCGGCAAACGAGCCTCCTGGTGGCCGCCGCCGATACCGGCAAGGCAGTAAATATCAAAAAAGGGCAGTTTCTCAGTCCGGATGCCATGCGCTTCGCGCGGCAAAAGGTTATGGAATCGGGCAACGAAAACGTGCTCCTGACCGAGCGCGGTACCACCTTTGGCTATCAGGATTTGGTAGTCGACTTTCGGGGCATTCCCACTATGCAGGCCTTTGGCTCTCCAGTAGTGCTCGATTGTACGCATTCACTCCAGCAACCCAACCAGGCCAGCGGAGTCACTGGTGGGCGGCCTGCCCTGATTGGAACCATCGCGCGCGCCGGCGTGGCCGCCGGGGTCGACGGCTTGTTCATGGAAACCCATCCCCGCCCATCCGAGGCAAAAAGCGATGCCGCCAACATGCTTCCGATGGATCGGATGGCTCCCCTTTTAGATCAATTGGTCCGGATTCAGCAGGCACTCGCCCCCTCCGGCATATCCGGGTAGATGCATTCCTTGTTGTATATAGTGGTGACTTTGCGTGAAAATCAGTAAATTAGAACACGACTATTCCGCAAGGGTGGTTGTTTGTTCAATCCAATCGTTATCTGATGAAGCACTACTACTTATTTGCCCTACTTCTTGTTTTGGGATTGGGAACCACCTCCTTGTCAGCCCAGGAGCAGCTCGTCCAGGAGCAAACCTTTGTGAAGGTTTTCAATAACGTCCCCGGTGTCGAAGAAGTAATGATCGACATTGCCGGGGATGTGCACTACCAATACTGGGACAAGCCCATCATTCGTACGATCCTGACGGTCGAGGCCCGAGGGATCACCCGGGCCTTGATGAAGGATATCGTCATCACCGGCCGCTACCGAATAAAAGGCCAACGGGAAGGCAATTGCTACGAGCTGACGGCCAATCAACTCGGCCAAACCATAAACCTCAACGGGCACCCCCTTCCGGAATGCTACCACACCGAAATTTTTATTCCCCGGGGAATGCAAGTGGATTTTCTCGAATTAAAAGCCCCATTGGCCGACGCCGAGGCCGTCTCGGATTCCTTCTGAAAAAGAGCGACAACAAGGAGTTTTGCCAAAGCGTTAATGCCCTATACGTTGTTAGAAGCTGTTTGAATTCAAACAGCTTCCTAAATTGCTGAATCCCACATGAAACTACTTCCGTTTCGTTGCCTGCTGCTGTGTTCCCTGGTGGCCATCAGTCTGAGTGCGGCCTCCGGTCAGGTGCAGCACACGATGCACCGCACTTTTACCGTAGATTCGGTCGATGTCATTTCGGTTGATTTTTACGACCCCTACGACGTCGAGTTCTGGCCCGGCTCCAAGATTATGCTCCGCACCTCTATTAATTTGTACGGTGCCAAAGAGTCTGTATTAACCCATTTCGTGGAAAGCGGACGCTACAGTGTGAAGAATGACCTCGAAGACAAAGAACTGCTCCTGACCAGCGAAGACCAAACCCGACCGACTATTCGCGCCGGTGAAGGCGAGTGTTACGAAGCCGTCGAACTGGTCTTGTACCTACCCGAAGAATTTCAGCCCAACGGAGAGCACCGCTGGCGACGTAATACCACCGACGCACCCCAAACTGATACCATCAATTAAAGTAAAACCGCACATTCTCCAAACGACAACCTGCACCCACCCAACCACAGCACTTTTTTCGGATAACTCCCGAACACTATGCAAACCATCACGCTCAAAGTAGATCCGGCCATTGCCGCCGATCTGACCAGCCTGCGGCAACACCTGACGAGGTCAAAAAAAATTCCTCCTCATCAAATCGGGGAGATTCAAATCGAGCGCCGCAGCATCGACGCGCGCGGCCGGGTACCCAAAGTTCAGTTGCGGCTGGCGGTGTATGCCCCCGACGAGCTGCCGGAGCCGGAACCCGCCTTGCTCGACTCCCTGCGCTCGGTAGCTGACGCTCCGGCCGTCATCATCGTGGGCGCGGGGCCAGCCGGCCTGTTTGCGGCCCTGGAACTGATCGAGCAGGGACTGCGTCCGCTCGTCTTCGATCGGGGAAAGGACGTCCGGGCAAGACGCCGCGACCTGCGGGCCATTCAGCAATTTGGACAGGTAGATCCACACTCTAACTACTGTTTCGGAGAAGGAGGAGCCGGAACGTATTCGGACGGTAAACTGTACACCCGCTCCCACAAGCGCGGTAATATCAGCCGTACGCTTCGATTGCTGGTTGAACACGGGGCTAAACCCGACATTCTCATCGATGCCCACCCGCATATCGGCTCTAACAAACTTCCGAACATTGTAGCCAATATCCGGGAAACCATTCGCCATTACGGCGGGGAAGTGCATTTTGGAAGCCACGTAACCGACCTTCTCCTCGATCGGGATCGCATCCGGGGGATCATCGTGAACGAGGAACGGGAATATACCGCCGAAGCGGTCATTCTGGCAACCGGCCACTCTGCCCGCGATGTCTATTATTTATTGCATAAACGCGGCATTCGAATCGAATCCAAGCCCTTTGCCCTCGGTGTACGGATCGAACACCCCCAACAGCTAATCGACCGCATCCAGTACAACCAGCAACCGCGCGATCCCAATTTGCCGGCTTCGAGCTACCGCCTGGCTTGTCAGGTGGAAGACCGCGGTGTATTTAGCTTCTGTATGTGTCCGGGCGGGCTGGTCGTCCCGGCTGCTACCGCTCCGGGCGAGTTGGTCGTCAATGGCATGAGCATGAGCCGCCGCGACAGCGCCTATGCCAACAGCGGGACGGTAGTTGCGGTAGAGTTGGAGGATCTCCACGCCTTCCGCCAGCACGGCCCCTTTCAGACGCTTGCCTTTCAACAATCGGTGGAACGCCGTATGTTCGAAGATGGCGACGGGAGCCAACGGGCTCCGGCGCAGCGGCTGCCGGATTTCGTGGCAGGGCGCCCATCGGCAACGCTCCCCAATACCTCCTACATACCGGGCTTGCGCTCCGCCCGACTCGACCAGTTGCTTCCCGAATCGATTTACCGCCGCCTGCGGTTGGGAGTAAAGGAATTTGGGCGAAAAATGCGGGGCTACTACACTGATGATGCTGTGGTAATCGGCACCGAAAGCCGAACCAGCGCCCCCATTCGCATCCCACGGGACGCTGATACGTATATGCATCCAGAATGGGATCGTTTCTTTCCCTGCGGAGAAGGAGCCGGCTATGCCGGTGGCATTCTCTCGGCAGCTATGGATGGCCAGAACGTAGCCCGAGCTGTCGGGCGCAGGCTGGCGAATACAAAAACGCCCAACTAGAAGTTTAGTCGTTAAATCGTGTATGTACAAATACAAAGCCATACATTACGATAAGATCTACCAGCTATGAAGGACATATTCGACTTAGTGGGACGGGTGCTGCTGTCCTTCATCTTTTTGTACGAAGCCTACGACTACATCGCCTACTTTAAGGCAAACAAAGTCGTAATGAGCGCTTACGGGATCAACTGGAATCAGAATCTCCTTATTTACGGGGCCATTTTTCTGCTCCTGATCGGCGGGTTGATGCTCCTGACAGGCTACCGCTCCCGCCTGGGGGCCATCTTATTGCTGTTGTACTGGGTTCCCGTAACGCTGGTAGTCCATTCCTTCTGGAACGATCCGCCCGAAGTGCAGCGCATGCAATCCATCCTATTTACTAAAAACCTCGCCATTACCGGCGGCTTGCTGATGGCCTCCGTCAACTCGGCGGGCAAGCACTCGATCCGACGGCTGTTTGCTACTTACCGAGTACCGGACTGACAGTCAGTAGATAATAGGTTTTAGATTTTAGAACTTAGATTTTAGATTTTAGAACTTAGATAATAGATTGTAGGTTTTAGTCGAATGCCCGATTAGCAATGACATAAAACCTA
>CAZDET010000005.1:33194-72926 GCA_964504335.1 uncultured Saprospiraceae bacterium
CTTCTAAATCCTGGCCTCCAATACTTATCCCAAAAAGGCGTAAATCACCACCAAAATAATTACCACGGCGGCAGCGGAGAGATTGAAGACGGCATCCGTGCGGAAGGAACTTCGGTCGATATCGATAGCCTGGGGAACGTCCGAGTGCCGCTCTGTCCAGACGAAGTAGACGGCGATGAGGGCGAGTATGAGGGTGATCCAACCCGTTAAATTGCCGACCCCTTCAATATTCTGGAGAATAATCTTTAGCCCCGTGGCGGCGGCAATAACGAGGAGTGCCACTACCAGGCCAACGCGGGTAAAGCGATCGCTGACCGCCTGGTTCGACCGCTTGGTTTCGTACAGGGAGATGCCGATGAGCAGCACGCAACTGAGCAAAAACGTAATGGCCATCCGATCGATAAACGGCAGCTCGGGAAACAGAAATTTGAAGCCCGTTGAAAGGGGAATCGAGAACAAAACGACGGCCAGCGCCGCGTTGGCGGTTGTTCGACGCCAAAACATGCCAAAGATGAACACGGCCACCACGCCCGGACTGATAAAGCCGGTATACTCCTGGATAAACTGGATGACTTGCCCCAGGTTGCCGAGCAATGGCCCCACCGAAGCCCCGATGAGCAAGGCGGCTGCCGCCGTAATTTTACCGACTCGCACCAACTTGGTGTCGGTGGCATCCTTATCGAGATGCTTCTTGTAAATATCCAGGGTAAAGATGGTGGAAGCACTGTTGACCATCGAGCTAATCGAAGAACCAATAGCCGCTACGAGCGCGGCGAAAGTCAATCCTCGCAAACCAACGGTTACGTAGTTTCCGAGAACCCAGGGGAATGCCTGGTCTGCCTTTTCGATGTTGGCGTCCAGTACAAATGCGGCGATCCCCGGGATCACTACGATGAGCGGCATGAACACTTTCAGGAATGCCGCAAAGGCCACCCCGCGCTGTGCGGCGCGCAGATCGGTGGCGGCCAGTGCACGCTGGATGATGTACTGGTTGTTGCCCCAGTAGTAGATGTTCGCAATCCACATGCCCCCGAAGAGCACGCTGATCCCCGGCAGTAGGTTGTAGGAGGATTTCACCTCTCCCGTCAGCCGTTCGATGTAATTATCGGTGGGTTCGAAAATCATCTCGAAGCGTTCGGGAGTCCGCTCGAAGAGCAGCCGAAGGCCGGTGAAGAAATTCCCGTCGCCCACTACCGCCAGTACTGCATAAGCAGCCGCAAAGCCTCCCACTACCAAAATGACCACCTGAATGACATCCGTCCAGACGACCGCCTTCAGCCCGCCAAAAATGGAGAAACTCGCCGAGTAAATCACCAGGCCAAAAATTCCCAATAGCAATGGTACATTGTAATTGCGCGACAGAATGCCCTCGTTGTACAATTGTAACAACTCGACGTCCGGGCGGACAACCGCCTGCAAGTCCTCTTGGGAAAGGCCCGTTCCGGTTGGAATTGCTGCTCCTTCCTGTAGGTACGCACCCAGGGCTTGGGCATCGTCGATACTTACCGTGAATCCCATCAGACTTTCGATGGCCAGCCCGCCCAGATATAGGACGGAGGTGATATTGACGAAGATGAACAACGCCACCCAAAACACCGCCATGAGCGAACGCACCCGCCCGTCGTACCGCTTTTCCAGAAACTGGGGCATGGTGTAGATTCCTTCCTTAAGGAAAATCGGCAGAAAGAACTTTGCCACCAGGAGCAGGGTAGCGGCGGCCATTAATTCGTAGGACGCAATGGCCAGCCCAAGCTCAAACCCCGAACCGTTCATCCCGAGGATCTGCTCAGTAGAGATGTTGGATGCGATGAGTGACCCCCCGATTGCCCACCACGGCAGTGCCTGGCTCGCCAGAAAATAATCCTGGGTGGAAGAGTTTTTTTCTCGGTTCGAGATCCATATCCCGAAGGCCATCATACCGAGCACGTAAGCGCCGAAGACGATGAGGTCGAGGGTGGTCAGTTGCATAGCGTTATTGTATTACAGTTGGACGGAGCACTGCCAAATATAGAAAAATGGCCGAGTGGTTGGACCGCCGGCTCATGAATCCGTGTAAATACCACTGGATAGGTAGCGATCGCCCCGATCGCAAATAATGCAGACGATCAATCCCGAATCGAGCTCTTCGGCCAGGCGGAGGGCAGCCGTCGTGGCACCGCCGCTACTCATACCGGCAAAAATGCCTTCTTCCTGAGCCAGCCGCCGCGTCATTAGAATAGCTTCCTCCCGGCTGACATCAATGATGCGATCGACCCGCTCGGGTTCGTAGATTTTCGGCAAAAACTCGGGCGACCACCGCCGGATACCGGGAATTCGGCTGCCATCGGTGGGCTGTACGCCGACGATCTGGATGTTGGGATTCTGTTCTTTTAAAAAGCGGCTGGTTCCCATAATCGTGCCCGTGGTGCCCATACTCGATACGAAATGCGTCACGCGGCGGCCGGTATCCCGCCAGATTTCCGGCCCCGTGGTGCGGTAGTGCATCCCCCAGTTATCGTCGTTGGCAAATTGATTGAGCATGAAGTAATCACCGGAGGCGGCCATTTCTTCGGCTAGCTCGCGGCTGTACTCGATGGTCTTTTCGGCCGGCGTGAGCATGACTTCCGCGCCGTAGGCCCGCATTGTCTGGATGCGCTCGGCGGTGGCATTTTCGGGCATGATGAGCGTGATGGGAATTCCGAACAACCGTGCGATCATGGCCAGCGCAATCCCGGTATTGCCCGAGGTGGCCTCCACCAGGCGCGTTTCTCGGTCTATTTCCCCCCGATCGATTGCCCCTTTGATCATGCCGTAGGCCGCCCGGTCTTTGACGCTGCCGCCGGGATTTTGTCCTTCCAATTTGCCGAATAGTTGCACGCCCGGCCGCTGAAGCAGGCGCGTTATTTCAACCAGTGGGGTATTGCCGATGAGATCGCTAATGCTTGCCATGCTGCGAAATAAGGAAAAAATGCCGTTTCCGGGCTTATTACATTCGAATTTTACCTACTTTCCCTTCCTCCTGTCAAATCACCATTCCACGTATGGCAAGTTTATCGAATAAGACCGTATTCATCAGTGGGGCTAGCCGCGGTATCGGCCTGGCCATTGCCCTCCGACTGGCCCGAGATGGTGCCAATATCATCGTCACCGGTAAGACCGACCAACCGCACCCAAGGCTGCCGGGTACGATTCATACATCGGCTGAGCAAATCGAAGCCGCCGGCGGGCAGGCGCTCGCTATCGTTATGGATGTACGAGAGGAAGAGCAAGTAGCCAACGCCATCCAACGGGGCGTCGACCGCTTCGGCGGCATTGATATTCTTGTCAACAACGCCAGCGCGATCATGCTCACGCCCACCGAAATGACGCCCATGAAGCGCTACGATTTGATGCACAATATCAATGTGCGGGGCACATTCATGACTTCCAAGCTCTGTATTCCCCACTTGCGCAAGGCCGAAAACCCGCACATTCTAGTGCTGTCTCCCCCTATCCAGTTTAAGCCGGAGTGGTTTGCCCCCCATCTTGCCTACACGATGAGCAAGTACGGCATGAGTATGTGTGCCTTCGGGCTGGCAGCAGAACTCAAGCGATACGGCATTGGCGTGAATGCCCTGTGGCCGCAAACGACCATTGCCACGGCCGCCGTCAATAATCTCCTCGGCGGAGAGGACTTGATGCGCCGCTCCCGTACCCCGGAGATCGTCGCCGATTCGGCCTATCACATTTTCATGCGCGACAGTAAGGACTGTACCGGCAATTTCTTCATCGATGAAGAGGTACTGGCCGAAGCTGGCATCACCGACCTCAGCGGCTACGCCGTCGATCCGGAAGCCGATCTGCAGGCCGACCTGTTTATCGAGGGATAAAAAAGACGGAAGACCGTCTAAATTGGTACAGCTCGAAAGGGCATTCTCCGGGGAGAATCCGTTATTTTTAGCCTAGTAACATAATCCCCCAATCTGTGAAACAACACCTGTTCACCCCCTTATCCCTATTGGTACTTGCCGTTTTCTTCATTTCTACGCCTCTCTTCGCGCAACAGGAAACCGTCACGGTTTCTGTTTCAAACGGCGAACAGATCCGCTGTGTCACCGATAGCACCGTTGAGGTCACGGTGGTCCCGAATCCCGATAAGCAATTGGTCGAGATGACCCTGATCTGGGACGAAGACAACGGCATTTTCGAGACCATCCTACCCGGCGAATCGTTTACTCGAACCCACGTGTATGACCTCAACGATTTTCTCGGCTCCTGTAGTTATGATTGCATCGGCAACAACGGGTTCTGCATTCCCATAACCGTTTTCGCCCGGTACGAAGGAGGCGAATCAGAAGATGAAAACAACGGGCTCATCCTCACTTGGAAGCTTCCGCCGCGCCCCAATTTTGCTGCCCAGGCCCCCTGCCGCGACACCGAAATCACGATCGAAAACGAAACGTGCCCTTCGAACGACCTGGGAATGACCTACCGCTGGGATTTTGGAAATGGGCAAACCTCGGAAGAAACGTCTCCATCCGTAACGTTCGACCAGGAAGGAAGCTACCAAGTACAGCTGGAAGCCGAAAACCTATGTGGCCCGCAGACTTTTGTACAAACCTTTAACGTCATCGCCCCCGCTCAGGCCGTAGCCACCGCCGATTCGAATATCACCTCTATGAAGGGCGATACCTTCGTCATTTGCACCCCCGGCATCGGCGGTACCCGCCTGGTGGGCAGTGCTTCGCCGAATGCAACCCGCTACTCCTGGTCGCGCAACGGCGACCGGCGCGTCACCTTCCTGGAGGGGACCAATCGGGACACGGCCCGCGTCTCGTTTGCCGAAGAGGGCATTTACAACCTCACGCTGGAAGTAGACAACGGCTGCAACCAGCCAAGCACCCAGGATCTTGTGATCGAGGTGATTACCAGCCAGTCGTTGCGGCTCAACCCGACACCCGACGCCTGCCTGAGCCTGTCGTACCAACCGGAGCCCTTCCTCGAGGCCGCTACCTATCTCATCGACGGTCAGGTGGTGCCCAATTCCAACTTTCCCATCGAATTAACGGCCCGGGAGGCCCCCTATCTGGTAGAGGCCCGACTTGATAACCCCTGTAATACCCCACCCCGCCGCGACACCTTTCGGGTCGTCAGTCCGGAAGCAGTACGTATTCAGCAACCGGTGGCTGATACCAGCGTGTGCACCAGTTCCGGCCCGCTGGCGCTGGCGGCTAGCCAACCCGGCGGCCAGTGGCTACTGGATGGCAGCCCGGTGGGTGACACCCTCAATCCTGCCGATTTTGGTGCGGGTAGCTACCGGTTGCGTTATGAGATTGGAGAAGGAAATTGCCAAACCAGCGATGAACGCGACCTCGAAATCCTTGCCGGCACGACCGTAGACATTGGTGCCGACGAAACCACCTGCATCGATACCGACACGCTTCAACTAACCGCCTCCGAAACAGGAGGTATCTGGAGTGGCCCGGGGGTGGTCGATTCCGTGGCCGGTTTGTTCGTTCCCTCAGTAGCGGGTCCCGGCCTCCAGGAGATTACCTATTTATTTGAACGCAGCGGAGACGGCTGCCG
The DNA here is from genome assembly GCA_964504335.1 of uncultured Saprospiraceae bacterium. GTDB lineage: Bacteria > Bacteroidota > Bacteroidia > Chitinophagales > Saprospiraceae > CAZDET01. Next base: position 38,739 of record CAZDET010000005.1, read on the forward strand.
GTCGCAGGACTCCAAATCAATCACGGTCGTTGATTTACCTCAAGTGGGGCTTCCTGATTCTGCCGGTATCTGCGATGCCCCCAATCCTATTGCTCTCGCCCCGCTGCTGAATCCCGACTTGCTTCCCGGCGAAGGAACGTTAACATGGGAAGGCCCCGGCGTCAGCAACGGCACCATCGATACCCGCTCCCTTGCCGGCCAGGCTGCCGCAACCGTTTACCTTACTTACGAAATCGAGCCGGGTTGCCGGCGGCGCGACTCCACTGTACTGAGTATTGCCGAATTAGTTGCCGCTTCGGCCACCCCCGATACCACGCTTTGCTCCAACCAGGAGCAATTCCTATTGGAAGGCATGCCCGCGGGCGGTATCTGGCGCAATGCCGCTGGCACGGAAATCAACCCCAACCTGGTGCTCACCGACCTCGGAACGGGCACCCAAACGTTTGAATATACCATCAACGAGGGCACCACCTGTGAGAGCCGGGCTCAAACCACCCTCGACATCATAGCCGCCGGAGGAGTACAAGCCGGTGATGACCTCTATATCTGCGAAACGGAACTACAGCTCGAACTGCCCGAGCGCAACGGCACCTGGACCGGGCCGGAGTTGGTCGGCGCGCGAGCAGTGAACGTCAGTGCGCTCGATACCGGCACCTATGTGTATCAACTCACCGATCCATCGCTCCCACCCGCCTGCAATACCGACGAATTAGCCCTCGTCGTTAGCCCGGTTCCGGTGTTGGCATTCGAGGTAGATTCCACGATTTGCCTGGACGAGCCGGTGGCATTTACGAACACGAGCAGCGGTGCAGACAACTTCGAATGGCTATTCGGCGACGGCAACCAGAGCAACGCCGTATCCCCGCAACATACCTATTCGGCTCCCGGTGGATTCACCGTAGAGTTGTTTGCTTCCAGCACCAATCCCCTCACGGGCGACGGCTTGTGCCTCGCGAGTGCGGAGCGTACCGTCAACGTGACCGAACCGCCCGAACTGGTAAGCTTTGTTCCGAGTACTCGCGAATCTTGCGCCCCTGCCATTGTAGACTTCGAAAACCAGAGCATCGGCGAAGACCTCATTTTCAGCTGGGATTTTGGCCTCGACAGCGGGTCGGTAGAAGTCTCGCCTTCCGGAATTGAGTTTCCACCAGGCTTCATGGATACTACCTATCTGGTGCGACTTACCGTTGCTAATGGGTGCGGCGGAGAGGAAGTAGTCGAATCTATTCGGGTGCTGGCTGATCCACAGGCGCGCTTTGCGTCTGAGGTGCGCGATCAGTATTGCTCGGGAGAGGAAGTAGTGCTGGGGCACCGGTCGCTGGCTGACAGCCTGTTTTGGGAGCTGGGCAACGGCACCACCTTCGAGGGCTTCGAGCCACCTGTTCAGCGTTATTTTACGGATGGGGAACGCAGCGATACCCTGCTGCTGCGCCTCATTGCTACTAATCAATGCGACATGGATACCGCCGAGCAGGCATTGGTCATTGTGCCCACCGATGCCCGGGCAGCTATCAGTGTACCAACCGATCGCCCCTGCCAGGGCGATACCATCCTACTCGAAAGCCTGGCCCGACCGCTGGATGCCCGCGTCGAGTGGGTGCTGCCCGACGGAAGTACGCAGGAGGGCCTGCAGGTGCCCTACGCCTTTGCCGAAGCCGGGCCACAGCGCATCATCTCCAGGGTGTATAGCTGTGGGTTTGATTCCACGGAAGTGATGGTCGACGTGCAGCCGCTGCCCACGGCAAGCCTCGATTTCCTGCCTCAGGCCTGCCCCGGCCAACCAGTACGCATCCAATTGCTCACTTCGGGTATTGCAGATTCGGTGTTGGTCGAAGGAATCCCCTTTACCAACACCGACGTGCTTACTTATCGCTTCGATAGCGCGGGGGTATTCCCCGTCACCGGCATTGCCCGCAACGAGGTGGGATGCCGGGTCCGAATCGACGAATCAATCGAAATTATCGATGGTCCAGTGGCAGCCATTTTGGCCGTCGACTCCATTTGCGTGGGTGAATCGGTGGAATTAGTCAGCCAAAGCGCTTCCGCGAGTTCCTGCTCCTGGTTGCTGTCGGACGGTACCCGCCTGACGGGCTGCTCCGTGGCCCACGCCTTCGAAGCCGCCGGCGCACAGAGCGCGCGGTTACTGGTACGCAACGGAATCGGGTGCGTCGATTCCATCGAGCAAACGCTCTTTGTGCGAACGTCGCCAATCGCCGATTTCGAGGTCGATATTCTCAATGATTGCACCCCAGCCAATATCCGACTCACGAACCGATCGCAGTTCGAAAATGGTATTACCTGGACGCTCCCCGACGGTAGCACTCCTGCCGATGCCTCCCTGGTCGTAACGCTGGAAAACGACGGCACCTTCCCCATCCGCCTGCAAGCCTCCACGGACGGTATTTGCTTCGACGAACGCAGCCGAGAGGTGACCGTCTTTGCCAACCCAAACCTGACGCTGGATCAGCAGGAAGGCTGCACCCAGGAAGAAGGATATACCTTGGTCATCACCTCCGAGCCTGCGGCCAGCATCGTGGTAGACGGCCCGACCTACCAAGGCGACGGTACCCTGCACCGATTTCTGCAACCCGGAGATTACCTCATTTCCGCCGAGACGCCCAACGGCTGCCAGTTGGATACCGTAGCCAGCATTTTACCCGTCAACGAATTGCGGGCATCAATCGATGCCAGTACTCTCTTTCTGCAATTGGGTGAAGAAGCACAGCTCAACCTGAACCTCAACCAAAGCGAGGTTGCGATCAACTGGTCACCTCCGGAGTATTTCGACGATCCCAGCTCCGTTTCGCCAACCGTACTCCCCCAACGTTCCGGCCTCCTGATTTCGGAGGTGACGGATGCACGAGGGTGTACGGTACGGGATACGGTATTCGTCAGCGTCGAAGTAGATCGCGACACCGGCCTCTTCATTCCAAATGCGTTTACTCCGGACTTGAACGGGACCAACGACTTTTTCATGGTTCGCTCCTCCAATGTCGGGCTTAGCCGGGTGGCTTCCATGCGGGTTTACGATCCGGCAGGCACCTTGGTATTTGAGATGACCGACGGCCAACCCAACGATCCGACCTACGGATGGGACGGCACGTTCCGCACCCAGCCGGCCCGCGCCGGCACTTATGCCTACCTCATCGAGTTGGAATACGTAGATGGGGCCCGCATTCTTCGCAAAGGTGATTTAACCCTCATTCGCTGATCATGCACCGATTTCTCCTCCTATTTTCCGCTGTTTGCCTACTTGGCCGATGGCTCCCCGCTCAGGACGAATTCCTGACCTCTTACCGGGCCGCTCCACTGCTCGTCAATCCGGCCGAAGCCGGCCGTCTCGATTACCGGTCGCGCTTCAGCGTGGTGGCGCGCACCCAGTGGAATGCCGTAAGTTCAGATGCTTACTATGCCACCCATGCCAACTGGGAGTTGCAATTTTCTTGCCTCGACGAGGGCTTTTTTGGGCTGAGCGTATCTGGATCGGCCGAACGCAGCGCCGCCTCCGGCTTTCGGCGGATCAACGGGCAGGCGGGCCTGGCCTACCACCTGCAACTTGGCAACCAAACCTACCTTTCGGCAGGGGGGGAGCTAGGCATCGTCAATTACGCCCTCGGCAATACCGACCTGCGGTTCGATGCACAGTACGATGGGGTCACCTTTGTACCTGGGAGCGACAATGGAGAAAACTTCACAGCCCTCAGCACCCTTGCGGCAGATGCCGCCGCCGGAGTTTTGCTGTACGATCAGGGAGGGCGATTTTCCGTAGGGGTGGCGCTCGATCATCTTCTTTCCCCTTCCGTTTCGTTTTTGGAAGACGGTCAGTCGAACCTCCCAATCGGGCTCGCGGTACACGGAAATGTGGCGCTCAATTATTGGACACCGACCAAGCAGCCCAACCTGATTGTTGGCCTCCAGGGATTGTATCGGCGGTATGCCCTTTTCGAAAATCGCCAGTGGCATACGCTGATAGGCCTGTACGGCGTCCAGCTGTTGCGGCTTAAAAACAGTAGCCCCCCGTTCACCAATTTCGTCCGGGTGGATGTTTCTGCACGCATCGGAGGCCAGGATACGGCGAACCTTCCGCTTCTCGCTGATGCGATTTTATTGACTACCACTTTTTCGTTCGACGGTACTCAGATTGGCTTTACCTACGATTACACGACCTCTCGCTTTTTCCGGGGCTCGCTCGGATTTGGAGGGATCGAAATTTTTCTTGGCTTCCCCATTGGAGGCACGCAGAATTGTGTGCGTTGTCCGGTCTTTTAATTATTCCTGGATCTTCGGCCCGAAAGAAAGGTCGCCCGCATCACCGAGGCCGGGTACGATGTAGGACTTGGCGGTCAGTTCCTGATCGAGTGCCCCGAGCCATAGATTAGCTTTGGGCAAATTGCGCCGCACGTACTCGACACCTTGCTGGGCGGCAATAGCCGTCACTATGTGCAGGTGCTCGGGCGTACCGTGTTCGAGCAGTGATTTGCACGTAAGCACCATGGAGGCGCCCGTGGCCAGCATCGGGTCCGTTACGATGAGGGTGGCCCCGTCCAGGTTGGGGCAACTGACGTATTCGATGTGAATTTCAAAGGACCCGTCCTTGTGATGCCTGCGGTAGGCCGATATGAATGCGTTTTCCGCTTGGTCGAAGCACTGCAATAAGCCTTGGTGCAAAGGGAGGCCTGCACGGAGAATGGTGGCCAGCACGATGCGATTTTGCGGCAATTCAATGTCCGCTCGTCCGAGTGGAGTCGTTACCTGCTTCGTCTCGTAGTTTAACACCTTACTGATTTCGTAGCCAAACAGCATACCCAGGCGTTCGAGGTTGCGCCGGAAACGCATACGGTCCTGCTGGATCGTTTCATCGCGGAGTTCTGCCACAAATTGGTTTCCAATAGAAGGATGATTGTTGAGATTGAATACCATCGAACGTACATTTTAAATACTCGCCTGGTGGACAAATCGTTGGTACAATTGCTGCCAACCTGCCCACCCGTGCGACGAGGCGAAGCTACTGTTGTGCCACAAGGTACGAAGTGGTCCGCCCCACTCCCGCACGGTTTCGAGTATTTGTAGCAAAACTGGTGCGGCTTCGGCTGGTTTCAGGGCGAGATAATCCTTGAGGGTTCTATCCATCACCAAAAATGGATGGATGAGGAGTTCGGTAGCCGACTCGCGTTCCAGGTCGTACCAGCGGTAGGGCAGTGCCGTACCGGCGCGGTATCCCCAATGATCGGCAAAGCCCATGCTGAAATCGGCGGTGAGCCCCGCCTCCAGTAAGACGCGGTAGGTATCGGGAAACGTGAGCCGGAGATAGTGCTGCCGGCTGTCTGATACGGATCTTCCACAAAGTGCTTCCAGGCGTTTCCGCTCCATTTCGACCCGGTTCACGTCATTGAACCCCCGATAGGAAGGATGCAACCCTATCTGATGTTCGGCCGCGACGTCAGAAACCAACCGTTTCATAAGCTTGTGCTGGTGGGAGGGGTTGGGGTCAAAGCGATTCCGGTCGCCGACCAACCAAAAGAAGAGGGGAGCCAGTTGGTAGGTTCGGTGGAGCTCCGATAGAAACTCGAAGGTGTCGAATGGATCTTCCTTGGTTCCCGTCCACACCCGTACTCGCTCCACCACCCGGGCGGGTTGTCCTCTGAGTACATCGCGAGCTAATCCGATGGGGGCCCGCCACCCCCGCGCGCGGTAAGCCCAGGCCATATCGATGTCGTACGTAGGCAAGAACCGAAAAGCGGGTGTTGTGGTCCTCAGCCTGGGGTATTGTGCCACGAGCCATCGACCGAGCTGGGCCGCCCATTCTTGCACCACCGGACGGTGCAGAAACCCCTCTCGGACCGCCAGCGAAGCGGAGGCCGGAAACCGGCTATGTATGTCCAGATTCGTAGCTCCATACTCTTCACACCGCACCAATTGATAGAAGCAAGCCGCCAGTATATCGAAGCGCCCCTGCCAACGCAGCTGGAGCACGGGGGCAGCACACACTTCTGGGGCCGGCGGCCGTTCGCCGGCACATAACCAATCCACCGCCGGAGTGGCGGGGAGTTCCGGAAGTCGCTCCGGAGTTGGCCCGTACGACCACTTAGGGCTCTCGTACTGCTTAAAGGCTTCCCAGTTGTGAAATAGCTCCCAACGCAGGCCGAGGTGGGCTTCCAAAACCACCTGCAGGATATAGCGGAGTCTTGGATGCTGCCGTTGGCTGAAAACACCGACTGTGTCGAAATACATAGTGGTGTAAAATAATTCGAAAAATTCCAAACCACATCGCAGCCTATACACTTAGGTTACCGTGCTTTACTCAAATAAGGCATTTTGTCGGCTGGATCGTTAAAATAAATCGTATTTTCAGTTGTTAGACAAAAGAATATTGGTCCGTTATCCCTCAGGCCCCATTTTACGGATTTAGACATACCGTTTTCATGCACAGATATCTACTTCTCATCCTGGTCGGTTTGCTAACCGCTCCGCTATTTGCACAGCAACAGCTGCCCGCCAACCAGAATATTTACGACGATGGCGCTACCGGCTTCATATACAACCGGGAATTTACGGTTGGGGCTACCCTGAGTTCTCCGCGCAATATCGGCCTGGGAGTCAAGTTCGGCCAGCTCAAGACCTACTACCTGACCCGATACTATTCGATCAATTTCAGCGATGTGCGTCATCCGCGGGAAATGCGCCAAAGCAACGACGATCAAATCAGTCCAACCAATCGGGTACCACGCGCGTTTATCTTCGGAAAACAGAACCAGTTTTACGTCATTCGCGCCACATTGGGCGAGCGACGTTACTGGTCGGAAAAAGCAAAGCAGCGCGGCGTAGCCGTGGGGTATAGCTACGAAATCGGCCCGGTATTGGGTTTACTCAAGCCCTACTACCTGGAATTGCGTACCGAAGATGGTAGCCCCGAGCTCGTTAGCGAGCGCTATACCGGCGATAACGCCGACCGCTTCCTGGACCCTTCGAAGATTTTCGGCGCCGCCCCCTGGGGCGAAGGTTTGAGTGAAGTCACGTTGCGTCCGGGTGTGCACGCTCGAATCGGCGCCCATTTCGGCTTCGGTGCGTTCGACGAATTTGCCAAAGCACTGGAAGCAGGTCTGCAAGCTGATTTCTTCTTCACCGATGTGCCCATAATGATTGAAAGTGGGGATAACCCGGGTATCGAAAACAGCCCGCTTTTCCTCAACCTTTACATTACTTTGCAGTTTGGCAAGCGTCGCTAGTCGAACTAAACAGCGTTATTGAATGCAGGAATTACCGATTGTCGAACCGAAAACAAAGAGGACCAGACGGCCGGATTGGCTACGGGTGAAACTTCCCATCGGTCCGAAATACAAAAAGGTTCGTGCCCTCGTCGATGAATATCAGCTACATACCATTTGCCAAAGTGGTAACTGCCCCAACATGGGAGAGTGCTGGGGAGCAGGTACCGCTACCTTCATGATTCTCGGAAATACCTGTACGCGTTCCTGCAGTTTTTGTGCGGTTAAGACTGGCCGTCCTACCGAATACGATGAGGATGAACCGCGGCGGGTAGCCGAAGCAATCGACTTAATGGAGGTAAAGCACGCCGTCCTGACTTCCGTCAATCGCGACGAACTCAAGGACCGCGGTGCCGAAATCTGGTACCAGACCGTGCGCGCCATCAAGGAGCGCACCCCTGCAGTAACCATTGAGACCCTCATTCCCGATGTGCGAGGCACCTGGGATGCCCTCGAGCGCATGATCAGTGCCGGGCAGGAGGTGGTCAGCCACAACATGGAAACGGTACCCGAGCTCTACCGCAAGGTGCGCCCTCAGGCAAAATACCCGCGCAGCCTCGAACAGATTCAGCGCACTAAAGACTACGGTAAACGAACCAAGTCGGGTATTATGGTTGGCCTGGGCGAAACCGAAGAGCAGGTCTTCCGCACCATGGATGATCTGGTGGCACACGGTTGCGATGTTCTCACTATCGGCCAGTACCTACAACCGACCAAGATGCACCTCGCGGTCGAATCATTCGTGCATCCCGATCAATTTGCCAAGTACCGCGAAGTCGGCCTGGAAAAAGGGTTTGACTACGTAGAAAGCGGACCGTTGGTGCGCTCGAGCTACCACGCGGAACGGCATGTGTTCCCGGCAAAGCCATAAACCATAAACAGCATTTCATATAAATATCCGCTCTTCTCTTGCACCCTACCGCTTATCCCCTTATCTTTACCGTATCCACTCCAAGCTTACATCCAAGCAGCTAGTTTACTTGCTCTATAAAATGCCTGCGATCGATTGCTGAAAGCACCTTTTCATTAGCAATCTAAACTTCGTCATTTTATGCACAAGCACCTCATCTGTACCCTACTCTTCCTGGGCAGTCTTTGTAGTTTATCGGCTCAAATGGAGTCCGAAGTCGGCGTATACGCCGGGATTTCCGCGTACCAGGGAGATCTGACCAAGCCCCACTTCGACGGCGATCACATCAATTGGATGGCCGGCCTGCACTTTCGTCAATTTTTCTTTCCGCAGCTCGCGGTTCGAGGCGGTATTTACCGCGGTCATATCACCGCGGATGAACGCATCTTCGTCGGCCGCACCGAGCGGGCTATCCAAATGAATAATACGTTTTGGGAGGGCTCCGTGGTGTTCGAAATACACCCGCTCGGCCAGGCACGGTATCTCAATCAAGGGTTTTTCCGGCCAGCATTTTCACCTTTTGTATTTGGGGGTGGAGCCATCGTAATCAGCGAACCGATAATCGAGCGGCCGTCGCGCGATGATTTCAACAGCATCCTTCAGGATACCAGCCCACTCATTGCGATCCCATTCGGAGGGGGCATCCGCATGAATGTTACTGAGAAATTAACGTTGACCGCAGAACTTGGTCCAAGGATAGTCATCAGCGATTACCTCGATGGGATCAGCGGGAACTCTCCGCGGGAAAACTTTGATTTGTACTGGACTGCGGGTTTTTCGGCTCTATACGTACTGCAGGCCGGACGCGGCAGGTACCGCTATCGCTAAAGCTAAAACCACCCGACCAGCAACGTAGCTCCCACCAGGATCAATAGAAAGCCGGCAAGTTGCTGCAGGCGCAACAGGTGGATGTGTTGCAATCGCCGTCCGAGTTGCTGAGAAAGGAGGATTTTGAGCGAGTCGGTAGTCATCAGGGTGAGTTGGGCACCGAGTGCCTGCAGGAAGGCGTTTCCTCCCGCCAGTTCGCTGGTTCCAACTACACCGAGCCAAAACACGGCGACGGCTGGATTTCCGCCGTTAATCAAAAAACCCTTTAAAAAAGGCGGGACGCGGCGGCGGTCTTCTGTCGCCGCGTCTCGATTTATCCGCATCCGCTGAAATAGCAATACGCTTCCAATAGTAATGAGGAGACCACCACCGACTAATCCTGCGTAAAATCGGATATCGGGGTTATCGAGCAATAATTTCAACCCGGAGCTGGCCCAAAGCGCTAGTAGGATGTACATCCAATCACTTACCCATACCCCTGCCGCAATTTTAAAGGCCTGCTTTCGCCCGTACTGTGCGGTGGTCTGTAAAAAAATGAAAAATAACGGCGTGGGCATTATTCCCAATCCCAGACCGATGAGCGCGCCTTGGAGTATACTCATTTAAGAAGTGATTATTCAGGTATGTACGCTATTGCAATAAACGTTTGAACGCCTAAGAAGCTGTTTGAATTCAACACTTCCGTTTTTTATGGCCCTTCTTCTGCTCTTCTTCGTTCCCAAAATCATCATTTGGCTATGGCTAAACTCCGGATTTAGTGCCTTAAAGAACGAAAAAATGGCTTATAAAAAGTTCTAAAAGCCAAATTCGACCAGCTTCTAAACGTTTAAACGATTGGGGTAAATTACCGCCGTTCTGTCAACTGGTAGAACTGCCCCGGCAGCGATCGAATCATATTCCGGCACTCCAGTTCCAATAACAGGGATAGTAGGGTGCCCTGCGGCGATCCACTTTCCAGCATCAACTGATCGATGTGGAGTCGGCCATTTGCGCGAAGCAGGTCGATCAGCTGTCGTTCTTCCGTGGAGAGTTGATCGAATAAAGCTAGCTGCGCCTGGCGTTCGGCGCCTTTTTTTTCCCAACCCATGAGGTAGGCAACGTCGTCTGCTGATTCCACCAAATGAGCCCGGTGGGTTTTGATCAGCCAATTGCAGCCCTCCGACTGCGGATCGCTGGGCCGCCCAGGGAGCGCCATGACTTCTTTGTGGTAGTCGTTACCCAGTTTAGCGGTGATGATGGAGCCGCCTTGCCGCCCGGTCTCCACTACGATTAAGGCATCTGCCAGCCCCGCCACGATACGGTTGCGCATGGGAAAGTGCTCGCGCTCCGGCTGCAGCCAACTCACGAACTCGGTCATTAGTCCTCCTTGTTCCACCATGCGCTCGGCCACCTGCCGGTGCTCGGCCGGATATATGCGCGCCAGCCCGTGCCCCAGGATACCCAAAGTCGGTATGCTGGATCGGATAGCCTGCCGGTGCGCTGCAACGTCGATACCGTACGCCAGGCCACTGATCACCACTACGTCCCATTCTGCCAGGTCGGCTACGAGTTGCTCCGTTAGCCGCCTACCGTGCTCGGTGGGTTGGCGGGTACCTACAATGGCCACCGTGCGGGGGTGGTTTACATCCAAAGCGCCCTTACTGTAAAGCAATACCGGCGCATCCGGATATACGCGCAACCGGTTGGGAAACTGCTGCCCATCCGTGCAAAAACGAAGGGTAACCGCTTTCTGCTCTAACCAACGCAGCTCCCGTTCCGCTTCCCGCAACGGCTCGGGCCGACGGATTTGGGCCGCAATTTGTCGCCCCACGCCCGGCACCTTGCACAATTCTTTGGTGGAAGCCGAAAATATCTCCCGTGCTCCCCCGCAATAGGCAAGTAAGTTGCGCGCCAACACCGGCCCTACCTGGGGCACCCGCGTCAGCGCAATCTGGTACAGGCAATCGGCATTGCTACCCATAAGTGTGTCGTTAAGGCGAGTAGAGATTTATTGGCAAGATGCCGCTGCCATAAACGCTTAACATTTCCTATACAATGATGGCAGCCAACAACTTACAGTAAAGTATTTTTAATAATTGAGTATTAGCCCGGAAAGTACGAACCGGGTGAATTGGATGGGTATACAAAAACGTATAACTTCCAACAAATTAGTGGATTTTCTCTAAAAAAGCCAATCTTTACTACACTAAGCACGAAAAATCATGAGTGAATCCAAACCTTCTGCCCGGGTGCGTATCGAATTCATTGTGTTGCTGGGAGGGCTTCTGCTGTTTTTGTTCTGGACGATTCGCAACTGCAGCCGCCAGCAAACCGACCCGCCCACAGCCCCTACTGCCGAGTCTCTACGCCAGCAAACCACCGCCGAATTGCTCGACAGCATGGATCGGCTCCGCACACCCCAAGCCACTGAAGATCCCGCCGCCTTACAGCGCGACACCGCTACTGCCGTGGGGCTCCAAATCATTCGCGAACGCGTGACGCCGCTCTTCGTAACCATCGACGGACTCAACATGCGGCAGGGGCCAAACCGACGCTTTGGTATCATCGATCGCCTGGAGCTCTACGAAGAAGTGTTTTTTCTTAACGAAGTGACGGATTCCTCCGAAACGATCAAACTAGGAGACACGACCACCGTAGCGCCCTGGGTGAAGGTCAAAACCCGCAAGGGCCGGGAGGGCTGGGTGTACGGGGCGGGCGTGCATTACTACCGGAAGAAACTGGAAGGAGTGGAATGAAACAGCGGGACGCACTGGGTGCGCCCCGCTGTTATGCTAAGTGGTTGCCGTGGGCAACCTGCTAATGCTGTAATTATAGCTCAGTCAGCGGTACGGGGAACTCAAAGAACACGTCGTCGCCGGGGCGATCGATCGGAAGAAACTGGTCGTTCTGGCGGCCGTAGCGGCGCAGGTCGAACATGCGGTGGCCTTCTCCCCAGAGCGAAAAGGCACGCTGAAGTAGCAGTTCGTCAATCAGTGCTTCCCGAGTTTCCGGGCCAGCGTAAGGATCCATTCCAAATTCGGTGCGGATGCGATCGATAGCCTCAGTAGCCGTTCCGAAATCATTGGCCTGGATGGCAGCTTCTGCCTGAATGAGCACGAGCTCTTCGTTGCGAATAATGTCGATGGACGAAGTAGTCGACTCGTAAAGGCCGATCGAGTAAAAACCAATAAGGTTATCACGCTCGAAAGGTACAGCGCCGAGCAAGAACTTTTCTTCGAAGCGCGTGTCGCCGGGAATGCGTTGATCGGAGATGAAGGGATGCACGACGATCTGGTCACCACTCTGATCGGGAATCTTGAACAAGGGGTTCAATACATCCCCGGAGGAAGTGGAGTAGACGTGTTTCGGTCCAACACTGAGGTCGCCCCGGAGGTCGAAGAACGACGCCGTCAGCAAAGCAGGTACGCGATCGTACTCCTCGTCGAGAATAGCTACCCGAGCCGCTATGGCACGGTTGAACTGAGCAAAAGTAGCCGGCGTATCGAAGCCGTCGAACCCAACCGAAAGATCAAAGGCAAATTGCGAGCCTTGCAACTGGTCAAATCCCGTATCTAGTAGTGCCTGGATTTCATTCCAGGCATCCTCCGGAGCAAGAAAAGGCCCCAGATTTTCCGGATCAGCTACATCAACCCGAATGCCGTTCGTACCCAGGAAGTTGAGCGCCCGTGTGAGCAGGTGCCCCTTCATGGTATTAGCAAAACCGCGGTAGCCCTCCTTTTCGGCGGCAGTAACATTATCCGTGTTTTCCAATGCTTCCAACAGGATATTACAGGTCTTTACGGTACCGTAAACGTTGTTGTAGACAGCCGTGAGGTAGAACGTATTATTGTCGATCGTCAGATCGTCCTTACCGAGCAAGTCTTCCGTATTACGCGGATCGGCATCGAACCTCCACAGCTCTCGAGCGAGGGTGCCGGAAGAAGTGACATACGTATTATACCCTGCGCGGATATCAGATTCGATACCCGATACCAGGAGATTGAGCTGGGTGCGCGTCGCATCATTTGCGACGCTATTGATGCTCGGGTTGTTGGGATCGATCACTTCGTCGATCTCACACGACCACAGCCCGAAGCAAAGGAACAGACTGAAAAATACTATATGACGAGTCATAATGATTGCAAATTGGATTTAGAAATTGAAGCGAAGGTGGAAGTAGTACTGCCGGGAAGTTGGGAAGGGAGTTACCTCGATACCCGTCGATAGACCACCTGTACCTTTTGTAGACGTTTCCGGATCGTAGCTGCTGTAGTCTGTAATGGTCAGGATGTTACGACCGGATACACCCAGGCGCACATTCTTGATGAATTGCGACTGCAGTGGGATGGTATAGTAGGCACCCAGCTCACGGATACGGAAATAGGAAGCGTCCTCGATGAAGCCCTCCAAATCGTCGAACTCTCGAGGAGTAGTGCCACCGATATCGGTTAGCAGACGGCTCAGGTTGAGGCCGTCTCCGCCTTGCTTCCAGTGCGTCAGGAAGCTAATATCGAGATTCTTAACAATATTGAATTGGTTGTACCAGGAAAGCTGGAAGTCGGGCTCCACGTCACCGATGATTTCCGGACCGTCGGCACCGTTGCCGAACAAGGCGGTGATCGGCGAGCCTTCATCTACGAAGAAGGTACCAAGGCCTAAACCAAAGGCCACGCCTGGAGGCGTAAAGCTCGGGATATCATTCGGATCGTCGTCGCCGTCGGGCACGCCCAGGCGGGTTACTTCGGAGTCATTGAACCAGAAATTAACCGTAGAGGTCCAGTTGAAGTTGGTGCTTCTGACCGGTTGGATATTGAGGCTAATTTCCAGACCGGTGTTCTCCAGTTCCAGGTCGTTGCGGATCTCGCTGCTGAAACCAGTAGATGCGGGAAGCGAACGGCTGTAGATGAGGTCTTCCACCTGTCGAATATAGTAGGTAACGGTCAAGCCGAGTTTATTGCTAAACAGCGACAGGTCGGCTCCGAATTCCAGTTCGGAAGAGGTTTCCGGAGTAATATTGGCATCTCCCTGAGCAGCAGAGTTGATGAAGCCAGCCCGGCCGTTGATATTGGTCGGAACCAGGGCGGTGTAAAGCGAGCCGAAAGACGCACTGTTACCCGTTTCGCCGTAGGCAACGCGCAGTTTTACCTGATTGGCAAAGTCTACGTTCCAGAAATCAAAGTTAGCCAGGTTAACGGCCAATGACGCTTTCGGAAAGGCGAAGAATTCGTTGGGATCGCCATTGAGGCTCGACTTATCGAGACGAATACCAACGGTACCGATGATCTTGTCTTGCCAGTTGACTTCCTCCTGAGCGATGATTCCAAATTCTTCCTCCTCGGCGCGCGTCTGATCTGTTTGCTGGGCTCCTCCCTGATCGAGGGCTGTTTGGCCCGGGATAAGCTGCGTAGTCCGGTTTAGGACGAAGTCGCGGTTGAAGTTGAGGTAAGAGATACCTGCCTGAGTCGTAAAGTTGATCCCACTGTTGGTGAAGTAATCATAGACCCCGAGTAGGTTGTAGTTGTAGTTGAACACATTGTTTTTACCCTGACCGATGAAGCCATTGTCTACCCCAACTTGTGCCTGGTGATTTTCCGGCACGTATACGTAGGTTTCATTGAATAGGAAGTCGAGACCACCATTGAAGACCGCTTTCAGGACTTGATTGTCGGTCTGGAGGAAGCGGAATTCCGCATTGACGCCCTGCACGAAGCGATCGATGTTTTCTTCGTTGATCGTGTTGTCTCGCACAAAAATGGGGTTGCCCGGATAGTCGGGGTTGTTCGGGTAGACGCCGTTTTCATCGGGGAAGAGGTTGACCCAATCCTTGGTGAAGGCCAGTGCGTATCCGTAGCTTAGACCACCCTCGTTTTCGTTACCGGTAAAGCTTCGGTCGGCGGTGGAGTTGATGTAGTTGGAGTAGGCAGCAACGCTGAATTTGTCAGATATCCGATGCTGAATATTGATCCGAGCAGTTAGGCGCTCGTAGCCGGTATTCTTAATGATGCCATCCTCATCGCGCCAGGAGCCACTGATGAAGAAATTCGTCTTTTCGTTACCACCGGATATACGTAGGCGTGTATCCGTAATGAAGCCTGTCTCGCCGTAGATTTCCTCTTCGTAGTCAAAGATTTCACCTGCAGCCTGGGCAGCTTCAAAGCGAGCTCGCTCTGCAGCACTAAATTCATCTTCCACCTGCTGAGGAGTAAAGGAGCGGCGACCGACGAAATTGATGATTCGGTTGATACCGAGATCCTGGTTTACTGAAATATTCGTCTGCCCGGAGGTACCGCGCTTGGTGGTGATGATGACTACACCAGCGTTGGCACGCGTACCGTAGATGGCGGCAGCGGAGGCTCCTTTGAGTACCTCGATGCTTTCGATATCGTCGGGGTTAAGGTCGGCCAGGCGGTTAGAAGAACCTTCTTCGGAGCCGGAGTTGGCACCCGAAGCAAAGCGCGAACCGTTGGGGATTTCCGTGTTGGTAAAGTACACCCCATCGACGATAATCAGGGGTTGGTTGTTGCCGCTCAGGGAGGAAATGCCGCGAAGACGCAGGGCGAAACCACCTCCCGGTGCACCCGTCGTCTGGACGATATTGGCGCCCGTGAGTTTGCCGTAAAGGGCACCATCCACTGTTTGCTGAGAAGTTACTCCCGCTAGTTCTTCAGCACTAACGGTAGAAACCGCGTTGGCGAGGTTTGTACGCTTTACTGAAGAAGCAAGACCAGTTACAACCACCTCATTCAGGTTGGCTACATCATCGTCGAGAATGATGTCTAGCTGGTTGCCGGCTTCCGTCACATCGACTTCCCGGGTGGCATATCCCGTGTAGGAAAACACCAAAACGGATGATCCCTCGGGAAGGTCGACCGAGAAACCACCATCGAAGTCTGTAACCGTACCGGTTGTGGTACCCTTCACCAAAATACTGACGCCCACGAGCGGCTCGCCCTCGGTACTGGTTACCGTACCGCGAACCTGCTGGGCATGCACCGTTGCGGCCATGCAAAACAGGGCGACCAGCACGAGGCTGATTCGCGTAATGAAGTTCATAAATGAATCATTTTGATTTGAGAAAAGCGAGCGGAAAGACCGCCGCCTGAAGGTATGGAGTGTAATGAGTGTTTGGCTTTTCATAAACTATCCCTCTTCTCCTGGCTTACCGGCCCCGTAAATGGGGAAGGACCAATTTTTCGTCTAGGGTACAACGACTAACCAACCCAATTCGCGGCGCATGTTAAAAAATTTTGTTCGCACCCGCTGCTATATCACGGTCATTTTGTGGGTGGAAACTTGAATTGGAGGGATAACTCGCTGCAATATTCAAAAAAAGCCCCGAACCTATACGATTCGGGGCCTTTCTGTTGCCAAACTAGATAAAACTTTTAAATTCAGTCGAATTCCTGCAGTTCGAAGCGCTCCACAACCAACTGCAGCTGTTTGGCCAGATGGGGCGTCTCCCCGAAGCCCAATCGCTCCAATCCGGCAGCCCAGGCCTGGTAATCGACCGGCCCCAATGAGCGCAATCGGGCAAACTCTCCGGTGGTGATGAAGTAGGAATGGTCGCGAAAACTCATCCAGGCGCTTTCGTACCCCCGCAGGCAGCGGCGGCTTTGATCGAATGTGGCTCCCTCCCAATCGGATGTGCAGGGCAGCACGAAGAAATTATTGCCCACCCGTACGGCATCGGCGTTGCCGGCCTGGCTAAACAACAATCCACTAGCCAACACAATGCTCGCCGGAATGCCGAATTTTTGCTGTTCGCTCCGGGCTACTTTCGAAAAGCGATCGATGAAGTTTTGGATTACCCCTTCATCCAGGTTTTGCAATCCCTGTAGTAGGGGATATTGCCCTTCGCGAGATGTCCATTTTGGAAATAGGTCTAATTGATCTACTACGGTCGGTCGGTCCGACAAAGGGCCGGCATCCGTCAGGGTTTCCTTTGGACTAGAGGAATACTCAACTGGCGGTTCCCGCTGTGGTTGAACCTGTTTCTGCTCCGGCACTACCGGCTTACCAAAACGTACACTAAAGGATATCTCTTTCTGAATCAGCACCAGCAATACGAATGCTACGAGGCCGATCTTCAACCAATTTCGACGCGCAAACGGCCAGAATTGCGCCTGCATCTGTTGTACATTCATTTCTGCAACCTGTTGTATATGGCCTCTAATTTACAACAAAATGTTTTTAATAGCAAGCTTGAACAACAATTTGGAGGTTGACAACTCCTGCAACGGGACTGCTACTACGATCGCTAGAATTAGGAGCAAGACAGTGAAGCAGCTTAGCTCCAGAGTTGTTTTGGTCAGCGGTTTACTTGAACAGCTTGCCCTTCATTTCCTGTACTCAACTCATTTTAAATCAGTTGGGGCATTTTCAACCCATGGAGTGCTTCAATTCAGGTGCAGAAAAGCGATGGAAGTGTCTGGAAGAAATTGGTGGAAAGGGGCTAACTTCGCATACGCACGCGCGCGGCAGTCAGGTCCTCAATTACTGAGGACCTGACTTGGGGAGGCGGGGAGTCTGCCCGGTCACATCGAAACATCAAACATGCCGCAGCGCCTGCTCCAGATCCTCGATCAAATCCTCGACGTCTTCAACGCCCACACTAAGTCGAACGAGGCTGTCAATCAGGCCCACCTTGTAGCGTTCTTCTTTTGGAATGGAGGCGTGGGTCATACTCGCCGGATGGCCAATCAGACTTTCTACGCCGCCCAGGCTTTCGGCTAGTGTAAATACGTGGGTATTGCTAAGCACCTTTACAGCCAGGTCAAAGTCATCCTCTTGCAAATCGAAGCTTAACATACCGCCAAAATCAGCCATCTGTTGCTTCGCCAGTTCGTGCTGCGGATGTTCTTTTAATCCCGGATAAAAGACATTGCGCACTTTCGGATGTGCCTGGAGGTATTTGGCAATTTTCTTGGCATTCTTACAACTGCGCTCCATCCGTAGATGCAAGGTTTTGATGCCACGCAGCACCAAGAAGCAATCCTGCGGCCCGGGTACGGCCCCAACGGCATTTTGCAAGAAGTACAATTGGTCGGCCATTTCCTGATCGCGCAGCACCACAGCTCCCATAATCACGTCGCTGTGGCCACCCAAGTATTTAGTGACCGAATGCATGACCAGATCGGCTCCCATCTCCAGCGGCTGCTGCAGGTAGGGACTGGCGAACGTATTATCGACACAACTCCGTATTCCATGCTCTTTCGCCAGCTGGGTGAGGGCTTGGATGTCTACCAAACGAAGCATTGGGTTGGTCGGCGTTTCGATCCAGAGCAGGCGGGTTTTGTCGTTCATGACCTCTCGGACATGCTCAATATCCCGCATATCAACAAAGTGGGCTTTCACGCCGTACTGCTCGTACACTTTGGTCAGCAATCGGTACGAACCGCCATACAAATCGTTGGAGGCAATCACTTCCGTGCCGGGGCCCAGGGTGCGGATGATCGCGTCCATAGCCGACAGTCCGCTGCCGAAACAAACGCCATATTCGCCGTTTTCCAAGGCGGCAAGATTGCGCTGCAACGCGTCGCGGGTGGGATTCTGCGTACGCGCGTACTCGTAGCCCTGGTGATCTCCCGGCGACCGCTGGGCATAGGTCGAAACCTGATAAATCGGCGTCATCACAGCACCGGTCTGCTTATCGGGATGGAGCCCGCCGTGGATGCAGGTAGTTGCAAATTTCATGAGAGCATTTTTATATGGGTAAAGGTACGGGTAAGCATATAGCTTAGGTAACGTTTTTCTCCCGCTCCACTACTTCCGTTCCATCACCCGCTTAGCGGCATTGTATACATCATCGATACTCAGGCCGTACTTCTTAAGCAAATCGGCAGCGGGACCACTCTCCCCGAAAGTATCATTTACGGCCACGTACTCCTGCGGGGTCGGCTGGTTGCGCGACAGGACGTGGGCGACGGCGTCGCCGAGGCCACCGTGGCGGTTGTGCTCCTCCGCTGTAACAACGCAGCCGGTTTTCACAGCCGATGCGATGATGGCTGCCTCGTCGAGCGGCTTGATGGTGTGGATATTGATCAGATCGACCGTAATACCCTCACTCTCAAGCTTACGTGCCGCTTCCACCGCGTGCCAAACCAGATGACCGGTTGCGATGATCGTTACATCCTCTCCGTTGTTGAGCTTCAATGCCTTTCCTATCTCAAAGGGCTGATCTTCAGGAATGAAAATCGGCCAGCCCGGGCGGCCGAAGCGCAAATAAACCGGACCGTCGTGCTCAGCAATGGCCTTAGTAGCGGCCTTGGTCTGGTTGTAATCGCAGGGGTTGATGACGGTCATGCCCGGCAGCATACGCATCATACCCAGGTCTTCGAGAATCTGGTGAGTCGCACCGTCTTCGCCAAGCGTCAATCCCGCATGGCTGGCGCAGAGTTTCACGTTTTTGTGCGAATAAGCGACCGATTGGCGAATCTGATCGTAAACCCGCCCCGTGGAAAAGTTGGCAAACGTAGTAGTGTACGGAATTTTGCCCCCGGTTGCCAATCCGGATGCAATACCCACCATATTGGCTTCCGCAATCCCGCACTGGAAGTAGCGTTCGGGAAAATCCTTGATAAAATTGGCGATTTTGAGGGAAGCCGCCAGGTCGGCTGTCAATACGACTACCTGGTCATTTTCCTGACCCAACTCGTAGATCCCGGCACCGAAGCCGTCGCGGGTAGCCTTTTTGCCGGTGGCCTGCAATTTATCTAAAGAAAGCATGATTGTTCTTTTTTAGGATGGGTTAAAGCAAAACCCAAGGTTTTGCAAGTGCAGCGTGCAGCTTGCGGTTACGCCAAGCCTTTCAGGCTCGACTAAATTCCGGGAGCCGCAAAATCGCCCAGTGTTTCCTCCAATTGGTCCAGTGCCTTCTTGGCCAGTTCTTCGTTGGGAGCCTTTCCGTGCCAATTGTGGTCATTTTCCATGTAGTCGACCCCTTTGCCCATGATCGTTTCCATAACGATGAAGACGGGCTTGCCCTTACCGCGCTTGGCCTTGGCGGCTTCGATGACCCGGAGAATGTCCTCCATGTCATGTCCTTGCATATCCATTACTTCCCAACCAAATGTGCGGTATTTGGCCCCAATATCTCCAATATCCATCACCTCTTCGATGGGGCCGTCGATCTGCTGGCCGTTGCGGTCGATGATCACGATGAGGTTATCCACTTTGTGGTGCGCGGCAAACATTGCAGCTTCCCAGACCTGGCCTTCTTCGTGCTCCCCGTCGCCCGTCAGGCAGAAGACGGTTTTATCGTCGCCGTTAAGCCGCTTGGTGAGTGCCATCCCAATAGCCACGCTGACACCCTGACCCAGTGAGCCCGAAGCGACCCGCACCCCGGGCAGGTGTTCGTGGGTAGCGGGGTGCCCCTGTAGCCGCGAATCGATGGCCCGAAAGGTCGCCAGCTCGTCGATGGGAAAGTAACCCGAGCGGGCCAATACACTGTACCAAACCGGAGAAATATGCCCGTTCGAGAGGAAGAACACGTCCTCTCCCCTCGCATCCATATTGAAGGATGGATCGTGATCCATGATTTCGAAGTAAAGCGCCGTAAATAGATCGGCGCAGCCGAGAGATCCCCCCGGATGCCCGGATTGGGCCAGATGAGTTTGTCGAATAATATCGCGTCGGACCTGACTCGCCGTCCGTTCTAATTGCTGGATATCTGCCATGTGGCTAAATGAGTTTGTGTGTGAATCCTGTAGGCTATATGCTCACCGGAGCGGTTTGGGCGTATCCGACACTGCTCCGCGTCAAGTATAATTAAAAAGGGCAGCCTGATGTTTGATCAAGCTGCCCTCCTTTATGGCATAGATTAGGATAGTTATCGCTTAATTGACAGCTTCCGCCAATTTCTTTCCAGGCTTGAATTTTACCACATTCTTGGCTTCAATCTGGATGGTTTCACCGGTTTGCGGGTTCCGGCCCTGGCGAGCTTCCCGGCGGCTGAGGGAAAAAGTACCAAATCCAACTAAAGTAACTGAATCATCGTTCTTGAGTGCGTGGGTGATGCTATCGAGAACGGCATTGAGAGCCTGTTCGGCTTGGCCCTTAGTAACGCCAGCGTGATCTGTGATCTTCTGAACGAGATCTCCTTTATTCATAGTTAAAGGTTTTGTTATGAATTTTGTGCAACAAAGTTAAACTTAGGTTTAGATTGTGCAAGCACAAAGCCTTATGTTCTGTACAATAGTACTGTATTTTCGTACTTTTTAACGGAAATTTGAGCGGTATTTTTGCACGTTTCCCTCTGAAAGGGTCGTTCAAATCGAAAATTCGAAGGAATGAAAAACATAAATATTTATTCAATATGTGTCTCGCTTGCCTTATTTTCCTGCCTTTCCCTGATGGATTGCAGCCGAAAATCCGGATGCCCGGCACAGGAAACTACAAAAGTGAAATTGAATCGAAAAGGCATGCCTAAAAAAAAGGCAAGCTCCAATTTATTCGATAAGAAAATGCGAAAAAAAATTAAAAAGGGCTAGAGTCAATAAATCGTGTAGATAGTTTAAACGACTGCAATGTATGGCCACCCGGTATTTTTGCCACGAGGGGTACTTGCGACCCGAAAGTCGCAAAACCGGAACTGTCAAATCAGTTGGCACACGACGTAATCAGTAATTCCATCCGGTTATAATTTAACGTACGGTAGGAGTATAAATGGCTGAAAGCCATCAGTGAATAGACAAAAGTTTAGGCGTTTAGTACAAGGCAGCTAGCTGCCTTTTTATGGACAAATGCTACTGCATTAAACGTTTCAATGCTTAAACACCTATCACGCAAGTCATTCCTGAGATTAATTTATTTTTTGTTTGCCATTTTTCTTCTATTTGCTCGACACCAAATGAACTGGTGGATTTTTTCTGCCTGCCCTGCAAGCTCTCCGTACGCCATTCCAAATGATGTTTTCCTAACGGAAATTCCTCGAAATTTTCTCGCTCGATCGTAGAATTTTGCGGCTATTTCTTACCTTTTGGGCCTGACCACAATACTCGACACCTCCTTTTTACCAACCACGTATCTCCATGCTGCTCAAAAGCAACATCAACCCAATGCTCTGGATGCTGCTGCTCCTCAGCACCTTGTCTTGTGAACCTTCTCAGACGGCACTGCCAGAACGCGGCCACGCTCCGTGGGTGTTTCGCTCGGTGCTCGATGGGCAGCCCCGCATGCTTACCGTTGCCCTGCACGATGATCTTTGGCTCGCCTACAGTGCCCAAACCGGTGCCCTCTACAAGGCCTGGCGCGGCGGCGTCGAACTCGACGGGGCCGTCTACACGACGGCGCACGGCCCGCAACCCACGAGTTTCGGTAAGGGCTGGCTAAAAAACGCCTACGAGAACCCCTGGCGGCTCGAAATCGGCGATCAACAACTGAAACCAACAATACAATACCGCGGGCATGTCTTCCGCGACGGGCAGGTTTTCATCAATACCGAACTGGCCTTCGAAAACGGAGAAATGATCACCGTGAGCGAGCGGCCCGAATTCGCGGGCAGCGACGATCAGCAGACCGGGCTGGAGCGCACCTTCTTCGTCGATCCGCAACCCCGCGAAGGCACCCTGCTCTTTCTGGCTTCCGCCCAGAGCCTCCCCTACGACGGCAGCCTCCAAACCAATGGAGAGTGGGTCACTGAACGCCGGAAAGCGTTCAACCACAACAACATCCGCAGCGTGAACCTGGACGGGCACCTGCGCCTTCATCCTTCGGAGCCGACGGTTTTGAAAACGACATTTGTCAAATACCCACTGCTCCCTCAGGAATCTGCAGATGAAGCGACCGCCCAATTGGTTTCGGCCCGCCCTCTCGGGGCTCGGCTCATCGAGCGTAGCGGCTGCAAGACCTGCCACAATCAGATCGTATCTACGATCGGCCCGGCCTATGTGGACGTAGCCGAACGCTACCGCAATACCGAAGACAACGTGGCCATGCTGGTCGGTAAAGTCGTGAATGGCGGGGCCGGCAACTGGGGCGAAGCAGCGATGACCCCACACGATCACCTGCCCGAATCAAATATCCGGACCATGGTGGAATACATCATGGATCTGGACGCTGGGAGTGAATCCGCGATGGCGAGTATGGCCAGTACGGTATCTAGCTCAAGTGGAGAAAACGCCCTGCCCCCAGTGGCAGATATCGAAGCGGCTGGCTTTCAGCGAGGTGCCGTCGTGGAAGTCTTCCAACGAGAGGAAGCCCCGCAGCGGCTCGATGACTTCAACTGGGAACGCAGCCCGGATTTCGCGGGTATTATCCCGGAAATTGATATCAGTGGAGGCGATTTTGGCGATCTGACTGACAACTTCGGCCTGCAAATCACCGGTTACCTACGGATTCCCGCTACCAATAATTATCTCTTCCGACTAACCAGCGACGACGGCTCCAGGCTATTCATCAACGGCGACGAAATCCTAACCAACGACGGCCTCCACGGCGCCATCCCCGTCGATGCCGAAATCGAACTGCAGGAAGGCTACCATCCCTTCCGAATCGATTACTTCGAATCGGCCGGCGGACAGAGCCTGCGCTTCCAGTGGCGATCATTCAGCAACCCCGAATGGACGGTCGTACCTACCAGTGCCATCTTTCACCGCCGGACGGAGGCACCTCCCATGGACGGAAGCGCTCCCCTGGGCGGCTCCACCAAATTGGCCGGCGACGGCAGCCCGGTTGCGGGCGTACACCCGAGCTTTACCCTGAGCCAGGCTCGGCCCGATGGATTCTCGCCGAAGGTAGGTGGTATGGATTTCCTCAGCGACGGCCGCATGGTCATCAGCACCTGGGATGCAGAGGGTGCTGTGTACGTACTCGACGGTGTTCAAACGGGGGACCCCAGCCAAATTACCTACGAAAAAATTGCCACCGGACTCGCCGAGCCACTCGGCCTCAAGGTCGTAGAGGATACGATTTACGTGCTCCAGAAACAGGAACTGACCAAGTTGATCGACCACGATGAGGACGGCATCATCGACGAGTACCGTACCCTCAGCAATAACTGGCTGGTGTCGGCCAATTTCCACGAGTTTGCCTTTGGTCTGGCCTACGCTTCGCCCTATTTCTACTGCACGCTCGCCATCGGCATCCTGCCCGGCGGAGCCAGCGCCCCCAACCAACCCAAAGACCGGGGTAAGGTACTCCGCGTCCACGAGGCAACTGGTGAGACTCGCTTTGTGGCCAATGGCCTGCGCACTCCCAACGGCATTGGTTTTGGCGTCGACGAAGAGCTTTTTGTGGCCGATAACCAGGGCGATTGGCTCCCGAGTTCAAAAATCTTGCACGTTTCGGAAGGGGCCTTTTTCAATTCCTTTGCCGTCGATTCGGCTGCCAACTCCCGCAAAACCGTTAAAAAACCGGCCGTCTGGTTGCCCCAAGACGAGATTGGCAACAGCCCTACCACACCCCTCGCAATTGAGGTAGGACCTTACGCAGGCCAAATGATCCACGGGGAAGTGACGCATGGCGGCGTTAAGCGCGTCTTCATGGAAACGGTGGAAGGCAACTATCAGGGAGCGGTATTCCGCTTCATCCAGGGACTGGAAGCCGGCGTCAATCGCATGGTCTGGGGGCCGGATAGCGCCCTTTACGTGGGTGGGATCGGCTCCACCGGCAACTGGCAACACACCGGCAAACTTTGGTACGGCCTACAGCGCCTGGCCTACAACGGCCAGCCCACCTTCGAAATGCTGGCCGTACGCGCCAAAAGCGATGGCGTCGAAATCGAATTCACCGAACCCCTCGCCGACGGCCTTGGCGGCGACCCAACCGAATACGACATCCAGCAGTGGAGATACGAACCGACTCCCAACTACGGTGGCCCCAAGCTGGATCAGGAGCGGCTCAGCGTAGCGGGCGTCCACCTCAGCGAGGATCGTAAACGCCTCTTCCTCGAACTGCCCGATATGAAAGCAAACCGTGTAGTGTACGTACACCTGCCCAGCTACTGGACCAGCTCCGCCAATCGGGAAATCTGGTCGACGGAAGCCTGGTATACCATGAATGCCATTCCAACGGATAACCCCGGTTTCCGCCGCCCCATTTTGGCACCGGCTCCGAATACCCTCACCGCCGCCGAACGGGCAGAAAACTGGGAGCTGCTCTTCGATGGTAAAACGACGAAGGGCTGGCACCGCTACGGAACCGATACCGTCGGTTCGGATTGGAAGGTGGCAAACGGCGTGCTCTACCTCGACGTCAGCCAGCGGCCGGCCGAAGGCTCCAAGGAATTTGGCGGAGACATCGTTACCAACAACGACTACTCCGACTTCGAGCTGCGCCTGGAATGGCGCATTTCCGCCTGCGGCAACAGCGGCATCTTCTACTACGTGGTGGAATCCGACCGATATGAAGAAGCCTGGTTTACAGGGCCGGAAATGCAGATCCTCGACAACACCTGCCACCCCGATGCTACCATTCCCACCCACCGGGCAGGTGACCTTTACGATATGATATCGGCCGAACCGGAGACGGTCAAACCCGCCGGCTCCTGGAACCGGGTACGCTTGGTGAGCAAAGGCGGGCTGGTCGAGCACTGGCTCAACGGTAAGAAGGTGGTGACCTACGACCGAAACAGCCCCGAGTACGTCCGCATGATTGCAGAAAGTAAGTTTAAGGACCTTCCCGGATGGGGAACCGCTCCAATCGGCCGCATTGCACTACAGGACCACGACAACCGAGTAGAATTCAGAAATATCAAGATCCGGCGCTTCGAGTAGCCGTCGGTATACAACCACCAAGATATGGATACCACTATCAACCGCAACCGCCTGTTTCTGGCCAGTTGTATTGCTTTGATCGTCACGTCGATGACCTTTGCCATTCGAGCCCGGCTCGAAACTGTTTTCGGCCCAGAGGGCATGGGGTTGAGCCTGGTCGATATCGGTGTAGCCTTCCTGCCGGCATTCTGGGGCTTCACCCTGGCCATGATGATTGGAGGGCCGCTGGTGGATAGCCTCGGTATGCGGAAAATTATGACGGCGGCCTTTATCACCCATGCGATAGGCATCGTCGGCACCCTGCTGGCGAGAGACCTCTGGACGTTGTTTGGTGCCACCCTACTCATTGGTATCGGCAACGGCTTTGTCGAAGCGGCCTGTAATCCGCTCGTGGCGAGTATCTATCCGAACGAGAAAACCAAAATGCTCAATCGCTTTCACGTGTGGTTTCCCGGGGGCATTGTGATCGGCTCGGTCGTCGGGTATCTGGTCATGGATGTACTGGGGATGGGCTGGCAGGTAATGGTATCCGCACTTTTTATCCCACTAGCCATCTATGGCGTCCTCTTTTTCGGCGAGCGCTTTCCCCAAACCGAACGGGTGGCCCTGGGCGTGAGCAGCAGCAAAATGTGGAGCAGCCTGGCGCAGCCGCTGTTTCTGTTTATCGGCTTTTGTATGTTGCTTACCGCCGCCACGGAATTAGGTACCAATCAGCGCATCGAATCGCTGCTGGCCGGCACGGGGGTGTCGGCGCTTTTGGTACTCGCATTTATTAACGGCCTCATGGCGTTGGGTAGGTTGTTCGGAGGTGATCTGGCCCACCGCCTGAGTATTCCGGGTATGCTCATCGGATCGGCCGTGCTGTCGTGTATCGGCTTGCTATTGCTTACTCAGGTATCCGGACCGATGACCTTCGTGGCCGCTGCCGTTTTTGCGGCGGGCGTCACGTTCTTTTGGCCGACTATGCTTTCGTTTGTTGCCGAATACATTCCCGAATCGGGGGCATTAGGCCTGGCAGTTATGGGGGGGCTTGGAATGCTTTCGGCCGGTATCTTTCTGCCAATTATCGGCAGATGGCTGGAGGATGCTACGCCGCAGGAGGCATTGTTGAACATGGCTATTATTCCCGGCATTCTCATGCTTTTGTTTGCAGGGCTGTTGATGTACATGCGGTCGAAGAATATTCGCCCGGTAAATGCAGAAACGGTTTTGGAAAACAATGCGATACAAGAAACTCCGACGGTCAGCCGGTAGAAAACCAACGCAATGAACAGAAAATTACGCATGGGGATGGTCGGCGGTGGCCGGGGTGCCTTCATCGGTGGCGTCCATCGCATCGCTGCCAACATCGACGGCCAGATCGAACTCGTCTGTGGTGCCTTTAGCAGCAATCCGGATCGCAGCCGGGCCTCCGGCGAAGACCTCTTCCTACCTCCCGAACGGGTGTATGCGAACTACGAGGAAATGATCCGGCGGGAACGGGAACTGCCGGAAGGGGAACGCATGGATTTTGTAGCTATCGTTACACCAAATCACGTCCACTTCGGACCGGCCAAAATGGCACTCGAACACGGCTTCGCCGTCGTTTGCGACAAGCCCCTGGCTTTTGATCTCGAAGAAGCCACCGAGCTCGTCCACCTGGTAGAACAAACCGATCAGCTATTCGCACTGACGCACAATTACACTGGCTACCCTATGGTCAAACAGGCCCGAGATATGATTCGGGAGGGGAAGCTGGGTGCCATCCGAAAAGTAGTGGTGGAATACCCTCAGGGATGGCTCAGCACCAAGATCGAAGACAGCGATCAAAAACAAGCCTCCTGGCGCACCGACCCCAAGCGGTCCGGAGCCGCCGGCGCGATGGGCGATATCGGCACCCACGCCGAAAACCTGGCCGAATACATCACGGGGCTGCGCATCAGCGAGTTGTGTGCCGATCTGACCGCCTTCGTCCCGGGCCGCCGGCTCGACGACGATGGAAGCGTGCTGCTGCGCTTTCACGGAGGAGCGAAGGGCATTCTGTACGCCAGCCAAATCAGCGCCGGGGAAGAGAATAATTTGCGCATCCGGGTTTACGGCGAGCAGGGAGGCCTGGAATGGGCCCAAATGCACCCCAACTCCCTGATTTTACGCTGGCTCGACCGCCCCATGGAAGTATGGCGTACGGGGCAGCCCTACCTGAGCCCGGCCGCCCTGGCACACGGCCGCATTCCGCCTGGCCATCCGGAAGGGTACCTCGAGGCCTTTGCCAATATTTACCGCAATTTTGCCCATTGTCTGCGCGCCCAACTGGCCGGTACCGATCCCGATCCCATCTACCAGGATTTTCCCACCGTACGGGATGGGCTACGGGGTATGCAATTTATCGAACGGGTAGTTACTTCCAGCAACAAGGGGGCTGTATGGGTGAAGTTGTAATTCAAAACAGCCCGGGAAAGAACGCATCCTCAATGTGCTCTACCTCTACATTTCCATTTGGGTGAAAAATGACGCTGATTACGTCGAATCGCAAGGCCCAATCGTGTTGAATGTGCTCCATATAGGCTCCGGCAGTACTGCCGATGCGCTCCAGCTGAGCTTTTGGAATGTAGCGGGCCGGCCGACCGAAAGCACCGCTCGTGCGGGTTTTGACCTCCACGAAGACCAGCGTTTCGCCGTCCATCGCAATGAGATCGATTTCCGATCGACCACAGCGCCAGTTGCGCTCCAGGATACGGCAGCCTCTTGATTCGAGGAAGGCCGCGGCGGCGTCTTCGCCGCGTTGCCCCGTGCGTTTACGATCCGGCAAGGAGGTTGCGTTTTTCTAATTAACGTGGAAAACGGGCACAAGCGTTTAAAATAAGAAAGGCCGGCCTGCCGGCTCGACCTTCCCAGGAGGGGTAATTTTAATGCCTGGTATCCAGAATAGGAATTATAATCACGACACGCATGAAACACTGCCACCTGAATGGCAGAGTGCTCGCGTGTTCAACACATATACAAAGCCTTAAACTGTAGATGTTGCGTTGGGCAGATTTCGACCAATCTATTCTGATGTACAGAAAAAGAGAAGACTGGTTGAGGTTAGGATGACGTTCCTACCCGCTATTATCAAAAATAAGGATTTTTTTCATGCCAGGCTCCCCCACCTTTATGGGGTATGGCCAATGAAAAAAGCCCCTCCTCCACTAGTGGAAGAGAGGCCATCCCAAAAACCGATTTAAGTATACACTTGAAAACGGTTCTTGTGAATCACATACAATCCAATCGCCTTATCATATTATTCTTTACGATCAACCGTAAGGAAGGTTACGGTCGCTGTACATTTTTTAGTTAAAAGTCTTCTGCCCGGGCTCTGCGGCGTCGCTTGTTGCTCTTGATCTTGACCGGATCGAACACCAGGGAAAGCATTAGCTCGTGTGAACCGGAATTGTACCGCTGGAAGCGCTCGAAGGAATAATCGTAGGAATAGGAGACATTAAAGCTATCCTTGATTTGCGCGCCGAGCAGGAATCCGGCGGAGCCCAGTGTCCGGTACGAAACGGCCCCGATGATTTTGTTATCCAAAAACATGCCCTTGAGGTTGAGGTCGGCGAAGGCCGGTGCATTGCGCAACTGACGGACGAGGACCGAAGGCTCAATCGTGACGTTGGCCTGCTCAAGCGGAAAGCGATGGCCCAATTGCAGGGTATAATAACTCAGCGCGCCCTCCTCATTTACGGTTCCGGCGATGTTTTGCAGGCGGCTGCTAACCAGGTTGTTGATGGTGATGCCCGCAAACGTATTTTCGCGGAACGTGGCGTATAGACCGGCCGCAGCATCGAATTCGCCGTCACCACCGAGGAAATTCTCAAGTGTTTCATCTCCGGCGCGGTAAAGCGGGCTGCTGGTGATGTCGTTATCGATGGTGAGTTGCTCGTAGGCCGTATAAAAACCGAAGGCCATCTGCCATTCTTTACGTCCGAGCACCTCGCGTCCGAAATCGAAGCGAAACGCATAATCGAGCTGTACTTCGAAGCGGCGCTGCTGGGCGGCCGTTTCGGTAACGATGCCGACGCCCAGGCCAAACGTACGCCCGATCGGGCCGTTAGCACGAGCGGCAATCACTCGGGGTGCATCGTCGAAACCCGTGTATTGCATGCGGGCATTTAACTGAACTTCATACTGCTCGGTGAAGCCCGCGTAAGCCGGGTTGACCAGAATAGGGCTAACGATATACTGATTGAACAAGGCCTCGTCCTGAGCGAATAAGCTGAGGCATCCAAGGCCGGCCATTATGGTGAGGATATATTTTTTCATAATCGGATGCGACAATTGTCGCGTTTATGGGATGTGAATAATTTGTTTACCGGTTGCGCACGATGGTGATGGACCCGCGCACTTCTTGCATGACATTGCTATTGTCTTCGTAGGTGAGTACGAAGTAATACGGACCAGCGGGCAGCGGATCGCCGTCGTTACTGATGCCTTCCCAGTCATTCTGGTAGTTCCTTGTGCTGAATACCAATTGCCCCCAACGGTTATAGATTTCCAGGTTGTTGTCGATGAATTCATCCAGACAGAACACGACGAATTCATCATTGGAGCCGTTGCCGTCGGGAGTGATTACGTTGCGTTCGGTGAAGCAAGGAGAAGAACGATCCTGAACGGTAGCTACGAGCTCTCCGTCTTCGAAGGCACAGCCCCGCGAATCGGTAACGAGCAACATGTAGTCGCCTGGATCCAAGTTGGCCACTTCCGGGGTGTTACCGGCGTTGGGCAGGTTCGTCCAGTCGTAGTTGTAGGGTGGGTTGCCACCGGTTACTTCGGCACGAACGACTCCGGTACCACTACCCCGTACGGGATCCTGGTCGGGTTCGGAAGAAAGGCTGACCTGAATGGGGTCGGGCCGGCCCACTTCGTACGACTCCACTACCTGGCATCCGTTGGCATCCGTGACCGTCAGGGTATAGTTTCCAACGGGCAGGAAGCGGCGGCGCGGGCCAGTTTCTCCGTCGCTCCAGCTGTAAGCGTAGGGGCGGCTGAAGACGCCCCCGGCTACATCGACCAGGATTTCTCCGTCGCTGTCACCGCGGCAGGAAATGCTGCTCACACTCGGCGTAACCACCAGGGCCGGCGGAGCGGTCAGTTCTACAATGGAAGCTCTCTCACAACCAAATTCGTCGATCACAAAGAGGTTGTATTCGCCCGGAGAAGCATTGATGAGGGTGCGATCTACACCGGCCATTCGGCCGTCAATCACCCATTCATAGCTGAAGGAACCCTGCCCGGTAATTACGGCTTCCAAAACGCCGTCGCTGGCACTGGCACAACTTACACCGAATCCGTTGTAGTCGCTCACGGTGCGTGCGTCACTCTGGAAGGAAGATTGGGGCGCCACAACGTGCCGCCGGATCAGACGGGCACCGGTCGATTCAACGGTCGTGCTGATGTAGACCCCGGCTCCAATATTCTCGAGTACGCCCGTACGACCGATCGTGTCGGGGCTACCTTCTCGGCGCCAGATGAAACTCAACTCTGCCTGGGGAAATTCAGTGACCAACCGAATGGAACCATTTTCGTCTCCATCACAAGTAGGTGGGGTGATCGTGGCTCCCTGTTGCAATTCGGAGAGGGTGATCGGCTCTCCGGAAAACTCACAGCCGTTGGCATCCCGAATCGTTGGAATGTAAGTGCCCGCACAGAGATTGGAAATCTGCTGACCGACCGCCGGTACGTTCCAGTTGACGGTATAGGGAGCCGTACCCCCCTGTAGATTCAAGGTGATACTACCCGTACATCCGAGGTCTTCGGTATCATTGACTACCATCGGCTCCACAATTACGGCACTGGAAGCATTGATCGTGAAGCCAACCATTTGGGAAGCGCCCTGATTATCGGTGATCGTTGCTTCGTACGAGCCGGGTAACAGGCCGTCGATGGTTACGGATGCCGTATTTACTTGCGTCTGGAAATTTGCCTGCGGCACCGAAACTGTGAAAGGCGCTGCGCCGCCACTGATCGTAATACTGGCCGATCCATCGGCTTTACCCTGGCAACTGGGAGAATTAATAATGGTCATCTCCAATTGCAAGTTGCTAGAGGCTACGCTGAAGCACTCTTCGTAGGTACAGAGGGCATTATCGGTGATCGTCACGCAGTA
This sequence comes from uncultured Saprospiraceae bacterium, assembly GCA_964504335.1. Lineage (GTDB taxonomy): Bacteria > Bacteroidota > Bacteroidia > Chitinophagales > Saprospiraceae > CAZDET01. Next base: position 70,554 of record CAZDET010000005.1, read on the forward strand.
GGCACCGGGGGCCAGTTGGCTGATATCCCTGGTGGTTGCCTCATTATCCCACTGATAAGTGTAAGGCGGCTCTCCGCCCGATACCGATAAACTGATTTGTCCGTTTTCTCCATCCGTGGCATTTTGGATGGATGGATCGACCGCAATTTCATTAAGTTCCTGGATGGTGTAATCTTCGGATACCTCCAGGTCGCCGTCCCGGATGGTAACGGTGTAGGTTCCAGCGGGTAAATTCTCCAGGTCTTCGGTAGTACCCACGACGTTGCCATCGCCATCTACCCAGCTGAAGGTGTAGTTGCCAGTGCTACCGCTCGGATCGATGTCGATGCTACCTGTTTCCTGCATAAAGCAGGTTTGAGTGACCGTAGAACCGGCAATCCGCAGGTTGTCGCCCATTATGAAGGGACGTTGGCGCGAGCAGCCGTTGTCATCGGTAATAAGCAAGATGTATTCTCCCGTCTCGGTCAACCCATTGATATCCTTGGTAGTAGCCTGAAACCCGTCCGGGCCCGACCAGGTGAAGGTATAGGGAGCCGTACCACCGCTGACATTCGTGGTAATTGACCCGGGCTCCAGCTGAGTAATGTTCACCACCGAACCGGAGGCCGTAATGGGAGTAGGTTGCGCAATTGTAGCGGCCCGATCGACGGAACAACCATTGGCATCGGTTACCGTTACGGTGTACGTGCCGGGGCCGAGTTCGGTGATTGTGGTCTGATCGTCGGGGAGGTTTCCGTTCCAGTTAAAGGAAAGCGTTCCGGTACCACCACTGGCGTTTAGTTCCAGCATTCCGTCGAGCGCCCCATTACAACTGATATCGCTGGCCACTACGGAGGCATTGATGACCGGTGGGTTTTCTACATTGACGGTTTCGGTGAGTTGAGCACCACCGTTATCCGTAATCGTAACGGTGTAGGAACCTGCCTCGAGGTTGTTGGCTGTCCGTCCGGGATTGCCGGATACGGAACCGGGCCATTCATAGGAGTAAGGTTGCTGCCCGCCACTGACATTGAGCGTGATGCTGCCATCCGAATCGCCATTACAACTTGGTGCCGTAATGGAAGCATCGACGGAAAACGGCTGTCCGCTTCCAATACTGATCGTACCGGAATTGATTTGCAACGGTACGCCCTCGATCGTTACCACATCCAGAAACTCGATAGCGGTAGGCGTTTCGGAGAGCGTCACTTCCGTGCTGGTGGTCGTGTTTACCTCGAAGCAAACTTCAAACAACACGCTGTTGTCAGGAAGCGTCACTCCTAGTGATGTCTTGTCTTCCCACAAAAAAGTGATGGTACCCGGCGACAGTATGGAGAAGTTTTCGTTTACCGTTAGATTCAAGGGGCCACCCTCCACAATTTCCGTGAAGGTCAGATCGTCGGCAACGTAGGAGATGGTAAACTGAGCGCCGACAATATTGCTGAAGTTGTCGACGGTGAAATCCATACAGACTTCTTCGCCCGGTTGGGTGCTGATATCCTCCAGTGTGAGGGTCAGGTCTTGCGATCCGGTATCGTCCGCGTTAATGGTTCCGCTGACCGTTTGAACGGGTATTTCGTTGATATCGGCGTCAATGGCTTCGATATCGAGCGGGTCGCCCGAGATTTCCACAACGGACGTTCCGCCTAGAACTTCAAAACAGACTTCGAAGATTTCGGTACCGTCCGGTAACGTGACCCCGTCGTCTTCGATGGAATTGACCCAGGATAGATTGACGAAGCCGGCGTTCATGCCTTCGAAGTTTCCTGTACTCAGCTCGGACAGCTGAAAGTCTTGCACCCCATCGAAGCGGAGCCGCTGCTGGTCGTACCGGATGGAGAATTGAAAGCCAAAGATGCGACGGAAGTTGTCGACTGAAACCGGCAAACAGACAATATCGCCCACATCCGCATCGGCATCCGCTACGGTGAACGTGAGATCATCGGAGCCGCCGCCGGTTCCAGTAGCGGTGACGGTACCGTTGTTGGAAACGAATGCCACGAGATCCGTATTCGAATCGATGGCCTCGCGCGCCAGCGGAGAATCCGTTACGTCTACGGTGCTGGTTCCACCGCCGATAATATCGAAACAGACTTCTGCGATAACCGTCCCGTCGGCGACGCTAACGCCGCTCAGAGCGCTTTCCTGCCAGGAAGCCGTGACTACCCCCGAAGTGGGATTGGCAAAGTTACTCGCATTTAGTTCTACGAGGTCGAACTCCTGAACCCGATCGAAGGTCAATTTGCTATCGTCGTAGTTGAGCGAGAAACCCAAGCCGACTAAGTCCGTGAAATTATCGACCGTCAGGTCCAGGCAAACTTCGTCACCGACTTCCCCATTGCCGTCGCCGACCGTCAGCGTGAAGTCGCCACCGGTGTTTCCACCGCCGCCGCC
>CAZDET010000005.1:73026-147744 GCA_964504335.1 uncultured Saprospiraceae bacterium
GCCGCCACCACCGGAACCGCCGTCAGGTTCTCCAACGGGGCCACCGTTGCCGACGTCGACTTGTCCGTTGTCGTCATCAATGGTGGGCGTGACTTCCAGGAAGTCGGCATTGGTAAATTCGATGACCGTCATCCCACGGGGAACGATCCGGATAAAGGAGCTGGCATCGGCGTTCGTCGCTTGGAAGCACAATTCGAAGATGGTCGAATTGTCGTCTACGGTAATGCCATTCGTCGTTTGATCGAACCAGACAAAGGTCATGAAGCCGGGTTCGGATAAATTGAAATTACCACCGGGAGACGCGCCGGGTAGCCCGATATTTTGCACTCCCTGATCGATGGGGTCGAGCAGCGTGAGTACGTTCGGGTCGTAAGCGACGACGAACTGCGCAGCGGTAATTGCATTGAAATCGCGCACCTTGACAGGTACGCAAACCTGGCCGCCTCGTTGGACGGCGGTCGTCTCTACGACGACGGTTACTTGTGATTGTGCGGAGAATGTTATGCAGCAAAAGAGCCATAACACCCCCAGAAGGCGTGTAAAGGTTACGTTCATGGTCTCGGATTTTGGGATTTGACACGAATCCCCTTTCAGGGCTTAATGCAGAGCAGTTTTTGAGATACAGTTTGTTTTGCCGTTTGTAAGTTGAAATAGTACGTTCCCGATGGCATGGCCTCAGCCAGCCGTACGGTGATATATTGAGCGCCCGCAGATGCGGTGTAATTGCCTTGGTTGATGCGTTGGCCGAGTTCGTTGGTTAACGTCCAGCTCACGGGCCCGGATACCCTCTGATACCAACTGACACGAGCCTCTTCGGCGAATGGATTGGGAGCTACGGTTAGTTGGAGCGTCGAAGCCAACTGCTCGTTGATACTATTCACCTCAGAAACGGTGATTACCCTACTTTGAAACTGCACAGAATCGGTGATATCAAGCACGGTCGTATCGGAATCCAGTTGAATGAACTCCGGCGGGCTTGGCGCATCCGAAAAGGCCAGGGTGGTGCTGTCTCCGATCGCACCTACCACCTCGAAATCCATCGCAAAGAGCGTATTCCCGTTGTCGATATTCAGGCCTTGGTCGTTGAACTCTACAAAGATCAACGTACCCTCCTCGAAAAGATCTTCGTTGAAGTTTTCGGGAAGCGACGGATCGAACCCGAGGTCCTTCACAGCTTGCAACTGGAGTACCGACGTATCCCAGGTAATAGTGAATTGTACGGAACCTATGTTCAGAAAGTTGTCTGTAAGAAGGTCAATTCTTACAGTTTCGCCGGCAACAGCGGTTGCCTCAGAAAAATACAAGGAAGGAAAGGGTTGGGCCACGAGAACCGATGGCGAGAAAAGTATGGATATATATACATAAAGGGTTAAAGCAGTACGATGCGTACTTTTCATCACATGGGATTATGAATGCTTATTCTTGATATACAAATACGGAGCTAATGTAAGCAAAAATCGGTGGACCACAGATGCCTCCTCTCCTTTATTGTATGACGGGACCGATTTTTAACGGCTTTCTGAAAATGACAATGGCCCCGGGAGCAATCCCGGGGCCATGTCGTTATTCAGTATATGAATGATCGAGGTTCGATTAGTTGACTACGATCATCTTGCGAGTAGCAGTGAACTCACCAGCAGTCAGTGTGTAAGTGAATACACCTGTTGCGCCAAGTTCAGTGCGAGTAACGTTGATAGTGTTTACACCAGCAACACCGCTTGTACGCTTCACGAGTACGGTGCGACCAGTTACGTCAGAAACACGCAGGGTAACATCACTTGCAGTTGGCAGTGTGAAGTTGATGAGTGTTTCACCGACGAACGGGTTCGGAGTGTTCTGACCCAGCTCGAAGCCGGCAGAAGCAACTGCACCAGTAGAGAAGTTGATAGCTACGTTGCGCAGCTCACCGTCGTTGGTGTAAGCTTCAGCAGTAGCGACGCGGTTAGATACACCCAGTACCTGGCTCAACGGAGCGTCGTTTCCAGCGCGAACTACCAAGCTGAACAGAACGTCGTTGGCAGAAGCCTCACCGTTCCAGCTAAAGGCAACAGCGTTGTTGTGTACTGCGAAGTTATCCGCACCAGCTACACCGTAGACGATGTCAACCAGCTCAGCGTCATTCAGGGTGAAGGTACCCTGGAAGCCAGCGATGTTAGCAACGTCGGCAGCAGTGAAGTCAACAGTGTAGATATCACCGGCAGTCAGAGCGGCATCAGCTACGTCGAAGGCAAAGGTTCCGTTGGTACGTACTTCAGCGTTTGTCAGGGCGTTAGCCTTGGCGCTCAAGTTCACGTCACCGATCTTCACACCGTAGAAGTTAGCGTTGAGCATGTCGCCAGCCAGGTCGTTCACGTTGAAGACTTCGCGGAACGGCTCTGCCCACGGGTTGTTGCTGTTCGGGAAGCTGTAAGAAGCGTCCACGAAGCGCCAGCTCGTGTTGTTCGGCAGTGAAGTGATTGTTCCAAGGATCAGACGACGCAGCGTGATCAGGTCAGCAGCAGTGATAGAACGGCTGTTGTTAGCGTCAGCAGCGATCATCTTGAGCGGAGTGTCAAGCAGTTCCTTCTGCAGGATGTGCTTAGAAATCAGCACGAGGTCGAAGGTAGAAACACCGTTGGTCGGGTTAGCGTCCAGGGTAGGAGTAACAGAGTAGTCCTGCTGGAGCTGCAGACCAGTGAAGATGAACTGACCGTCGTTGCCGGTAACCATGCCAGAGTTCATAGAGCCGGAGAGCGCTACATTAACACCAGCGATAGTTTCGAGGCTTTCGCCAGTTACGATAGCACCTGAAAGCATGCCCTCGCCTTCTGTCTCTTCGCAAGAAGTCATCTCGTTGTTGCGCTGTACCAGTACGTAGGTTTCGCAGAAGTCGAAGTTGTTAGCACCGTCGATCGCGTATACGTAGATTACAGTGTTGAGGTCATCGTCGCAAGTGAAGATGATATCTGTATCGTTAGCGTCAGGTACGAATGTACCAGGACCACCAGCAGCTTCTACGTCAGCAGCGCGGTAGATCGCGTAGCTGATACCAGGAGTACAGTCAGTGATCGGGCTAGCGATTACATCAGAAGCCCACAGTACCATAGCACCAGTGTCTTCGTCACCGTCGCCGTCAGCGTCCGTACCGGGCTCAGTCGGCATCAGAGTAACAGTTACACCGTTGATACAGATCGGAGTCGGAGCCTTGCAGTCGATTACTTCGAAAGGAATGATGCGAACAGTGGAGTTTCCACAGCCATCGCTCACCTTCACTTCAAGAGCGTGCTGACCGATCGGGAATTCACCACGGAAGGTGTATACGCCATTTTCGATAGCCGCCAAGCTAGTTACGTTCTGATCAGGTGTGTGTTCTTCAGAAGTGATAACTCCGTCGCCGTTAGCATCCACTACGAATGCGTCAAGGAACAGAACTACGTTGAGGTCCTCAGGAGTACACTCGTCAGAAGGTGTGAATACGATTTCTACCATTCCGTCGCAGTTGACGTTATCGATAGAGCAGAAGGGTTCGAAGTCTTCTACCTCGATGATCGGAGATACGTCGTCGTAAACCTTGATGAACTGTACGTAGCGGTAGTATCCGCGAGCTTCGCGAGAAGAACCGGGCTGAGTGAAGTCGCGAGAAGGATTCGCAGCGGCAGCCAGGAAGTTGTCGGTCCAGTAACCATTCGGGTTAGTAGTTCCGTCACAAGCAGTGCTCTTCGCACCAGCAAAAGGATTGCCGTTAGTCTCGTTGTTGTCGCGGTCGATGAAGATGTAAGGTACGTTAGTAGCAGCCGGAGTCGGACGGCGGATCAGCCATACGTCTTCGTCACCAGGTACGCCGTCGCAGTCTTCGTCGCGGTTGATGATAACCGGATCGCTCTGGCCGTCGTACTCGCACCAGTTAATTACTTCGTAAGTACGCTTGATCTTGAAGCACTCATCGCCGGAAGCGCTGAAGAAGTCGTCGTCAACAGAAACGGCGAGGATGTCGCAAGCTTCTTCGAATACCTCGATAGTGTCAGCATTCAGGGTACCGCATACGTTGTCGGCATCCTTCGGGAACTTGATCAGGTATTCGTTAACCAAGGTAACGTTGATTGTCTGAGAGCAGATAGAGCTGCGAGCACCGGAAGCGTCAACTGCCTGGAAGCGGCGAGTGATTACACCAGCGCGGCAAAGGAGATCGAAGCTTACAGCTTGCTCTACGTCCGTTTCAGCACAGTTGTCGAAGCCCCAGGGCTCACCGAAGAGGTCGTTCAGCAGTGACTCAAATTCAGCCGGAATCTGACCGAAGCCAAAGTTGGCGTTGTCTGGGAAGTCGTGTGGGAGTTCCAGGCAAGTCAGTGTTACAGGAGGCAGGTTTTCGCAGATCGGGGGCAGCTTGTCCTCAACCAGTACGTCGAGCCAAGAAACGTTGCTGTTGTCGCCAGCGTCGTACTTGCGGTAGGGGAAGTTGATGTACTTGCCATCGCTGAATACCGGAGTCTCATCGACGAAGCCGATGACGCTGTCCATGTCGCCGTTGTCCCATACGCGCAGCTCGATGCGCACGTCTTTGCCAAGGTCGCAGCAGAAGATGTCTACGTAGTCTTTGTAGCAAGTGAAGTAAGCGTTCTCACCTTCGTACGGATCGAACTCAAGTACAACTTCTTCTTCCTTCACACCGTCCAGGTCGTCGTCAACGATAACACCGTTACCGTTACCACCATTCTCAACAGCGTCGAGGATAGCGATGATGTCCGGATCGTCGAGGCATTCGACGTCCAGGCGACGGCGAACTTCGAGGTTGACCGGACCACAGTTGTCGTAAGAACCTTCGTCGATGTCCGCAGCAGTTACGCGAGCGTAGCCACCTGGGCGAGTCGGGTCGGGGAAGTTAGCGTTCGGGCCACCGATAGAAATGTGCAGGTTGTCGTCGACGATAGCCACCGGAGCTACCTGGTCAGTAACAGTGAAGCAGATGTCGGTGAAAGAAGCGTTTCCGCAGTTGTCACCAGCGCGGTAGCGCAGAGTGTGCGTACCCTTCGGAATGTCGCTAACGATGATCTGACCACCGCTGATGCGGCCAGTGAAAGAAGCAAAAACAGGAGCAGCCTCGGGCTGAGTCTCACAACCTGTGAATGCGATGATTTCTACAGTATACTGATCAAGTGTCACTTCGCACTTGTCGCTCAGAGTCGGCTTCGGTACGAAGAGAGTACCAGTACAGTTCAATGCGTCCGTAGAGATTTGGAGGTTCTTACCACCACCTACGTTGATGTCAGGACCGTTGTAGTCGCCAACCTTGATGATTTGACGGTATTCAGTAGACTTGACCGGGTCGCAGTGGTCGAGGATGTACCAAGTACGAACGATCTTGTAAGTGCTACCACAACCAACGATGCGCTCGCTGTCTTCGTAGTTAGCGGCGAGGTTGCAGTAACCGTTGCCGTTAGACAGGTCGAACAAACCGCTAGGAGTAACAACAAACGGATAGCCAGTCAGGTCTGGGCTCGGGTTGCCGTTAGCATCAACGGGGAAGCTCTCGTCGCAGTCGATGTAAGAAGTGTAAGGAGGAGCGATTACATCCCACTGGATGTCGGGGTTGCGCAGCGTGATCGTCTGCGTGCAGCTTACTACATCACCAGGAGTGGGGTTGTAGTTGTCAGCGCAGATACCGCCACCAACAGTGAAGGTACGAGTGATAACTGTTTCGTCGCAGTCACCTACCTTAGTAACATTGTCTTGTACACATACTTCGACCGGGCCGCAGTTGTCGCCTACGTCGGGGAAACCACCAGTAGCCTCGATCTTAGAACGTACGCTGAACGGACCGGAAAGGATAACGTCGCCAGCTTCGCCGTCACCAGGCTGAACAGTGAAGCAGTTCTGACCAGTAGTCAGGACGAGGTCCAAATCGTTGCACAGCAACGGAAGGCGTACCTGAACCGGGAACGACTGGAAATCAACACCAGCAGGTGTCTCTACCTTGCCAGAGCCGTCGGAGTAAGCGAAGAGGTTGTATTCGAACTCAACGCCCAAGAACGGATTCTTAGCAGCAACCAGGAAGGTGTAGTCTTCACCGGCCTTCAAAGGCAGTGACAAACGTACGAGGCTGTTGTTAGAAATGGTGATACCATCAAAGCCAAGACCAACGCTCACCAGGTCTGGAACCTGAATGTCGTCAGACAGTGCGATGATGTTTTCGCAGGGGTTGCCAGGAACGAAGTTGCCAGCAAACAGGGCCAACAGTGCGTCGTCAACCTCGAACGGGAACTCCAAGTAGAAGGTGTAGATGTCGTCTTTGTCTACCTGGAACTGAACCAACTCGTAAGGAACGTCAGCGTCGTTGGGAAGCGTAGCAGCTTGCAGGAAGCAAGAGTAGTTACGCAGGTTGATCACCGGGCTCGTAGCCGAATTCACGATGCCGAAGTCGAGCAACTGAGCGTCATAAGTCACGTCGATCTCGTCGGTGTCCTCGGGGCACACGATGTCGTCGGGACCGATCTTGTCTTCAGCGGTAACGGTGTTCCAGCAAACCAGATTCTCGTTAGCGTCAAAGACTTCGTAAGTAAAAGTACCGCAGCCTGTGATGATGCTGCCGTCACCGCCAATTACGCGAAGCGTTAAGCCGTCGTCAGGATTGGCGATCACATCGTCGACCTGTAGGTCGTACTCACAGTTTTCGTCCAGAGCCACAGATACGCTACCCAGACACTGGGCGTTGGCACCTGTAACCGCTGCCAGACAGAACAGAATCGCCGCAGCGAAACTTGTCATCCAGCTCGGACTAACGAATGTAAAATTCGTTTTTCCCATAAGATTACAATTTGTTGTAAAGGTGAATGAAATAAATGTGGTTATGTGGTTACGTATCGATTAGCCACAGCAAAAAGGGGGAAGGCGAACCACCAAGGAGATAGCACGCTCAGCGTACTACCCGGGATCGCTTCCGGTCGTCGTCTTTATTGATACCACTTATGGAAAGGGGCAATTATTTCAATGGTTACACCTGTAGCGTTCTACAGGATGGTCTTTGTGCTTTAACGGGATGACTTTGTCCTATGACTCAGGTGCAGGCAGCATCAGAAAGTTGGAAGATGCTGGCTAGAACCGCAATACACCTAATTAGGAAGAGAAATGAGATCGAAGAAAATCAATAGATACAAAAAGGAGTGTGGAGTTGAGGAGTATTGTCTTTGTCATGGGATTGCTTTATGCCTTTAAAGATAAGGATTCAGCAGCAAATACGAAAACGGGCAAAGACACACACCCAGTGCGAGGCGATCGTAAGACTGTGTCATTTGGCGTTTGCTTGTTCAATTTCGCAGTAGTTGCTGTTGCAAATATACGTGAACTCGGGCCAATCCGGCTACCCCTTAGCGGGTATTTTACCAGATTAGCCTGAATGGGGTACTCAAATTAATTGCTGTTCAAAGGCCGTGCGCACTAGCGCAGCCGTATTGCGAACTGCCATTTTGCGCATAATGTTTTTGCGATGGACGCTTACTGTTTGATCGCTGATAAACAGCTTCTTTCCGATATCCTTATTGCTCAGGCCCTCGGTGATCAAGCGCAACACCTCTACTTCGCGGCGGGTGAGACACTGATCCTTGGGCAGCTTGCCTGCACCCGAATCCGAACGCCCGAAATCGGCGCTTAGGTAGTTACCTCCTTCGAGTACCTTGCGCATTGCCATCAGGAGGTCTTCAATCGGACCGGATTTAGACACGAAACCAGCAGCTCCGGCCGTTACGTACCGTTGAGCTTCCCGCTGGTTGCGCACATTGCTCACTACCAAGAGCCGCAAAGCCGGCATCTGGCGATGTAATTTGGAAATAAGGGAGGGACCGAGGGGAGAAGGATCGATAATTAACACATCGGCGCGCTGATTTCCAATACTGTCGACGAGTCGGTCAAGTTGATTGTACTGCCCGATAATTTTGCACCGAGGCTTGGAAGAACGCTGGAGTACTTGCTTCAAGCCTTCCAGAAAAATGTGTTGGCGGTCTGCTAGCAATACACTAGCAATGCGCCCTGCTGTCCATCGCGGGTCGTTCATGGGATCGTCAATTTGTTATAGTCACCCTAGTAAAGGGCTATTCACTAATTCGTACCTCTTACGAATTTGCCAGAAAGAAGTGACAAATTCAAGTACGAATTTTGTGTGTTTATCCGCCGCAGTCGCAACGGATTATTCTTTACAAAAGTATTAATATAGCCTAAAACGTTCAACATTTTTGGAATAAAAATTGGAAAAACCTCTAATCTATTCTTTCCGAACCAGTCTTATTTATACTGCCTCAAACCACTTTGCGTCCGGCATAACTTTCCAAAATGAAGAAAAAGCGCCTCTACCGATTGTCCTATTGGGGGTTCCGAATGGCAAAATGGGGTTGTACTCATCTCCCCTTTCGCGTGTTGTATACCCTATCGGATGGAATTAGTGCCCTGCTCTATCACCTTGTCCGGTATCGCCGCCGGGTAGTATTGGCCAATTTGTGCATTGCATTCCCCGACTGGTCCGACGTGCAACGCCGGCGCACAGCCCGCGCGTTTTACCGCAACCTACTCGATGTCAGCCTGGAAACCCTGAAGGGGCCAAGCCTATCCGCTGACGAACTAACCACCCGCTATCGGTTTACCAACGCCGATCTGATCAATCAGCGCCTGGAAGCCGGGGAGAGCGTCTTCATTACACTCGGTCATTGCGGCAACTGGGAGTGGGGGCCACTGGCAGCCGCCCACTTTTTTACCGCCCCGATGATCGGTATTTACAAGCCCATTAAAAACCCCTACATAGACAAGTATTTCAATGAGTTACGAACTACCTGGGGTGGGTTGCTGACACCGATGAAAAAAACCGCCCGTACCATCGTGCAGCGCCGTAACCAACCCTCCGCCTTTTCCTTCATCGCGGATCAAACTCCCTCGGACGTCGACAATGCCCACTGGGTGGATTTTTTCGGTCGTGAAACGGCTTTTCACCACGGCTTCAGCAAACTGGCCTGGCAGACCGGCTACTGGGTGTACTATTGCAGCGTGCGCCGCATCCGGCGGGGATTCTACGAAATCGAATTTATCGACCTCGGCGACCGCGAGCGATTCGACGACCCCGTCGCACTCACGCGGGCATTTGCCGAACAACTGACCGCCAACATCCGCCAACGCCCCGCCGACTGGTTGTGGTCACACCGCCGGTGGAAACGCCGGAAAGGCACTAAGGCCGTAATTGATTACACCACTTCGCCTCGATAGTGCCAACCTCGGAAGGGCCGCTCACCGCCTAAAAAGGACCGCTTGTTCATCTTTTGGCCGCGCAAAATTGTTTTCTGAGCCAATTAAGGATCGAAATGGAAACAAGCACTCCCGATACACTAGAAGCAAAGATGTTGCAGCAAGCGCAGGCTGAGCAGGAAATTTCCGAAAAGTTCTTCTCGTACGATCTTCCCTATCAGAGCGAACTGTCGTTGTTGCCCCTCATACGAGTAGTTGAAAATGCTGCCGAATTGGGCGATACCGGCGAGCGTTTCCTGGCGCAGGAGGTGCTGCGCCGCCTGTCGGCCTTCCCCGAATTGCGCGAACCCATCTCCGAATTCGGCGCTCTGGTGGAATACAAGGAAATCTTCGACCTGCTCTTCCTCTTCGTGTCCCCTCCCGCACTGCGGAAACATCAATTCATGAAAGTGACGCGGCCGTTTCGCTCCGGGCATGTCTACATGAGTAAGGCGCTGGAGCAACTCATCACGAACAACGAGGTCGATTTCACTTTCAGCGAAGGGGAAAACATGGCCTACTGTGCCTCCCTGATTCGCGCCTGCTGCTATATTCTCAATCGATTCTACGATCAAGAGCTCTCCATCGACCCCCCGATGCTGCTCTCGGTTCGCAAATCTCCTAGCGATCCCTCCCGGTATTTCCGGACTCAAATCAATTTTGACTTTGTGGATGTCATCGCCAAAAAACCGCTTAAACCCCTCACTCAGAAGCAAATAGACCACCTGCTCAGCAATGTGTACGATCCCGAACTGTGGCTGGAACACCTGCCGCCGGAAAACTTCGCTTTTCAGGGATTCATTCTCGGCAATTTGGTGGACATCACCAAGGATGAGGCCTTATCGCGACTCAAGCACGACTTGCTCAAACGGGACGCGGTGCTCGATGCCGATAACGTCAGTAAGCTCGAGCGCCTGCTAAAGACTTTCTTCGATATTCCCGATTTGCGCCTGGGCATCACGGCAGTCGACTTCCCCCGCGAATACGCTGTATCACACCGCTATAAAATCCGCTTCGATTTTCTGGCCGACGAGGTGGATGATCTACTTTCCGATTCCAACGAAGGCAGCATCTACCACCGGGTCTGCAAATACCGGGAAGTACTGCTGATAGAGAATTTGGAAGACCTAAAAACCAAGACTTCTCTCGAAGAAAAACTTCTGGCCCAGGGTATTCGAAGCATCCTCATTGCGCCATTGTTCAATTCCGAAGAGCGCGTGATCGGGCTCGTCGAGCTCGGTGCGCCGAAAGCATTCCAGTTGCACAGCTTCATCGAACTGCAATTCAAGGAAATAATCGGCCTCTTCCGCACGGCGGTGTCGCGCAGTCGGGAGGAGATCGACAATCGCATCGAAGCAATCATCCGCGAGGAATACACGGCCCTGCATCCCAGCGTAGAATGGCGTTTCACGGAAGCCGCCTTCAACCTGCTCGAACACCGGGATCGCGGCGAGCAGATGATGCCCGAACGCATTGTTTTCTCCAACGTCTACCCCTTTTACGCTCAGGCTGACATTGTCAATTCCAGCGTTCAGCGCAACCAGGCAATCCGGATGGATTTGATGCTCAACTTGCAAAAGGCAGAGGACCTCTTCGAGAAGCTGCTCAATCAGGTAGCATTCCCACTGGCCAAATTCGTACGGGATCGCATTCGCCTCCACAAGCAGCAGCTCGATGCCGAGTTCAACAGCAGCGACGAGACGCGCATTGTCGATTTTCTACAGCAGGAAGCCCACCCACTGCTCCGTCAATTTCGGGAGGATTACAGCGATCTAAGGCCCGGAATTGACCGGTATTTCCGGTCGCTAGACCCCGCACTGGGGATCATTTACGACAAGCGCCGGGACTACGAAGACAGCGTCACCCGCATCAACCAGGTGCTCGGTGCTTTTCTCGACGAGAAAAACGAAGAGATTCAGCAAGTTCTCCCGCACTACTACGAAAAATACAAGACCGATGGGGTGGAATACGAAATGTATGCCGGTCAGTCGCTACTGCGCAGCCATCGCTTCAGCCCCATTCATCTTCAGAACCTCCGCCTTTGGCAGCTTATCCACCTTTTTGAGGTCACTCGTTTGTCGGAACGGTTGCGGCCAGAACTCGCCGTGCCAATGAGTACGGCTCAACTGATTTTTGCCTACACCAGTCCGTTAAACATTCAATTCCGCATGGAAGAAAAACAGTTTGACGTGGACGGGGCGTACAATGTCCGCTACGAAATTCTGAAAAAGCGCATCGACAAGGCGACCATCGAGGGTGGTGCCCAGCGCCTTACCCAAAAGGGCAAGGTAGCTATTGTTTACTTGCACGATAAAGACCGCCAGGAGTATTTCAACTACTTGAATTACCTGGCTTCGGAGGGGCAGATTGAGGATGAAATTGAAGACTTCTTGCTCGATCCCGTTCAGGGGGTCCAGGGGTTGCATGCACTGCGCGTTCAGGTACGGCTCGATTATTCCTGAAGGGTGGCCAGTAATTGCTCGACCTGCTGGAGGTTTTTGCGAAATTGATGCCCGTAGCGCGCCCGCGCTTCGGGGGTATGGTAGTGATGCTTGTGCAGAAACTCCAGATTCAGAGCCAGCCACTCTTCCTCGGAGTAGATTTGCTTGCAAAACACTTCCCACTCGTGGCGCAAGAGGGGCAGTTTGCTGAAAAACGCGGTGCTTCCCAGGTTGTGCAAATCGGCATCTTTAAGCAGGGCTTGCAACCGGGTTGCGGGCAGACGGCTGATGCGCGTAGCTTCGATACACGCCGCTATGCGATTTATTTTATGCGCCGGATAGCCTTCTCGTTGCAGAAAGGTTTTAGCGATCTCCACGCTGGCCGCTTCGTGATTGGCGTATTGCCGCACGAAACCCGAATCGTGAAATAAGGCCGCCAGCTCCAGAATTTCCGAATCGCCCCTTGGCAGGCCGGCGTCGATCATCAACTGCCGGGCGCTTTTCAGTACGCCGAGTGTATGTGATAGATTGTGATAGCGGTGGTTATCCGTCAGGGCGAGCTGTAAGAGTTGAGTGACGTAAATTCTGCCTTTAGATACGATTGACATTACCGCGAAAGTGTTAATGGTATGATGATCAACGCTTCGCGGGCAGCAACCGTTTCCCCTCCCTGCTATTTTACCTATTTATTAACGCTGCGGTACTTGCCAGAGGCTATCGACAAAATAGCCGCGCCGGTCCGTGAAATGGCGAACAAACTGCATCCCCGACTCGTCGGCGATTTGTTCAATCTCCGATTGGCTGTACTTGAGGGATACTTCCACGCTGATGGCTTCCCAGGGGTCGAACTGAAACGATTGGTTGAGCTGGTCGATCGTCACAGCTTGAGCACACTGGCTTACGAGGTAACTTCGCGCCTCTCCACTCACGGGGTTGTACGTTTCCCAATGCCGAAATTGCTCAACGACAAAATTTCCACCCAATTCGCGGTTGATGCGTTCGAGCAGGTTGAGATTGAACGCGGCGGTTATGCCGTGGGGGTCATCGTAGGCCTGAATGATAATGGCCGGGTCTTTTTTCAGATCGATCCCGACGAGGAGATAATCGCCCGGGTTGAGGTAGGTGCGCAGCTTTGACAGGAAGGCCACGGCTTCGTTCGGATAAAAGTTACCGATGTTGCCCCCCAGGAACAGGACCAGCTTCCGCTTTTCGCTTTGTTGTTTCATGCGCTCCAGCGCCACAAAATAGTCACCGGGCACGGGATCGATTTGCAATTGGGGCCATCGTAGCCGACACGAGGATTCGAGTTGGCCCAGTACATTTTCGGAGATGTCGATTGGCCGGTAGATAAAATCGATTTGCTGCTCCAGAAAATACTCGATGAGCACCTGGGTTTTGGTGCCGTCGCCCGCCCCTAACTCTACCATTTCGAAGGGGGCATCGCCAATGGACTGCTGGATCGCCTGCCGTTGCGTCTGGAAGATCTCCCGTTCACAATCGGTGAGGTAGTATTCCGGCATGGCCATGATTTGCTGGAATAACTCATCGCCCCGCTCATCGTAAAAATACTTACTCGGCAAGCGTTTGGGATGTTGGGATAACCCGGAAAGCACATCCCGGGCGAAAGCGGTATCAACGTGGTTGGAGGTGGATGTTTGAACTGTCATTTGTTTGTTTAAAGATGAGCGCGAAGTAGCCGCTAGCCTGGTACCGACCATCCGCAATGATTAATCGCGAGCGAGTCGAATGCCCGTGAATTGCCAGCGTTTGTCGGGATGAAAAAAGTTTCGGTAGGTCAGTCGTATATGAGAAGCCGGGGTAGCGCAGGAGCCGCCCCGCAACACCATCTGGTTAATCATGAATTTGCCGTTGTATTCGCCCAGCGCCCCTTCCAAGCGCGGGTATTTCGGATAGGATAGATACGCGCTGTTGGTCCATTCCCAGCAGTGTCCCAGCATCTGATCGTCCGTTGGGCTTTTTTGTGGATAGGGGTGAAAGTAACCGCGCTCGGCAAAATTGCCTTCCTCCGGAATTTGGGCATGCCTGGATCGACAAGCGACTTCCCATTCCTGCTCCGTTGGCAGGCGGTAGCCCGTCCAACGGGCGTAGGCATCGGCTTCGTACCAACTCACGTGCGTAACCGGTTCGTGCAGTGCAATCGGCCGCAACCCGTTCAAGGTGTACTGGTACCAATCCCCGTCGCGTTCGTACCAGTACAAGGGCGCTTTCGTATCCAGCTGCCGGGCCCATTCGATGCCCTCCATTTGCCAGTGCTTGAATTGCGCGTAGCCACCGTCCTTCACAAATTCCAGATACTCCCCATTTGTAACGAGGCGCTCGGCAATCCCGAACGTTTCAAGGTAGTGCTGATGCGCACTCAATTCATTGTCCCAGCAAAATCCATCGCCCTCGTATCCGATTCGGTAAAGTCCGCCTTCCACGGTTGCGAAAGACAATGGTGCCGGTGGTGTAGCGGGGTTTCCCGCTCGCTGAGCCGTGTAAGCCGGATACAACGGGTTGGTGCCCAGAATGTATTTTAGGTCGGTCAGAAGTAATTCCTGGTGCTGCTGCTCGTGTTGCAATCCGATTTCGACCAGATTGGCCAGCTCTGTCGGAAGCTCCCGCCCGGCGTACTGCTCAAACCAGGTTTCCATGTGCTCATCGACGTACTTCCGGTAGGCGACGATCCGATCGGTGGTGGGACGGGTCATATTGCCCCGGTTCGACCGAAGGATCCGTGGCCCCTGGCTTTCGTAGTAGGAGTTGAAAAACCAGTTGAGCCGCTCGTCGAATAGCTCATAGCCGGCCAGTTGTTCGCGCAGGATGAAATTTTCGAAAAACCAGGTGGAGTGCCCGAGATGCCATTTTGGCGGACTGACGTCCACGATCGGCTGAGGAACGAAGTCTTCGGGCTGGAGGGGGGCACACAGGGTCATCGACCATGCGCGCACGTCCTGATAACGCAAAAGGAGCGCCGTAGCCGGGCTGATTTCGGGATGATGTATCATTGGGATCGGTATCGTGTAACTTGATTGGATCGTGGAGGGACCGGTTAGGCGTCTTTAACTTCGACACCTTTCCAGAAGGCAACCCGGTCTTTGATTTCTTGGGCTGCGGGCTTGGGGTCCGGATAATACCAGGCAGCATCCATGGTTGCTTCCCCATCTTTTTGGATAGACAGGTAGGAAGCCTGGCCTTTCCAGGGGCAGGTAGTTCGTCGATCGCTTTCCGCGAAGTATTCGGAGCGAAGACTTTCTCTTGGAAAGTAGTAATTGCCTTCTACCTGAACCAAATCATCGGATTCGGCAATTACGTGACCATTCCAGATAGCTTGCTTCTTCATAGGTTTTGAAACTTAGCCGGAGGCCTTTTTTAAAAAGAAAAGTGGCAAGAGAAGGTATTGTTCAATACCAAATGGTATGGATACGTGCGTATCCCCATTATATCTTACGTTTGTGAGGGTATGACTAATGGATAGCGGCGGCGGTAAGCAGCCGCACCCGCGCCATGAATTCCGGCCGCCGGAACTGGTAGGCCTGCAAGTGTACCCGATCGTCGGGTCCGTATACGAAGCGCGCCTCCTGCAATTCGTGATTGGAAACGCGCACGGGCACCGAAGACGGTTCCTCCAGCGGTTCCTGATTGTGCAGGACGACCTTGGCAGGTGCCTCCCGCAACTCGAACTGCTCCCGGGCCAGCAAATCGATGAGCGGTAAGCCCTGAAAATCGCGGTTCCAAACGAAGCAGTATTCCTCGGATGCGCCTTGATTGGTACGGTAGATGAACCGAATTTCCCAGGGCTGGCGGCGCAGCACATCCCAGTAGGCTAGTCGGGTGGCGAGGTCGGGGCGAATATCTTCCGCCAGTTCGTAGCCTTGCTGTTCTCTTGCCCGAAGAAGATTGCGTAGTTGGTGAAAGGCATAGCGGTTGCTTTCCAATTCCCGGCTGCGATGCCGGCCGAGCTGCCCCACCTGCCCATCGCTGCGGAACAGGTGCTTGCCCACCACGGCCGCCTCCCAAAACAAGCCGTTGCGCTCCAGGTAAACGTGGCACACTTCATCCGTATCCTCTTCGAAGAAATAGGTCCGATCCGCTGCGTCTTCCAGAAAACTCCAGTTGTCTTCTTCCGCAATGATTGCTAACCCGGCGACGACTTCCTCCCGGGATGCCTCATAGCCCGCGAGTTGGACCGCTCGGCAAATCTCGGAATCCGAGGCCCGGCCATGACGAAAAATCAGCGTTTCGGCCATATTCCAAATGACCTCCAGTGTGAGTGGACGTAGGTTTGTGGTCATGATGTGGTTGTTTTGGATGTTACCGGAAACAGCACTTCCCGGATTTCATTTTTTTGCGTATAACGGATGCTTACACGACAAATTTAGGGAGGATTTGAGTCGAAATCAAGCTTTTTTACAACTTTTTGTTTTAAATTTTTCCACAAAGAACAAAATTGAATATCCAGCAATTACAATATTTTGCTTATGTGCCAAGCAAGTATTTCGGTTAAAAATTCGCTATCTTGCCCGGAAAAGATGGGAAATAGCTGACATGCATCAAATTGATGATACTCCACCTTCGGCTGCCGGGCGTTTTGCGGATGTCATCCTGCCGCTGGCCACGGAAAAACCCTATACCTATCACGTCCCGGAGGCGCTAATCACGCCCCTACAGCCAGGGATGCGCGTAGAGGTGCCCTTCGGCAAAAACAAGCGGTACGCGGGCATTGTACTGCGGCTACACAATCAGGCCCCCGCCCACCGGACGAAGCCACTCCTCTCGCTGATTGATCAAGCCCCAATCGTCACCGGGCATCAGCTCGCCTTTTGGCAATGGTTGGGCTCTTACTACCAATCCACCCTCGGCGAAATCATGACTGCCGCTCTACCGGCCCACCTGAAACTGACCAGCGAGACGCGCGTGACGCTCGGCCCGCTTTTTCACGATGATGCGACCCACCTGGACGAAAAGGAATACCTTATCGCCGAGGCGCTGACGATTCAGGAATCGCTCACTCTGGGCGAAATTCAAGGGATTCTGCAGCAAAAGACCATTTACCCGATCATTCGCCGCCTGCTCGACAAGCGCATCATCTACCTCGAAGAGCAACTCCAGCAGCGCTACCAGCCCCGGTCGGTGCGCTGCGTCCGTCTGGCCGAACCCTACGCGACCGATCCCGAGCAGTATCACCACGCCTTCGACCTCGTAGCCCGTTCTGATCGCCAGACCGCCGTGCTGATGGAGTTCATTCAGACCAACCGGCAACAGGCCTTCGTGCGGCAGCAAGACCTCACCAAGCGCACCGGTGCCGATAGCTCCGTCGTTAAAGCGATGGTCAAAAAGGGGATTTTCGAAGTCTACGACCGCGAGGTAAGCCGCCTGGGCAGCTACGAGGAGGAAACGGTTTCCTCCTCGGCCCTTTCAGAACAGCAGCAGGAAGCCCTGCAAGCGATCCGCGGTCATTTCCAGGCCGATCGCCCGGTGCTGCTCTGGGGCGTAACGGGCAGTGGCAAAACCCGTGTCTACCTCGAGTTAATCCAGGAGGTAATTCAGCGCGGTGGTCAGGTGCTGTATCTGCTTCCCGAAATTGCCCTCACTACCCAGATCATCCAGCGGCTACAGCGCGTTCTTGGGGATGCCGTGGCGATCTATCATTCCCGTATTTCCAACAATGAACGAGTCGAACTGTGGCAGCAGGTACTAGCCGGAAAGTCGGCGATTGTCGGGCCCCGGTCCGCTCTGTTTTTGCCTTTTCAACAGCTGGAGTTGGTGATTATCGACGAAGAGCACGACCCATCTTTCAAACAGCAAGACCCCAATCCGCGCTATCACGGCCGGGATGCGGCCGTATTCCTCGCTCATCTCCACGGTGCCAAAGTGCTGATGGGGACGGCCACGCCCTCCCTGGAATCTATGCAAAACGCCGAACAGGGGAAATACGGCCTGGTCGAAATGCCCGAGCGGTTCGGAGGGGTACAACTTCCGGAAATTCAGATCGCCGACGTCCGCGAAGAGCTGCGGCAGCGCAAGCTGCAGTCGCATTTTTCCACCCCCTTGATCGAGGCGCTGAAGGCGACACTCGAGCGGAACGAACAGGCCATCCTGTTTCAAAACCGCCGGGGATACGCTCCTACCTATCGCTGCCCTACCTGTGGCTGGCACAGCGAATGCATCAATTGCGACGTCAGCCTCACCTACCATCGCTACCAACACAGCCTGAAATGCCACTACTGCGGCTATACCACCCGGCTGCCGGAGGCTTGCCCGGCCTGTGGGGAGCAGCAACTACAACTACAGGGGTTCGGCACCGAGAAAATCGAAGACGAGTTGAAAATCTACCTGCCGGAAGCTCGCATTGCCCGGATGGACCTGGATACCGTGCGGGGGAAACACGCCCACGCCAAATTGCTCCAGCAATTCGAATCGGGTGAACTGGACGTACTGGTAGGAACGCAAATGGTCACAAAAGGGCTCGACTTCGAGCGCGTCGGGCTAGTGGGCGTGATCAGCGCCGACCAACTGTTACACTTTCCCGATTTCCGGGCTACGGAGCGAGCGTTTCAACTGCTGGTACAAGTAGCGGGAAGAGCTGGACGCAAGCACCGACAGGGGCAGGTCATTATCCAGACCTTCAACCCCACCCACCCGGTACTGGACGAGGTCATCCAAAACGATTTTCAGCGCTTTTTCCAACGCGAAGTCCGGGAGCGGAAAGAATTCGGGTATCCCCCCTTCATTCGGCTCATTCGCATCACCCTTCAGCACAAGCGCAGCGAGGTAAGCGAGGAAGCCGCTAAATTGCTCGCCCTCTGGCTGAAGGCAGATCTCGCCGATTGGGTGATTGGCCCCGCTGCTCCTTACGTCGGTCGGGTACGCAATTATTATTTGCAGGATATTCTCCTAAAAATCCCTCGCAGCAGCAAGCAGTTGCAACGGGCGAAGCAACTCATTCGACAGGCCCGCCACCGGCTGGCGAAATCAGATGGCCTGACGACCGTGCGGGTGAAGGTGGATGTGGATCCGATGTAGTGTGGGTGTGGGTGTGGTTAGAAGCGGAAGGGATCTACCGGGAGGCCTTTAAAACCGGGGGTGGCTTGGAAGACGCTGCCGGCCAGCGGGAAGCGGTCGGCTTCTTCGGGAGTGAGGTCTTTGCGGGCGGTGGTGATGTATAGAATGTCTAAATCGGGGCCGCCGAAGGTGCAAGAGGTGACGTGAGGGGCGGGCACTTCCACCAGGTACAGCGTTTGGCCCGTATCGGGGTGGTAGCGTGCTACGCAGGCGCCGCCATAGTGTGCTATCCAGAGCATACCTTCCGTGTCGATCGTCATTCCGTCGGGGAAGCCACGCTCGGGGAGTATTGGGAAACAAACGCGCTCATTGGACAAGTGCCCGGAGGAAAAGTCGACGTCGAAAGCGACCACCCGGCGGGTAGGGCTATCGATGTAATACAACGTACGACCGTCGGGCGACCAGGCCAAGCCGTTGGAAATGGTACGCTTGCCGGTGAGTTTTTCTACTTCCAGACTTTCGTTCAACAGGTAGAGCGACCCCATTTCCTCCTCTTCCTGCTTATGCATGGTTCCGATGTAAAACCGGCCCAGGGAATCGCATTTACCATCGTTGGACCGGTTGTTGAGCAGATCGGCTTCGAAGGGGGTGATTT
Organism: uncultured Saprospiraceae bacterium; assembly: GCA_964504335.1. GTDB lineage: Bacteria > Bacteroidota > Bacteroidia > Chitinophagales > Saprospiraceae > CAZDET01. The sequence goes on from CAZDET010000005.1 coordinate 92,365, forward strand.
CTTCGATATCCCCCTCTTCCGGAAAAAACCGAATGATGCGATCTTCCTGAGCCACCAGTAGCCCCCCCTGCTCGATGGGTAGTACCACACTTATCATCCGATCGAAATCGTAGTAGGTCGCCCGCTTTAGAGAGGTGGGTAGGTAGTAGAACCGCCCGTCGAGAATATCCACCACGAACAGCGCCTGGTCCTGCGGCGACCAAATGGGGCCTTCCCCGAGCCGCATATCGCTTTGGAAGAAGGTGGTGGCCGTTTGTCGCGGGGGGTGCGGATTATTTTCCATGCTCTGACAGGTGGATTAATGATCGGGCTTTTTGAGGATGCGCTGCAGCGCATTCAACTGTTCGGAACTACCTAAAATAATGAAACTGTCGCCCGGTTGTAAAATGGTATCCGGATCCGGATTAACGATGTAGGAACCGGCTCTACTCCGATAACCGATGATATTAACGCCGGTTTGCTTGCGGAGGTGCATATCGCGGATAGAAACCCCTCGTTGCGCCTCCGGTATATCTTCGTAGCTGATCTCTTCAAAGCCGACATCGCCATGGTATTCATCGGTGATGAAGGTAAAAAATTCGACGGCACCGGGCTTGCTGATGAGGGTCGCCATGTAAAACCCCCCGATTTGGTCGGGCATGACCACGTTGTTAGCGCCTGCTTTGAGCAATTTTTGTTCAGAACGGGGCTGCACGGCCCTGCTGATGATCCGAATGCGCGGGTTGAGCTGGCGCGCGGAGAATACGATGAAGAGGTTATCGCTGTCATCACTCAAAGCAGTAATGATGGCCCGGGCCCGGCTAATGCCCGCTTCCATTAGGGTCTCGTCTTTGGTGGCATCTGCATGTAAATAGAGCAAGCGCTTTGGGTCGGCCTGCACTTGTTCGATGACCTGCTCGCTCTGGTCGATAATCACGTAGGGCAATCCGTAATCGTGGAGTTTTTCTTCGATTACTTTACCGTATCTCCCAAAGCCACAAAGAATGACATGTTGTTCGAGTTGGTCGATTGCCTGCTTGATCTGGCTTTCGTGCATGGATCGAAAAATTTGCCCCTCAATGACATAATAGGAAAAGGCTGCTAACAAATACGCAAATACGCCAATATTGACCATAATCAGAATACTGGTAAACACCCGCCCGGTTTCACTGAGCGGTTCTACCTCCGTGAAGCCAACTGTAGAAATGGTGATGACGGTCATGTAGATGGCATCATTCAGGCTGTAGCTTTCCAGCAGCATGAATCCGAGGGTACTGATAATCAGCTCTATTAGCAGCAATGCCAACGCAAATCGCCAATCAAGTAAATTGGCGGGAATTCGATCGAGCGATAGAACGCTTTTTATTCGCATGCGCTGGAGGATAATGTAGCGAAGCCAAGATAAGCAGCCTCCATCCTTTTGCCCTGGTTTTTAGAACCGAATCGGCAAATGGGGTATTTATACAAGACGCCAAATGGGAACCAACGTGGTGCACTCTTCTCTAGAATCAACTCGACCCATATCTCTAAAAGCCTGGCTTGCCTTGTTTGGCCTCAGCCTGATATGGGGCACATCTTATATTTTGATTAAACGCGGTCTGGAGGTCTATTCGCCCACCCAGGTAGCCTGTATTCGTCTGGCGGTTTCGGCCATTGCATTCGTTCCCTTTTTGGCCAATCGCCTCAAGGGGGTTTCGCGGTCGCAACTCAAGTACCTGCTGGTGGTCGGCATCACGGGCACTGCGGGACCGAGTTTTCTTTTTGCAATCGCCCAAACGGAGGTGAGCAGCTCCGTAGCGGGCATCCTCAATAGCCTCACGCCCATCTTTACGTTGCTGTTGGGCATGTGGTTTTTCGGTTCGAAACCTTCCCGGTTAAAAAGTATTGGCGTGGTCGTCGGCATGTTAGGGGCCATCAGCCTGGTCGTCTTTGGCCGAAGCGTCGGATTGGAAGGCAACCTTTGGTATGGCTTGTTCATCATTCTGGCCACGCTCTGCTATGCTACAAGCACGAATGTAGTAGGCTACTACCTCCGGCAAGTCAGTAGCCTGACTATTAGTGCCGTATCTTTCAGCATGGTGGGCATTCCCGCCCTCATCTACCTCTTTGTCGGTAGTGGATTTACGAGCGTACTATCCACCCATCCCGGTGCCTGGGGCGCTCTGGCTGCCGTTGTCGCACTGGCGCTCTTCAGCACCGTACTTGCCTCCGTTATTTTCTTTCGCCTGGTCCAGGTGACGTCGCCGGTCTTCGGCAGCACGGTGAGCTACCTCGTACCCGTCGTGGCGCTTCTGTGGGGAATCGTCGATGCAGAACAAATCACCCTCCTGCACTTCGTCGGAATGGCATCGATTTTGGCGGGGGTGTATTTGAGTAGGAAGTAGTTGTTTTGCCTGGCAAAACATTGGCCCAGCGAATGGTGAGAACCCCCAGGTGCAAAAAGGCCAACGTACTAAAAGACCAATCACTCCCGATACCACCCGCTGTACATCAAATACGCATCGGCGATCCGTTGGATTGAGTCTTCAAACTGATCGGTGCTGATGGGCTTAATCTTTCGGGCGGGCACACCTGCGTAAATATGGCCCGATTCGCAAACAGTCTTTTCCAGAACCACGCTTCCGGCTCCGATGAGTACGTTTTCCTCCACTACGGCGTGATCCATCACGAGGGCCCCCATGCCGATGAGCACGTTGGCGTGTAGGGTACAACCGTGCACGATGGCGCGGTGGCCGATACTCACCCGGTCGCCGATCTGCGTGGCGGCCCGCTGATAGGTGCCGTGAATAATCGCCCCATCCTGAATATTCACCTTATTCCCGATCCGGATGCTATTGACGTCTCCGCGCACCACTGTCTGGAACCAAACGCTGCAGTCGTCTCCCATCTGTATATCGCCAATGAGGGTCGCATTGTCTGCCAGCCAGCAGTTTTCGCCGAAGCTCGGAGTGAACCCGCGCACTGATTTAATAAGGGCCATGTCGGTTGGTTTGGTGATCCATGCCCCAATCTACAAACTTCACACTTCACACTGCACACTACAACTACCCTCCAATCAGCTCGTCGCAGTAATCTTCCGGAATGAGAATGTCTTCGATGACGATCTTTCCCTCCTCGGTTTCGTCGAAAAAGGCCTGTAGGTCAGCATCGCTAGTAGAAATGAATCCTTCCTGAATTGTCAACTCCGGGATGAGCGCCACATCGTCGCCATAGATGAGCAGCAGGTCGTAGGCGACATTTTTCTGGAGCTTGCTCGTGCTGAGCTCTCCGACTTCTACCGTAGCCAGGAATTCGTAATCCGGGCAGTTGCTGTTGCTCTGCCGGTAGTACACTTTACCGAAGGGAAGAAACGGAGCTGCCGGGTCCACATTGGGGCAGGCGGCCACGAGCCGCATTTGGATGGTGGTGTTGCTGGAAGCCGGCGGCGTGAAGTTCCACGTCGAAGAGCCCCCTGGTAGCAGTAAGGGGATATCGAAGGTATTCAGGATGTTGGCACAACCTGGGTCGAATAAGTCGACCAATTGGAGTTCAACTTCCAGATCGGCCGGTACGCTGGAAAGCTCGAGTTGCATCAGGTCGTCTGAGCTAAAGAAGGATTCCACTTCCAGCGGCTGTCCGGACATCGGTTCGATGATCTGCAAGGGGAATCCGGCCGGAAACGCGACCGGCCCGTTGGTATTGATCGTGAGCACGAAAGGGTTGTCGCCCGGGATTAGATTATCCAGTATATCGCCAATCAAAAATTGGGAGAGGTGGTCGGTGACGAAGGCCGCGATCAGCTTCCCGTCGTTGGTAGTTGCTACTTGTGCTTCGCCGTGGTAGCGCCAGGTATCGCCCACTTCGTCGATGGTCCAGACGGGCAGGCGGTCGCCGGGGGCTACGCGCCTCTTCTTAGCGATATTGGCGGTGTTGGCATTGAGCTCCATACTGACGATGACCGGATCGGAAAACGTCTTGACGGCTCGCCCTTTCACCGAAAGATCAATGGATACCAGGCCCGCTACCAAAAACTGAATCGGACCGATCACCTGCCCGTTGGCATCGATAATTTCTTCTTGCAACAACCCGCCGGGCAGGGTGCGCAGGGTCGTACTGTTGCGATTATCCGCATGGCGAAATTCGAGTTGCAGGTTGCCTTCCAGGGTTTCTCCGGTTGCATCATTCACGCTTACGCCTTCGGGGATGCGAAGAGAGGCTCGTTCTGACTTCCCGTTTTCCAACCCCGTCTCGATCATAAACTCTTCGGCCGTAAGCACACCGTCCATGGGGATGGTGGCGCTAACCGCACTGACTCCGACTGGCAGGCGATTTGTATTTAGCATGGGTACCCGGTAATAGTGGTAGCCTCGATCGTAAATGCGAATGGTGCGCTCGGTGGGCTCGTACCCGGGGGCTATGGCCGTGAACGTCAGCTCCAGCGGAATGGCCGGACTGATCTCCATGCGCTTGTCTACTGCAATCTCCAGGATACCCCGCACCGGATCGATGGCGCGTTTGCCGTCATTCCCATAGATCATATCCGCATCCGGGCCGCTAACCCGAACCGTCAGGCCAACCGGCTCCCCACCGGCAGCATCGACAAACTGAATGCTCATTGGAATATGAAAAATATCACTTGTGACCGCCAGCTGTAAATCTTCGGCCAAATCTTCCGGAATACAGGAAGTGAGCAGGAGGGTAAGAGTAAGTCCCGTGTAAATGGCTCGCATGAAGTCGAATCGTTGCATGGGATGGTAATTGAGAAGGTCGATGAATTTAAGTTTGGGTGATTATTAATCGTCGGAAACTGGCACCAGCTTGAAGGTGTATTCGGTAATGGCTTCGCCGGAATGGAGAACCTGAGCGCGCAGTCGTTCGTAGCCCCGGCGCACCAGCGAGAATTCATAGGTAATCCCCGTTTGAAGACTCAAAGAGAAGCGGCCGTACTGGTAGCGGCCGGTACGGACAAGTTCCTTGCTACCATCGGGTTTGATGCGTCGCACATCCATATTGAAAAAATCGATTGGGCGGCCAGATTCTCGGTCTACCGCAAAGCCCTGGAACGTTTGATAAGAAACGGGAATGGTGCGCGGAGCCTCCGCCGTGGAGGGCGCAGGTACAGGAGTTGGGGCTTCAAAGGTAGTATCTTGCGGCAGCACCTGACCATCGGGTAATCCCTCGAGGAATTCATTGAGCAACGAGTTCTCCCGTTGTACCTTTTTGCGGCCTACATCAATTCGATAGCTCACCCGGAGTGCTACACTGGGGTGGAAGCGATAATCTGTTAATTTCTCACTCAGGATCGGACCGTTAATGTCATTGCCAGCCAGCAGCCCGGTTCCGAAGACTTCTATTTTGGGGGCACCCCGGTAAAAAGCACCCAACTCGAGGCTGGCATTAAACCGCCGGAAGGGCACCGAACGACCAATTCCGATGCCTAAGTACGGAAAAAGAGGCAACTCGGAAGAATAGGCGACGCTCAGCGACCCCACGTCCTCCGCAGGAATCTCGTAATCATTGAATTGAATGGATCGATCCGCTTCGCCCGATAGGGTGATGTTGTTGTCAAGGCCAACGTAGAGACCGGCAATCACCCGAAGGTTTTCCCGGCGGTTGAGGCCGTAATCAGCCAGCAACGCGATAGAACTCAGATCAGAGGACAGGTCTGCCAGCACGACCTGATCGTCCCATCCGTACTCGTCCGTTTCGATGGAAATGGAGGTGATATCAAATTTCAAGCGGTGATAAGCCAGGCGAAAATTCACTTTGGGGATGAGGTCAAATGTTACATCCGCACCGAGAATAGCGTTGGTACCGGTACTCAACCCGATACCAATTCCCTGGCGGTGACGCCGATCTTTGGAGCCTCCCGCGACTTCATCAAACTGAGCGGTCAGTTCCGGAGAGTACAAAAGCCCGAGGGCGACCAGTACGATGCACGACCATCGATACGGCCCGGAGAGGGGTACGTATTGTTCAATCATAGTGGATGTGGATTATAGTGTCAGGGATATAGCCTATACTGAAAACACTGAGGATAGTTAGCTCGGCCTCGCCGGGTGGGGGGCGGGGCGATGCAGCTTGATTATTGACCGATCGAAATTTTTTAAGGGATTGGATGGAATAGGGACCGGCCTCTTGAAAGGAGAATACGGTAGGAACGGCTTTTTGTTACCCCCCTTCCCGATTATTGTGCAGAAGGTCAAAAAAAAGAAAGGGTGATGCCCATCGGCATCCCCCTCTCGCATTACTGCTGTTTACTTCTTGTAGCTGATTTGGATCAGATTTCAGCGCTTTCCGATTCGTGGGCACTGATCAAATCAAGCTGTATATCTGTTGGAACGGCCTGGTAATCCACGAGGTGACGACTGAATTTTGCCTTGCCCTGGCTGAGTGCGCGCAGCGTGGCGCTATATTGGTACATTTCTCGCTGCGGCACACGTGCCATGACTTTCTGGTAGTGGCCTTCGGTATCCATTCCGGTAATGATGGCCCTACGCGTCTGCAAGTCGCTCATGACATCACCGAGCACATCCTCCGCACAGAGGACTTCGAGCGCGTAGATTGGCTCGAGCAACTGGGGCGCGGCTGCCTTGAAGGCATCGCGAAAGGCAGCACCGGCCGCCAACATGAAAGCCATATCGTTAGAATCGACCGAGTGCATTTTACCATCGTATATGGACACCCGAATATCCTGGCAGTTGGAACCGGTCAGTGGCCCCTCTTCCATTTTCATCAAAATGCCCTTCTTAATGGCATTGGAATACTTGCTGTCGATGGTGCCCCCGACGACACACCAATAGAAAGCCAGGGTACCGCCCCAGGGCAGTTCTTCGATACTGGTATCACGGACTGTTAAGCCTTCCGGGTTGGGCATATCCGGCGTGTAGGGTTCGATGCGCAGATGGACTTCCGCAAATTGCCCGGCTCCGCCCGTTTGCTTTTTGTGCCGATAGATGGCATCGGCCGCTTTGGTGATGGTCTCCCGGTAGGCAATGCGCGGCCGGGTAAACTGGAGTTGGAGCTGATTCATTTTTTCGATCCGATACTTGACCAAATCGAGGTGCAATCGGCCCTGGCCGTGAATGAGCGTTTGTTTGAGCGTGGGTGCCTGCTCGAGGATGAGGGTTGGGTCCTCTGCTTCGATGGCGTGGAGAGCTTTGATGAGTTTTTCCATTTCCGCCTTTGATCCAGGCAGAATGGCTTCTCGAATCCGCGATTCCGGGAACACGATTGGTTGAATCCGCCGGTTGCTATCTCCGCGGTTTAGGGTATCGTTGGTTTTGACATCCTTTAACTTGACAGTTACTCCGATGTCGCCCGCACAAATGGCATTGATACTTTCGCGATCTTTCCCGTTCGCTTCGTAGAGTTGTGAAATCCGCTCGGAATTGCCGTTGGAGGCATTGACCAATTCCTCACCGGCGCGCAGCATACCGCTGTACACTTTGAAATAAGAGACAGTCCCCACCCGCGGTTCACTGATGGTTTTAAAGACGAAAGCGGTGGTGGTATCATCGGAGGAACAGGGGAGCTCGGCCCCGTCTTCCAGTTGAGCGGCGGGGCGATCGGCGGGGCTGGGACAAATGTCATTGACAAACCCCATAATACGACCAGACCCCATATTGCGATCGGCGGAACAGCAGAATACGGGGATGATCTGTTGCTGTGCCAGCGCGGCCCGCAGCCCGGTAGCCAGCTCTTCTTCGGTCAGGCTACCTTCGTCGAAAAATCGCTCCATAAGCGCTTCATCGATTTCGGCGGCCGCTTCTACCAAGGCATTGTGCATGCTCATGGCCCGGTCCATTTCTTCGGGCGGAATGGCTTGCTTTTCCGGCTTACCGCCAACGTCTTTGAAGACGTACATCGTTAGGCGGAGCGCGTCGATGATGCTGTTAAAGCCGGCCCCTACGCGCAGGGGATACTGGACCGGCAGGACGTTCGATCCGAAACGGTCGCGCGCCTGTTCGAGCGTGCGCTCGTAGTCGGCCTGATCGTCATCCAGGTGATTGACGACTAATAACGTGGGCGTTTGGTAAGACTTGGCCGTATCCCAGATGAGTTCAGTGCCCACTTCGACGCCATTACGGGCGTGCAGCAGCATAATAGCGGTATCGGCAACTTTAAGGGCGGAGAGGATTTCGCCGACGAAGTCGTCAAAGCCGGGAGTGTCCAGAATGTTGATTTTACTGGATTTCCATTTGGCATGCAGCAGCGTGGTGAAAAGGGAATTCTGTCGATCGCGTTCGATTTGCGTGTAGTCAGAGACGGTATTGGCTTCTGAAATGGCACCCCGGCGTGGAATCGCACCTGCTTCGTACAGCATGCACTCAGCGAGGGTTGTTTTTCCGGAACCGGGGTGCCCTAGCAAAACTACGTTGCGTAGGTGGTGGGTGTCGTATTGCATAAGCCAGAAATTATGGTGAGAAAACAAAGATTGTCCTACTGATTTGTCGGGTAGTAGGTCCTTCGTACCGAACAGGGTGATTTAAATAAATCTATTGCTTTTTGTCAAAAAATCAAAATATCCAATGGCGTTACGGGCCAATTTATACTTCTTTGTAGGGTGCTGGGAAGGACATTGTTAAAAGTGCCGGGATTGCACTACCTTTCTCTGGTTCATCAATGCAATCGGATATGCGGGAAAACGCATTCTTTAACGGGGAAATGGTCGCCACCACCGAGGCGCAGGTGCGATTCCATGATCTGGGGCTGCTCAGAGGCTACGGCATCTTCGACTTCTTCCTCTTTCAGCAAGGGCAGCCGCGCTTCTTATCGCACTACCTGGATCGATTTTACCGATCGGCTGGCTTTCTGGGATTGGACATTCCACTAGCGCGGGAGTCGATGGCCGATGCCATCGCGGCAGTCATTGCAGCCAACGGATTTTCGGATGGCGGCATTCGCCTCCTTCTGACGGGCGGCTACGCCGAGGACAGTTACACACCTACTGCTCCCAATCTGGCCATCGTTCAGCACCCGCTGCCCCCGGCCGTCAGCCAGCCGGCTACCAGTTGCAGCCTACTAACCTACCGGCACCAGCGAGAACTACCCGGGGTAAAAAGCACCAACTACCTGACCGGCATTTACCTGCAGCCGATGCTGCGCCGAGCCGGTGCGGACTATCTGCTCTTTCACGATGGTCAGCACGTATCCGAGAGCGACCGGTCGAATTTTTTCGGCATCGATGCCGATGGCCGCCTTCTTACCCCCGACGAAGGCGTGCTGCCAGGAATTACCCGAATGCAAATCCTGGAGATTGGCCGTGCGCAAGGTATCCCGGTGCTGGAAGAGGCCCTGCCACTGGAGGCACTGCCCACCCTGCGGGAAGCATTCCTGACGAGTACGACTAAAGGCGTATTACCAGTAGTGACTATTGATGGGAAACCGGTTGGAGATGGAAAACCCGGCGCTGTGTCTCTGAAGTTGCAGGAGGGGTTTGCAGCTCTGGTCGACCGGTTGCTGCACGTGTAAGTCGTATTGCAATCGTTTACTCATCGAGAAACTGTTCCACGATTTCTCCGATCAGGTCTTTGAGGTAAACCTGGCGTTGGCGAGCAATAGTTTTGAGTTGTTCGAGGTGCTGCTTATTAAAGATGAGCGTTACACGGCGAGTATCGTGTTGCTGGGGAACAAATTGAGACTCATCGGTGGTTTGGCGGATGAGCAAATCCAGGCCGCTGGCGGCCCGACGGCCACGGGGGCGGCGTGTTGGAGTTGGCTTGGTTGGCTTAGGTAGTTCGTCTACGTCGGCGTCTTGCTCAGCAGATTCGAAGGCTTCGGCCAGAAAAGCGTCCAGGCTGGCGGCAAACCCTTTTCCTCCCTTGCGGGGTTGATCGGTGGTTTGCTCCGGTTGGTCTTCGGTGGGGAAGAGCGTTAGCGGTTCTTCCTTCTTCGACTCGCCGGAGAACAATTCATCCATCCCGTCTGTAAATCGCTTCTTTGCCATATCGCTGCGTTGCTACCTGGGTCAATTATTGGTTCATCTGTTCGGAGGAAGTGCGCACCGGATCGGATACCGATTGGGTGCGTATGATGATCTCCCGGGAAAGCGCGAGGTAATCTTCCGCCCCCGAACTGGTCGGGCTGTAGGTGAAAATATCCTGGCGCTGGGCCGGTGCTTCGGCCAGTGAGACGTTATCCCGGATATAGGTTTCGAACACCAACGGACCGAAGTATTTCTTAATGGTCGCAACGACGTCCCGATTCAGAATTTTTCGATGATCGTACATGGTAGGAATAACGCCGGCGATCTGAAGCTGCTTATTCAGGCGCAGTTTCACCTTCTGGATGACCTGCTTGATTTTCGCCAACCCCTGCATGGCAAGAAACTCCGTTTGCAGCGGGATCACCACGTAGTCGCTGCTCGTCAGTGCATTGAGGGTCAGCAAACCCAACGACGGCGGGCAATCGATGATGACGTAATCGTAGATCTCCCGCATGGGGTCTAGCAATTCCCGCAGAATGAACTCCCGGCCGGCTTCGTTGATTAACTCCATCTCGGCACTCGACAAATCCAGGGTCGACGTGATCACATCCAACTGGGGGCGCACATTGGCAGGCTGCAAGTCCGACTCCCCCCGCATAGCTTCGTAAATAGAGACCGCCTGTCGCGGCACCCCTAGTGCCAGGGTCAAGTTGGCCTGCGGATCGAGATCGAGCAACAACACCTTTTTATTCAATTCCACCAACCCCGCACCGATGTTAATCGCGCTGGTCGTTTTTCCGACTCCTCCCTTGTGATTCAATAGGGATATTACTACGGCCATAGGTAATATTTGCTAAGAAATAGCGCGTATTTCTTTAATTCGTAAAGTACGGGTTTTTATTTCATAATTCGAAATTCGTTTTAATCCTCTAGGGCAGACGCATCAAAATGGTCGGTAGGGGAGTTTTTGGCGTTTGGGCTAATCAGGGCTTGCTTGTTAGGCGCTAAGCGCGTATCTTTGTCGAACCATTCAATAGTTGCCCCAGCGGCAGCCGTTCTCACAAAATAGCCCACGTTTTCACACGGCCGTTTCCATTGCTGGTAGCCGCGTGCGCTGCGCACGCCCTGGTTACTTGCAGCCCTCCAGGTTGGCAGGTAAGGAGGGTGGGCCATTTTTTATATACCCACCCACATGGTGTGCGGCGCCCCGAATCCAGCCACCGGCCGGAGGACCGAGGGTCCAACCTATGTCCTGCCCAGTGAAGTTGTCGCCTCCGGCATTTGATGTGTTTGCCCTAATAAACCTTTCTTCGGGAAGACCGGTAGGTGAATAGTGTACAGCGGGCCAAGTCCGACCACCAGCTGGAAAGCCGGGAGCACCAGGTATGCTCTGTTAGCTCTCTGATGGCTCCACAAAGGGTTTGGTCGTATTCTTATGCGATTGGATGAAAAACACACCGGTCAGGAGCACCACTCCCGCCAGGATCGACTGGCCGGTCACCGTTTCCCCATTGAGCCACCAGCCCAGGAGCAACGCTACAATTGGATTGACAAAGGTGGACGTCGCCACCTTCTCGGGCGAAACGCGGCTCAGCAAAAAGTTGAACGCACTGAAGGCCAGAATGGACCCGAAAGCGATCAGATACAGCCAGCTCAATCCCGAACGCAAGCTGATGGATCGCGGATCAAACGCACCCATTTCTCCCATCAGGGCACTAAACACCAGCAGCACCACACCGCCCCCCAGCATTTGCAATGCAGTCGATTGGATGCGTGATTTGGGCAAATCCAGGCGCGGTAAAAAGATGCTCCCGATCCCCCAGGCAAGCATAGAGCCGAAAATGGCCAACAACCCAAAAATGGCTTCCCGATGCTGCGTCAGATGGGGCTGACCGACTAGTAACGCCATTCCCAATACTCCGATAGCTCCACCGACAATGGACCGGCCTCCGGGCCGACTACCGATCAGCATCCACATCAGCAGCATAATCAAAAGCGGATCAAAGGCAATCAGTAGCGCCGCCATACTGGATTCAATCCACTGCTCGGCCCATACCACCCCACCAACACCAACCGATAAAAACAGGACGCCAATTAGCATCGCATTTAGCGTTTTCCGCAGGGGTGGTAAGGGCTCCTGTAACAGACTCGGTTTGATGACGAACAAGAGCATTCCCGCCACTATAAACCGACTACCGCACATCAGAAAAGGCGGAATCGATTGAATGGCGAAGTAATTGAACAAATACGTAGAGCCCCACACGAGATAAATCACCGCAAAGGCCACACCGATCAGTAGACGTTCCCGTTGCATGCGTGTATTTTTAGATATTGTCGAACCACCCAACTATCCCGAAAGTTGCCATCCCATCGATTATTTAATTGTGATTTTATCCACCTCCTCACCACCTAATCTCACCATCTCATCACCTTTATTACCTTTGCGCCAAAATTTATCTCTATGAAAGTGAGATATTCCTTAACGCCATTGCTCGCATTCCTGCTGATCGGACTGTTTGCTTGCCAGCAACAAACAGATACAGCGGTCGAAGCGGCACCAGTAACCAACGACTCTACCGCCAACCCGGGGCTTCAAATCGTCTATGTATACTCCGATTCGGTTTTGGCCAATTACAAAGACTTCTCCGAGAAGCTGGGCCAGCTCGAAGATCAAAGCGTCCAGGCAGAACGCACCTACGAGCGCGGCGTGGCCAACTTGCAGCGCGATGTCCAGAAGGTTCAGGAGCGCATGCAACAAGGGCTTATTGCTCCCAATCAGATCGCCAGCGAGCAGGAGAAAATCGCCCAGCGCGAGCAGCAAATCTTACAACAACGCGACCGGTCGATCCGGGAATTGCAACAGGCCCAACTGGAGTTGAATGAAGAATTGCAGTCCAATGTCAAGCGCGTCCTCAAAGACCTTCAGGATGAATACGGCTACGATTATATCCTGAGCTACGGCCCCGGTACCGGGGTGTTGATGGTCAATGAAGCATTCGACATCACCGAGATCGTCCTGGAGCGCCTGAATCAGTCCGCTCCTCCGGAGGCCTCTACCCCCGACTCAACGGCTTCCGACAAATAAGCTCCTCCCGCTTAGCTGCCGGATTACTACCTTTTAGTGACAAACCAGATGTACCAGGCTACGTTAACTCACCACATTAAACGCAACATAGATATATGCCGAATCGCAATATTTTAGTGGTAGGTGGTAGCTCCGGAATTGGTCTGGAATTAGTAAAGCAGTTGGTAGCAGCCGGAGAACAAGTGACGGTGTGGTCGCGCGAAGTGCGCGACTTGGAATCGATCGCGGGCATCACCCACCATTCGGTCGATGTACTCAAAGGCGACCTGCCGGATATTCCCGATCCGCTGGACGGCCTGGTGTACTGCCCCGGAACGATCAACCTCAAGCCCTTTCGCAGTTTGAAACCGGAGCATTTTGAATCCGATTTCCAACTCAACGTAATTGGTGCAGTGCGCTGCTTGCAAGCCGCCGAGCGTCCTCTGAAGCGATCCGATCACGGTTCTGTAGTGGTTTTTAGTACGGTAGCCGTTACGCGTGGAATGTCATTTCACGCCAGTGTAGCCGCTGCCAAGGGTGCCCTGGAAGGGATGACCCGGGCGCTGGCTGCCGAATGGGCTCCGAATATCCGCATCAACGCTATCGCTCCTTCGCTTACTGATACCCCGCTGGCCGAACGGCTTCTTAGCAGTGAAGATAAGCGCAAGGCATCCGCTGATCGCCATCCGCTCAAGCGCGTGGGTACCGCCCAGGAAGTGGCGCAACTGGCGGCCTACCTCCTGAGTCCGGCCGGAAGTTTCATGACGGGGCAGGTTGTGCATATCGATGGGGGAATGAGCGCGGTGTAATTAAGTGGCAAGTTTTATCAGGCCCTGTTGGTTAGCCACGTTTGCAGGGGTTGGCGGTTGATGGCTGCAGCCATGAGATCTGGAAATTCCCCGGGGGTGCAAGCGAAGGCGGGTAGGCCCAAATTAGCGAGCTGTTGAGCGATTTCGCGATCGTAAGCTGGTGCCCCCTCATCGTTCAGCGCGAGCAGCGGAATAATGTGTACGCCACTTTCCTTCAACTGAACAACCTGATGGAGCAATAGCTCCGGGCTATTTCCCTCAAATAAATCGCTGATTAAGATCAGAATACTTTCCCGGGGCCGCACCAGAAGTGGACGCGTGTAGCGCAGTGCCCGCGTAATGTCCGTACCGCCTCCGAGTTGGGTCGCAAACAGCAAACTAACGGGGTCATCCACGTATTCGGTTAGATCGACTACACTGGTATCAAAGGCAATTACGTGTGTGCGAAGGCTGGAAAGGCTCGCTAATATAGCCGCCATCACGCCGGCGTATACAACAGAACTAGCCATGGAGCCACTCTGATCGATGAGTAGAAACACTTCCTGCAATTGCCGGTGCCGCCGTTGGTAACCGTGGAGTTGTTCGGGAATGATAGTTCCGTATTCCTCCTGATAGTGCTTTAGATTGGCGCGAATCGTCCGCGGCCAGTCGATATCGCTGTGCCGACGGGGGCGACGGGTACGCTGCTTCTGCCGCATACTACCCTGCACAGCTTGCTGCAACGGAAAATGGAGCTTTTGCTGCAACGCCTCTACCACTTGCTTCACCACCATCCGGGCAGTTTCCCTACTGCGTTCCGGCAACATTTTGCTCAAGCTGAGCAACGTTCCTACGAGGTGGACATCGGGCTCGATGCTTTCCAGTAATTCGGGCTCTAACAACATCTGTTGCAGCCCAAGCCGTTCAAGCGCATCGCGCTGGAGCAACTGAACTACCGGAGTCGGAAAATAAGTCCGGATATCACCCAACCACCGGTTGATGTTCGGATTGGAAGGCCCCAAACCACTGCGCCCTTCTCCTTCGTACAGCGCCTCCAGGCAGGCATCCATAGCAAGCTGATCCCCTTCCAACGGCACACTTCCCGCAGGATCAGCCGTAGTCCCAAGAATAAGCCGCCATTTTTCGAGTGCCTGCACGAACCTACTTCTTTAAAATCCCAAATCTCACCACCTCAAAATCTCACCACCTCACCGCCTATCAAACCGTCAGCTGCGACCGCTCTTTATCCAACAACTCCAACAGATAGGTGCCGTATCCACTTTTCAGGAAACGCTGGGCGAGCACTTCGAGCTGTTCGGCGTCGATGAATCCCTGCTCGTAGGCCACCTCTTCAATACAGCCAATTTTGAGCCCCTGCCGATCTTCGATGGTTTCAATGAATTGGCCGGCCTGCATGAGCGACTTGTGCGTACCCGTATCCAGCCAGGCGGTACCGCGGCCCAGCACGGCCACCTGAAGGCGATCCTGCGCCAGGTAATACTTATTGACGTCGGTAATCTCGTACTCTCCGCGGGCACTCGGCTTCAATTGCTTGGCGATCTCCACGACCTCATTATCGTAGAAATAGAGCCCCGGAACCGCAAAGTTGGATTTCGGCTCCTTCGGTTTCTCTTCGATAGACAGGGCCCGAAAATCGTGGTCGAATTCAACCACGCCGTACCGCTCCGGATCAGCAACCCAGTAAGCAAATACGATTCCGCCGTCGGGGTCGACACAGGTGCGCAGTTTGGCTTCCAGCCCCGCTCCGTAGAAGATGTTGTCTCCTAAAATCAGGGCCACCGGATCGCTGCCGATGAAGGATTCCCCAAGCACAAAAGCTTGCGCCAGGCCGTTGGGCTCGTACTGGGGCATGTAAGTAAACGAACAACCGATATCCGAACCATCGCCCAGCAGCTGCTGGAATTTCGGCAGATCCTGCGGAGTGGAGATGATGAGGATGTCCCGAATTCCCGCTCCCATCAAGGTGCTGAGCGGGTAGTAAATCATCGGTTTATCGTAGACGGGCATCAGTTGTTTACTGACGGCCAGCGTGAGTGGATAAAGGCGGGTACCGAGTCCGCCTGCGAGTATAATTCCCTTCATTCCTCGTGTTTGGTTAGGAGCGGATTTCCTGTTGTAACGCGCGCAGCACGAATTTGCTTGTCCGACGCAGCGTGTTAATGTCTCGCTGTGCCTGGCGTACCTTCAGCGTACCCTGCCGCGACATGGACAGCAATCGGAGATTGGCATCTTGCATGGCCTGGTTTCCGGTGTACATCAGCGTCGATTTGAAGCTGTGGCAGGCCCGTTCCAGCTGGTCGCAGTCGCCTCGACGCAGTGCCGTGTTGATTTGAGGTATCCCTTTTTTCAGCTCCTGGACCAGCACATCCAACATTTGCCGGCGAATAGTTTTGTTGCCTCCGGACATGCGATCTACGTAAGCCAGATTAATCACACTGCAACCCGTACCCGTTGTCATATGATAATTTGTTTGGTGTTCTAATCTTCTCCTCCGGGCGAGTGCTGTTCAGTGTTTGGTAGGAAGGCGAAATTGGCTTCGCCCTGCTGGATAATGAGAAAGCAAAGATAGGTAGACCGACTTTTGTACAGTTGGCGGAAGCTATCTACTTCCGCGTTTTTCACTACCTGCTTAGTTACGAGCTCTTCCAGCGTGGTAATATTAATATTCCACGGTTGTTCAAGACTGCTGAGCTGCAAGACGGGTATGCCGATAGCAGCGACTTCATCACCGCGGTAAGCTACGAAAATCGGGTAATTACTTACCTGTTCATCGATTACCGTTTGATGTGCCTTGTGTAGAAAAGGCGTATTGTCGCTTAGAACCTCTCGAATTGTTTGCCATTCCTGTAAGGTGGCCATGTAGATGTAGGTTTAACGTCAACACTTCACCCACAGCGTATGCCGACGTGTAGTTTATGCGATAAGTATTGAATATTTAACATATTCTATTCCAGATCCACCTCTACCGCAGCCGCAGGGCAGCGACATTCTCCACGTGGGAGGTATGGGGAAAAAGGTCGACCGGGCAGGCTCGCTCCACAATATACGACTCGGAGAGGGCCTTGAGATCGCGTGCCTGCGTAGCGGGATTGCAGCTCACGTATACCACTCGCGGAGCGCGCAGTTGAAGCAACAGTTCAACCACCTTCGGATGCATCCCGGCTCTTGGCGGATCGGTAATCAGGACATCGGGTTTACCGTGCTGCTCGGCGAAGGCATCCGACAGGATATCCTTCACGTCGCCCGCGTAGAAAACAGCATTATTGATGCCGTTGATTTCTGCGTTTTTGTGTGCGTCGGTTATCGCCTCCGGAATTTCCTCGATCCCCACTACCTGCCGACAGTCCCGGGCGACGTACAGGGCAATACTTCCAATGCCGGTATACAGGTCGTATACATTTTCCGTTCCCGAAAGTTGGGCAAAATCCCGGGTCAATGCGTACAGGCGTTCGGCCTGCCCGGTGTTGGTCTGAAAAAAGGACTTGGGGCCGATTTGAAAACGCACCCCTCCGAGTTGCTCTTCGATGTAGCCCGGGCCGGCGAAGCAGTGCATATCCAGATCGATCAAAAACTCGTTGAGCTTTGGGTTAATGGTGAAGTAGAGGGTGGTCAGCTGGGGAAAGCGCTCGAGAAAGGCCTTCAGAAACTGCTCGATTCGGGGGCGGTCATCCTCGAAGAACACGAAGTTGACCATATCCTGCTCGAGGCTGGAAGTGCGCACCACCATTTGCCGCAGCAATCCCCGCCGTTCGCGCATATCGAAGAAGGGAAGCCCCTGCTCGATAGCAATTCGGCGCGCCTCCATCCGCAGATCATTGGAAGTATACCCCTGCAGCCAACAGTGATCGATTTGCAAAATTTTGTCGTAGGTACCGGCACGGTGAAAGCCAATGACGTCTTCTTGGTTGCTGATATCGGTAGACAGTTCCTGCTCGGTCAACCACCGGCGGTTGGCACAGCCGAATTCGAGTTTATTTCGGTAGTAGGTGGTGGCTTCCGCGCCCACGATGGGTTGCCAACGTTCGACCTCCAGCTTGCCGATGCGCTCGAAGGCGTCGTGGACGATGCGCTCCTTCTCGGTCAGTTGCACGCGATAATCGAGATGCTGCCACTTACAGCCGCCGCAATTGTCGAAATGAGTACAAAAAGGCGTGACCCGGTGGGCAGAAAGCGAAACAAATCGCTGCGGCGTGCCGAAAAACACGCCCTTTTTCTTGCGAAAGACCAGCACGTCTACCACATCACCCGGCGCAGTTTGGTCGACGAAGTAGACTTTTCCCTCCGCATCCCGCCCTACGCAGCGCCCTTTGTCGGCTATTCCGCTGATGCGAATCCCCTCCACGACTTTTGGTAACCCTCTACGCCCCATGTATTGCTGATTATTTCTACCGGGTTAATACAATGTAATCCCGAATTAGGGTTTCGAGAAAAGCCAATTTATCCTGCTCTTTGGGAATTAAGCCGGTGCGTTCTTCCAGAATAGCCACCAATTCCCGAATGGCCGTACGGTGTGCCTCGTTCGGGAAATTTTGGTAGCGCTGAAGCGCCTTCTTGACGAGCAGCATATCGGTATCCGTCAATTGCCGCACCTCTGGATAGGTCGGCTCGTACGAATCAAGACTGCTGATCGACAGTATATCCTGTAGCCGGACTTCCTGGTTGGGCTTCACCCGGATGACCGTGGTATTGGCCGCCAGGTCGCCCGTCCGTTGGCGCCTTGGCGTAGAGGTGATCAGGAGGATCGCCAGAATGCCGAGACTCGTCAGTACATCAATGATTAAAAAGAGCGCCCGCAGAAAATAGTCGGTTTGTTTCGGTTCGAGGCCGTCGATGCGCACCACTTTAATGCCCAACGATTTCTTCCCCAGTGTCTGGCCGTGCAACAGCCATTCGGTGAGATAAGCATACAGAATCAACAACAGCAGTGGGAACAAAAAGAAATAAAACTGAATCAGGGCTTCACTATTCGGCCCGGGAAGCTCGAACATGGACACAAATAGAAACAGGAGGACGTAATACCCCCCGAAGACGATGACCCCGTCGAGCAGGAAAGCAAGCAGGCGATCGCCTAGCCGGGCCAGTTCATAATCAATCGTTACGTTTTGGGTGGTCTTTATCTCGACGGTACTCATTGCACTGGCCTGGATTTCCTTCCGTTACACTGTAAGCAAATAACGGTATCTTTCTGCAATTATGCGAGAGACGCAATTCATAAGGCAAAACCAGGAGGAGTGGGCGGAGTTGGAGCGCGTGTTGCAGGGCCAACGGGCAGATCCGGAAAAGCTGAGCCGCCTGTTCGTCAAAGCCACGGATGACCTCTCCTACTCCCGCACCTACTACCCCAACCGATCGGTGCGGGTGTATCTCAATTTCCTGGCCCAGCGAATCTTTCTGCGCATCTACCGCCGCGCCACGCCGCCCCAATCGCGCTTTGTGTGGTTTTGGCAGGCGGAACTGCCCCGGCTCGTCTACGAACACCGGGCCGTTTTTGGCCTTTCCCTGGCGGTGTTTCTGCTCTTTTTCGGCGTCGGCATGCTGTCTTGTGCCATGGACGACGAGTTTCTGGCCATTATTCTCGGTTCGGATTATGTCGAAATGACCCGTGCCAACATTGCCTCCGGCGACCCCATGGCCGTATACAAGCAAATGGGGACGTTCGACATGTTTTACCAAATCACCCTTAACAACCTGATGGCCGCACTGATCACCTTCGCCGGTGGTCTTTTTTTCGGCCTCGGCACCTTTCTTGCGTTGATCTACAACAGCGTAATGGTCGGTGCGTTCCAGTATTTTTTCGTTGAGCAGGGGCTTTTTTGGGAAAGTTTCCTGACTATCTGGATACACGGAACGCTGGAAATATCCTCTCTGGTTATTGCTGCTTCGGCGGGTATGATACTCGCCAAAGGGTTGGTGTTTCCTGGTACCTACACGCGGGCGCAGGCGTTCCAGCGGTCCGCCCGTGCGGGCGTAAAGGTATTTCTGGGCACGCTGCCCATCTTTATTGTGGCCGCCTTCTTCGAAGGCTACCTGACCCGCCACACGGAATTGCCCGACGCCGTTCGGGCACTGTTCATCCTGTTGTGCGCCACCGCCGTGTTCTTTTACTTCGTTTGGTATCCCTATTACCGCCACCGGCGCGGCCTGCACGAGCAGCCGATACCGGATAGCATTCCCGAGCGTCCGGCCGTTCCGATTCAACTGAATGAGCCGAAGACCATTGGCATGGTGCTCACGGATGCGTTCGTGCTGATCGGTCGCCGGCACCAGGGGCTCTTGCTGCGTTTTGCTCTGATTACGCTGGTGCATACCGCCCTGCTGTTTGCGTTTGCCAGCTCGCTTCCCGTTGAGTTATTCTCATTTATTCAAGGGTTTGGCCAGGGGTTTTACAACCTGCCGCTGGTGTATCAGTATCAGCCCCAAGTGCTGCTCATCCCTCTCTGGAATGTGCTCAGCCTGTGGATCTTGTGTATCAGTTGTGGGCAGGCCATCCTGCAGGAGATCGATCAGCAAGTTCCGGCCGGAGCCGTTTGGCGGCCCCTCCTTCCCATCTCCATTGTCGGTATCCTGCTGGCCATTCCAATGGCTTGGAGCGGCTGGCTGGTTTCCATTGGCAGTCCGTGGCTACTCCTGTGGGCCATCAGTAGTTACCTCGGTACCGGAGGCCTGCCCAGTAGCCTGCACAACTCGGGACGAACTCTGGGTTTTTTCTTCATTATCGTGCTCCTTAGTATAGCCCTGATTTTACTGATGGACACCTTTATTTTTTCTCTGATTTTCGGTGCTGCCAATTGGGTAATTTCCGGTGACCAGGCGATGCTCAATCAGTGGTCGGTACGTATTACGGCTCTATTGACGCTAGGCGTAGCGAATTTGATCTGGTCGATGTTCTTCCTTAGCTTTGGATTATTGTCGTACACCCAACGCGAGATTCGCACCGCTCAACACCTGCGTACCCAGTTCCAGCAGCTGGGAACGTCGCGCCAGGTCCGGGGAATTTTGCGGGAAGCAGCACCCGAACGTGAATCCTGAAATGGCTATGCAATTGTTCCAGCGCTCTATTCGGATGGGTTTCCTCGTGGCGGTTTGGTGGCTCGCCGTCTTCCCGTCGCACGGGCAGGCGCCGAGCTTTGACGACCAACAATGGGATAGCCTGAGGCAGGAACTCGTCTACGAAGGCACCCCTCCCGCTCCCGCTACGCGATGGCAAATTGGCCCCATCGACGGTTTGGTCAAATGGCTCATGATCGGGGTTCTGGTAATTGCCGTCGGCTTCCTGCTCTGGCACATGCGCCGCATGGGTTGGATTGGCATTCCCCATTCCAGGGAGCATACCGATTTCATCGGAGAAGAACAACCCGACCAACTGGAAACAATTGATTTTCTGCCCCTCATCCGGCAGGCCGAAGCCGAAGGTCGATTGATCGAAGCCATGCGGCTGCATTTCTTATACGCTTTACAGCAACTCAATCAACACCACCATATTCAGTACCAGCGCGACAAAACCAACCGGATTTACGCAGCGGAACTGCGCTCAAAAACCGCGCTCCACCAGGCATTCCGGTCCCTGCTGAAGCTCTACGAACCCGTTCGCTACGGCGACCGACCGCTCTCCGAAGCACAGTACGGAAGCGCCGTCGATCAATTCCAGTCATTCCGAGCCCTCATCCCACAGCAACCGCATGAATAAACGCCGCGTCATATGGATCACCGTTGGGATCGGCTTGCTGCTGGCCGTTCTGATCATCTTGCTCAACAACCGGGAAACGCCCATTTCCTGGCGGGACACTTACCGATCCGAAGGTACCCAGCCCTACGATTTATTGCTGCTGCGTTCGCTATTCGACAACTACGAATCGGCAACCGACCTGATCCTGATGCAGGATAGCTTTTACTTACCTCCGGCCGACCATCCGCAAGCCAGCTACGTCTTTATCGGCCGAGCGATGTATCTCGACGATCCTGCATTCTACCAGCTACTCTCCTTTGTCGAAGCCGGAAGTACGGCCTTCATTTCCACAGAGAGCCTACCCTACAACCTGCAACTCGAGTTCGAAGACTACACCTGCGGTGATTTCTACTACGACTCCATTGATTTTTATTCCGACACTACCTGGATGATTTTTCACTCCACGACGGATTCCAGCATCCAGGTTCGAGCGCTCGAACCACCCTGGTCCGACCTGCCTGCGGCCCGTTTTGTATATCAGACCCGGTTCAGGCCCCAATTGTACGACTGGACCTTTCTACCCGAAGGAGCCCCCTGCGAGGAAAGTGGGGTGCACTTTCTTTCCTCGATCGGTCCTTCTCAGATGAACTACTTTGAAATCCCTTACGGGGAAGGGCGCTTTCTCATTCACACCAACCCGTTGTTGTTCACTAACTTCTTCGTGCGGGAGCGGACTGGTAAGGCCTACGCCGAACAAGTTTTTAGCTACCTACCCGCCGGAGCGGTCTACTGGGATGACCACAGCCGCCTTTCGGCGGCCCCACCCGATAGCCAGGCGGGACCGCGCCTGTCGAGCAATCACGCAATGCAATACATCCTGGAGCAACCGCCACTGGCCTGGGCCTGGTACTTGCTGCTCGGCCTTTTTCTGCTCTACTTGCTGTTTCGGGCCAAGCGCCGACAGCGGGTCATCCCGGTAGTAACTCCGCGCCGCAACACGTCCAAAGCCTACGTGCAGGCAATCGGGCGCCTGTACCAGGTACAGGGCGATCACCATCGGTTGGCGCAACAGGAAATTCGCCTCTTCCGACAATACTTGCTGGAGCGATTTAATTTACCTTTATCGCTGGATCAGGCCGACTTCAATCGCGCCCTAAGCACCCGATCCGGGGTAGCACCGGAAATTGTCGATCGCCTCCTTACGGAGATACGATTCGTCCGAGGGGTTAAATTACTCGAAGAAAGTAGCCTATTGCGCTTTCATCGGGCCCTACAGGATTTTTATCAGTCTGCATCTGTATCATCACCATCATGAGTACCAACGATACTACGCCAACCCCACCGGACGCCTTCGGCCCGGAGCCCCAACAGCAACAGACCGCTGGCCTGGAAGCCGGCCTCGCTCATCTCGAACAGACCCTGCAGGCCGTACGTGCTGAGATTCGGCAGTTGATCATCGGTCAGGAAGAGTTCGTCGATCTACTCCTTACCGCCCTCCTGGCCAACGGCCACGTCCTGGTGGAAGGGGTTCCCGGCATTGCCAAAACCCTGACGGCCAAACTCCTGGCACGTACCCTGCACTGCGATTTTTCGCGGGTGCAGTTCACCCCCGACCTCATGCCGAGCGATGTGGTAGGTACGACGGTATTCAACATGCGGGATTCGGAATTCAACTTCAACCGCGGTCCCATCTTCGCGAATATCGTCCTGATCGACGAAATCAACCGGGCCCCCGCCAAGACTCAGGCTGCCCTCTTCGAGGTGATGGAAGAAAACCAGGTTACCGTCGACGGAACGACCTACGTACTGGATTTTCCCTTCTTTGTCATTGCCACCCAAAACCCCATCGAGCAGGAGGGTACGTACAAGCTACCCGAAGCACAGTTGGACCGCTTCATCGTCAAAATTCAACTTGACTACCCAACGCTCGAAGAAGAGCAGCAAATTCTCCGCCGATTCCGCACGGACTTCGGCGCGGTGGCCCGACAGGAAATTCGCCCGATCGTCGAAGCCGACGACTTGCGCCGCTATCGCAGTCTGGTGGAGCATCTGGTTATCCGCGACGAGCTGCTGGACTACATCGCGGGTATTGTTCATCACACGCGTCGGCATCCCTATCTCTATCTGGGGGCCTCGCCCCGCGCTTCGCTGGCCATTCTCCGAATGTCCAAAGCAGCTGCGGCCCTCCAGGGCCGGTCCTTCGTCACTCCGGACGACATTCGCTACGTGGCGAAACCCGTGCTGAATCACCGCATCATTCTCAATCCGGAATACGAGATGGACGGCTACCGGACGGAAGATGTCATTGACTCGATTATTAAAGAAATAGAGGTTCCCCGATAATGGCAACAGCCTGGCTACAGCGGCTTCTCTCCGCCTATCGCTCCCTGTTTCTCACCAACCGTTTCTTCCTGGTGGGTGGAGGTTTGGTGGTCGCGTTTGCGTTTGGCTTCGTCTGGCCGGGCGTATTTTTGCTCGCTCAGGTGGCACTGGGCCTCTTTCTGGCGTTGTTGCTCCTCGACGGCCTGCTCTTATACGGCCAATCGCTGCCCGTACAGGCCGAGCGGCAACTCCCGCCGGGCCTCGGGCTTGGAGACGAAGGGCGGGTACAGCTCTTCGTCCGGAATTACTCCCAGTTAACCCTCGGTCTGGAGTTGCTCGATGAGCAGCCGGTACAGTTGCAGGCGCGCCATTTTTCACAGCGGTTCAAAATGATTCCCGGCAATCGCAAGGTAGCCACCTATCCGATTCGCCCGTTGGAACGAGGCATTTTTCAATTCGGATACATTCACGCCTTCGTCACTACCCCGATCCGGCTGTTACAACGGCGCATCAGTTTCGACGCTCAGCAGGAGCTGGCCATCTTTCCTTCCGTTGCCAAAATGAAGGAGTACGAATTGCGTGCCTTCGATCAATCGAGCCGCCTGTATGGGATCCGCCGGATGCGGCGCATCGGCCACAGCTACGAGTTTGAGCAGATCAAGAACTACGTTCGGGGCGACGATATCCGCAGCATCAACTGGAAAGCCACGGGCAGGCGGGCGGATGTGATGGTCAACCAGTACGAAGACGAGCGCTCCCAACAAGTGTACTGCCTGCTGGAAAAGAGCCGCAACATGCAAATGCCGTTCGACGGCCTGACGCTGATGGATCACGCCATCAACGCCACCCTCGCCATCAGCAATATCGTACTGAAGAAACACGATCAGGCGGGGCTGATCACCTTTTCCGACCGGATCGGGACGGTGCTGAAGGCGGACGGCCGCAGCATTCAGATGCGCAAATTGCTGCAGGCGCTCTACAAGGAAGAAACCAAGGCCAGCGAGGCCGATTTCGAAAAGCTGTACTACACGACTCGCAAGCTCATCAACGGTCGGGCGCTATTGTTGCTCTTCACCAACTTTGAAAGTTCCCACGCCCTCGAACGCGTACTCCCCATTTTGCGGCGCATTAATCAGTTCCACCTGCTGCTCGTCATCTTTTTTGAGAATACGGAAATCCGATCGTTGGCAAAAGAACCGGCACCCGATCTGGCATCGGTTTATCAGCAAGCGATTGCCCGGCAATTTCTCGCCGATAAAGCCGCCATGGTGGCCAGATTGAAACTGCACGGCATCCAGGCCCTGCTTACGGCTCCCGAAAATCTCACTCTGAATACCATCAACAAGTATCTGGAACTGAAATCGCGGGGTCTGATTTAATCACTGCTCCTCAACGACCTGAAACTCCGTGCGCCGATTGCGCGCCCGGCCAGCCGGAGTATCGTTCGTATCGATGGGTTCCGATTCGCCAAACCCGCGGTAGGTCAGCCGATCTTCGGCCACTCCTTGGGCCACCAAAAAATCGTACACGGCCGCCGCCCGTTGCTCGCTGAGCAGCTTATTATCTACCTCAGACCCCACATTATCGGTGTGGCCATTGATTTGAATGCGTAGCTCCGGGTAGTCCATCAATAAGCGGAAAAGGCGGTTCAGTTCGGCCAACGAGACATCGAGCAAGGTAGCCGAACCGGTTTCGAAAAGCACGTTTTTCAGCACAATGGGCTCGCTGTCGATGGCCATAGACACTGGTTGCAATTCAATTTCCAGGCGATACGGGTCGCGCTGACTAAAGGTGCCGGATAGGTCGAACTGATCGCTGTAAAACAGATAAGCTTCCTGGTCGACGGCCAGCGAATAAGTTTTTCCGGAGGGCAGTACGGCCAAAAAGCTCCCGTCCGGGCCGGTGCGCTGCGAAAAAATTGGCTGTTCGGTTGCCAGATCGAAGACCTCGACTTGCGCATCGATCCGCTCGCCGGTGGTCGCATCGGTAACGGTGGCCTGCACGTAGGTGACTGGCCCCGGACGGTTGGCTTCGTTGAGGTCAAATACGAAGATATCCGTCGTTCGGCTCCGCCCGCTTTCCGTCCGGTCGCTGGCAAAATAAGCCCGCTTTCCATCGAGCGTAACGACCAGGCTGTTTTCGGTATTGGATGTATTGATCGGATAGCCGAGATTCACAGGCGTTCCCCAAATTTGCTGATCATCGAGGCGCGTGTAGAAAAGATCGTCTTCTCCGAGCCCCGGGTGCCCGTCGGAGCTGAAGTAGAGGGTACGGCCATCGGCGTGGAAAAAGGGAAAGCCTTCGTTGGTTTCCGTATTCACGACGGGCCCCAGGTTGAGGGGAGGTCCCCATTGGCCGTTGCGCTGCCGGGCGCTGGCCCACAAATCCCCACCGCCGATGCCACCGGGGCGGTCGGAGGCAAAAAACAGGAGCCGCCCGTTGCCGGATAAACTCGGCTGTGTTTCTTTCGCTTTCGAGTTGACATTCGGACCGATGTTGATCGGCTCGGTCCAGCGGCCGTCAATGAGCTTCGACTCGTACAAATCGCAACTGCCGTAGCCATCGGGGCGATCGCAGGCGGTGAAGATGAGTACTTTGCCATCGGCGCTTAGCGTCTGAGCCCCTTCGTTGCCGGGGGTGTTGATGGCCCGAATGGGCTCGGCGGGCGTCCAGCCAACCTCTTCTTCGAAGTAAGAAATGTAGAAATCTTCATTGCGGCGTTCCTGGCGCGTGAAGACCATTGTGTGCCCGTCGGCCGAGAGACTCGGAAAGTATTCCCAGTGGGGTGTATTGATCGCGTCGCTGAGTCGCTCGGGATTAAAAGGCACCGGGTTGCTATACAAGCGATCGGCAGTTTCCGCGTGGACGAGTTGGCGCTTGGCGCGCTCCCGGAGCCGGTCGCTCGGGCCGGAACGGCTCAGAAAATCGCGGTAGTGGTTGGCGGCCTCTGCGTACTTCGCTTGCTGTTGCTCTACTTCCGCAACCGCGAAGTAAACGGTTTCGTCTCGCTCCGGAGCCAGCGCTATCGCCTTTTCGTAGTCAGATTCGGCACCGGCAAGCTCCCTTCGGTATTCCCGCACCGAGCCCCGTGCCAGCCAGACATCTACATTTACCGGATTGCGTTCGAGAATCCTGGTGAGCAGGGCCTCGGCAGCCGTGAAATTCTGCCGATTGACGTTTTGCGTGGCTTCTTCGAAGAGATTAGCATCTCTGCGAGAAAGTTGCGTTTTGATTTCGTAATCCTGCGCAGTAAGAGCCTGAGAGAAAAGTATACCAAGGGTTATAAAGGAGATAATCCGACAGAGTAGCATAGCAGCAGCGTTGTAGGGCCGCATGTATAAACGACGCACTTACGGTAAAAGTACGATCCACCGAATTAAATTCCCGGCTTAGGACAGCGTTTCCAGCAGCTCGACAGCGCGGCGACTTCCCTTAGTAGCTGCCTTTTTCCAGTCATCCACAAAGGTTTTCTCACCCAACTGACGCGCGGCAATGCCCCGCTGGACAAGGATTTCGGGGTCGGAGGGAGCTTTGGGATCCGCCTTTGACTGGATGGCTTGCTTGAACGCTTCGTGCGCCTCCTTAGCCTGCCCCAATTCCATCAACGCTTTTCCGTAGTTGTAGGCAATCCGACGCTCCCAGTGTACGAGATGGTCGTTGCGCATCCGGCGGCGATTCAGGAAGAATTTGTATTCTTTGATTGCCTCTTCGTATTGCTGCTGTTGCAGAAGGCAATCCCCCTTCAGGCAGCGAGCCTGCCAGTACATAGATTGGTGAGGGATCGTGTGCCGGATAACCTCGGTGAAATCAGCCGTTGCGGCCTTCCAGTTGCTCCGGCGCATTTGAATGAGCCCCCGACCGTAGTAGGAACCGGACTGAGAGGTATTAATATCTAAACTCTTGTTGTAATCCTTGATGGCGTCGTCGAACTTCCCCGAGCGGTAATTGACAAACCCACGGCGCTCGTAAGCCGTCGCATGACGTGCAAAACGATCGATGGCTTCGCTCAGTGCTTCGCGTGCCTCCGATTCTTTGCCTTCCTGACCGATGAGTTCCCGGCCCCGCAGAAACGCCTGAGTGGCCGAACGATCTCCCTTGGGCTCCAATAAAATGTGCTCTGTTTCTTTCCCCTCGCGAATCCGCCAAATATTTAAATCACCTGAAACCGCAAACTCCGTAATCTGCTTCAAAAGGTTAACTGAATTCCGCCACTGGCGGTCGGTACAACGCACAATCACCCGTGGAATGTCCATCGTAAATTCCTCCGCTTTAAATATTTCTTCCGCATTCAGGAATACCTCACTACGGTAGTAGTTTTCCCGACGGTGTTCGAACAACTTAACAACCTGATCAAAGTTCCGGAGGGCCCCAAACTCCAAATGACCGGATATAATAACCTTGTTTTCCATGAGTGGTGATGCTTAAATCGCTTATACTTACATACGTAATAAAAAGTTTCCCAACAGGTTGTTCAGACAACCACGAATTATCAGGAAAAGTTTCTTGCACATGGGTTTGGTGGCGACAGACGACCGTACAGCACAGATTGCCTGTGATCGTTCGCGTAGGAAATTAACTTGGATTCGATTTGGGACTTTCCTTCAGGTTAGGATGTCAATGAGATACTTCACCTACCTGTGAAGTAACTAACCTACTGATCTTCCGTGGAAGCGATGAGAGTCCTCTTGAATTGGCCTTCCCGTTGGTAATCTTGACCTTATCTAAGGTAAATAGCTGTTTGCTTGCCAGGGTTTTCCAGGGCTACAAAGATCGAAGCTTTAGGTCGGAAATGCAAGGTTAAGGGAATATAAATGTCCGATTACTTAAATTTTTGCACCAACCCACACTTTACACCCCTCGGAGCAGTTGGTGCAGATGTCGATCGTGTGGCGCCCTTCCTGGATGCGCCGCTGAAACGCGTGCCTGCGCGCACCGTGCCAAACGGCGTGTAGCGAAGTCTGCTTCAAATCTCCGAGGGGGTGCCTGACATCCTTGTCGAAACAGCAGGGCGCCACCTGCCCGTCCCAGGTGATGACGCAGGCGTGCCAGGATTTCCAACAACGATTCAGCAACCGGTATTTGAGGGCATAAGTCCCGTTGCTCAACCGGCGGTAGCGCGCGTAGCGCGGATTCTCGGGCAGGAGTGGATGGCCGTTTCGGTAGTCGTAGAGCTGTGCCGTTTTGTACACTACTTCATCCACTCCGATTTCGCGTGCCAGCGATTGTATTTCCCCCAGCTGATGCTCGTTGGGGCGAACGACCAGGGTTTGAAAAACCACGTGGGGCGTAGCAGATCGCAGGTGGCGTTTCCAGCGCACCACGTTTTTAGCGCCCTGTACGACGTTTTCCAGCGAGCCCCCAATTCGGTACTGTTGATAGGTTTCCTGCGTGCTTCCATCTACCGAAATGATCAGGCGGTCGAGGCCGCTTTCTACGGTGGCCCGGGCGGCTGCGTCGTTGAGGAAGTGCCCATTCGTGGAGGTGATAGTATAAATGCCGCGGTCGGTAGCGTAGCGCACCATGGAGAGGAACTCCGGGTGGAGGTAAGGCTCGCCCTGGAAATAAAAAATCAGATAGAGCAATCGATCGGCGACATCGTCGATGGTGGCTCGGAAAAAGTCGGTCTGCAACTTTCCCGTCGGTCGACTAAACTGGCGGAGGCCGCTTGGGCATTCGGGGCACCGGAGGTTGCAGGCAGTGGTTGGCTCGATGGCAACGGTTACGGGCATCCCCCACACCCGGGGTTCACCGGTGAGGCGAAAACGGTAATAGGAAAGCAGCACTTGACAAAGATTCCAAACGCGCTTCCAGGTGAGTTTACTCAGAAAGTTCAGCACGTCCTGGAGATGGAACTTGGGCATGCGGCAAGTTAGTCTTTCGGAAGGGGAATACCGCGGCTTAGCTGCATTTCGATATCCTCGTCGATGGAGAGAATTTTCGCCTCCGTCCGTCGGTTCACGGCGTGTTGCGCTTCGGTACACTGGACGCCGTCGCGGCAGTCGTTTTTCAACAGGGCTTCGCCGTATCCGACGGCATTGATGCGATTGGGAGCAATGCCGCGTTGCACCAGCCAGTTTTTCGCGGATTCCGCCCGCTTCAGGCTGAGGGTCAGATTTTCGCCGGCATCTCCCCGGCTATCCGTATGGGCGCTCAATTCGATGGTAATACTCGGGAACCGTTCCAGGATCTGCAACAGGGATTCCAGATCGCGCGACTCGCCCTTGCGGATGTAGGATTTCGCGTAGTCGTATTCGATATCCGGCAGCGTGATGATGGTACCCATCGGCAGGGGTTCGCGGATGACTGCTTCCGACTCGGCGTGCATGATGATGGTGGCATCCAGTGACCGGCTGCCCCGGATTCGAATAGTCGACACGGTCGACGTGCCTTCGCTGTAACCTTCTTTGAAGGCCCGTATGTCGTACTCGCAGCCCAGTTCCAGGCAAACGGTGAACTGACCGTTTAAATCCGCAACCAATTCTTCCTGCCGGCTGGTGCACTTGTTGAAGATAGTCACCCGTCCACCCGGTACCGGCGAGTTGTATTGCTCCGACAGGAGCTGCCCGTCCAGGTTGACGCAGTTGCTGGGCTGCATGATGATTTCCAGGGGGATGTTCGTTCCGCTGGTGGTCGTCTGGAATGGCAACATGACCGTCTGATATCCCTCTTTCGTGACGAGCAGGACATATCGTTTGGCGGGGCTTACATTTATGAACGTCTCCCCGTTGCGATCGGTATTAACCGTCGGAATATCCATCGCGTCGGGTGGCTTCATCTGGATGCCAAAGGTCATTTCATTGCGATCGGACGATTCCGATTTCATTACCAGATCGTAGAGCGATTTATCTACCGGAATGCCTTCAGAGTTGAGTTCGTAGAATTTAACGGACGCACCGGTGATGCGGCGGGAGGTCGATTTTTCGTATACCGTTACCCGCGGCTTTAATTCGGGACTCACCTCGATACCCTTCAAGCCGTCGGGGGCGTGAAACAGGTAGATATCATCCTTTCCGTATCCGCCCGGCCGGTCGGAGGTGAAGTAACCGCGTAGCGCATTCGGTTGGAGGACAATCCCCAGATCGTCGGCCGGCGAGCAGAACGGGGGCCCCATATTGAGGACCGGACTACGACCGCGGACGCTCAAATCGACCATAAACAGATCGAGTTTACCCTCGCCCGGATGCCCGTCGGAAGAAAAGAACAGGATGCCACTTTCGTGCATGAAGGGAAATGCCTCGTTGCGGGAAGTATTGATATCGGGCCCCAGGTTAATGGGTTGCGACCATCCGCCCCCCTGGAGCTCGACCATGTACAGATCGAGCCCTCCGTAGCCTCCCGGTTTATTGGAGGCGAAGAAGAGCCGCTGGCCATCCGCCGACAGCGAGGGGTGCAGGCAGCTGTACTCATCGCTATTGAAGCTCAATTCCTGGGCGGGACTCCAATCGTACGGGCCCCGGCGCGATTCGTAGATCTTTAATCCGACCTGCCCTTTATTATCGGAGCGGCGCACTCCATTTCGCAAATTCGTACGGGTGAAGAAAATGCGTGTCCCGTCGCGATTGAACGAAACCGGCCCTTCGTGGTAGGCACTGTTGAGTTGCATAGAAAACGGCTGTGGTTTTCCCGGCAATCCCATCGGATCGAACTCGGCGTAGAACAACTCGAAGTAGGTCTCCCCGGTCTCCGGGTTGATGGGGCCATTTTTGAACCGGGAAACGTACACCAGGCCATTGCTGTAGATGGCCGGGCAGAATTCCATGTCGGCGGTATTCACCCGACTGGCATTGTACAACTGAACTGCCTGAGTAGGCGGAGCGGCGTAGTAATCCACTTGCCCAAACAGTGCTACCCCAAGCACCATCAACCATCCTACGAGCAGTTCTTTACGCATATCCTATTGATTTTCTTCCATTCCAGGAAAAAACCGCGGGCTTTCAATGGTATCCCCCTGAGACTTTCCGCCAATCGCGTAGCGGATCAACGCCTCGATACTACCGTTTTGGTATGACCGGAATTCGGATAGTACCAAATCGTAGGCCAATCCGAATCGCCAATTCTCACTCACATCAATGGCGGCCAGTATGCTGGCACTTTCGCCGATACCGGATTCGGAACTACCTCCGATCCGATAAGATAAGCCGGTGTACACCTTGTCGTTGAAAATCAAGGTCGCGTTGACATCCGCATCGAAGGGTGCTCCGCTTACAAATTTCAACAAGGCCTGTGGCTGTATTTTAACCTTTTCATCGATGGGTAGCGTCATTCCGCCCATCAAATAAAAGTGGCGGATTTCACGGCTGATCACCATTCCTTCATCCGACAGATCGATGTTGTTTTCCAGAAGGCGCGGTACGCTGAAACCCACGAAAAACTGCTGGTTGCTGTAGTACAGGCCCCCTCCGAAATTCGCCACGTACTTCGACTGCAACCCCGCAGGGATGGCTTCGTCGAGGGAGATGGCCTCAATGGGGCGCGCTTCGTCGAAATTGACCCGCAACAACCGTACGGAGGTGCTGACGCCGATCCCCAGTCGGCCACCGACTCCCATATTCAGCCGGTAGGCATAATTGCCCGTCATGGTATACTGCTCGGAAAGGCCGATACTGCTTCGCGAAATTTGCCCCCCCAGACCGATGCCCGTGCTGGAAAGCGGCATGTTGAACGCAAGCATCTGAGCGGAGGGCGCATCTTCCAAGCCGAGGTATTGCTGCCGCACCAGCGCCGTAAATGTGCCCGTTTCCAGCTCGCCGGCGAAGGCAGGATTGTATCCCATTTTGTTGTGCATAAAATGGGTAAACTGGTCATCCTGCTGAGCAAACAGTACTCCGCTTATAAATATACATATAAATAATGATGTATAGCGTACCATAATTTTAGCGTTGAATCATTACGGAGCCGGTTGCCGGCTCGGAGCCGTCTCCAAACTCGACGATGTAGAAGTAGGTATCAGCGGGAAGTTCTTCTCCGGAATACGTCCCTGACCAGTCTCCCTCGTAGGGGACCGGCGAACGGTAGACTTCGTCGCCCCACCGATTGATGACGATCACCTGGCTGTTGGGATACGCCTGCACATCGAGGAGGCAGGGCACGACGAAGAAATCGTTTACTCCGTCATTGTTAGGAGTAAAAATATTCGGTGGAATACAAGCGGCATCGCCCCCGATTTGGAAGCGGATACTGCCGGTAACTTCCGGGCAACCCGCACTCAGCACGGAATAGGTCATTTCTGCCGGACCGACATAATTGCCCGGAGGCCGGTACGTAATCAACCCATTCTTATTGACCTCCGCACTACCGAGGCTGGGAGCCAGCGCAATCCCCACGGTACTCCCCTCGGACAGTAGGTCATTGACCAGTGGGTTAAACTCGATCTCCTCTCCGAATGGCACCACGATGTCATCTGTCACCGTTTGGCTTGGTACTTTGTAGATGATTTCTACGGTATCGCTCGACTGCGCACCGCAGACGCCCTCGTCAATGGTCCATACGAACCCATTGCTGCCGGGTTGCAGATTCTCCACGGAAGTTGCCGGATCATCGGTATCGAGGATGGTAGCCGATGAGTTGAGCAACGTCCAAAGGCCCCGGCTTCCCACGGTGGGTTCTTCTGCCTGGAGCATCGTAAATCCATCCGTATTACAAACGATCTGATCCGGCCCGGCGTTAGGCAGCGGATCGCTGATATTGACTAGCATACAATCGCGGCTCGTACCACAGACTCCTTCCACCAACCAGTCGAAGGAATAGACATTATCCGGCACCAGGCCCGTAACGATCGTAGAAGGATCGGAGGCATCGGCAATCTCGACGCCCAATATTTCCTGCGCCAGGGGCTGCACCCAGCGCCCGACACTTCCCTCGTTCATCACGGGTGTGGCACCCAGCATCACCATCTCATCGTCGCAGGCCAGAATATTGTCGCCGGCCATTGCCGTCTCTCCCTGGGTGACACGCAGGGTCAGGGTATCCGAAGAATAATTGCGGCAAGCCCCGTTGGAGAGCGTCCAGGCCAATTGGTAGGGCCCTTCGTCAATGAGTAAGTTGCTCAGCACCGCCAGTGGCGAGGTCGGATTTGACAATGTTGCTTCTACGCCCTGGTTCAGTAGGGCCCACTGGCCGCTGCCCTCGGTGGGAGCCTGAGCGGCCAGCGAGTAGTTGCCGGCGCACACGGTGGTGTCCATACCGGCAAATGCGGCATTGTCCGGAATATCGTCGAGGCGCACCGCCACGGGATCGGAGAGTAGAGATTCACAACCGTCTACTGTCGTTCGGGCGTAGAAATTATAGCTTTGCCCCCCATCGAATTCCGAAAAATCATCGATGACGAATGTGAATTCGTCTGTGCTATTTCCGATGGGGGTTTGTCCGTTGCCGGTAAACCAGCGGAAGGAAGCCCTTTCCAGTGGTACCACGGAGTTGATGCCCAGGATGAGGCTGGCATCCGTCGAATCGATACAAACCGGCCCGCTAGACACTACCATAGGCGGGTCGGGCCGCTCCTTGACATTAACGCTAACGGAGACGGTATCAGAGACACAGCCGTTTACCGATGCCACTACATCGTAATCGCCGATGTACAACTCCGGATCGGCATTCTGAATAATCGGATTGCGCAGCCCGGAGGTGAAGGCGCTTGGCCCAAACCATTCGTAGGAGGCATCGGCCAATTCTGTGGCACTCAACTGGATGACATCGCCTTCGCATACCGACGTGGTGGCCTGCGCTTCAATTATGGGGACGCTGAAGACCTGAATGTTTCGTGGAATCGACAGCGGCGAGGCACATCCGGCGCGCACCACCTGTACCCGGTAGTTGCCGTTGTTTCCGGGGCCGGCCCCGGAAATCTGGAGGGAGTTGATGGTCGTTGGGATGGTACTTCCGTTCGGCAGGGTCCAGAAATAAGTGAGGTCATTACCAGTATACTCCGTCGTCGTGAGCGTGTAGGTGCCACCGAAGCAGAAGGCCGATTCGTTGCTCACCGTGCTCGGAATGGCCGGTTGCGGCGGCGTGAAGCTCAGGTCGAGTGTGTAATTGAACACTTCCGAGGGGCAGCCCTCTCCGTTGAAAACCTGCAGTGAGTAATTACCGCTGGCAGCAGCCGTAGCATTGGGGATGGTGAGGTTGGAGCCGTTGCCACTGCCGCCCGGCCCGGTCCATTGGTAGGTGTACGACCCGTCGTCGAGCGGGAAGATCACTGCGGAAAGTGTGACGTCTACATCCCCGTTCAGACAGGCCGGGGCATTGGAACTAACACTGTTGATACGCACCCGATCCAATACCTCAATGTCGATATTTGCCGTATCGCGGCAACCTGCCGGCGACGTGACGACCAACTCGTACCTGCCTGCCCGGCTCTCCGAAGCATTGCGAATGATGGGGGAGGCTTGCAAACTAGTGAAGGCAGCCGGCCCCGACCACAGGTAGCTCGAGCCGGAAATGGTGCTCGTCCCTTCCAGTACAAACTCCCCACCCGAGCAGATCGGATTGGTCAGCGTTTGGGCAGTCGCTACGGGATTGGGATTGACTACCACGGTAGTGGCATTGGACACCCGCGAATCGCAACCGTTACTCGTGACGAAAAGCTGCCAATTTCCACCACTCTGAGCGGTCGCACCTTCTACCGTGAAACTCGGAATATTGGTAACAAAGTCCTGCCCGTTGGGTGCCAGCCAGTGATAGGCAGCCGCTCCGGTAGCGGAAGAACTCAACTGTAATTCATCGCCCTGACAAATCGGACCGTTATTGCTGATATTCGGTCGATCCGGCAGCGGTTTTACGCTCACCAATATCGAATCGGGATCGGACAAACAGCTACCGCGCTGCAACTGCACGTAGTAGTACCCACTTTCGAAGGAACGAACCTCACTCAACGTGGGAAACTGCTGCGTGGAGCTGAAGGCATTGGGGCCCGTCCACTGAAACGTAACCCCCGTCTGACCGAGGACTCCAAGATTGATATCCGAAGCTTCGCAAATCAGGGTATCGGTAAAGGTGACCGTGGCGGTTGGCTTGGCCTCCGTACGCACTATGACGCCAGATGAGGGAGCCGATAAACACCCGTCTGCTTCTACTTCGAGGTAGAAGCGCCGCTCGCCGATGCCAAAGGGGCCGGTAACCGTGAACTCCGGCGTCGTGGTGGTCGCCAGCAACGTCCCGTTGGGGGATATCCCCTCGTACCACAGAAACTGGACATTGTTGCCCGGCGGGGTCGTGGAAGACGTCAGGGTAATTGTTTCCGACTGGCAAACGGAAGTCGGAGCGGTGATCTGGGGCGTAAGTGGTAAGTCCTGAATACTGACCAGTATAATTTCTTCTGCCGTGCAGAAAGGTGGAAAATTGCTGCGAATCCGAAGGCGGTAAGGCCCTTCATCATCTTCGTCAATATTGGGAATTACGGGGTTTTCCTGGGTAGAAAATAGCTGCCCGTTTGGGTTGGTCCACTCGAAGGAATACACCACCCCGCCGGCCGCTTCGGGCGGATTGGCAAAGAGGAAGAGGGTATCTCCGCCACACAATCCGTTCGTTGCGGTGGGCTGGGGGCCTTCCGACTGGATCGCTACGGTTGTGTTACAGGTAGCAGTGTTCCCGGCGCTGTCGCGCACGGTTAGGGTCACGGTCTGAATCGTACCGGCCAGCGAACAACTAAAGGCGTTGGGCGTCAGGAAGAGGGTATCGATCCCGCAATTGTCAAAGCTGCCACGGTCCACTTCCGTGGCATCCACGATTTCCTGACTGACCGATGGGTTAATAAACAGGGTTGTCTGCTGACAAATCGCGGTCGGCGGGGTGACGTCCTGCACGGTTACTTTGTAAGAGCAGGTGTCGACGTTTCCGCGCACATCCGAAACGAGGTAGAACACCTCCGTTACCCCCTGGTTAAGGGTGATTTCAGCCGATAGCGAAGGCGTAGGGAAAGGAGTCGGACCGATTTCTGTGGCACCGGTAGTGAAGTATTGCGGCTGGAGCCGACCGTATTCCAGGGTCAGGAAGGCATAGCTGACACTGTCCACCTGCCCGTCCATCGTCACCCTTCCGGGCACGCACGGATTGATTCCATCTCCCGGGCCTCCGGGAGGTACACTTACGGGTAGGGGCAGCATGCGGAAGGTAACCATTCCATCGGCAGCCCAGGAGTTGAAGGTGGCCGCACTCACCTTTACCGTCAATTGCCCGGGGGTATCACAGCCAGCTTGCCCGAGTTGGCTCGTGGCCAACTGACCGCCATCGTCTCCGATGAGATTAATGCGGGCAAAATTACTGCTGAAGTCGCCGCGCAGATCGAGCGTTACCATAACCGAGTCGAAGGCATCGGCCGCGACATTGTCGAACGTAAACACTTTTTCCTGAGCGATAAAGTCGCCGAGATCGGGCTCCAGCTCGAAGGTGAGCCAGGCAGCAGCCGTATCCGCGGGCAGTTGGAGATTGACCATTTCGAGCGCGGCGCAGTTGTCTTCAATCGATGCCGGAAGCTCGAGCAGCAAAGTCGCCGTACAGGCAGTATCGGGGACCTGGATAGTGGTGTCGGAGGGACACTGAAGTTGCGGCGGCTCCTGGTCTTCTACTACCACGGTGTAGGAGCAGGAACTTTCGTTGCCCGCGCAGTCCGTAACAAAGTGGGTAATGAGATGGGTGCCCTGGTCCAATACCGTATCGACAGCAGCTATCGGATTGACCTCCAACCGAGGGCCGTTGTCTACACTTACTTCATATAGCAGATTACTCAGTCGACGCAGCGGGATCTCCAGATTGGCCGTTACGGAACCGGCCGGATCACAAACGGGATTGATGGCAAAGGAGATGGGGCGGCCTTCCACTACGAAGGGTACCAGGGTAATGCGGATCGTACCGTCGAGCGCCCAGGCGTTGATTTGTGCAACCGTCAGGGAAAGCGTAGTTTCTGAAATGCCGCACTGCTGGTCGGCCTGGGCCGTACGCCCGATCAGGAAGCCGTCTTCGCCGATGACCTGAAAGTATTCGTCGGGTTGCTCCCCGTCCAGGTTGGTCAGTTGTAGTTGCAGGCTAGCCATTCCGCTCGCATTGACGGGCGGCGGTTGGTTGAGCACAAAATCGAACACGATGGAATCTACCACTACCTGATTGGCCATCATGCCGTCGGGGATCGTAGCTTCAATCGGGGCGGTTTCGCTGAGCCGGAGGGTATCGAGGCTGGCGGCGCATTCGTCTACAATTTGCGGAGCTTCCAGCCGCACCGTGGCATTGCACTGGCCCGGGTCAGTGGGGACGGTAAATCCGTCGGGGCAATCCGTAAGTTGAGGGGCCGTCTGATCGAGCACCCGAAAGCGGACTTCCGCCGAATCGCGCAGCCCGCAGGCATCTTCCACAATCACTATGAAGGAATCGAGGCGCACCAGCTGACCGTCCAGATCACACTGAAGGGCGGGCAGGGTAGCGGGTGCACCGGTAGCGGCATTGACGAAGAAGTAGGTCAGGCTATCGGTTGGCGTGCAGTTGTCAACGGCGGCGGCATCGGCGCGGTTGGCAACCCAGGTTTGGAACACTTCTGCCAAATTGGTGTCATCGACACAAATAATCTCCAGGTTTTGCGGTAGCCCGGTAAACATGGGCGGCAGGTCGTCCGCAACGGTAATTTGCTGGACGACGGTAGAATCATTTCCGGATCGATCCGTCACCGTCCAGTTGCGCAAAATGACCAGACTCCCGGCGCAGTCTCCCCCGCTGATATCGTCGAAGAAATCCACCATTGGCTCCGGATCGCAATTGTCGGAGATATCCGTAGGAGAACCAGTTACCGACAGGCTGTCGAGCGCCGAACAAGAAACGGTGATATCCATTGGAACCGTGAAGCTCGGTTTGATGGTATCGGCCTGAACAATTCGCTGTACCCGACTGCTGGCATTCCCGCACGCGTCGGTGGCCGTCCAGGTGCGCTCGATGATGATGGAATCGGGAACCGAGGTGGTGAGGGTATCATTGCGGAAAGTCAGTGCAATACCCGTCGCACAATTGTCGAGGGTATCAGTCACCACGCCCGTCAGGCCGAGGTTGGACGCATCTTCTGTGCACAATATCGTCCGGTCTGCCGGTGCGGAGAAGGTCGGCGGTGTCGTATCCCGGACGGTGATCGTTTGGGTAAACGGAGCACTTTCATTTCCCGCCGCATCGACGGCCGTCCAGCTCCGAATGAGCTGGTAGTTGTATTGGCCGCAGGTGCCGTTCATCATCTGCGTACTGCTCGTAGAAAACCGAATGGAATCCACGGGGCCGCAGCCATCGTCCGTAGCTACCACAGACGCAACATCCGGCACCTGGTCGCAGTCGACGGTATCGAGCGCGAGCGGTAAAGAGACCGGATCGAAGACGGGGGGAACGGTATCGATAGTCACGAAGGTAAACTGCGCCGTATCCGTTTGCCCACAGACATCGGAGAGGACGTAGGTGACGGTGGTCGTATCGCGGCAACCGACCATGGGGTTGGGGTCGGAGGGGGCGTCCGTCGAAAGGCTTGCCCTACCGCAAATAGTGTAGTTCGCCGGATTGGCGAGTGCAAACGCCAGGCTGTTGAGCCAAACGCTAAAGCTATTCGGGCCATTCATTTCCTGCGCCTCGCGGTAGTCGATGCGGACGGTATCCAGGGAAAAAAGAATTTCCGGAGCGGGGGGCGGTCCGACCGTGATCGTTTGGGTAACGGTATCCGCTTCGTTCGTATTGGGGTCGGTGGCTATCCAGGTCCGCGTGATCGTTTCGGGCACACATCCGGTAACCGTGGCGGGGTCGGGTGTCTCCGTCGGAGAAATCGTCAGGGTATCGTTGCTCTGGGTTAAGGCGCGTAAATCCGGAGCAGCGGGCAGATCGTCAATACAAGCGATCGTGGTATCGGCGGGTACGGGGTCGATAAAAACAGGGGGCGCCAAGCCGAAGAAGGATGTTGGGGGAGTCGGTGCAGAGGACGTCCACGCGGTTGCGACCACCAAAAGGCATAGACAACCGAGTAAGCGTGGCAAACCGGACACGTATAAGCTCATGCCGCAGCAGTTTAATCGGGGAGTGTGATAATGTACTTTAGTTGATCCGTTTAGCTCGATGGGCTATTCGGCGGTAGCCGATAATAACTGGGGTAAGAGTAGTTGTGCAGTTCATGGGATGGTCATTTTATTGTAGGATGCAATTTAGCAAAACGGTCCGCTAATCAGGGCCCTAATTCGCTGTTTTTACAACAGTTTCGAATTCGCTTATCGCTCTGGCCAGGCGCTCATCGACTACTTCTTTTCCCAACAATTCCATCATTTCGAAGAGGGCCGGCCCTTTGGTAGAACCGGTCAGGGCCACGCGAAGAAGCGGTAACACATCGCCGAATTTCAGCCCGGCACCTTCCATGAATGCCTCGACTGCGGCTTTAACCTTTGGTGCTTCAAAAGGTTCGACTTCCTCTAAGTCCGCTTTCAGTTGTTCAAACTGAGCGGGGCGTTCGGGTTTCCACTTTTTGCGGATCGTCTTTCCGTCGTATTCCCGAACCGGCTCGAAGAAGTAGTAACCAGTAGTGTAAAAGTCAGAATAGAGCACGACGCGCTCCCGCATCAATTCGATGAAGGCTACCAGATAATCATCGGAGGGATGATGCCCTTGTTCGGCGATAATCTGGCGCACGCGGGGTAATAGCAAGTCCATTTCCGACTGTATAAGGTACTGCTGATTGTACCATTTGGCTTTGTCGAAATCAAAGCGTGCTCCACCTTTACCGATCTTTTCTACGGAAAAGGCATCGATGAGTTCCGGTAAACTAAAGATTTCCTGTTCGGTGCCGGGGTTCCACCCCAGAAAAGCCAGGAAATTTATTACCGCCCGTGGGTCAAATCCATATTCGCGGAAGCCTTCGAAGGAGTCTTCTTCCGTATCGCCCTTCCAGGA
Source organism: uncultured Saprospiraceae bacterium (assembly GCA_964504335.1). Classification (GTDB taxonomy): domain Bacteria; phylum Bacteroidota; class Bacteroidia; order Chitinophagales; family Saprospiraceae; genus CAZDET01. The sequence continues at coordinate 132,999 of CAZDET010000005.1, forward strand.
AAGGGGAAATACCGGAATCCCCAGTTTTTTACCGTCGCGTTTGCTCAGTTTTCCTTGCCCGGTTGGCTTGAGAATCAACGGCAGGTGGGCAAAGACGGGCATTGTTTCTTCCCAGCCCAAATAGCGGTACAGCAACACGTGGTGGGCGGTGGAGGGCAGCCACTCCTCCCCGCGGATGACGTGGGAGATGTTCATCAGGTGATCATCCACGATATTGGCGAGGTGGTAGGTGGGCATCCCGTCGGCCTTCAGAATGATCTTGTCGTCGAGTTCGTCGGTTTGGAAGGTCACCGTACCGCGAATGATATCCTCTACGGAAACCGAGGCACCGGCATCGATTTTGAGCCGGATCGTGTAGGGGGTATCGGCCTCCAGTAATTGCTTCGTCTCGTCGGCGGAAAGGGTGAGGCTGTTGCGCATGCTAGCGCGAGAACCTGCATCGTAGCGAAAGTTGTGGTTGCCGGAAGCTTTTTCTGCTTCGCGGCGCGCATCGAGCTCTTCGGGCGTATCGAAGGCATAGTAGGCGTGGCCCTTATCGAGTAGCTGCTGGGCATACTGTTGGTAAAGTTCCTTGCGCTCCGATTGGCGATAGGGGCCAAAATCGCCGCCGTAGCCCGGCCCTTCATCCGGAACCAGCCCGCACCACTCCAGTGCCTCCTTGATGTAGACTTCCGCTCCGGGCACATAGCGCGTTTGGTCCGTATCCTCGATCCGCAGAACAAAAGTGCCTCCTTGCTGTTTGGCTACCAAATAATTATACAGTGCAGTGCGAACCCCACCAATGTGAAGGGCACCGGTGGGACTGGGAGCAAAGCGGACCCGAATGGAACTCATGGACAATTTTTTGGTCTATGGATAATTTTTTAAGAAAAAGAAACTTTCCAGGCAGCAAAAAGCCTTGATTTAGCGTTACAGAGGTAATTTTCCGCCCGCGCAGCGCGTCAAAGGTAGTGAAAAACCGATTTCTCGGTGAAACATACCCTCCCCAGTTAAATACAGTATTCGGAAAGGCTACGACACTAAAGATCACTCTGCTTCGGCAGCTGTGTTTGCTATTGATTACTCCATCCCAAGAGCATAATTATCAATCCATGTACCTGGTTAAGACACCAAAAGTAATTCAGAAGCTGTTCCCGAATTTTATCTGGAGCTTCCCCCGCACCGAAAAGGTGCTGTACCTGACGTTTGACGACGGCCCCATTCCCCACATCACCCCCTGGGTGCTCGAGCAACTCGAAGCCTACGATGCCAAAGCTACTTTCTTTTGCATCGGTCAAAATATTGAACGCCATCCCGATCTTTTTCAGATGGTGCTCGACGCCGGTCACGCTGTTGGCAATCATACCAATACCCACCCCGACGGCTGGGCCACCGATAATCTACCTTACTTTCACGATGTGCGTCATTGCGCCCATTTGGTCAACTCCGAATTGTTTCGCCCGCCCTACGGGCGGCTGCGGCAGCGCCAGGCGCAGTTCCTGCAGCGCCACTATCGCATCATCATGTGGGATGTGCTCAGCGGTGATTTCGACCCGAGCATTTCGCAGGAAACCTGCTTGCAGAACGTCAAGCAAAACGCAGACCCCGGCAGCATTGTCGTATTTCACGACAACGTAAAGGCGGAAGACAATCTGCGGTACGCCCTGCCCCGCACCCTGCAGCACTTTTCGGACCTCGGCTTCCGCTTTGAAACGGTTCAATTCGGCCTTGATCAGCAGGAACGCCCCAAGGTGAAAATTGCCTAAGTACGATCTTTTAATGCTAGATATGGAAGAGAGCCGTTGCATATGCAGCGGCTTTTCTTTTTTTGACGTTTATACCTACACATAAACGCCACACACATCCATGACTCCAGCACGACTCCTGTTTTGCCTACTGCTCGTTGCCCTCAGTTGCTCCTCCTCCGACCCCTACTGGACCCCCAACTACCGCGAACCAGCAGTACGCTACCGCTACAGTCCGGCCGATAGTGCGGCGCTTTACGTATGGGTCTATCAGCCCACCCGCCCAAAAGAGCAACGGGCAGTGATTGCCTTTCTACACGGCGGCCAGTGGACGACCGGTGAGCCGGAGGAGTTTTCGGCCTGGGCCCGCTATTTTGCGGCCCGGGGCGCCACTACTGCGCTGGTTGAGTACCGCAGCCCGGCCGCCTATTACTCACCCCTCACGGCGCTGCGCAACGTCAAGTCGGCCCTGCGCTTCATCCGACGGGAAGCCCGTACGCTGCAAATTGACCCGGATCGCCTCGTAGTGGTGGGTGCCGATGCCGGGGGCCAATTAGCTACGGGGGCCGCCACGATTGCGTACTACAACAACCGATACGACGACCAGCGCATTCCCGCCCGGCCAAATGCCCAGGTGTTGCTGGCCCCCCTGCTCGATCTGGGCCCGGAGCAGACCGGGAATGCCCTCGTCGGAGCGGCCTGGCCCACCTTCAGTCCATTGCATACGGTTACTCGGGCCATCCCTCCTACGCTGTTGCTCACGGGTAAAAACGATTCACTCGTCTCGACGCTTACGCTTCGCGATTATCGGGATAGTGTGCGGGCCGTCAATGGTGAAATTGCCATTTCCCGCACCGAGGGAGGGCACCAATTCTACCGGCAATCCCCCCAGCGCGAACAGGCTCTGGAATCCATTGATCAATGGCTGATAGAACGGCAATTTCTGGGTGGCCGCCCCCGGGTGCGGAGTTTTCGATTCGAAAAGGAATAGGCCGTTTGGAGAAAGGTCGGTAAATTACTCCTTCATCAAACCACCACTCATACTATGAAAAGCCAGTATTTGCTATTCCTGTTAGTTGCCAGTCTGCTGATGGTCGCTTGTGGCGGCTCGCAAGCCGACACCGCAGATGAAACACCCCCCGAAAGTTCGACCGAATCATCGAGCAACGACTCCGATGAACCCACCAGCCTATCGGATGCCGCCGAAAAAATGGAAAACGCAATCCGGGAAGCTACGAATACCGAAGGAAAGAAAGCCGAGGTCGTTGACTTTCGCGAGCTCAAAGCCAAATTGCCCGAAACCATGTTGGGGATGCCGCGCACCGATTTCAGCGGCGAGCGCTCCGGCGGATTTGGGTTCAACGTATCGCAGGCCAGCGCCACCTACGAAGAGGGTGACCGCCGTTTGGAAGTACAAATTGTCGACAGCGGCGGGTTGGGCTTTTTGAAAATGGCAACCGCCGCCTGGACGATGGCCGAAATCGATCGCGAATCGGACGATGGCTACGAGCGCACCATCTCCATCGACGGCAATAAAGCCTACGAAAAATACGACAACCGCAGCGGCCGCTTCGAGCTGACCGTTATCGTAAAAGACCGCTACCTCGCGTCCATCAACGCGGAAGGTCTTTCTGCAAGCGAGGCAAAAGGCGTTATGAACCGGCTCGATCTCGACGATCTACCGCCGCTTCCATCTTAAAAGTGTCGATTTGGGTTTGAATGTGGGTGTTCACTATTCAGGCATTCATACGGAAAGGCCCTCGGTTTTGTATTAGAAAAAAGTTCTTCCGCCGGGAGGAGAGGGGCGCAATATCCAATCCTCCACGGCGTTGAATTTGCGTGAAATACACTCGCCCGTTTTTCTCCATTTATTCTGAAAAACGAGCCAATGAAACCGCTTTCTCTTTCCATCATCCCGCTCTTCTTGCTGGCCAGCACCCTGTTTTTTACTTCTTGTATTGAAGACGCAATTCCAAAGAAAGTAGCTGCCGTTCGAGCCGCGCCGGGCGATTCTACCTTTGCCGCTACCGATTCCGCTCAGGCGTATTGGGTAAATAGCTATCTCAATATCACCGCGGAAGATGATGAGCAATCCATAAACATCAGTATTGTCGATTTTGACGGCCCGGGCATCTACGAATTCGACAACAGCTCCGAGACGCCCAAGTCGGCGATTCTCGCTTACCAGGCCCACTCGCTGGAGTATCCGTTTATGAGTAATGAAGTGAGCGGTACTACCGGCTCGATCATCATTCAGGATATCGACACCATCGGTGATGGCTATGTGAATGGCCTGTTTAGCACCTACACGCGGCGGGAATCCGACGACTCGCTGTTGCTGGTTTCCAGTGGCATCATCGATAGCATTCCCGTAGAGCGCTCGTTGCCACCTGCCGGCGATCAGTACCTGCGCGCTACCATTGGAGGGGTTCCATTTGAAGCGGGCAGTATTGTGGCCGGCGTTCCCAGCCAGACCGGGCAACTGTCCATTATCGGCTCCAACAATAAAGGTACCAGCGGCCTGGGGCTGTTCCTACCGAGCACGATCCAGCCGGGCACTTATTCCTTTGATGAGGATTCCGGCATTTCCGCGTTTTTCAGCGAGTCGGTAGCCAAGACATTCCGGGCTCAGTCGGGTGTAATTTCCATTATTTCCCACGACCAATTTGCCCGGGAAATCAGTGGAACGTTTTCCTTCTCCGTAGAGGACATTAATGGCCAGGAGGGGGCGATCAGCATTACGAGCGGATCGTTTTTTGCGACTTACTGATGAGTGTCGGCCATCCGGCGATGGGTTAAGGATATTTCCCCTAATTTTTGGGAAGTAAATTAACCACCTATCTACGTATGAGAACCATTCTACTCATCCTTGCAATTGCCGTGCTATCTGGAAGCCCACTCGGGGCCCAAACACACCTTCAGGTAGACAACCCTGCCTGGTGGGGCCTTGATCGGCAAAAAGCCGACCTGGAGTCGGCAGAATTGGTAGTGCGGCCCACTGGGATCTACACGGAAATAGAATTGACGCTGGTTATCGGTACTGATGCTCCCATGTATGCTCCCGATACCTGGATAGAGGCCATCATGGATTTGGCGCTGCCGGTGCATAGCATCGTACACGATTCTTATCTGCTCATTGAAGACAGCCTCTGCCGGGCCGATATTCTGGATCGCTGGACGGCGGAGGCCACCTACGACGAAATTGTCAATCGTCAGCGAGACCCTTCCATTCTGACTAAGGAAGCGGAGGGGCAATTTACCCTTCGGGTGTATCCGTTGCCCGCCGGGTCGACTCGCACGGTCAAAATGCACTACCTCGTGCCCATTGACTGGCGCAGCCAAACTGCTGCTACCGAACTGCCGATCGAACTCTTCCGATCGGCCGCAGATCCAAATTTTCCGGTTTCCATTCGGGCGGAAATCCCTGCTCCCTTCCAAAACCCTCGATTAGGTGAGGATGAGTTGATCACGTTCACACCAATCGGATCAGCGGAAGGATACGATCGGTTCGAGTTGAACACCACCGCTGCCGAATTGCGTTACGATCAGCATTTAGTGGTAGATCTCCAGGCAGCCAACCGACTGATGCTGAGCGTATCTCCCGAAGAGCAAGTGTACCAGCTCGCTTACTATCCGCCCAGCTGGCCGCAGGCCGATCAGCCCGTTGATTTGGTGCTTGCTATCAATTTTCAGGAAGGCTTTTCGAGTAATTTAACCCAACGCGATCTAATCGATCTGATCAGATGGCAACTCAAGCGGCACCTGGGGCCCACCGATCGTTTCAATATTACCTTCGGATACGGCAAGCAATTATTTGCCGACTGGGTGCCGGCCACCGACACCGATATCGATCAGGCAATGGGAAAACTGGGTAGCGAAGTGCTGCACACACCGGAAGCCGATCCACTTAATCCGCTGATTGCAGCAATCAATTTCGCGCAATTGCAATCGGACCGGGCTCAAATTGCCCTGCTCAACAATGTCGATTATTTCAATGATCCCCGGAGTCAGGGAAGCCTTCTTACTGCCCTGGGTGCATTGCTGGCAAGCGAGCCGGTCCCCATTCACGGATGGGATTTCCAAAGTGAAAACCTCCCATTCGAATGGCAGCGGGGTGACCTGCAGCGATCATTTACTATGTACCGCAACCTGACGGTGCTCACCAACGGCTTTTTCGACGGCACCGGCTCTCTGGTCAGTCGATTCGACCGAATGATGCGCCAGATTCGGCGGTCGGAGGCCGATCTCGAACTATTTGTCCAACCCAACGACGGCTTTGGCTTACAGCAGTACCGCATTAACAATCCCGGCACACACGCCCCGGCCAATTCCCCATTGATGGTCGTCGGTCAGTTTACGGGCAAGGCCTCCGAGGGCTTTACGATCAATGCCCTGGTGCTGGGCGATTCCGTGCTCACCGAGCGCTACACTATTGGCCCCGATCAGATACTGTATGCCGATACGATGTTGCGCGAAGTGTGGTACGGCCAAGTGCTCCGGGAAGCGGAGCGGGAAAGCGATCAGGATTGGGCCATTGCCGATGTGCTCGCCATTTCCAAGCGCGAACGGGTGCTGAGCCTACATACGGCTTTTCTCTGCCTGGAACCGGGATTAGAGCCCTGTGTGAATTGCCAGGAAGATCAGGTAGTCATTTCGACGGAATCCGTCGAGGCGGAAGCCTTTCAAGTGACCATCAGCCCCAATCCCTTCGCCGATCGGTTATCCGTTCAGATCGACTGGAAAGCGGCTCCGGATCGAGCCAGCGTACGTCTGATCAATGCCGTGGGAGCCGTCCTCCAACAACGAACGCTGGATACCCCGGCGGCCGGCACGACTTCTACGATCGAATGGACGACCGCCGACGGGCTGCCCACCGAAGCCGGAATCTACTGGATCATCATCGAAGCGGATGAGTGGCGGCGCGCGGTACCGGTTGTACTGCAAAGTTGAGCGGTGCAGGGAACTTTGCTCCGAGTAAATTTCCTTTCTACTGGTACTTTGATATCGTATCAAAGATCTTTACCCAAAGAACTACCGAACCAACGAACGAAAGAGCTAATTTCGCGGCCAGAACGACCATTGGTCCTGCTTAACCCAACTGTTATGTATCGCACCCACCATTGTGGCGCTCTGCGCCTATCCGATGTCGACCAATCCGTCACCTTGAGCGGATGGGTCCAGTCTTCCCGAAATTTTGGAGCCCTCCTGTTTATCGATTTGCGCGACCGCTACGGCATTACACAACTCGTATTCGACTCTACCGCCGATAAAGCGCTCTACGAGCAGGCCAGTGAACTGGGCCGCGAATGGGTCATCCGCGTCGAAGGGCTGGTGCGCGAGCGCTCGAACAAAAACCCCAACCGCGCCACGGGCGACATCGAAATGGACGTCAAGACCCTGCAGGTGCTCAGCGCGGCTAAGACGCCGCCTTTCACGATTGAGGCGGAAACGGACGGCGGAGACGACCTGCGCATGCAGTACCGCTATCTCGACCTGCGCCGCCAGCCGGTGCAAGACAATATCATCTTCCGCTCAACACTGGCCCTCGAAACGCGTAAGTACCTCGACAGCCAGCACTTCGTAGAGGTGGAAACACCTTTTCTCATCAAGAGTACGCCCGAGGGGGCGCGCGACTTCGTCGTACCCAGCCGGCTCAATCCCGGTGAATTCTACGCCCTCCCACAGTCGCCGCAAACCTTCAAACAGTTGCTGATGGTATCGGGCCTCGACCGCTACTTCCAGCTCGTCAAGTGCTTCCGCGACGAAGACCTGCGCGCCGACCGGCAGCCCGAGTTTACGCAGATCGACTGCGAGATGTCGTTCGTGACGCAGGAGGAAATCCTCCAAACGTTCGAAGGGCTGACCAAGCACCTGTTCAAAGCCACCATTGGGGTAGAACTCCCCGATTTCCAGCGCATGAATTACGACGAGGCCATGCAGCGCTACGGCTCCGACAAGCCCGACCTACGCATTGGCATGCCGCTCGTCGACCTGAATGAGGTGGCGCAAGGAAAGGGCTTCAAGGTATTCGACAGCGCAGAGCTGGTCGTCGGCATTTGCGTATCCGGCAAGGCTGACATGACCCGCAAGGAAATCGATAGCCTCACCGAGTGGGTAAAGCGCCCGCAAATCGGCGCGAAGGGCTTGGTGTACGTCAAGTGCAATGACGACGGCACGTTCAAATCCTCCGTCGACAAGTTCTACGACGAGGAGGACCTCGCCGCCTGGGCCGGTGCCCTCGACGCCGAGGCCGGCGACCTGCTGCTCGTACTGAGTGGCGACGACGAGAAGACCCGCAAGCAGCTGGGAGCCCTGCGGCTGGAAGTAGGCCACCGCCTCGGGTTGTTCCCCGAAAACACTTTCAAACCACTGTGGGTCGTCGACTTTCCGCTGCTGGAATGGGATGAGGAGGCCGAGCGCTTCTTCGCCATGCACCACCCTTTCACCTCGCCCAAGCAGGAGGACATTCCCCGCATGCTCGACGGCGACCACGAGACGATGAAAAGCCTGCGTGCCGATGCTTACGACCTGGTCATTAACGGCTCGGAGATCGGCGGTGGTTCCATCCGGATTTACGATCGCGCCCTGCAGGCCAAGAACTTCAAGCTGCTTGGCTTCACACCCGAGGAAGCGGAAGCGCAGTTTGGCTTTCTCCTGCGCGCCTTCGAATACGGAGCCCCGCCCCACGGAGGCATCGCCTTCGGCTTCGACCGCCTCTGCGCCGTGATGAACGGCCAGGCTTCCATCCGCGATTTCATCGCCTTTCCCAAAAACAACCAGGGCCGCGACGTGATGATTGATGCGCCCTCGCCGGTGGCGAAGGAGCAGTTGGAAGAGCTGAAGTTGGAGGTGACGGAGGAGTGACGAGGTGGTGAGGTGGTGAGGTCGTAGTTCTTTGATGGCCTCGCTGGTTTGCTTGGTAATGCTTTAATCGATAAAGGCGTTACCCAACGGGCAACACATTAATGATTTAACGTGAGGCATGAGTGCAAACGACTGAAAGCCAATAGTTAATGAGCGAAATTTTAAGTGTTTATGCGTTTAGTACAAGGCAGCTAGCTGCCTTGTTATTGACAAATGCTATTGCATTAAACGTCTCAACGCATAAACGTAAGTCATACTTGGAGTTGATTTAATTATTTTTTGGGGTCGGAAATTCCGGCTATTCCGCAAGTCAGGTAATAGGTGATTACGGCATACCTCAACCTCCCGGCTGCTGTGCCGATTGCCGGGCTGGGCGGGCCGCACACCATGTGGGTGGGTATTTAAAAAATAGCCCGCCCACCAAACCTGCCTGCCTGAAGGGCTGCAGGTAGCCCGAGCGTGCCTCCTGCACGCGACTACCAGCAATGTGTACGGCCGTAGTAAAATAATGTAACTATAGAATTGGAGTGGAAAGCTGCCCCTAGAACAGCTTTAAATGAGAATTGGAATCTTAATATCGGCTTTTTAAGCAAAGAAGTCAAGCCTCTACCCTTTCGAAGGCCGCTTTTCTGAATAAATAGCCCTATCAACTGGGAAAAGCCCCCGTCGCCAGGTAGCTACTGAAAACCCGACCAATGGCATTACATTATGAAGGGCTCGATTTGCCTTGGGGGCCTGGTACACACTCCAAACTGCAAGTCTCACGGGCTTGCACTTCCCGCATTAACCAGTATATTTCGACACCACTATTTTCACACGCACACTCACACCCCTTTTCCATGGTACGAATTAGTCTTTCTCTCGTGATGTCGATTTGCCTACTGCCTATCCTGCTGCCGGCGCAGCAGCAGTTGGAAATCGAAGATTTTGCCATCTGGAATCAAATTGAAAACGAACAACTGAGCAACGACGGGCGCTGGGTTACCTACGTCTTGGAGCCGGACAACGGCGATCCGACCGTCGTCCTCTACGACACCGAGCAAGCCCGCGAATGGCGCTTCGAGCGGGCCGACAAGCCTCAATTCAACGCGGAAAGCAGCCATCTGGTGTTCATGGCGCATCCGGCCAAGGATAGCCTGCGGGAAATGCGGCGGCGGAAGGTCAAAAAGGATAGCCTGCCGGGCGATACGTTAGCCATTCTGCCGCTCGGGGAAGCGCAGCCGTTGCTGCTACCCAATGTGAAGAGCTATCAATTGCCGAAAAAGTGGGGCAATTGGCTGGCCTACGGCATGAAAACGCCTTTGCCGGATAGCCTCTCCAAAGGCCTCGATAAAAAAGCCTACCGCCTGGTCTTCCGGGAATTAGCGACCGGGGATACCCTCTTTCTCGAAGGCGTGAAGCAGTTCACGCACGCCGAGGAAGGACCAGCCTTCCTGGCTACGGTTTCGGCGCCGGATTCGATTCAGGCACCGGGGGTGTATTATTTTGATGCGGAGCAGGCGGCCATTCGCCTCTTACTGCAAGGCAAGGGCACCTACGAGGAGCTGGCCCTCAGCCGCAACGGCAGCAAAGCAGCCTTCCTTGCCGATCGGGATACCACCGAGGAGCGCATCCGTCCGTTCGAATTATATACCTGGCAAACCAACCAGGACAGCGCCCAGCGCCTGCACCAAAACCGCGAAGACTGGATGCCCGACGGCTGGCGACTGAGCGAAAACGGCAACCTCCGTTTCTCCCACAACGAAGAACGCCTCTTCTTCGGCATCGCCCCCGACCCCATCCTGCAGGACACTTCGCTGCTCGACGAAGAGATCGTGCAAGTAGAAGTCTGGGCCACCGCCGACGAGCGCTTCTACACCCGCGAAGAAAATCAATTGAACCAAGACCGCAAGCGGACCTACCTGACTATGTACGACTGGTCGAACGGCCGAACGCAGCAACTGGCAACCCTCGATCAACCGCGCGTCGAAGTGGCGGATCGTGGCGACGGCCGCTTCGCCATGACCTACGACGAGCAAGCCTACCTCTACCGCCGCAGCTACGAAGGCTCTCCGACCTACCGGGATATCTACCTCATCGATTTGCAAACCGGCGACCGTACCCTGGTTACGGAGGCCGTACGGGCCTACCCCGAGTGGTCGCCCGGTGGGAAGTACCTCCTGTGGTTCAACCGCCTGGATACCGCTTATTACAGCTATTCGGTAGCCGATCGCCAGGTGCGGCAGTTGACCAATAGCACAATCGGTACCTTCTACTACGAACTACACGACCAACCCTCGCTGCCCGGCTCCTACAGCGAAGCCGGCTGGATGGAAGACGATGCACACGTGCTAATCTACGATCGCTACGATTGGTGGAAGGTTGATCCTTCTAAGGAATTGCAAGCGGAAAAGATGACCAACCTGCGCTCCGATCGCCGGCAGGCTCGCTACATCCGGCTCGATCCCGAAAAGCGCTTCTTCGAAGCGAACGAGCAGGTGCTGGTCTACCTCTTCGACGAAGGGAGCCGCCATTCCGGATACGGCTATCTCGACTTGAGCAACGGCACCATCAACACCCTACAATCCGGGCCCTTCCTGTTCAGCCGTGGGGTGGCCAAGGCGAAGGATGCAGATGCCTACCTATTCACCAAAGAAGACTTCACCCTTTTCCCGGACCTCCTTTACACCAATGATCTATCGGCAGGAAGCACCATCAGCCAAGCCAACCCCCAGCAGCAAGACTACGCCTGGGGTACCGCCGAACTGGTCTCCTGGACGAGCCTCGACGGCCAGCAGTTGGAAGGCATTCTGGTTAAGCCCGACGGCTTCGACCCGGCCAAGAAATACCCGATGATCGTCAACTTCTACGAGCGCTCCTCCAATGGCCTTTACCGCCACCGGGCACCCTACGCCCACCGCTCGACGATCAACTACGCCTACTACGTCAGCCGCGGCTATGTCATTTTCAACCCCGACGTCCCCTACCGCGTCGGCTACCCCGGCGAGAGCGCCTACAACGCGGTGATGAGCGGCGTGACGGCCCTCATGAACCAGGGCTTTGTCGATGAAGCCCGCATTGGTGTACAGGGCCACAGTTGGGGCGGCTACCAGATCGCCCAACTCGTCACCGAAACCGACCTCTTCGCCTGCGCCGAGAGCGGTGCGCCGGTAGTCAACATGATTTCCGCCTACGGCGGCATCCGCTGGGGATCGGGCCTGAGCCGCCAGTTTCAGTACGAGCAAACCCAGAGCCGCATCGGCGGCACCCCCTGGGAATATCCGATGCGCTACATCGAAAATTCGCCCATCTTCTTCGTCGACAAGATCAACACGCCCGTCCTGATCATGCACAACGACAACGACGGGGCCGTACCCTGGTACCAGGGCATCGAATTTTTCGCCGCGCTGCGCCGCCTCGGCAAGCCCGCCTGGATGCTCAACTACAACGACGAGCCCCACTGGCCGCTCAAGTACCAAAACCGCGTCGATTTCCAACGCCGCATGAGCCAGTTTTTCGACCACTACCTGATGGATGGCCCCAAGCCGCAGTGGATGGAGAAAGGGGTGGCTCCGTTGGAGAAGGGAATTCGGCAGGGGTACGAGCCTGCTACCTCAAGGGAGTAAGTGGTTAAAGTATTAACAAGTTGTCGCTAGACAACGCCTTAAAGCATTGAAAATTAAGTTCGATTAAAAATCGAACTTAATACCTTGTGCCAACGGCACCTCCTGGCTGTAATTAATCGTGTTCGTCTGCCGGCGCATGTAGGCTTTCCAGGCGTCGGAGCCCGACTCGCGGCCGCCGCCTGTTTCCTTTTCACCGCCGAAGGCGCCGCCGATTTCCGCGCCGCTGGTGCCGATATTGACATTGGCAATACCGCAATCGGAGCCCGCCGCAGAGAGGAAGGTTTCCGCATCGCGCATGTTGGTGGTCATGATGGCGCTGGAAAGGCCCTGCGGAACGCCGTTTTGGATGGCGATGGCCTCGTCCAGATCGCTGTACTTGATCAGGTAAAGGATGGGCGCAAAGGTTTCGTGCTGGGCCATTTCTGCATCCGGTGCTACGGCCGCGATGGCGGGCTTGACGTAACAGCCGCTGGCGTACTGTTCGCCTTCCAGCACGCCGCCGGGTACGACCATTTCACCGCCCTGTGCCGCGATTTGCTCCAGAGCATCCGTGTAATTTTTCACGGCATCCTGATCGATGAGGGGGCCGACGTGGATGGACTCATCCAGTGGATCGCCGATGCGCAGTTGGGCGTAGGCGTTGGCCAGCTTTTCCTTGACGCTGTCGTACATACTGTCGTGTACGATCAGGCGGCGGGTGGACGTGCAGCGCTGGCCGGCGGTGCCCACGGCTCCGAAGACGGCTCCAGTAAGGACGAGGTCGAGATCGGCGGTGGGTGTCACGATGATGGCGTTATTGCCACCCAATTCGAGGATGGTGCGACCGAGGCGCTGGGCCACTTCCGCGCCTACGATCTTGCCCATGCGCGTGCTTCCCGTTGCGGATACGAGGGGAACGCGCTGGTCTTTCGTCATGAATTCACCGACGGTGTAGTCGCCGTTAATAATATTGCAGATGCCTTCGGGCAGGTCGTTGTCGGCTAGCACTTGGTGCATGATGTTCTGGCAGGCTACGCTGCAGAGCGGCGTTTTCTCGCTGGGCTTCCAGATCGTCACGTCGCCGCAGACCAGGGCGATCATGGCATTCCAGCTCCAGACGGCTACCGGGAAGTTGAAGGCGGAAATGATACCGACAATCCCGAGCGGATGCCACTGCTCGTACATGCGGTGTGCGGGCCGTTCGGAATGCATGGTCAGGCCGTAGAGCTGGCGCGAGAGGCCGACGGCAAAGTCGCAGATATCGATCATCTCCTGGACCTCGCCCAGGCCTTCTTGCAGGCTTTTGCCCATTTCGTAGCTCACGAGTTTTCCCAGCGCGTCTTTGTGGGTGCGCAGTGCCTGCCCGTACTGCCGCACGATCTCGCCGCGCTTGGGGGCGGGCATCAGCCGCCAGGTCGCAAACGCCTCCTGCGCCGTGCGGACGACGTGCTCGTACTCTTCGCGGGCAGTGATGCTCACTTTTCCGATCAATTGCCCGTCGACGGGGGAATAACTCTCCAGGTATTGGCCCGAATCGCTCGCGGCGCGGCCGGTGCTGGTGCCGGCATTGGTATCTTTGAGGCCAAGGGTATGCAGGAATTGGTGGTCCATATTTATCGTTTATGGTTTATTATTGATGGTTTATGGCTCTAGAGCGCAAGCATAATCAATAAACCGTAAACCAGAAACAATAACCGTCAATCAAATAAACGCCCCTGTTCGGTTTCCGGCAGCAGGCGAAACGATCGCCGGTGGTGCACGCTCGCTCCGTGCTGCGCAATCGCCTGCCGGTGCCCGACGGTCGGGTAGCCCTTGTTGCGGTCCCAGCCGTAATGGGGCGTATGTTGGTGCAACCGCCGCATGTGCGCATCGCGGTAGGTCTTCGCCAGGATGCCCGCGGCGGCGATGGAGGCGTATTTGCCATCTCCCTTCACGATGCATTGGTAGGGCAACTCCCCGTACGGCAAAAAGCGATTCCCATCGATGAGCAACTGCTCGGGTCGCACCGCCAATTGCGCAATGGCCCGGTGCATGGCCGTGAAGGAGGCCCGCAGGATGTTGAGTTCGTCGATTTCGGCGGGCTCCAGGTAGGCCACTGCCCAGGCCACGGCTCGTTCTTCCACGATTTGCCGGGCTTCCTCCCGCTGCGCCTCCGTCAATTGCTTGCTATCGTTGATGAGCGGATGATTTAGCTCTCTCGGCCAGATCACCGCCGCCGCGTAGACCGGGCCGGCCAGGCAGCCGCGGCCGGCTTCGTCGCAGCCGGCTTCGAGGCGGTCGGAGTCGAGATAGGGAAGAAGGGACATGGGACGAAGGTAGGGAATTTCACCCTGGACGCAAGCAGGGTCTCGTTAGGATAGGGCAAACACACCAGAATGGTCGGCACGCTAGTTTCAGGCTTGCTTCTGTGGTGATAAGCGCGTATCTTTGCGGCACCATCCAATAGCTGCCCCCGCGGCAGCCGTTCTCACAAAATAGCCCACGTTTTCACACGGCCGTTTCCATTGCTGGTAGCCGCGTGCGCCGCGCACGCCTGGGCTGCCTGCAGCCCTCGAGGTTGGCAGGTATGGTGGG
>CAZDET010000006.1:0-26434 GCA_964504335.1 uncultured Saprospiraceae bacterium
CCCAATCGAATGCTTCGAAGAGCACGTCAATAATGGCCGATCGCTGCCCACTATCTTCGGGAATAGCGGCCAGGCAGTTGACGAGTGCGGTGGCGGCATTCGACAGATCTTCCATGAGCGAATCGTAATTGGGCAGCGCTTCCCCGAATTCCTTCAATACCACGCGCAGAAATGCGCGGTAGACCACCGCCGCACTCTTATAGTTTCCTACCTCGAACAGGTCATTTGCCTGATCGATCACCTCTTCCAGATCCCGGATATTTCCCCAGTAGCCAGCGGATGCAATAGCCGCGCGCACCTGGTCTTCCAGTGCTTTTTCTTCGAGGTACCCAGGAGTTGCTGAAGCTTCCACAACTGAAAGTCCTAGAAGTGCCTCCAGGTCGGGATGGCGGTTAATCATCTTCACGATCAGGGCGATCAGTTCTTTCTTCGATCGATCTTGGAGCTGATCGGTCGGGTCGACGGGCGTGCGGAAGCTTTCCGGCTCTTCTATCCATTGAATCAGCAGAGCAGCCACATGCTTGCAGTAGCCACCGATCGGACACGTACAAGTAGAACTTACCACTCCTCGCGCTTTGATTTTTGCCCGCACCTGATAGGGGTAAGGTTGGGAGCCCTCACAATGCGCCTCCAACACATTAGCACGGCGAACAGGTTGGGAAATGGCCCCCTGCCGATAGTATCGCCGCCCCCGCTCGAAATAGGCCGGCTGGAAGGCGGACTTTGCGTCAGCCAGACTCAATTCCGGCCGCTGAGGATCATTTCTTTTTTGCACAGCTGGATGGATGTACGTACTCCCCTTTAAGATAAGAAGGTCTTTTGATAGTTTGGATTTTCATTAGTGGGGCGTCGGTGCAGGCACTCGTTGGTATTGAGTAGGGGTCAAGATTTTTCCAGCCGTTTTCGCCCGCATCGGTTGGATATGCAATGCGTTTTGACTTTCTTCGTATAGAAGAGGCGTTCATGTCTACCTGTCTGGAAGGCCTCATAACCTTTGTGCATGGTTTCAATATAGCTTCACGCCAAGTAAACTACTATACAGTCTCCGTTTGCTGATTTTATCGATATTTAGCAACGTGCTGTATAACACTCATAAATAATATCTGGGAATGAAGACACAAGCCAAGGGAAGGGTAGTGAGTGTAAACGAATCGCTGGTTGGCGCCGAAAATACAGAAGGGGCCGTCATGAATGGCGAAGTAGCGTACATTATGATCGAAGACGGCAAACGGTTGAAAGCCGAAGTGATTGATGTGCGGCCCGGCGGCATGGTGTACCTGCAGGTTTTTGAGGATACCACCTGGATGAAGGTGGGCGATACGGTGGAGTTCACCGGCCTTCCGCTCGCGGTAAAGCTGGGCCCCGGCATCCTTGGCTCGGTGACCGACGGGCTCCAAAACCCCCTGTACGAACTGGCAGAAAAGGATTGGTTTCTCGAAAGGGGCCTAGAGGTAGAACCTCTAGACAACACCACCAAGTGGCACTTCACTCCGACGGTTAGTAAGGGAGCTACTGTGACCGGGGGCGATATTCTTGGTTCGGTTCCCGAAAAATCGTTTACCCATAAGATTTTTGTCCCTTTTTCCCTCCAGGGCAAGTATACCGTCGAACGCATTGCCGCTGAAGGGGACTATACCATTGACGAAGATATTGCCGTCATTCAGGATGCGGCAGGTAACTCCACGGCATTACAAATGGCGTTCGAATGGCCGGTGAAAAAGCCCATGCCCTTCCACGAGCGGTCGGTGCCCGAAACACCGATGCCGACCGGCATCCGTATTCTCGATGCGCTCTTTCCGATCGCCTACGGAGGAACGGCCTGCAATCCGGGGCCCTTTGGCGCTGGAAAAACCGTATTGCAGCACAGCCTGGCCAGGCATTCGCAAGTCGATATCGTGATCATTGCCGCCTGCGGAGAACGCGCCGGTGAAGCTGTAGAAATTTTCAAGGATTTTCCCGAGCTGGTCGACCCCCGCACGGGCAAATCGCTGATGGATCGGACGTTTATCGTGGGAAACACCTCTTCCATGCCGGTGGCCGCCCGGGAAGCATCGGTCTACATGGCCACCACCGTGGGCGAGTATTACCGGAAACAAGGGCTGAGCGTGCTGATCCTGGCCGATTCCACTTCTCGCTGGGCTCAGGCGCTGCGCGAAACTTCCGGCCGTAAGGAGGAAATTCCCGGTCCCGAAGCATTTCCGATGTACATATCTACCCTCATTTCCGCCTTTTACGACCGGGCCGGCGTCGAATTTCTGTCCGACGGAAGTACGGGGTCGCTTAGCATAATTGGCACCGTATCCCCGGCGGGTGGCAACTTTGACGAGCCGGTCACGCAAGCCACCCTGCTGAGTACCGGCGCTTTTTGGGGATTGTCCAGAGCCCTATCGGATGCGCGTAAGTACCCTGCCATCGACCGCATCGATAGTACTTCCCAATATCCCTCCCTGCTGAAGCAAGAGGAAGTATCCTTCCTGTTGGAACTGCTCCGCGATGGAAAGACGATCTCCTCCAATATCATTCTCATGGGAGAACGGGGAATAACCGACGAAGCCTATATTCGGTACCAAAAGGCCGAATTGGTAGATGCGGTATTCTTACAACAAAATAGCTTTCACGAGGTAGACGGAGTTACGGCTCCCAACCGGCTAAGATTGATGTTTGATATGATCAAGGAGGTAATTGATGCCCCTGTGGAAATCAATGGGAAACAAGAGATTCGATCGCATTTCAATTTCATCCGACAAGCCTTTATCGATTGGAATTCGATGAAGATGGACGACGAAGGGTTCGAAAAACAGAAGTCTACCATATTGCATTTGGTTAAACAAGGGGCATATGTTAAAGAAAACGTATGAGCACATAGACAGCATCGGACGAGCCATTCTTAGCATCCGTGCGAACGGTGTACATAACAAAGAGCTTGCGGAAGTCATTTATCCAAATGGAGAAAAGGCGCTGGCACAGGTTATTGCACTAGAGGGAGAGCAAGTGACCCTCCAGCTCTTTGGCGGAGGGTTCGGGGTTTCAACCGGCTGTAAGATCCGTTTTCTCGGGAGACCCGTTCAGGTCAGTTTTTCCGAGGACATGCTGGGCAGGATTTATTCCGGCAACGGCTCCCCCATCGACGGTGGCCCCACATTAATGTCGGATATGATCCGGGTTGCCGGCCCCTCAATCAATCCGGTGAAGCGGCTCATTCCCAAAGACATGATTCGCACCGGCGTGCCAATGATCGATGTGTTCAACACCCTGGTTCGCTCCCAAAAAATACCAATTTTCGCCAAAGCAGGTGAGCCCTACAACCGCCTGCTGGCCAATATCGCCACTCAGACGGATGCGGATGTAATCATTATCGGGGGCGTGGGCCTCAAATACGATGAGTTTCATTACTTCAGGCAGCGCATCGAAGAAGCCGGCAGCAGAAGAAAAACGATCATGTTTATCCATACCCACCGGGATTCCATAGTCGAAGGTTTAATGGTACCGGACCTGGCCCTTGCCGTTGGAGAGCGATTCGCGCTTCAGGGCAAAAGCGTGTTTGTCTTACTGTCCGATATGACTCAGTGGTCCGACTATTTGCGGCAAGTAGCCAATGCCCAGGACCAAATCCCCGCCAACCAGGGATACCCGGGAGACCTCTACTCCCAGTTGGCGTCGCGCTATGAAAAGGCAGCCGATATCGACGGTGCCGGCAGTTTAACCATTCTCGGGGTGACCACCATGGATGACGTCACCCACCCCGTACCGGACAATACCGGCTACATTACGGAAGGTCAATTTTACATGAAGGATGGCTATTTGGAGTTGTTTGGCTCTCTTAGCCGCCTCAAGCAACAGGTCAATAACAAGACGCGCTCCGATCACCGCAGCATCATGAATGCCATGGCCCGGCTGCTATCGGAATCCGAGGAACGGGTTAAAGCACAGAAATTTGGATCTGTTAAGGATGACTATTCCCTGCGGCTGCTGGATTACCGCAAGACCTTCCAGCGGGAATTGATGGACCCCTTCCGCTTTCTTGAATTAGAAGATGCCCTGGATCTCTGTTGGGATATACTGGCAAGACATTTCAAAAAAGAAGAGATCGGACTATCTTCCAAATTGATGGGTGAATACTGGCCGGAAAATGGCAGCTCCAACATTTTAAAAGATGACACAAATGAGTGAAAATTCCCTCGATAAACTAATCGCATCTCTGAAATCCGAAGCCATCGAGGCGGCCGAAAATGAATCTACTAAAATATTGGAGGACGCCCGGATGGAGGCCCAAAAGATCCTGAAAGAAGCGGAGGAGCATAAACAACGAATTCTGACGGATGCTGAAAATGAAGCTGAGGCCACTATCCAAAAAGGAGAAAATGCACTTCAGCAGGCAGCCAGGGATTTGAATATCGTGGTTCGAAATGATTTACTTACCCTCTTTGGATCGGTTTTGGAAAGGGAAGTTCGGCAAGAATTCACCCCCGGCCTGATCAAGTCTGCAGTGGTACAGGTCATTGAAAACATCGGTAGTGGCGTAGAATTAAAGCTTTCCGAAGCCTTCGAACAAGAACTGGCCGACTACATTCACGAACGGTTGCAATCGACGGACGACCTTGTCGCTATTACCAAGGAAGATAGCGTGCTAAACGGGTTGACTATCACGAAAACGGCCGAGGGCTGGAGTTACCAAATCTCATCGGAAGAAATTGCTGCGCTCTTGCAACCACACCTTACCGAAAGGTGGGTACATATCCTGAAAAATGAAGAGCAAGCATGATCGACGGAAACCTGGAATATTTAATGAGCAGCCTGCCGCACCTGTCTTTTCAGAACAATGAAGAGACACGCACCTGGGTTTCATCCATTCTGAGGAAATACGCCGATCCGTCCGCACCAGAGGTAAACCTGATCGATGTGCTGGATAAGGAAGCGGAAAAGTTTTTGTCGCCGAAAGCATCTCATCTGCTGCGCCGCATCGACCTAACGACCGTTCACGATATCGCCTTTCAGCAAAGTAGCAACAGGGTACTATCCGCATTTTCGACCTATGCGTTTGCGCTGAAAGAAGCCGTCCGACGGTTGCGTATTTCCCGGCGGAACGGTAAAAACGAGCCTTCTCAGAAAGACGAGCCGCTCCCATTAATTCCCGGGACGCCGTTGGAAGAGGAGATTCAGCTCATGAAATTTCAATGGGACAAACTGGAGGAGCTCTCCGATGGTCATTTCGCCGATTTTGGTAGCTTGATCGCCTACAAATTGAAATTGATGATATTACTTCGGTGGTGGAGCCTGGAAGAGGATCGAGGCATTAAAACATTTACCCAAATAACAAATCAAGAGGGAACATGGCCGAAAAGATCCTAATGAATAAAAATTCCCTTGCCGCTCTAAAATTGGAGCTGAAGGAATACCAGGGGGCCTTGCCGGTATTTGAAATGAAGGAGCAGCAACTAAAGGAAGCTGTCCAGTCGATCGAACACAACATTATGCGCCTGACCGAGTCAAGTGAAGAAACCAATAAGGAAGTTAAAAAATGGGCGGCCGTAATGGCAGAAACCACCGTGGACCTTTCGGATATGGCGAAGGCAGATCGGATTATTACGGAGAAAAAAGAAATTGCCGGTGTCACGATCGATGTATTTGAAGACGTCGTTTTTGGGAATACGGAAGTGGATCTTTTTTCCACCCCACTATGGGTAGATGCGGCGATGGAGGCCATCATTCACCAGAAGACGAGGCACATCATCCTGGAAATTGAGCGAAGAAATGCCGAACGGCTGCGGGAAGAACTGGCCGAGGCCCGCCGGATGAAAAACGCTCTCAAAGAAGTGTTCATTCCGGAAACCATCGAGCATATCCGCAAAATTGAAATTTACCTGGGTGACGTAGAACGTCTGGCAATCGGATGCGCCAAACTGGTAAAAAAGAAAAAACAAGATAAAAAGGTGACGCCATGATTGTCCGGATGAAGGAACTGCTGCTTTTTACCTCATCGAGTGCCGTGGACGAAACAGTGCACAAACTCGGTGAACTTGGCGTCGTCGAAATAAAAGAAATCAACCAACCGGCAGGCGCATTGGTAGAAAGGCGCGCAGATGAGGTCAGCCGTGCGGAAAAGGCCGTCTCTATTCTTGAAAAATACGTGGGCCAAAGTAACGGTTCCGCCGACCGGATACAATATCATTCGGAAGACCCCCAACAGATTACTGACCGGGTGCTGGCATCGGGGGCCTTCCGACAGGAATGCCAAAATAAACTCGATCACCTCACCCGGCAATTAACCTGGTATGAAACGTGGGGCGAGCAAGTAGATGTAAAAGATTTCAACTACTTAAGGGATAAAGGTATCCACATTCATTTGTACCAAATAGATAAACACCAGGTAGCAGCCGTATCCAAAGATCGCCACGTAGTGGCTTTCCCCGAGCGGGACGGCGAGGTACCAATAGCTTTGTTTACCCGCGATGAAAATGAGAAGCTCCCCTTAAAAGAAGAGCCGTTACCGGTTTTGCCAATTAGCGAAATTAAACGGCAAATCAGGCGGAAAAAACGGCAACTTCAAAAGGTAGAACTGTACCTGGAAGACCAGGCCAAAAATATGGATTTAGTATCCGATTACCTTCATTTTTTGAAGGATCGACTGGAGGTCCAGCAAACCTTGGACGGAATGGGCGATATCGAAGGTCGGGTCAAGTACCTGAGGGGATTTATTCCGAAAGACGCCGTAGATACCTTTCTGTCTGTTGCTCAAACTCAAAATTGGGGGTATCAAATATCGGAACCGGAAAAGCCGGAGGAAGTACCGGTTTACATCAAGAATCCCAAATGGATCAGCGTCATCAATCCGGTCATGAAATTTATCGACATTGTGCCCGGGTATAAGGAAGTAGATGTGTCCATTTATTTTTTGATTGCTTTTGCATTGTTTTTTGCTATGCTCGTCGGTGACGCGGGCTACGGTGCCGTATTTCTGCTGATCACCTTTCTGCTTCGAAAAAGACTTGCTCCTCAGATGCGATTGCTGATTTATGTGCTCAGTGGTGCCACCATTGTATGGGGTGTGCTGAGCGGTACTTATTTCGGCTCTGAACAGATAGCGGCCATTCCGTTTTTCAACAACCTGATCGTTGAGGAAATCGCCAGCTTTGGGGTAGACAATATTTCATTTATGATGCACCTGTCGTTCCTGATTGGTGCCATTCACCTGACGATCGCCCACGGCATCCGGTTTTTCCAGTTTATTAATTCTATAAAGGCGCTGAGTGAACTCGGTTGGATCGCGCTTATCTGGGGGCTGTTTTCGATAACCGAATCACTGGTACTGGGAGCAGAAATGCCTAGCTGGACGAACTGGTTGTTTGTAGCGGGCGCAGCGCTGGTGACCTTCTTTTCTTTCGAAAGTAAGAATCTGGTCCAGAGTATGTTGATATCCCTATCCAACTTACCGCTGAGTTTGATTAGCGGTTTCTCCGATATTGTTTCCTACGTCCGCCTTTTTGCCGTTGGTATGGCAACGGCGGCCGTCGCGTCCAGCTTCAACAACATGATTATCCCCTCCGGCATCGCGGGTATGCCCGCTGTGGATTTGCTTCTGGCGGCCGTCGGGTTGTTTTTGGGGCATGGTTTGAACATCGTCCTCGCGCTCATGGCCGTAATGGTACACGGAATACGATTGAATATGCTGGAATTTGCCGGGCACCTCGGCGTCCAGTTTTCGGGCGAAGCCTACAAGCCATTCAAACTGATCTCTTTTGAAGGAGCATTGGAAAACAGCGACAAGGATATACTTCCTACAGAACAGAACTGAACCACTCTAAAATAGTGAAACATGGTATTTCTTGCAACGATAGTAACAGGATTGGGCGACATGGGAATGTCGTTGAGCATCGCCTCGATAGGGTCGGCAATAGGGACCGGGATAGCTGGTATGGCCGCTATTGGTGCATGGAAAAAAATGATCATTAGTGGTCAAAAAGCGGCTACCGCTTTGCTCATCTTCGTGGGAGCCCCCCTGTCGCAGGTCATTTATGGAATGATTCTAAAAAATGCAATCGCCGACGCAAACCTGAATCCCGATTCCTATGTATGGCAAATCATCATCGGGCTGTTTGCAGGAGCGGCGATGGCGGGCTCGGCCATATTTCAGGGAAAAGCCGGAGCGAGGGCCTGTGACGCAATCGCATCGGGAGCGAACGACACCGCCAAGTACATCATGATCATTGGGGTGGTGGAAACGGTTGCTCTGTTCGTCATGATTTTCACGATGACGGGTTTACCGAGCACTTGATCGCATACGTCAACCTCCTTCCGGCCGTTTTTTGAAGGAAAGCGTTGTGGATAAAAGAGGGCCTGCTACTCTCCCCCTCCCTGAACCGACTCCAATTCGACGTAAAATACCAGTTCCGAATTACCGGGAATTGTGGGCGGAGCACCGGACTCACCGTAGGCCAGATTTGCGGGAATGAAAAGAGTAGCTTTTGCGCCTTCGTTCAACAGTGCAATGCCTTCATCCCAACCGCTGATGACCCGGCCGGCACCCAGGGGGAACGAAATCCCGCGGCCCCGCTCGAAAGATTGATCGAAAACCGTACCATCAAGTAGCATGCCGACGTACTGTACCGTCACTCCTTTTCCAATGGTGGCCGCCTTTCCGGTCCCCGGTTCGTGGATGAGGTACCTCAACCCGCTCTCCGTGGTTTGTAGTTGGTTCTCCAGGGTACTATCTACGTACATTTGGCGGATCGAATCAGCGAAGGCCACTACTTCTGCGGAGCGTCCCTGCACGGCCTGCATAGCCTGCATTTGTTCCGCCTGCTCTTCGGCGAGCTGGGCTTCGTAGGCTTCTTCGGTCAATATTTTTTGGATGATCAGATCGTAGTACACATAATCTACTCCAACCAGCTGGGGCGGCAGATTGGCAATCGTATCCACACGGATCGGTACGGTCACGCTGTCGCCTACACCGAGTAGCCGCACCACGTCTTCGATGGGGGTCAATTTCCGATCGATGGTATCCGGTGGGATCTGGAGGAGGGGTTGATTTCCGGTGTCGACAGACTTATTGATAATGGAATCCGCCGTGCGGACTACTACATCGAAATAAACAAAATTACCCGCTTTCGCTTTTTCGGCCCCGCCATCTTTGTGCAAGTAATAATCGTAGCCGAGCGCCGTGGTAAGCGGTTTGGTCGTATCGCCGGCCTCGGCAGTTGTCTGCGCTACAGCGACATTACAGGTAATTGCCACGAGAAGTAAGATCGAACTAATCAGGGAGGAATAGGACATGTGCATGTTTGTTGTGCGGCCCAAAGATACCGAACTCGTTGAGACTATATAAAAAAATGCCCCGGCGGCCATTTACCGCCGGGGCATTCAATCGGTTTTTGGGATTCGACGATCACTGAAAATAGCTACGGGATTGTCGTTTCCACTCCTGGTAATGCTTCCGCCCGTTTTTACGCATCTGGGACAGAAATCCTGCGAGACTCAAAATAATCAATACAACGGCTAGGATGAGTGGCCATTCCATGTCAGGTAATTTATTATTGATATGATAAAGACAAAGGATAGTCACCGTCGCATCTGACGGAACTTAACTGGAGGTAGGAAAAGTAGAGTAGAATTACATGGGATTGTGGACTATACCACTGGGGGGCGTCACACGAAAGATACTACCATTTTTATAGTAATGCCCTGTATCGTATAAAGATTTAACATGTTTTAAACGCGGCGGTCCGATTTTTAGTTCGGAGAACTTCAACTTTCAGTCGGGCATTATTCGACAAAGACAATACCTTTACCTTTTGTATGAATCGCGATGATCTCTTTACCCTTATTCGCCGCCGTCGTTCTTTCCTTTGCGTCGGCCTGGACCCTGTAATCGATCGGCTCCCAGCCCATTTGGAAGGGGATATACTCACTTTTAACAAGGCAATCATCGATAATACCCGTGATTTGTGTGTGGCCTATAAACCTAACCTGGCCTTCTACGAGGCGCTCGGAGCTTCGGGTTACCCTATTCTTCAGCAGACGATCGATTATATTGGCGATCAGCACTTTATCATTGCCGATGCCAAGCGGGCCGACGTTGGCCACACGGCTGAACAATACGCTCGGGCTTACTTCGATGGCCTCGGTGCTGACGCCATAACCGTTTCTCCGTACATGGGCCGGGACAGTGTAACCCCCTTCTTAGCCCATTCCGGAAAATGGACCATCTTGCTGGGGCTCACCTCTAATGCGGGTAGCTCTGACTTTCAGCTTTTACCGGTAGCGGACGGCCAGCCGCTCTACGCCAGCGTTATGCGCCAGGCACAGGAGTGGGGAAGCCCCGATCAGCTCATGTTCGTTTGTGGGGCTACGCATCCGGAAAAGTTCCAGGAGTTGCGCACCCTTGCACCCGATTCCTTCTTCCTCGTCCCCGGCGTCGGGGCGCAGGGGGGTGACCTCATTGGCGTCAGCCGATTTGGAATGAACGCGCAATGCGGATTATTGGTCAATTCGTCGCGGGGAATTCTCTACGCGGGGAAGGATCAGGACTTTGCCACCGCCGCCCGAAAGGCAGCCGGAAAACTCCAGAAGAGCATGGCAGCGGCCCTGGCTACCTTCTTACCTTAGGTAAGTCCTTTTCCCAATCTTTGGTCGGCCCACTCCTGGTGCATCCATCCCTTCGGATGGGTCGCCAGTTTCCAGCCTATCCAGGTGACGGCCATTCCCACCAGTGATCCGGCTACTACATCTTGCAAGAAGTGCTGAAAAAGATATACCCGCGACAGTCCTGCCAGCACGGCCAGCAGCCAAACCCCAAGTGCGAGCAGCCGGCTGCGGGTGGTCAGCGCAATGAAAAAGGAAACGCTGAAGGCCGTAAGTGTATGCCCTGAGGGAAACGCATAGTTGGAATGGTGCTCGACTCCTTCAATTAGCCACTCCGGCTCTATTACCTCAAAAAATCGCCGTGGCCGGGGTACATTTCCAAAGACCACCCGTTTGAGCAATGCCGCAGTTCCGAGCTGAAGCAGAGCAATAACCGATAGGGTCAAGGCCTGACCGTAATGGATAAACAGATAGCTGCCAATTAGGACGGCCACGACTATGCCGTCACCCCACAGCGTGAGTATGCGAAAGCTAATCGATGCCCAATCGGCCCGTCGCTCGGCGAAATATAGTACTGCATCCCCCTTCTCTATTACAAGCAGCGTGAAGAGGCCAACCGCAAACACCAGCAGATAAGCCCCCCCAAAGAGCCGACCGGGTTGATTAATCATCGATTGGATAGCGATAAATTTCGGTAATCGGTAATTCAAATAAGTCTTTTTGGCGGAAAATGGGTGCTCCGACGTCCAGGGGTTCCAAGTCGTCGGATACGCGGTGGGTCGTAACAATATACACGGTATCGGCAGTTGTTCTGGCCAGGTAATTCGTCAACTCTTCCGGCGTCTCCAGTTGTGGTTTCGGGTCACCTAGATAAAAGGCATAAGCCTGCGCAAACCGGCGGTAGTAAACGACCTCTTTGCCCTCCAGAAAAGGCAAGCTTCGGGCTACCTGGTTCTTTTGGTCGATGGCTGGTAGCAAATGAAAATACACCAGAAAACTCGTGTATAAAAAAGCAGCCGCAATGACGATCAACCCAAGGGGAGCTCGGTTGGATCTGACCAAAATCCCCCCCGCCAACACAATTGCCGGGACCAATAAAAACAAACCATACTGTTCGGCAAGAAAGCCCAACTGGGGATGTTGTTCAAATCCGTAGTATATTCCAATGGGGATTGCCAGGGCGAGCAGATCGAGCACCACCATGGCCATCTGGCTCGGCCACTTCACCTGCCAGGAACGACGATCCAGCCATTGGTCGAAAAAGGCACCCAACACCAATGCAGCAAATGGAAAAGCAGGAAATGGATAACTGGGCAGCTTAGTCTGGCTTATCGAAAAGAACCCCACTACCGCCAAAACGACGCAGATCGCAAATACGACCAGTGTAGGCGTTCGCCGCCACTGACGGACAATTGCCTCCGGTAGCCAAAGCCCGAAAGGCAAAAGGCCCAAAAGGACAAATGCCGGAATGAGCAGAAAAATACCGCCGTGGCCTTCCTTGGTATCTGCGAAGCGCTCGAGGTTGTGTTCCAGGAAGAACCCTTGTGTCCAGGCTCCGTCGGTTTGAAAATGAACCGCCAAAAACCAGGGGGCAGCCACCAGCAAGATAATACCCAGCCCCAACAACGGCCGAAATCGCCAGATGGTCTCCCAGCGAAGGGAACGGCTGATCACCAAAAATACCAGAACAGATAACGCCCCTAGCGCAGGTGCGACCGGGCCTTTGGCGAGCACTCCCAGACCCAGTAAGACGTAGGCACCAATCAACCATCCCCGATGATCCTCCTTCCAACCCCGGAAAAGCAACAGCATGCCCGCCGTAAAGCAGAGTGCCAGATAAGGATCGGGCGTTGCCAGATGAAACTGCAATGGCACGTACAAGGCCGACAGGAAAATCAAAGCCGTTAGCCTACCAGCCCGCTGGCTGATGGTTCGATGGGCTGTTCGCCACAGCAGGAGTAAAGTGACCAATCCGCACAGCGCCGACCCGATCCGCGCGCCGAATGGCCCCTTTCCAAAGAGGGCGTAGCCGCCACGCATGACGTAGTAATGCAGGGGCGGCTTGTCGACGCGCAGGGCACCGTTGTAGGTCGGCACAATCCAGTCGCCCCGTTGGTACATTTCGAAGGCGGCCGTTGCGTTGCGGGCCTCATCGACGATATAAATGGATACTCCTCCGATATTGGCCAAAAACAGGCAGGCGGCCGCGAGGGCCAGTGCAATATCCGGCCAATATTGCCGAACATTTGATCTATTCATAAACTAAATTTCCAGGCCTTTCTGAAAAAGCACGTAGGCGGTGCTGGCGGGCACCCGCAACCGGCCATTTGTCACTGCCCGAATACCCTGTTCGTCAACGCGTTGCCCGTCGGCGGCCAGCAGCCAATTACCCTCGGGTAGCTGGATGGACTGGGGTTGGCGAGCCCCGTTGAGTATCACCAGGATGTCTTTCCAACTATCACCGCCGGCGTGATCGGAAAGCTGGTAAGCCACCATCAATTCCCGAGGCGATTCCAATTCGATGAATCGCAGTGCATTTTGAATGGCCTCCGTTGAGCGGAGTCGGAAGGCCGGATGGTTTTTGCGCAGCTGAATCAACTGCCGGTAATACTCGAACACCGGTTGGTACTGTCCCTTGCGACGCCAATCAATCTGATTGATGGCATCGGGGGATTGGTAAGAATTCTCTTCTCCATCCTTGGAGCGCAGCAACTCGGAGCCGGCGTGCAGGAACGGTACCCCCTGGCTGGTCAGCACGATGGTGGCGGCCAATTTATCCATGCGGATGCGAGCTGCCTCCGTGGCATCCGGCACTGAAAGCAGGAGGCGGTCCCAGAGGGTATGGTTGTCGTGGCAACTGGCGTAAGTGATGCACTGTGCGGGTTCGTCGGCCCAGGGGGCCTTGGAGTAATTTACTGAATCGTATACCACTTGTGGGTGTCGGGTGGCCCCGACGATTCCGAATTTGATGCTCTCTTCTAGGCCGGGCTTGCCGCTGATAAAGCCCCGATCTTCGGGTTCGAAGACGTTGCCCTTCATCGCGTCGCGCACGTCGTCGCTGAAGGCAGCAATTCGTTCGAGCTCCGGGGTGTTGGCTTTCAGGGCACGCAGGCTATCGGGCAGAGGGCTGGCACCGGCCGTCCAGCCTTCACCATAGAGGAAAATGGAGGAGTCGATGGCGTGGACCGTGGCACTAATTTCATTCATGGTGAGGATATCCATAATACCCATGAGGTCGAAGCGGAAACCGTCGATATGGTACTCCTCGACCCAATAGGATACCGATTCGCGGATGAACTTACGAACCATGGGGCGCTCACTGGCCACTTCGTTGCCACAGGCGCTGGCGTCGCTAAAGGAACCATCCTCCCGCTGTCGGTAGTAGTAGCCCGGCACCAGTTTATTGAGGTTCGAATTTTCGGTTCGACCAGTGTGGTTGTACACCACGTCCATTACCACCCGAATACCCCGGCGGTGCAGCGCCTGCACCATTTGCTTAAACTCCCGGATGCGCACTGCTCCATCGTAGGGATCGGTTGAGTAACTACCTTCGGGTACGTTATAGTTTTGAGGATCGTACCCCCAGTTGAACTGGGCGCTATCCAGGCGTGATTCATCCACGCTGAGGTAGTCGAATACCGGAAGTAAATGCACATGCGTAACGCCCAATTGTACGAGGTGATCCAATCCGGTGGTATCGCCCAAGGGGCTGGTTGTACCCAATTCGGTCAGCCCGAGGTATTTACCCCGTTGCTTGATGCCCGAGCTGGGATGAGTGGACAGATCGCGCACGTGCAGTTCGTATAGCACAATATCCGTTGGGTGTTCCAGGGGTGGCCGAACGTCGTCTTCCCAGCCGGCCGGATCCGTCTCGCTTAGGTCGATAATCTGCCCGCGCTTGCCGTTCACACCCGCAGCACGAGCGTATGGATCGACTGCTTCTTCCAGCCATTGTCCATTGATTTTTACCTGATAGGTATAAAAATTGCCATCCAGATCGCCCTCCACGGTAATTTCCCACTGACCGGATTCGCCGCGTCGCATTTCGCGTTCGTCGTAGTAGGTACCGCCATCTCCCGTTTCGTAAAGCCGCACTCGTGCCGCCTGCGCCGGAGGCGACCACAACCGAAACGTCGTGGCTTCGGATTGATAGTCGGCCCCGAGATTGCGGGGAGCGTATAGCGGATATTCATCGAAGGAAGCGTATTCCGGTACAGAATCTGGGTTACAGGCAGTAAATAAAATCGGCAACAGAAACAGCATACAATGGTACCGCATGTCAGTAGACTTTGTCGGAAGTGAAAATGGATTCCGCCTCAGCTCGAGGACAACGCTGAAACACCGAAATATTATCGATGAGGATATTCCCGGGATAACCAGTCGGATGCTCTGGATAGTAGGCTTCCAGCAACAGGTAATTGACGGGGCGCTCCAGCGTAAACTCGACGACGTAAGAGCGCCAGTCGGTATGCCGGATTTCCTCGCTTTCAAAGAGTAGTTGTTCTTTCAGGCATTTGGTGCGTCCCCCCCAGATGCGCAGCCGAATCGGGCGGTTGTAGCCCATGTACGTGCGGCTATGGGCCAAATCGAGCGTAAAGGTGAAACACTCATAGGTGGACAGGGTCCGCGGGAGGCGTTGGGCAATACTTTCCCAGGTGCCGTCGTGGCGGGTGATCAATCCTACGTAGGTATCCCCTTCGTTGGCTTCCTGATACACCCCCCAGAATCCGGGGAGAATATCTGGTGTGGTACCGGGCTGACAGGGTAGCCAGCCCACCGGCACGGTGGCATCTGCCGGCTGCCCCTCAAAACTGGGATTGCGTAGGAAGAATTGCTGGGCGACGAGGGTTGATAGCCCGACCAAACTCAATAGAATGAATAAGCAATACTTCATGAAACGTAAAAAACCGGCTTGGGTGATCGGTTGTGATAGCTGCAACCTGGCGTCAAGATAGCTAAAATAAGGCGGTGTCGGTACAGGACCTCCGCTACCCTTGATGGGATAAATTTCATCGAAGTTGTATCTTATCGGCAAATAAAACCCAATACCATGCAGAACACTGTATTCCGATTCATCGCTGCGCTTGCAGTCGTATGCCTTATTTCTTCTTGCTACACCTATCAGTACGATGTGGGCAGAGGTGCACAGACGGGCGTGACCGTCACTGAGAAGAACCAATACCTGATCTACGGATTGGCTCCGCTCAACACATCTGACCCCATAGACATGGCTGGTGGTGCCACGGATTATACCGTCAAAGTTGAGCATACCTTTGTAGATGGTCTGCTAGCAGCCATTACGTTCGGTATTTACACGCCGACCACTACCACCGTTACCCGGTAGGTTGTAGGGTATGCGGAAATATTTATTTATTCCCTTTTTACTATTAGGGCTCTATCTGCTGATTGTACTGCTGCGAATGCCCTACGGGCAGTTTTCTGCGTACACCTGGGGGCAATTCACGGGAACCGTGATCCTGCTGGTCCTCAGCAGCCTGCTAGCCCTTTTTCTCTACCGACGGTTTCGTTCATCCGAGCCATAAAAAACCCACCCCGCCTAGTGCGGGGTGGGCCATGGCATATTCCTTTTCAGGAATTAGAGCTGATTTAACCATCTCATCGCGAGGGGGAAACGATGAGAGCGTTAGGCTCTAGCCGCTCGAAGCCTGCCATCGTTATCCGGCTACCGGAACGGCAGCGTATTTAACTGTTTTGACGATACGTCCAGCCACCTTGTAGGGATCGGCCGACGAATTCGGGCGTCGATCTTCCAACCAACCTTTCCATCCTCGCTCTACGGTTGCGATGGGGATCCGGATGGAGGCCCCCCGGTCGGAAACTCCGTAACTAAACTTATCAATGGCCTGCGTTTCATGGTCGCCTGTCAACCGCAGGTTATTGTCCATGCCGTATACCTCGATGTGCTCCTGAACGACCGGGCGGAAGGCTTCGCAGACTTGTTCGAATATCTCCTGGCTTCCTGCTTCGCGCAGTAGGCTGTTGGAGAAGTTGGCGTGCATACCCGAACCGTTCCAGTCGCCGGCTACCGGCTTGCAGTGCCAGTTGATGCCCACGTTGTATTTCTCTGCGGTGCGCTCCAGCAAATAGCGGGCGATCCAGCATTCGTCGCCGGCTCGCTTGGCTCCTTTTGCAAAGACCTGAAATTCCCACTGGCCTGTCGCTACTTCGCCGTTGATGCCTTCGATATTCAAACCTGCATCCAGGCAGAGGTCGAGGTGTTCTTCGACGATCGCCCGACCGTAAGATTTACCCGCTCCAACGGAACAGTAGTAAGGCCCCTGTGGGCCTGGGTAGCCATTTTCCGGAAAGCCCAGCGGCTTATTGATGTCGAGGTTCCAAAGGAAATACTCCTGTTCGAATCCGAACCAGAAATCATTGTCTTCGTCTTCAATCGTAGCACGGGCATTAGAGGGATGCGGCGTACCGTCTGCATTCAGCACCTCACACATCACCAGAAAAGCCTTCTTGCGATCGGGATCCGGGAAGATGGCCACCGGTTTTAGCAAGCAATCCGAAGAATTACCTGGTGCCTGAAGCGTGGAGCTTCCGTCGAAAGACCACATGGGGCAGTCTTCCAGACTCCCGCTGAAATTCCGTTCAATGCGCGTTTTTGACCGCAGCCCCTGCGGGTCATAACCGTCGAGCCAAATGTACTCAAGCTTGGTTTTTGCCATGATGACAAGAATTGAAATGGTTAAAATCAGTGTTATTTAATAGCTAAGTCGAGTTGGTTTTCCGCCTCTTCGACGTAAGCATGCATATCGTGTTCGCCCCGATCGAGGCCGAATACTTCTTCTTCATTTCCGACGCGAATTCCCACGGTTTGCTTAAGAACAAACATCAATCCGTAGGCAAACGAAAAGCTGAAGGCGCCGATAGCCAGCGTACCTCCCAATTGAATCAGCAACTGATCCATACTTGCCAGGCTACCGAATAAGCCGACTGC
The DNA here is from genome assembly GCA_964504335.1 of uncultured Saprospiraceae bacterium. GTDB lineage: Bacteria > Bacteroidota > Bacteroidia > Chitinophagales > Saprospiraceae > CAZDET01. Next base: position 17,546 of record CAZDET010000006.1, read on the forward strand.
CAACGTACCCCAGATTCCGCAAACCAGGTGAACGGAAGTCGCTCCGACAGGATCGTCGATGCGGGCGCGGTCGAAAGCCACTACTGCGATCGGAATAATACATCCGGCGATCAACCCAATCCAGATGGCATCCACAGGGCTCATCACATCGGCTCCGGCCGTAATACCGACCAAGCCGCCAAGGATACCGTTCAGGACCATCGACAAATCGTAAGCACCAAACATGAAATAGCTGATGAAAAAGGCCCCGACTGCTCCGGCAGCGGCCGCCAGTGCCGTAGTGACAAAGACGAGCGAAACGCCCATTGGATCGGCACTCAGGACTGATCCGCCATTGAAGCCAAACCAGCCAAACCACAGCATAAATACGCCAATGGCCGCCAGCGGCATGGAGTGACCGGGAATCGGCTTGATGGTTCCGTCGGCTCCGTACTTACCCCGGCGGGCTCCCAGCAGAAGTACCGATGCCAAGGCCGCCCATCCACCGACGGCGTGCACCAGCGTGGAGCCGGCGAAATCGTAAAAACCCAGGTCGTGCAGCCAGCCTTCACCCCATTTCCACATACCCGTGATGGGATAGCTAATGGCCACAAAAACGGTCGCAAACAGTAAAAAGGGAACCAGTTTGATGCGTTCTGCAACCGCTCCCGACACAATGGTAGCAGCCGTCGCGGCAAACATAGCCTGGAATATAAAATCGGTGTAAATGGTATACGCGCCGTCTGCGTAGCCAATGCCGGCAGCATCGCCCTCCGGTACGTTCAGGCCAAACCCGGCAAAGCCGAAAAAGTCACTAACAGCAGCCTCGCCCGGGTACATCAGGTTAAACCCGCAAATGAAGTACGTCAATAGACCGATCGCAATGATCATCGCATTTTTGAAAAGAATATTGACCACGTTCTTCCGCTGAACCAGCCCCGCCTCCAGGCAAGAAAACCCAAGGTGCATGATGAACACCATGGCGGCTGCTACGAGCAGCCATAAATTGTTCGCTGTGAATAGCGCCTGTTCCATTGTTTTAAGATGTTTATAATGGTTAAATCACTCAAAATCAGCAAATAAAAGTTAGCCCTTCCTCCAAAGGGAAGAAGATAACTATCTGCGTAAATAGGATATCAAAGGTCTTTCAACGACCGTTGAACGGCTCTTTACGTCTGGAAATCGTCTTGTTGGGTGGTGGCTTGGCGATTCATTTGGCACACTGTGGCAATTCGCACGCGATTGGCCGAATTTCGATGTACAAGGGTGTTGCGCATGGCATCAATTATTGTATTAGACATTTATTTCGTCTGGTACAAAGATGACCACCCTTGTTGCGCACAGCATCGAGTATTGTTTCGAAAAGGGGGAATATTGTGCCTAGAGTGCCGCTTCGTCAATTTCTCCGGTGCGAATCCGGACAATCTGGTCAACATCGAGCACGACTATCTTTCCGTCGCCCACTTCTCCGGTACAGCCCGACTCCGCGATAGTCCGTACGATTTGATCCACCTTCGAAGGTTTGCACAAAATATCTAATTGCAAACGGGCGATGTAGTCCGAATCGTACGTGCTTCCACGGTACACAATCGTTTCTCCCTTTTGCAGACCGAATCCCTTTACCTCAATGAGGGTAAAAAAGCGGACGTCGATCTTAGCTAATGCATCGCGAACTCGCTCAAATTGAGAAAGTCGAATGATCGCCTCGATCTTCTTCATTTTCCTTAGTTTTGTACTCGGTCTGTTTTCCGAAACTGATTTCGTTTCAAAGATACCGGCCGCTGTATCGGAGTCCTAGCCAAGTTTCCTGTGGTAATGTGACGTTCAACGAGGTGATATTCGGCCTAAATAGCTGATGATCAGCCCTATAATTCTTTAATGATTTGTGATGGCTAGTGCGGAGAAAGATCAGTTATTTCGGCTCATTCAATCGCTGACGAAGGCGGAAAAGCGCAGCTTCCGCCTCTACGCCGGTCGCACTGGGGGCAATAGCCCTAGTAAGTTTGTCCAACTCTTCGATGCGCTCGATAAGCTCGAAACCTACGACGAACCCCAACTGCTCAAAAGGTTGGAGGGGGAAGGAATCAGCAAAGGCCAATTACCCAACCTCAAGCGCCACCTGTATCAGGAGCTAATGACCAGCCTGCGGCTGATTCACACCCAAAAGGAGATTGATCTTCAAATTCGCGAACAGCTCGATTTTGCCCGCATCCTATACGGCAAGGGCCTCTACATGGACGGCCTCCGGCTTCTGGAGCGCTGCAAACAACTAGCCAACAAGCACAATCAGGATATCCTGCACCTAGAAATCCTCGAATTTCAGAAGCTCATCGAAGCCCGCCACATTACGCGCTCCCGACAGATCGACAACAAAATGGAGCAGTTACTCACTGATTCGCAACTGCGGTCGCGCATCACCCTGCAAATGAGCGAGCTATTTAATCTCAACATCCAAATCCACGGGTACTACATCGAGCGGGGCCACGCGCGCACCGAAGCAGAACGGCATCACGCCACTGCCTTTTGGACTCAGCACTACCGCAATTTGTCGCAAAAGAAAGAAAAACCGACGTTCTTCGAACGCATCAACCAGTTTCAGGCGCACATGTGGTACCACTACATTCTGCTGGAGCTCAAACAGGCCGCCCACTTTGCCCGTAAATGGACCAATTGCTTCGACCAGACACCGGGCATGCAAGATAAAGATCCCGACCTCTACATGCGGGGCATGTACTACGTACTGACCTTTGCCTTTCTGCTGGCCGACCGACCAACCTTCACGACCGGGTTGGCCAATTTCGAACGTTTTCTGGAGACCCATTCCGATACCTTCAACCGCAACAGCGAGCAAATTGCCTTCGTCTATTATAATCTCAGCCGTCTGAACGACGCCCTGCTTCGGTCGGATTACGAACAGGCCCAACGCGTGGCAACCTCCATTCAACAGCAACTCCCGCACTATCGCTACCGCGTGGATGTGCACCGACTAATGCTGCTGGAGTACAAATTCGCCTACATCCAGTATATGCGTGGCGATTTCGATGGTGCACTCGATTATCTCAACACCATTCTCAATCAAAAATCGACATTTCTTCGCGACGATATCCATATCAATGCCCGGATACTCGCCATTTACTGCCATTACCAGTTAGAACACTATGCCCTGCTCGATTCGCTGCTGACGAGTGCTCAACGGCTTCTTCATCGCAGTACTGATAGCAGCACCATTCAGCGCCTGTCGGTCCAACTAATTCATCAATTAGTCCGAACCCCTAAGTCCGACCGGCTTTCCGTGCTCCGCAAAGCGTTCCAACAAGTAACCGAGCTCGAGCAAAACCCCTACGAATGGAAATCAATGGTGTACTTCAACCTGCGGCAGTTTCTCGATCGCCAATTTGCAGAAGCCGGCGAGCAGCCAGTGGTGGTTAGAGAAGGACAACTGCCGGCAAAGGGGTGATCCTTGGCAGGGAGCTAATCTTTTTCCCTTTTGACTTGACTACCATTATTAAAAAAACGATCTTACTCTTACCATTCTCACGAAAGTCTGCCCGGCGGGCAGTTTCAAACATCCAATGTGTAATTTTCGGTACGGCCGTCGACATTGCTGGTAGTCGCGTGCGGAGCGCACGCTCGGGCTACCTGTAGCCCTTAAGGCTGGCAGGTTTGGTGGGTGGGCCGTTTTTATATATTCCCACCCACATGGTCTGCGGCGGGCCGGATCGGGCCACTAGTCGGGAAGCCGAGGGTGCAACGTATGCCTTGTTTTTTGACTTCCGCCCCACCCTCGGTCGGGTTAGACGATCAATTTGAGCCAGCTTTCCTAACTTGCACGCGATTTTTCCCCAATTCATCCCTATGACCTACTGCCACCTCAATCACCGATTCCTTCTATTGGCTTGTCTGTTTCCCCTCTTCCTCTATGCACAAACAGAACCGACCGACTCGCTCCGCGATCAACTCCCACAACTGGACCGTCAATTGGTGGAGGACGTCATTCAGGATGCCGAGGCAGAGGGCGACTTCGAATTCAATACCGCCTTCGAAAACCTTGCCGTCTATAAAGACAACCCTCTCAACCTCAACACCGCCGATGAGCGCACTCTGCGGGAAAGCCGACTCTTGAACGACATTCAAATCCTCGACCTACTCCGTTATCGTCGTGAAATCGGTCCGCTTCTGGCCGTACCGGAGTTGCAATCCATTCCAAGTTTTGACCTCGAAACTATCCGCCGCTTGCGTCCCTTCGTGACGGTAGATCGCCGCATCGACGACCTGGCAGTCCGTCCCGCCGACCTGCTGCGCGACGGCAAGCGGGAGTTGTTCATCCGCTGGTCGCGCATCGGCGAACGCCAGGAGGGGTATCGCCGGGGGCCAGAAGACGGGAATTTCTATCTCGGAGATCCCAATCAGTATTACATGCGCTTCCGCCACCGCTATAGCAATAAGTTCAGCTTTGGCTTTACCGCCGAGAAAGACCGGGGCGAACCCTTTTTCGAATCGCCCAACGAGCGTGGTTTTGACTACTACAGCGCACATCTCTATGTGCGCGATCTCAATGAAACCATTCGAGCCGTGGCACTCGGAGACTACGCCATCAATCTGGGGCAGGGGCTGCTCCTGTTTACCGGGTTTGGCTACGGCAAAAGCATCTTCGTGACTTCCATCAAACGCAGCGGCCGCACCGTGCGACCCTACACGAGCGTCAACGAGGCAGCATTCATGCGCGGAGCGGCGGCGACCTTCGGTCTGACCGAAAACCTGGAGCTGAGCCTTTTTGCCTCCTCCCGCAACCGCGACGCCAACCTGGTGCAACCGGATACCAGCGAAGTAGGTGATTTTTTACCCTTCATCACCTCACTCGATGAAGATGGATTGCACCGTACCCCCGCCGAAATTGCCGACCGCAACGCGTTGCGATTAAACTCCTTCGGCGGTAACCTGCGGTTCGACGGCCGGAACTTCCACGTGGGCCTCAATAGCATTTACTACCTGCTCGACAAACCGCTCCAACTAACTGACCGACCCTACAACCTATTTTACTTCCGAGGCGACCAGTTGCTGAACGCCAGTGTCGATTACAGCTATATCTGGCGCAATCTTCACTTCTTCGGAGAAACAGCCTACAGCGATAACGGCTCGATTGCAACCGTCAACGGCCTACTAATGGGCCTCGACCGCCGGCTCGATATCGCACTACTATTCCGCCATTATCCTCGCGACTTCCAGAACTTTCAGGCCCGCCCATTCGGCGAAACCTCCAATGGCCGGAACGAAACCGGCCTATACATCGGCATGGAATTGCGCCCCCACCCCAGGGTCAAGCTCAGTGCTTACTACGATATCTGGGAAAACCCCTGGCTGCGCTTCAGCACCGACGCACCAGGTGGCGGCCGGGAATATCGCGCTCGCCTCACTTACCTGCTCAAACGACGTATGGAGCTATACGCCGAAGTACGGCACGAAGTAAAAGACGATAACGTACCCGATGCCGATGGTAAATTCAACCAAATTGTGGCGGAAGAACGCTTTCAGGCCCGGCTGCACTTCGGTCTGCAAATTACCAAAGCCCTCGAATGGCGCAGCCGAATCGACTGGGGTTTCACCGATAACCCCGTAAATAACCGCCAAAATGGCTTTGGAGTGTATCAGGATTTACTGTTTCGCCCCATCCAGTTTCCGTTCAGTTTCACCACTCGCTTTGCATTGTTCGACACCGACGGTTTTGCCGTGCGATTCTACAATTACGAAAATGGCCTACTCTACAACTTCAGCGTACCAGCCTACTACAATCGAGGCAGTCGGTTTTACCTGAATGTTCGCTTTAAAGGTATCCGCAATATGACCATCGAAGGCCGCATTGCGCAATTATTCTGGAGTGATCAGGAATCAGTGGGCAGTGGACTGGAGGCCACAGGAGTGCCCCGCAGAACAGAGTTAGGAGCACAGGTCAAGTACAGCTTCTGAAAAAATTAAGAAAGCCGACCTCCCGTTCGGAAAGTCGGCCTCCAAGGTTTTTGAGTAGTGCAAGAGTGTTCTCATCCCGTACAAGTGTACGGCAGTGCACGAGCGCGTTCAGTTGGGCCGTGCGGGATTAGAATTTGTTATAGCGAGCTACCAAGCACTTGAGCTTGGGGCTATCAATACATCAAAGGTACATTTAATAACAAGTCTTCCAAATGACACACAGGGCTTTAAGAAGACCAGTTTTTGAACGGGACGCTTCCCACCATATCCGGCCATTCTATCGCAGGGAGCGGTAGCATACTTATTGTGCGTGGAAGTCCTCAAATAGGGAACGGAGGGAATGAATGAGTTTTCGGTCTGAACAGACCGGTATGCGGTAAAAAAATTCAAATATGTAATTATGCGTTATACCCCGGATAGATCAATAACTATCCGTAGCCAGCATAACCAACGTGCAGGCATTGAGAGACTCGATGCCTGCAGCGCGCGCTAATTGAGCCAGTTCCGGGTTTTCCGTACCCGGATTGAAGATCAATCGCTCGGGCTTCAATTGCAGGATGTAATCGTAATATTCTCTTTGGAGAGTGGGATTTAAATACAAGGTAAGCGTGTGGACATCCTCGATATCCGGAGTACCCTGTTGAATAGGCAACCCATCGATGTTTCCTACCCGAATGCCCAGTGGCACCGTTGGCACCCCTCTGGCCTGTAACCGGCGCGTGGCCAGGTGACTGGTACGAGCGGGGTTAGTGCTCGCCCCCAAAACGACTGTTTTCATGCTTCTATCCACTGATTCCCACTCTCAAATCATAAGTCGAATGGGGTCTTCCATGATTTGCTTGAACGTTTGCAAAAACTGGGCACCGGTGGCACCGTCCACAACCCGGTGGTCGCAGGAAAGAGTCACGCGCATGCGCTTGCCCGGCACGACGGCCCCGTTTTCTACTACGGGTTTATCTACAATTCCACCAACGGCCAGGATACAGGCATCGGGTGGATTAATGATGGCGGTGAATTCTTCAATGCCGAACATCCCCAGATTGGAAATGGTAAAGGTGCTACCCTGCATTTCTTCGGGTGTCAACCGACGTTTTTTCGCCCGGCCGGCAAGTTCGCGCACTTCGGTGTTGATTTGCGACAAAGTCTTAATGTCTGCAAACCGGACGACTGGCACCAATAGTCCATCATCCACTGCTACCGCTACTCCAATATTCACGTTGTGATTGATGCGAATTGCATCGCCCAGCCAGCTGGAGTTAACTGCCGGATGCTGGCGCAGACCAACAGCTACAGCCTTGATGATCAAATCATTGAAGCTGATCTTGGTAGGGGCTACCTCATTCATCCGCTGACGTAGCTCTACCGCCTTCTTCATATCAACTTCGATCGTCAGGTAAAAATGCGGTGCGGAGAACTTACTCTCACCGAGGCGGCGGGCAATCGTCTTCCGCATCTGCGACACGGGCTGGTCTTCGAAGTTATCCTGCCCTACGCCGTACGCAAAGGGGACCACGGTCGGGGCTTCCTCCTGCGCTGCGGGAGGTGCCTGAGCAGGAACCGGTTGCGGTTGTGGTTGTGGTTGTGGCTGAGGAGCAGGAACCGGCTGCGGGCTACCCGCTTGCTGTTCAAGTTGCGCCTCGATATCTCGCTTTACGATGCGTCCCTGATCACCGGAACCACTAATCGTACGAAGATCCAAACCCGCCTCCTTGGCCATCGAGCGGGCAAGCGGAGAAGCTTTAATGCGCTTATCATCGTCGGAGGTGGCCGCTGGTGCTTCCGACTGCGGGCTAGCAGCTTCGGCCGAACTATCTGCTGCATCCGCTTTCTTCCCGTCGTCAGAGGCGGCCGCTCCGTTGGAATCTTCCTGTGCTGCATCCAGCGCCGATTTCCAATCTTCGCCCTCGTCTCCGATAACCGCAATGACACCATTGATCGGCACGGGGCCTTCCTTGACGGCAATGTGCAATAAGGTACCATCTACGAAGGCATCGAGTTCCATCGTTGCTTTATCCGTTTCCACTTCGGCAAGGGTCTCACCAGCCTCTACTTCCTCTCCTTCTTCTTTTAACCAACCAATGATATTCCCTTCTTCCATTGTGTCACTCATGCGGGGCATTCGAATGACTTCTGCCATAATTTCTTGGAGTTTTGGCTTAATAATCGGGCACGTAAAGTAGCGACAAATTATTGAACTTTGAGCGTTCTGTGCCGGCTAATTCAACACCTCGTTGAGCCGCAGGTTTATTTGCCAATCTATCGGGTCCATTATTTGTTTATACGTATATGGAATTTTCGTCCAAATTGATCCAAGAAGCTGTCGATGCATTCGCCACCTTACCGGGCATCGGCAAAAAGACAGCGCTGCGCCTGGTCCTCCACCTGGTCAATCGACCGGCGGAAGATACCGAACACCTGACTGTTGCGCTGCAACGCATGCGACAGGAAATTCAACTCTGCCAAATTTGTCAGAATTTATCCGATCAGTCCGTTTGCAGTATCTGTAGCGACCCCCGCCGCGACAAACAGCTGATCTGCGTCGTCGAACAGGTTCGGGACGTCATGGCCGTAGAAGACACCCAGCAATACCGGGGCCTATACCACGTACTCGGGGGGGTAATCGCTCCCATCGAGGGCATCGGTCCCGCCGACCTGGCTATCGATTCCCTCATTCAACGCGTTCAGGAAGATGAAGTAAAGGAGGTAATTATGGCCATTAGCCCTACAATTGAAGGGGATACGACCATCTTTTACCTCTCCAAGCAACTGGCCCCCTTCAACGTCACCCTCAGTACAATCGCCCGTGGTATTAGCTTCGGCGGCGAGCTGGAATACGCAGATGAGCTGACGCTCGGTCGGAGTATTCTGGCAAGGGTACCTTATAAACAGTAGCGAATGGCGAATGGCGAATGGCGAATGGCGAAAATTAAAGAAATAAATATTCGC
>CAZDET010000006.1:26534-93892 GCA_964504335.1 uncultured Saprospiraceae bacterium
GCGAATGGCGAATGGCGAATGGCGAATGGCGAAAATTAAAGAAATAAATATTCGCTATTCGCTATTATCAATTAAAGCGGAGTCCGCAGCAGGACGTACAATGTAGAAGACGGCCGAACGCTGGCGCAACTGAATGCGATGGGCGAAGGTAGGTCGCTGGCGCAACTCTAACGGAACGGTATTTTTTCCTTCGCCAAGCGAGGCGGATTGTAAGTCGGCTACCAGTTCGAAGCTATCGGCTTGGACAAGGTCGAAATCACTCAGGCCTACGACCACCGATGCCTGCACCTTATTTGGAAAAATGTGAATGCTGTCGGCCGGTGGGTTGCGCACCTCCACAGAAAGCCAGACATCTTTCTGAGTAAATTCCTCGACCTCCACACTTACTGTAGTGGCCGCCGGGATGAGCGCCATCCCTTCCATTGGTTCCTGAAGGTTTACTACTACTTTCCGATTGCGATCCAATTCTTGTATGGCGAGCGAATCCGTGGGCCAGAACGTAAGTTCAGCCAACATACTTTCCGGGCCTGTAACCACCACGCTGTCGGGTGCTAGCTGAGGCGCCGTGCGGAGTTGAAAGTTGCGGGCATACGTGATGGAATCGATCAGTCGAATCGGTAATTTGCGCTTGGCACGCTGTTCGAGGTCAAATTGCATGCCCTCATAGTTGAGCTCCACCACCTCAATATCGCCGCTGGACAGATTGCGCTTGACGCTATTGCGCAGTTGGGAAGCCGATAAGCTGAAGTACTCCATCTCCCGCAAATCGTACTCGATCTGTAGCTCGCGCCCCGACACGAACTCGAACAGCAAATTCCAGCCGGTGGCCTGTAGCCGCATGGAGATCGTTTCGGGAGGGCTGGAAGTCATAGCTTTGTCCGGTGCCAGCAAGTACTCCATCCGGACAATTTTGGTTGCCTGATAGGGTTGGGACAACTTGACGACAATCCAAAAGAAAAAAGCAATGGTCACACACAGCAACAGCACATTGCGGTCGCTGGTGGAAATGTGCTTAAACGGACTTCTAATCCTGAGTTTCCTTGGCCTTAGTAAAGAGCGCATCGGTCAATTCCTTGGAGATGGACGTTTTTGTAACCCGAATGAATGTTTTATTTCCTACATCCACGGTAACAATATCGTCTTCGATCTTATTGATTCGTCCGATGATTCCACTGGCCAGTACGATCTCATCGCCCTTTTCGATGCTGGAAAGAAAGTTGCGCTGCTCTTTTTGGCGCTTTGCCTGAGGGCGAATAAGGAAAAAGTAAAAAATGAGCAGCATCAATCCGAGGAAGATAAACTGGAACGAACCGGAGTTGCCGCCGGCCTGGAGAAGAAGCTCTGAGAAGTGGTTCATGATTGTGTATAAGTCAATTATTGAACAGAGCCGGGAGGTTGGACCATTCCCGTCAGGTAGATATCTGTAATTGCCGGATAGGTGTTTGCCGTGATGGAAACGGGTTTATTCTGGCGTCCCGACTTGTTTTCCGAATCAAATCGCACGGTTAAGCGTCCCGTCTGCCCGGGCTCAATCGGCTGGCGGGGCCAATCCGGCACCGTACAACCACAGGTGGAACGGGCATCCGTTATCAGCAACGGTACGGTACCCGTATTGCGAAAAGTATATTCATGGCTGATCACTTCGCCTTGCTCGATCACGCCGAAATCGTAAGTGGTCTGCGTAAACGCAAGCTTTGCCACATTCACCGTGTCAATCGTCCCATCGGCACGAACGGGATTGCGTACAATGGCCGAATTTCCGGAGGCTTCAGCGGCAGAAATTCCTTCGAACGCCTGCTTGCCCGAACTGGGGTCGCTCCCACAGGTAGTAAGCAGAAACAGGACAAATACCCAAAGCGTAGGTCTAACAATTGTCATCGGCTAACTTGACAGTGCAAATTTGTAGGCTGCAACATACAAAAATCAGCAACAGCCCAATAAATGGTTATAACTTGTTCCATTTACATTAACGAAACAATTGTGGAAGACCAGAGTTTTGTGGGTCGGTTGAGCAAGTAAGTAACTAAGAATGAATTCTATCTGGCATCCGGATCACCTGCGCATTTTTCTGATCGGTTTTATGGGCAGTGGCAAGTCTTATCTTTCCCGGCGCCTGGCCGCTCGCATCGGGTTTCCTTACCTGGACCTCGACGAGGAGATTGAATTACAAACCCGTCAAACCATTTCCGAGTTTTTCGAAGGGAAAGGGGAGGCAGCCTTCCGCGAAAAGGAACGCGAGGTGCTAATCCAAACCGCCCGGTTTCCCCGACTGGTGGTTGCCTGCGGAGGTGGCACCCCCTGCCATCACCAGAATATGGAGTGGATGAATGCCCACGGCATTACTATTTTCGTCGATGTATCGGCCGAAGTGCTGTATCACCGCTTACTTCCCGAACGCCAACATCGCCCGCTTATCCGACACACCGACGAAAACAACCTGGAAAACTTCATCGAAGCAATGCTCGCCGAGCGACGCCCCTGCTACGAGGAAGCGCATCTGATTATTAAAGCCTCTACCCCACACCTCGCGCTCGACGAAGAAATTGCCAATAGGCTCCTCGACGTCATCGGGCACTGATGGTCTCTACCTTAGGATATCGCTCGTAGAAATTCAGAGCGCAGATTCTCATTGAGAAACCGTCCGGAAAATTCGGAGGTATGCGTGCTGGACGCTTCGTGCTTGATGCCTCTGGACTGTACGCACATGTGCTTGGCATCGATGTAAACGGCCACATCATCCGTCTGAAGGATCGACTTCAGCTCCTCGGCAATCTGAATGGTGAGTCGTTCCTGCACCTGTGGGCGGCGGGCGTAGTAATCTACAATGCGGTTGAGCTTGGATAGCCCGATAACGTGTCGATTCGGTAAATAAGCGACGTGAGCGACGCCGTATATCGGCAGAAAGTGGTGCTCACAGAAGGAATGGACCTTAATATCCCGCTCCAGCAGCATCTGCCGGTACTGATACTTATTTTCGAAAAGGGATACATTCGGCTTGTTGGCAGGATCGAGGCCTGTGAAAATCTCCTTGACGAACATTTTGGCTACTCGCCTTGGGGTATCCGCCAGGGAATCATCCTCCAGATCGAGGCCCATCACGTCCATGATAGCCCGAAAATGCTCCTCGATCTGGTCCATCTTCTCCTCAGCCGACAGTTCGAAGGCGTCAGAGCGTAGCGGTGTACTGGAATTTGGGTGAAATACCTGATCGGATTCACTGAAGGCAGCGTGCCCGTTAGATGAATGGAAACGGCCGTTACCGTTTAGTAGTTGGCCTTGCTTGTCGATCATATAAAGGAATAATTTTCCCTATGTCACACTATCCTGTCAGCTATTCGGCACTGCCGAATAGGCCGCGATCACTTCCGATAATTAATCGAGGAAAAGCCTGCCAATCAGGATGGTAAGTATTCATTTATCGCAACCAGAACCACAACACCCGAAATGGTAACTTGTTCGAGTGCGGTCGTTTTCGAGCTAGTGAAAATGGTATACAAATCCACTTGTTCTCTTAAAAAATCCGGAAGCATAAAATCAGACGGACTCGAAAAAACAGCCCGTTTTTCCGGCCGCTAAGCCGCCTGTTTTTCAGGAGGGTAAGAGGGGAGCGGGCATATAAAATTAAAATAATTTTTATTCATAAAACACTATAAACGATAAATTTAACCAAAAAAATGATACCGTCACCGAATGACTTGAATGTTAAAATAGCTCTTCAAAAATTTGTGGATTCGCCCGATTATACCTACTTTTACACTTGCCGATCAGGTCAGGCAACAGATTGAATACTATCACATTTCGGTGAATTTTTTTCACCTTCTCGCGTTATTTAACCGGTCTGAATTATCGCTTTCCGCAAAAATATACTGGAGGAGCGCTGGTCATCTTCGCCCCTCTACAGAAGAATTTTTTGGTATCAGTAAGTTAGTGGAGTCTTCTTCATACAGAGGGAGGCTCCTTTTTATTTGTATAATTCCCTGGGGCTTCGCTTATATTTGCCGCCTATCCAACCCCGGTGGGTTTGGCGTGTTGCATTCAATAAAATCAAAATACCGAGATGAACTACGATCTCATCGTAATAGGAAGTGGCCCGGGCGGTTATGTCGCGGCGATTCGTGCTGCCCAACTGGGTATGAAAGTGGCCGTTGTCGAACGCGAGTCATTAGGAGGTATCTGTCTCAACTGGGGCTGCATTCCTACCAAGGCCCTCATCAAAAGCGCGCAGGTATTCGAGTATATCAAACATGCTAAGGATTACGGCATCGAGGTGGCCGACGCCAAGGTCGATTTTCAGCACATGGTCGATCGCAGCCGGAAAGTAGCGGACGGCATGAGTAAGGGCATCAATTTCCTTTTTCGCAAAAACAAGATTGAAGTCCTCGCCGGCCACGGCCGGCTCGCGGGTGGTCGTAAGGTAGAAGTCACCGCCGAGGATGGAAGCAAACAGACTTACGAGGCAAAGCATGTGATCGTCGCGACGGGGGGGCGTGCCAAAGAATTACCCAATCTACCCATCGACGGTAAACGGATTATCGAATACCGCAAAGCCATGACCCTGGATGAGCAACCGAAAACAATGGTTGTGGTCGGAGCCGGTGCCATCGGAACGGAATTCGCCTACATCTACGGATCGATCGGCACCGAGGTAACCGTTGTCGAATTTCTGGAGCAGGGCCTCGTACCCCGCGAAGATCCGGATGTATCCAAAGAATTGAGCAAAATCTACAAGAAGCGGGGGATCAAGGTGCTGGCCAACACCTCCGTAGAACGCGTGGAAGTGACTGACAATGGATGCAAGGTATTCGTAAAGGATCGCAAAAAAGGTACCGAAGACACCATTGAGTGCGATGTCGTGCTTTCTGCTGCCGGCGTTACTCCCAATACCGAAGACGTTGGTCTCGACACCGTAGGCATAGACACGGATCGGGGGCAGATTCCGGTAGATGATTTCTATCGTACCTCCGCTGAAGGTATATACGCCATCGGCGACATTACCCGTGGCCCGGCCCTCGCCCATGTAGCTAGCGCCGAGGGCATTATCTGCGTCGAGAAAATCGCGGGCATGCAAGTCGAACCACTCGATTACAATAACCTGCCCAGTTGTACCTACTGCGTACCGGAAGTCGCCTCCGTCGGCATGACGGAACAACAGGCCAAAGAAGCGGGTTACGAACTGCGCGTGGGCAAGTTTCCCTTCAGCGCCTCCGGGAAAGCTAGTGCCGCCGGCGCCAAGGAAGGCTTCGTCAAGGTCATTTTCGACGCTAAATACGGCGAGTGGCTCGGCGCCCACATGGTCGGCTACAACGTCACCGAAATGATCGCCGAAGTCATAGCCGCCCGAAAACTGGAAACGACCGGCCACGAAATCATCAAGTCCGTACACCCCCACCCTACCATGAGCGAAGCCGTCATGGAAGCCACCGCCGCGGCTTACGATGAGGTGATCCACCTTTAATGGCGAAGGGCGAGCGGTGAATGCAGCAAATATTCGCCATTCACCGTTCGCCATTCACTATCAATTGATCAGAATCGTTCGAATATCCAAACCAATACGCGTTTTTCCTCGGTGATGATTTCCGCTTCCCCGATCATATCCTGCGTGGCTTCGAGGGTGCGGCCGGTAGTAGTGCGCAGACCTTCCGGGAAGCCGACCTCGATGGGGATGTTGTTTTCGGTGGGAATTTTGCCCTTGTAGATCACCTTCCCTTTAACTGCTCCGAATTCGGCGAAGGGATAGGACGCGAATTTGACAATCACCGGCTGGCCTACTTGTACTTTTCCCGAACCTTGTACTTCTAATTGGATGCGACCGACAATCCCCTTGGGATTGAGTGGTAAAATAATGGCCAGTTGTGTCTGGCTGAGCACAAACTGCTGCGAACGCAGGTTGGCATCCATCAGCACGATGCCGTCGATGGGCGAGATAAGCAGGTTTTTCTTCTTCCAATCCTCGAGGATGCTGCGCAGTGATTCGTAGGCTTCGCGTAGGGAATTGGAAGCCCGAAAGCTATTGTCGCGGGTACCGGCCTGATAATTCGAAATTTCGCGACGCATGCGGCCGATCTCGTACTCGCTCTTATTCACCGCCGATTCCGATGCCTGTAGGGAGCGTTCGTATTGCAATTTTTCTTCTTCGAGAATGCGCACCCGATCGATGGAGCTGCGCCGGGCATTCAGAAGATTTTGTTCGCGAATGAGGCGCTGTTCGACCAGCTCGATCTGACGGCTCAGTTTTTCCTGTTGCTTGCGTTCGTCGAGGATGTTGTTTTGCTCGCGCTTAATGCGGCGGCGCAGTTCATCGTCATTGGTGCGCCCCGAGCGTCCCGACTGGGCCAGACGCAAATCCTGCTGCCGGTCGCGAAAGTTGTAAACCCCATCCTGGATGTTGCCGAGAATCAAATCGGCGGGAATGTTGAGTGCCAACAGTGCAGAATCGGTGGCAATATCGACGTCGTTGAGGAGCTGTTCGAGGGCAAGCACATCGCGGTACTGTGCCCCCGTGCGGAATACAATGATCGTCTGGCCGGCCTGAATCGTATCCTCATTTTGCACCAGGATATCGGCAATGAACAGATCCCGCTCCGCCACCAACCGCCGGGGAGGGTCGATGGAAGTGACACGAATGTCGCTTTCTACACTATCGGGATACTTGATAGTGTAGCCGACGAATACCAGGCAGACGAATGTAATTAGTCCGAGCAGGCTTCCCCAGCGCGTCAGCCAGGACGGAGGGGTACCCAAAATTTCCTGCACCTCTTCCGAGCGCAGATAATCCCGTTCGTCATTTGGTATCATAGCTCCTGCGTTTACGCGCCCAGTTCGGTCTGATTGCGCACCATCTGATAGTATGCTCCCTGGTTGTACATCAATTCGCTGTGTACACCCTGCTCTACCACCTCCCCTTCCTCCACCACGATGACGTGATCGGCGTTCATGATCGTGCTCAGGCGGTGGGCGACGATGATGACCGTTTTACCCCGGAAATACTCGAGGAGGTTTTCCATGACGAGCATCTCGTTGTAGGCGTCAAGTGCGGTAGTTGCCTCATCGAGAAAGATGTACGAAGGGTTTTTGTACACGGTTCGGGCAATCAGGATGCGTTGCTTTTGCCCCTGGCTAAGGCCAATCCCGTTCTGACCGATCGGCGTATTGTAGCCCATCGGCAAGCTTTCGATGAAGTTTTGAATATTAGCCATCTTTACGGCCCGCAGCAATCGACGCTTGTCGATGATTTCCTCGCCGAGGGCGATGTTCTTGGCAACGGTGTCGCTATAGATGTAGCCTTCCTGTAGGACGATACCGCAGCGAGCCCGCCACAACCGGCTGGCAATGCTGTTGAGGTTGACGTCTCCGACACGCACCGTACCGTCGGTGGGCTGATAGAACCCGAGGAGCAGCTTGAGCAACGTGGTTTTCCCGCTACCGCTCGAACCGACAATGGCCGTCACCCTTCCTCTTGGAATGCGCACATTGACGTTGCGCAATACCGTAGGCGAGTGGGGCCCCTGGTAGCGGAAGCTCACGTGTTCCATGGTCAGGTCACCTAATTCGGGCAGAATGGTGATTTTCTTTTCGGATTCCTCTTCGTCGGCTTTGGTATGGATTTCGTTCATGCGCTCGAGGCTGATACGCGTTTCCTGGTAGGAGCGCATAAATTCGACGAAGCGACTGATGGGTCCGTTCAATTGACCGACAATATAGTGGATGGCCACCAGCATACCGAGGGTCATAGTGCCGTCGAGTACGGCCGTGGCGACAACCAAGGTGATGAATAAATTTTTGCTCTCACCAATAAGGTTGGCACCCGTGCGCTGTGCCTGATCGATGCTCAGGGTGCTCAGACTCGTCCGAAACAAACGCGCCTGCACGCGCTCCCAGGCCCAGCGCTTTTGTTTTTCGGCGTTGTGCAGCTTGATCTCCTGCATCCCGTCGATAAGCTCGATGAGGCGGCTCTGGTTTTCCGAACTCTGGTCGAAGCGTTTGTAGTCGAGTTCGCGCTTGCGTCGCTGAAAAAACAGGACCCAAAGTAAGTTGAGCAGCGTTCCGCCCAGGAAAATGAGTAAGACGATCGGATTCCAGAAGTAGAGCACCAGCGAAAAGGCCGTGAAGTTGATCAGACTGAAAATGCTGCTGAGGGAAGTGGTCGTAAAGAAACGTTGAACGCGTTCGTGGTCAGAAATCCGCTGGAGCAAATCACCCGTCATGCGAGTATCGAAAAATCCCAGCGGCAGACGCGTTAACTTGATGAGAAAGTCGGAGATCAAACTGATATTCACCCGCACCCCTACGTGGAGCAAAATCCACCGGCGCAGTGCTTCCATGCCTACCTGAGTGACGAACAGCACAAACTGCGCCATCACCACGAGAAAGACGAAGTTGTAATCGACATTCTGGACACCGATATCGACCAGGCTCTTAATCAGAAAGGGAATAACGATCTGGATGGCACTTCCCAGCCCAAAACCGAGCAGCAATTGCAGGAGCAATTGCCGGTACTTGACGAAATACTGGAATACGTAGCGCAACGACGACTTGTCGACGCCTTCCCGGTCGCGGTCGTAAAACTCCGGAGTAGTCTCCAGCACTAGGGCCACACCGGTGGCCTGGTCGTCCTGCTTTTCGTCCGACCAACGCCGCAAGAATTCCTCCCGGCGCAGCCGAAACTTGCCGGCTGCCGGATCGGCTATCCACACGAACCGGTCGTTGATGTGGTACAACACCACGAAGTGATCCTCCCGCCAGGGCAAAATGCAGGGGAGCGGGATTTCGTGTCGAAGTTGGTCGTATTTGGTTCGCAGGGCCAGCGTCTGGAGGCCGAGCAATTCGGCGGCATCGCTGATGCCGAGCAGCGTTACTCCCTGCTTGCCGAGGTAGGTTAGCTCGCGGAGGTATTCCAACGAATAATAACGGCCATAGGAACGGGCCACCATGCGCAAACAGGTTGCCCCGCAATCCATCTCTTCGAGCTGATGGTAAAATGGAAAATTCCTGGCCATTTTCTCCTACTGTACAGCGCTTGGGGGCGAAATGAGCCCCGTTAAGTGCCCAATTAATAGGTAAATATAAGCAAAATCGTTACTTGAACGGTGAGCGCGCTGAAAGCGTATCCCAAAACGCCGTGGATCATTGCAAAATTGGCTTACACCGTTTTGGGTGGGCGCTGGGTTTTTTGAGGGTCCATGCGCGGTTGCAGCCAGGCATTGACGTAGCTGAATACCTGCTGGCGTTCGGGCTCGTTGTGCAACTCGTGGTACAGCTTCTCCCACAAGTGCAGGCTGATATCCGGCCCCGTAACGCGCCGGGCAAACTCGGCAGTCCCGGCCGGGTCGGTAATGCGGTCTTCCTTTCCGTGCATCAGCAATAACGGGATGGAAATGGCTCCCGAATACCGATTCAGGTAGTTGGCTGCATCGATTAAACCCAACGCCATGGAGACGGAGATGCGATCGTGGACCAATTCGTCTTCCTTGTAGGCCTTCTCGACATTCGGATCGCGGGAGAGGAATTCGGTGGCCAGGCCATTGCTTTGTGTCAGTCCGGGCAGAATTTTTCGGGCCATCCGGGCCATAATTACGCTAGCAGCCCTAGGCCGAAATGCTAGGCGGATATGTGGAGCAGATACGACGGCTCCACTGATATCCGGGTGGCGCTGAATCAGGTAATTCAGCAATATATTCCCCCCCATACTGTGTCCGTAAAGGAAAACAGGCAGGTCGTTGTAGCGGCGCTCGCACTGCAACAGCAGATTACCGACCCCGTCGAGGAGCCTGTCGTAATGGGCAATATGCCCCCGCTTTCCGCCGCTGCGGCCATATCCTGGCTGGTCGTATCCGACGACACCGTATCCCTGGCTGCGGAAATAATCCGCCAGGGGATCGTAACGGTGGCAGTGTTCCCCCAGGCCATGAATAATCCCGACGACGGCGCGTGCTTCTTTCACGGGCCACTCACAGCCGTATATGTCGATACCGTCCGCAGTGGTCCATTTAAAATCGATGCACTCCATAAATCAGGCTATTTACTTGGGGAAGTAGGTTAAAATAGAAACCTTTGAAGCGCTTAATTTAGGATTAAGTGTCAAAAACAGCGGCATGCCACTACGGATTGTTTTCATGGGCACCCCGGATTTTGCGGTTCCCACACTACGTGGGTTGCTGGAAGCCGGCTACGAAATCGTCGGCGTGATCACCGCCACCGATAAGATGGGGGGCCGGGGCGGCAAGCAACGACTCGAATCGGCGGTAAAGCGATTTGCCCTTCGGCACCACCTGCACGTACTGCAGCCGCCCAACCTGAAAGCAGCCGATTTTATCGAAGAGTTGCGCAGCCTTGAGGCCGATTTGCAAATCGTGGTGGCCTTCCGCATGTTGCCCGAAGTAGTGTGGGCCATGCCTCCAATGGGTACCTTCAATCTGCACGCTTCGCTGCTTCCTAAATTCCGTGGCGCTGCCCCCATCAACTGGGCCATCATCCGCGGCGAGCAGGAGACCGGTGTAACCACATTCTTCATTCAACATCAAATCGACACCGGTGACCTTCTACTCCAACGATCTACTTCCATCGGCCCAGACGATACAGCGGGTGACCTACACGACCGACTGATGGAAATTGGTTCGGAAGTGGTACTCGAAACCGTACGAGGGTTGGAATCCGGCACCCTGCAGCCAAAAAAACAGGATGATACTGCGGCTACTCCCGCTCCCAAACTATTTCGCGATACCTGCCGTATCGATTTCCAGCAACCCGCCCAGGCGGTACACAATTTTGTGCGTGGTCTCCACCCCTACCCTACCGCTTGGACCACGCTCGACGGCCAGGAACTCAAAATCCTCCGCACTCAACTTCTGGACGAACCGCACAGCCTCTTACCCGGCACGATCATCTCGGACAACAAGCTCTCCATCCGCATCGCCTGTGGTGAAAGGTTCGTCGAAGTGCTGGAACTCCAGCTTCAGGGACGTAAACGCATGCCTACCCGCGATTTTCTCAACGGCTTCGAGTTTGCGGAAGGCCAATTGGTGCATTGATGTAACCTCGGTGGATAATTTATTAACATTTTAATGGGCACCCAATGACGACCTATTTGGTGGGCCGGCAAATGAATAAGAAAATCAGAACATCCTATCGGCAAATTGACTCATTGGCAAATTAGCACATCGTTTTTCTCCAACCATTTGCCCAAATTCATGTTCCTTAGCTATCTGCTTACTTCTACAACCACAGTCACTTATGAGACGCGTTACCCACATGTTCAGCCTGTTGGCCGTATGCTTGCCGTTGCTGGTGAGTGCCCATTCCCTCAAAGAAAATTTCGTACTGGGCGATCCGGAGATCCAGTCGATTAATGCGCTGGCCTTTGGGCCCGATCATACGCTCTTTATTGGCGACAGCGACCAAGCGGCAATCATCGCAATCGATTTGGCGGCCCAGGCCTCCATGTCCGATGCCAAAGAAATTCAGCTGGAGCGTGTCGATGCCCTGCTGGCCGATTTGCTCGGCACCACCCCCGACCAGGTAATGGTCAATGATATGGCCGTCGACCCCGCTTCGCAGCAAGTATATCTGGCAGTACAGGTAGCGGATGGCACGCCGCTGCTAATGCGGCTGGAAGGCGAGACGTTTGTACCCGTTTCACTAGAGTCTGTACCCTATACCAAGGCAAG
Source organism: uncultured Saprospiraceae bacterium (assembly GCA_964504335.1). Taxonomy (GTDB): domain Bacteria; phylum Bacteroidota; class Bacteroidia; order Chitinophagales; family Saprospiraceae; genus CAZDET01. Next base: position 38,198 of record CAZDET010000006.1, read on the forward strand.
CCTGAATGAGCCTGTGGCAGCAGACGCCACCGACCGGCGCGGACGCTCCCTGCGCAAGTGGGCTGTTTCCGATATGCGCTATCACGATGGTAAGGTGTTGGTCAGTGGCCTGAGCAACCGGGAGTTTGGCTCCACTTTCTACGCAATCGATTACCCGTTTGAAGAAAACCAGCAAGCCGCTACTCTCGAAATTTACCACGCTGCCCACGGCCAGTACGAAACCGACGCACCCATCAAAACTTTTCTGCCCACCACCGTCAACGGTGAGCCAGCTTTAATTGCAGGATACACTTGTACTCCCCTGGTCGTTTTCCCAATGGCGGAGCTGGCAACCGGCAAGCACACCAAGGGCCGCACCGTAGCCGAACTTGGAAACTGGAATACGCCCCTCGATATCATCGAAATGGAAAAGGAGGGCGACCGCTACATCCTGCTGGCCAACACCGCCCGCGCTCTGATGAAGATCAAAATGTCGGACATCGAGTCCTTTGGCAACAGCCTCACCGAGCGCATCGCTGAACGGGGTGGTACCGCCGGTGTCGATTTCATCGCGCTCCCCTTCGTCTACGTCCTGCAGCTCGACCGCCTCAACGATCAGCAGTTTCTCATGTTGCAACGGCAAGCCGACGGCAGCCTGAGGCTTCGCACGCAGGGGGCCCGTTGGTTGTAGGCCAATGCGGACTCAATTAATAATACTGCTCGTATTGGGTTCGATCCGGTTGAGCGCACAAGCGCCCGACGTTCAACCGGATCGCCTTGCGCTTTCTTATTCCGATTCGACCGCATCCGAGCAGGTCGTCCAGGTTTTCGTTGGCACCCCTTCCGCCGACGAACTGAAGGCCCGCCGGCCAATGCTGGGCCGCACGGTGATCAAAGAAGATACCTTGCTGTTTTTGCCCGTCATCGATTTTCAACCGGGGGGCACCTACACCCTTCGGCTCGTGCCGGATGGATACACCACGACCTTTTCGTTACCCCTTCCTGATGGGTATGCCCCAGCAACCCTGGAAACCATATACCCCTCCGACTCCGTGTGGCCATCCAATCTACTGAAGGTGCACCTGTACTTCAGCGCGCCCGTTGCGGCCACCAATGTGTACGACCACATCTACCTCACCGACAGCACGGGCTCCCGCCTCGACCGCATCTTTCTCCCACTCCAACCTCCGCTCTGGAACGAAGACCGCACTCGCCTGACCCTCTGGATCGAACCGGGCCGCACCAAGCGTGACCTCGGACCCAACCGGCGGCTCGGCCCCGCCCTGCTGGCAGGGCACTCTTATCAGCTGCACGTTTCCAGGGAGCTAAAAGACCAACTTGGCCAGCCACTGGCCCAATCTTATCAATTTACATTTCGGGCAGGTCCACCCGACCGAGCTGTCCTGCAACCCGACACCTGGGAAGTGGTCTCACCTCCCCATTCGACGGCACCGCTTACCCTACTCCTCCCGGAATCGCTCGATTATGTGACGGCGTCAACCTATCTAAGGGTTGAAACCGAACAGGGCTCCCCCGTTGCGAGCCGAATCAGCTACCAACCAGCCCTTCGTCAATGGCAATTCCAGCCGACCACCCCCTGGTTACCCGGCCGCTACCGTTTGCGCATCGATCCACGAGTAGAAGACTTGGCGGGAAATCGCTTGCACCGCTTGTTTGATAGAGGAGGGAGTGTGGGTGTGGGTGGGGGTGAGCGCTTCTTGGAATTTGTAGTAGATCAGGAGTAGACGTCCACTGCGGCAACTTCTAGTTGAAAAGGACCTGCCTGCCCATCTGCAATCAAAAACCCGAACCGACGGAGTTGGGCCGGGTCCAATGGCGGCTCATCGGGCAGCAATTGCCCCCTTCGACGTGGTTGAAATTCAGCAAACGGCAGAAATACCTCCATCCATTGGTCAGTTGTGGTGTCAAACGCCTGGGCATAGCTCACCCGCCCAATATTGAACGCCATTCGCAGCCGCAGGCTGTACCGCTTCCCATCGCCGCGCACGCGCAGGCGTAGCCCTTGGTAGCCACTCCAATCCGGCAATTCCACTGAGCGGTGGACGGAAGCGAAGCCTCCGTTGTTCTCCAACGACACCTCGCCGCTAAATACCAGGTGGCCCGGTTTGTGCCACTCCATGCGCGATTGCGACTTGCCGCCCATCACTCCATCGTCGAGGCTACGCCATTCGGCCATGTTGCCGGCTGCGAGGAGGTCCTGAAGGATGTTCATTTATGGTGTTGCAGTATTTGAACCATCTCATGGTCTTGTTATGCTAAACATCCATTCCATATAATCCGGATCATTAAATACGTAATTCCACTCATGCCCTCTTCCCGGGGCTTCAAAATACTCTACCTGGTGTCCGAGTTCGTTTAATCCATTGTGCATCTGCCTGGAATATCTGGCAGGAACAACATTGTCTGCAGATCCATGATACAGACGAAATGCAATATCCTCCGCATAACTATGGACTAATGTAGAATCATGCCCTCCAGCTAGCGATACTCCCACCGCGGGCAAGTCGGGTGCATAATAACAAAATTCAAACGTACCTATCCCGCCCATCGACAATCCGGTAACGTATATCCGGTTCGGATCAACTGATTCAGTAGCAATTAGTTCCCGAACCAGCGCTATTACCATCTCCATAGCATAGTTAGGTTCCGATTCGACGGGAAATTCAAATGTTAGAATGCCATCCGTATTCACGTACTTCAATCGCCTGGACCACATTACATCAGAGGGACACTGCGGGAAAATGACGATTGCGGGATGTTCGGCATTGGATTCTAAGAAGGTTTCCGAACCAAAGATCATTTGACGTTCATTATCCGAGCCTCTTTCCCCAGCACCATGTAGAAATACTACCAATGGATAGGATTCCGTGCTATTGCTGTACCCCCGCGGATATAGAATTTGGTAAGGCAGCGAATTGGCATCTAGTTGGAACGTTCTTTTTTTAAATCCAAATACCGTATCAGGTACAACGGGTGTTGGCGATAATCCACTATCGCTAGAGCAGGATATGGAGCTAATAAGAAGTGCGATTAAAACGGCATTCATTTTCATTGTGTAAGATATTAAGAAACAAACAGCGCCCTCCTCGTGGAGGTCGCTGCTTATTCAATGGTATTCCTTGATTATTTGCCTTAATTTTTCACCACTCTCGATACAGCAACTGTACCATCTCTGTTTTCGGCAGCGATGTAATAGACACCACTCGGATAGTCACTAAGGTCTAGATAGTAATAGTCTGAGTTAACTATTTCGATAGGCCCTACTCTTTCGCCAATTGCATTCGTTAGAGAAAGTCTTTCCATTCCTGGAGAATGCACAATAGTGCTTGTTGTGATAGGATTGGGAAACACTTTCATTAATTCTGATGTCTGTCTATCCATAACGGAGGTAGCTGCCTCCTCCCAGGTAATCACCAGGACACCCAGGAAGTAAAATTCAAACTCATTGTCATTGTCATCGGCGGGTGAAACCACCAATTCAATTTTACCACTGGCATCCGGCATTAAGCTTACACTAGCGGTATTAGTTGTATTTTGTGACGCATTAAGGCTCGCAGATTCCGTTGTAGCACCGGTTAGTTCAAATTCAGCAGACCGGATGTCGGTGACCGATTGCCTGGAGCCAAACATCACGAAGGTATACTCAATAGCTGGATCGAGGCCATCTATTTCAGCATGTACTTCCGCGTGGGTACAACTACAATTACCCCAAAAATTTCCGTGCCCAAACAGGTTATCCTGCGTCGCCGTAATTGGAAAATTCCAATCAGTAGTTGTCGATTGCTCTCCGGTCATGTTCGCCCACTGATTGAAGTTATTTGAAGTATCAAGCGCAAAACTAATTCCCGTTGGGTCTCCATCGGAATTCGTCAAATCAGTGATACTTTCCGTAACAGTAGCTTGATCCGTAACGATATTGTTCCAAGGACTCGGAGTTGGCGTGTCGTCATCCCCAAAATCGATATAAATCGTACGTGTTTGTGCGCCTAGCGTAATGCACAGGCCCAGCATAAGCAATGTAAACATATATCTCATAAGCTCTAATAATTTAGGTGATAAAATATGGATTGTCTGTTCAGGTAGTAGTAGATAAAGATAAGCGATTATTTCACTTGCGCAAACGTTTGTGCGCTTTTTTTGCGCACTCTCTTTGATTACAAATAACACGCATACTATACATTCCCCGAAAAACAAAAAGGATCAAACTTGATTCACTTTTCCAAGAAAATGCTCCACTTCTTTTCTAACTGGGATCGACTGCTGTGCGCCCAGGCGAGTGACTGCAATGGCCGCGGCGGCATTGGCAAACACTACTGATTCTTCCAAGCCTTTTCCCTGGCTGAGATAGTAGGTGAGCGCCCCGCAGAACGTATCCCCAGCAGCAGTAGTGTCCAATGCTTCAACCGAAAACGCGGGCACGTGAAATTGACCATCAGCTTCGTACACATAAGTGCCCTTCGCGCCCAACGTAACAACGATGGTATCTATACCCTGTGCATTTAACTTTTGGCACAGTTCTTCAATATTATATTCCTCTTCAAAGGCCGTATCCGTAAGAATACAGGCTTCTGTTTCGTTTATAATGAGCATATCGAGCTTGGATAAAAAGCCGGGGCTTAATTTTTGGGCAGGTGCGGCATTGAGCACCACTTTTATCCCCCTTTCCCTGGCTTTGGCGGTAGCATATTGCACACTTTCCAATGGGATTTCCAGTTGCATCAATAAAAACGCAGTCTGATCAGAAAAAGGGTTGACGGCATCGATCAAATCGGCGGATAACTTAGCATTGGCTCCCGGAGCCACCAAAATGCAATTTTGTGCCTGTCGATCTACCATAATCATGGCAATCCCGGAGGCTACCCGCTCTTGCTTCTTTACGTGTTGCAAATTAAACCCTTCCGCTGCCATGCTTTTGATCATGTTTTCTCCGTAAAGATCATCCCCCACGCAGCAAACAAAATCAACCGCTCCTCCCAAGCGTTTTATGGCAATAGCCTGGTTTGCCCCTTTTCCTCCTCCCATCATATGGAATTCATTCCCGATAACTGTTTCTCCAATTACTGGTATTTTATCAGACAATATGATTAGATCCGTATTGATGCTTCCGATAACTGTAATACGTCCCATATTAAAACCTTGAAAAAATAATTAGCGATAGCCCAAAAAGAAAGAAGAAAAACATCAGATAAACTAACCTCATCAGGGTAGGAGAGGCTCCTTTAAACTCCTTCCAAATGAATACGCCCCAAAAAGCCGCTACCATTGTAGCTCCCTGCCCCAGGCCGTAAGAAATCGCAAAACCGGCTTCGGAAGAACTAAGAATGCTAAGGGACATTCCAATGCACCAGATGATTCCTCCTAGCAAACCGATGGCATGGAGTCGTAGGTTTCCATCACTGAAGTACTGCCGGTAGTTAACCGCCTCTCCACTTGTTGGAAATCGCATGAAAATCGTATTCCACAAAAAATTCGAGAAAAAGATCCCCAACGAAAAAACGAATACCGCAGAATAAGGAGTATAATAAGTTGGCACAGGAGCCACAAAATCGGCACTCATGGATGCCGCGACAAACCGGTAGAAGAATCCCATCAAAATACCGGCAAGGATTGCCAGGGTTAAGCCCCTCGTGGAGACTTTGCCTTGTTGGGACGTTTTCTTGTATACATATGAATCCAGCAGAATGGCCACCGTCACAGCTAGTACCCCTAAGAATAGATATACCGGATTACCCAGTGGTGTTGCTATGTAATTCACCAACACGCCTATGACCAAAGCCAGACCAATACCGACGGGAAAAGCCACCGCCATTCCTGCAATTTCAATGGAGGCAACTAACAATAAATTGGCAATATTAAATATAATCCCCCCCAAAAAAGCATTAAAAAACGATTGGCCGGACCCCTGCCCCAAATCTTCAAAAAATGGCCTTCCTTCCATACCCGTACTCCCCGCAGTGAGGCCAAACAAAAAGGAAAACAACACGATCCCAAGAGCATAATCCCAATAAAACAATTGGAAAGGCCAGGATTTGGTTGCCAGTTTTTGAGTATTGGCCCAAGATCCCCAGCAAACCATGGTGATGATTAGGAGCAAAACGGCCAGGGTATAGGATTTAACGATTATCATCCGGTCTCTTTTTTCGGTACACGATCAGTTCACCAACCAGGAGTTCGTAATTTTCCACTGGATTAAGCAGGGAAATTTCCACTTCGTGCGCTCCCGGACGAAGGTCATACTTCCAACCAATGTCCAGCCTTCTTCTCAATACATCGGTGGTCATTGGTATAGTATCCTGAGCTTCTCCGTCAATGGTCATTTGAATTTCAAAAACATGGTGCGGCTGATCCTCCGGGTCTAGATTATGTGCAAACCCCTTTAATAAAAACCCAACCCCTTCAAATGAAAGGGAGATAGAAGGGTTGGAAGGGGTTAACTTCGATTGCTGATTTTCATTTGACACCGGAACCAAGCCTTCCCAACCTACCTCCAACCTTACGGGCGTTACCTTCATTGCGGGTATGTTGATGATCCCATTTTCGACCGTTGCACCGTTTAGGTTTAAATGGTCCTTCGCGTGTTTGAAACCTACTTCGTACACATCATTTAAGGACCAATCGGTGTATTTAAACTTTTTATCCTCAACTGGATATACTGGTTTTTTCCAGTATTCTGGAATGTGTTCGTATCCAAGCAGGGTGCCCAAAACCCCGCCTGCCGTTGCTGGATTACAGTCGGAATCTAAGCCACACCGGGTCGAGATTTCCAGAGTTTGTCCGTAGTCACCTTCCCCGTATAACAATCCGATCACCACGTAGGCAGCATTGATCTTTGCATCAATATTAAATGCGGAGAAAACACCGTCCGGACATCCTACATCTTCCGACCACTTCTTTTGCACTTCAAACCAGGTTTGTTTCCAATCATCCGGATACGTTTTCCACCATTTAATGACATCCTCTATACATTGGTAGAATTCGGATTGCGGCGGAATGACCTCAAGGGATTGCGTGACAATTTCTTCAAGATCATTCAATACAAAGGCATTAGCATACAAGGCCGCCACGTAAACGCCTCCGTACCAGCCGTCTCCATAATTCATGATATGCCCGACGGTATCGCAGATTCGCGCGGCGGCATTCACCATGCCTGGCGACATCAGCCCCGCAAAATCCGCTTCGATTTGAAAGTCAATATCATCCGCATGCGGATTGTATTTCCAATGGCCTGATTGCGGAGGGAGTATATTGTTGATTATGTTATTTCTTGCTGCCTGATTGGCATGCCATAACGGGTAATCTGCAAAAGCAAAAGCTTTCGCATGTTGGCTGGCAGAAGCATGGATGCCCTCTTTTTCAATGATCTCTACGAAGGTTAAATCCATATACACATCATCGTACAGGCCGGGGATATTTTCGTACCACCACACACATTGGTCTTCCTCCCAGGCAATTGGATGGTATTCCTGCATTAGGGTACCGTTATACCTAAATTCGGTCGGCCCTCCATAGGTGCATCCAATGACTTGTCCGGCCCATCCACCTTTGATCTTATCCAGTAGCTCCGACTCGGAAATGGAAAAAGTCGCTTCCTGTTCAGATGCTGTTTCACAGGCCGTAAAGAAGAGTAGTAGCGCAATTAATTGAAGAGACGCTATTGGTAAATTCAGGAGACAATAGATTTTCATAATACGCTAATAACCTTGATTCTGTACGAGATTTGGATTGGTCTGCAGGGGAGCATCCGGTATCGGGAATAGCTTCACGTGATTCCCGCGTTCGGGTTTTTCCCACCATGCTTTAGTCCATTCTCCGAAGCGAATCAAGTCTCGACGCCTTTCTCCTTCCCAGGCAAATTCCCTACCTCTTTCGGCCAGAATTTCTTCTAATGTCAAATTTGCTTCCGTGTAAGGATCTGCCCCGGCACGGGCTCTGACCCGGTTGAAGAGTTCAACGGCACCGGATTTATTGCCCATCCTGAATAGGGCCTCTCCCTTCATCATGAGCACGTCGGCATACCGGAATACGACAAAGTCATTGCTCATCGCATAGCCTCGCAAACCATCTTCAAACTCGTATTTTTGGAAACGTACACCATCATCTACCAGCGCAAAATTACCGGGTTCGTATAGGTTTTTAATGTTCTTGCGGTGGTCGAGCTGCCTACTCACCCCCTCACTGGTTACCATCAGGGGGGTTCCCTGAAAGGATTGCGGACCGGCTAACCAGGAATTAATTCTGTCATCGTTCGGTTGATACAGGTCGTAATGCTGTTCGGTAGCAGCCATCCCATTCCAACAAAAGGTGCTCATATTGTAAATTGGCCGGCTGGCATTGTTTAGTGATAACGCGTTGACATAAAAGCCCCAAGGGGTGAAAACAGCGTCCTGCGGAATAACAAAAATATTTTCGATCGACGATTCATTATTCACTTTGAAATTTTCAAAGTAATCATCCTCCAGATCCAGTGTTCCTAAACCAATTACCAGATCGGCCGCATTGGCGGCTTCTTCCCACATCGAAGTACCCACCCACACCTCGGCGTTTAGATACAGCTTAGTCAGTAAGGTATAGGCCATAGCTTTTGTGACCCGGCCATAATTTAAAGTCGTAGGAACATCTTCCAATAAATCTGCATTAGCCAGAATTTCAGACTCTACAAAATTGAACGCCTCGGCTCTCGGACGCTGGCTTGGTAAGCTGGTATCCGTGAAATCGGTGGTGATGGGAATATCTCCGAATAAGTCTAACCCATAGAAGTAGAGCAATGCTCGGATGATTTTCACCTCCGCCAATAAGTTGGGCATTTCTTCAAATTCGACATCGGTTCGTTCTAATTCATAAATGATCTGATTGCAAGTAGTTACACCTTCAAACACAAAATTCCAGGATGGGGTAAAATAGTTTTTAATGGAGCCAAACTCGTGTCTGTGTAAAGCCACCCACACTCCATTATCCCACCAGGCATTGCCTTCCCTTACGGGAATGACGGCTTCATCAGAGGAAATAACCTGAGCCCCCCAGGCACCGCCGTGGTAAGAATACCTATTCGTAAGGTGGGCGTAGGCTCTGCCAATGGCGCTTAGTACGGCCTCCTCATTGGTGTAGAAATTTTCTGCCGGCAAGGCCGAATAGACCTCTTCCTCCAAATCGACGCAAGAATTCATTGGCACGGCAAAAAACACAGCTAATGCAAGATAATATAGTACTCGTTTCATTTTATTTTTGGTGTTTCCTGATTTAGAAATCAAAATCCAGCCCGAACAGAAAGGTTGTAGTGCCAGGATAATACCTCCTGGTGTCAATCCCCGGAGCCAGGCCATTGATGGCCACTTCGGGGTCCACGCCTAAATAATCGGTAAAGACTGCCACATTCTGGCCCGTCACGTACATCCTCAAATTCTGAATGGAAGAATTGCGGAGTGGTACCGTGTAGCCCAGGGTAATATTATCGATTTTCACAAAGGAGCCATCTTCGATGTAGCGAGATGAGTAGACGGAAGGCGCTCGGTAGTCCGGATCGTCCAGAGAGGTTTTCAAAACATTGGTAGTCCCGAAGTTGGACAACCCCTCGTAATAGAGTCGATGAACATTCAAAATATCATTTCCCACCGATCCGCGCAGTAGTACATTCAGGTCGAAACCAAACGCTTGGACAGTGTTTGTAATGCCAAAGGTAAAATCGGGTAGCGCATTTCCAATGACTTGATAGTCCATATCATTGATCACCCCATCCGCGTTCAGATCTTCAAATACATTATCGCCGGATTCGTTAACCCCTAAAAATTCGAGGCCCCAGAAATTGCCGATAGGACCATTTTCAACGATTCGTTGCGTAAACTGTTGAAACCGCTCTGAAAGATAACCCGTCTCAATGTCCAGTATCGCAAACTCATCATTTGAAAACGACAACAATTTGTTATCATTCTGACCATATACCAGATTGGCTGTCCACGTTACCTTTCTGCTTTTAACCGGAATAACCTGGAGCGCCACTTCAAAACCGTTGTTTTCAATTGTTCCTACGTTTGTAAAGAATTCATCGTATAAAAATGGAGGCACCGGAACGGTGTAGGTATACAATAAATCCTTAGTAGTACGCCGGTAGTAGTCTAGTGTAACCCCAACTCGGTCATTGAGAATACTCGCATCCAAACCGACATTGAATTCCTCTTTTCTTTCCCATTTGAGATCGGGATTGTTGTTATTCGCCGGTTGATATGTATTAACCCATTCTCCCTGGTAGAAAAATCTGCCTCCAGCCTGTAGCAGCTGAAGTGATCGATAGTTTGGAATTGATTGGTTGCCTGTCACTCCGAATCCGGCCCGCAACTTTAAATTGTCAACAAAGGTAAGGTTCTGCAGGAACGGTTCATCCGATAGCGACCAACCGGCACTAACGGCTGGAAAGGTTCCCCATTTATTGTTTTCTCCAAATCGGGAAGACCCTTCATGTCTTACCGAAGCTGATAAAAAATACTTTTGCTTGAAATTGTACTGCACCCGCCCAAAGAAAGCAATCAGCCTGTTTGACTCTTTGAAACTTCCGATGGTGGCATCGCCAATTTCAAGCGCGGAGCCCACTCCGATGTTATTAAATGAAAACAAATCGGTATCGAATCCATAATTAGAAATATTTGAAAATTCAAACTCGCCGTCGTTGAAGGAATACCCGCCCAGGGCGACCAGGCTGTGGTCACCGGCGAAGTCATTTTGGTATTGAACAGTGGCTTCCAGCAACCTGGAGCGCGAGATGGAATTGCTTATGGTAGCTCTTCCTTCCAGACTGAAATCGATGGGGTGATACCTACCCAGGTATTGCCCACGCCGTTCAGAACCATCAATGATCGACCCCTGGACACTAAAATTGAGCGCATCCGTCAACCAATAACTCGCCCGAATACTTCCCATAAAATTCCGAAGCTCTCCTTCGTCGGTATCTTCTTCCTGCATGGCTACCGGATTGTAGTATTGAAAAGCATCTACGAAGTAGTAAGGGCCGGATTCCGGGAATTCATTATTTAGATCAAAAACAGGTTCCGTAGGGTTTCTCCTGGTTACCTGTTCAAGAATGTAATAATCGGCATACTGATTGCTGGCGCTTGAATACGACAGGTTGTAATTGATGCTTAAGCGGTCGTTAAACCCGAATTGAGTCACATTTACCAATCCACGGATTCTTTCCGTACTGGTTTTATTAATGACCCCGTCTTCTCCCTGGAAATTTAAAGAGGCTCTGAACTGGACATCGTCATTGCCTCCCGTAGCAGACACGTGGTAATATTGGCTCAACGCATTTTCGTTCGTAACTTCACTCAGCCAGTCCGTCGATTCTCCAAAATCAAGATCTGTAGAGTTCGGGAAATACTGGCTAATCACGTTTCGGTACTCGGCTGCATCTAATACTTCTAACTCTCTGGTGATATTCTGGACGCCGACGTAAGAATTTACTCCCATTTTAAGCCCTCCCCTATCCGGTCGTTTGGTCGTTATCAGGATAACTCCGTTTGTGCCTCTGGTTCCATAAATCGCCGCCGCGGAGCCGTCTTTTAACACATCGATCGATTCAATCTCATCCATCGCGATATTACTGAGGCTACCACCGATTACTCCGTCGATAACGATCAGGGGTTGTTCGCCGGCAGCAAGGGTCGTTAATCCTCTCAATTGCACCTGAAATCCTCCATTGGGGTCTCCATTACCCGATCGGACCACATTCAGGCCAGCTACCTTTCCCTGAAGAAATTGCAGGGGGTTATTGACATTTCCGTCGATCAGATCGTCTTCATCAACGGTGGCGACCGAGCCCGTCAGCTCTTTTTTCTTCTGGGTGCCGTACCCAATAACTACTACTTCATCTAACTCCAGGAGATCGGACTCCATCGTTAAATTGATCACCTGGGTAGGAGAAGTTATCGGTATTTCTACTGTTTTATAGCCGATGTAAGAAAACACCAATATTTCGCCCGAACTAACTTCAATACGGAAAGCACCATCGATATCCGTTATCGTTCCCCGCCCCGTATTTTTTACTCGTACAGCTACACCAATCAGCGGTTCACCGTTTTCATCAATTACCACCCCAGAAGCCGTATCCTCTTGGATGATAAGCTCCATAGCTATTCCAAACCGGGGGATATGCATCATCATCAGGAGCAGTGAAGCGGCTATTAATACTGGATGAGCCCATTTTTGACATCTACGCAGCAGAGATATTCTCATTTCTAAAAGATTTGTTGGCAATTAGAGTTAGAGCTTGTTTGGACTTTGCTTCTGAAGGCGAAAAGAGGCCATTTAGGGTTCTGCCGAGACCACTTTTGAGGTGCATAGCCAAAGCTACGGACCGAAAAAAGGGCGAAGACAGGTTCCTAAAGGGACTTTTTGTAGCCCAAAGGGTAAAGTCCAAACGAGCTCGTAGTGAGTTGGCGTAAAAAGAGCGTATACACCTTTGTGCACTCCAAAAGATTGGATTCGTTGAGCACTCAATGTATGAAAAAACCGAATACAGCGCAAACGTTTGCGCAAAATTATACTACATTACTAGCCCAGTTATACAAATTCTTGTTTGGGGAAAGTTGTTTATATATACTGCATGTTTTGATAAATGTACTTCAGCGTGCCTCTTCTGCGCAGGATGCACAACTAATTGAACCTAAGCTCGATTCTTACGTTTATATTTCCGCTTTTAATAATGAGTAGCTTTGATCTATCTAACGATTTAATTAAATTTCAATCCTCTCCACTAGTGTAAGGGGTTTTTACTAATCTTTTCCCGATGAGTAAACGAATCCGGAAGAAAAATTCCAAGAAAACAAACATAAGAGACGTAGCCAGAGAATCGAACTTTTCGATATCTACCGTTTCGCGGGTTTTAAACGGCAAGGCAGATGAATTCAGAATTGCCAAAGAGTCGCAGAAACGCATCCTGGAAACCGCAGAACGATTGAACTACTCGCCCAATTACTCGGCCGCCAGCCTCAAAAATGGTCGGAACAATACGATTGCATTATCTATTCCTTCCTTAAACAATCCATTCTTTGCCTATCTGGCCAGTGAAATTAACTCCTGTTTGAGAAAAGAAGGATTTATTACCATACTTAGCGAAACAAATGAGAACATTCAGGAGGAGGAAAGTATTCTCAACTCCCTCTACAAAAGAGACATTGAAGGGCTTATCCTGGTACCCTGCAAGGACAAGTACGAGCACATCACTAAACTCAGAGATAGTGGCCTGCCCATCGTTTGCGTAGATCGATATTTCGAAGAAATAGATATTCCGTACGTCAGCACTAATAATTACAATGGTGCAAGTATGGCAACGAAGTACCTCGTTGAATCAGGGCATCAAAAAATTCTGTGCATTCAAGGGGTCAACAATGCCGTACCCAACAAGGAGCGAGTTAGAGGATTTAAGGACATGATGTCCGAATTCAGCCTGAATGACGAAAATATAACCGGCAATGATTACAGCGTACAAAACGGGTACCTGGAAACCAAACTCGCCCTGCAATCTTCGGATCGGCCTACTGCTATCTTTGCGATGAGTAATACTATTGCCCTGGGGTGTTTAAAGGCATTGGTTGAAGAAGGCCTTCGCATACCCGATGACATTTCCCTAATTACCTTTGATGACCACCCCTACCTGGATTTCTTGGTCAGTCCACTATCTTGCGTGGTTCAACCCAAGTCCGATATCGCCAATCTTGCCGTAAAAATCCTACGCTCCGTTCTTAATCAGGAAGAAATCGTATCTAACCAAATTCAGTTGGATCCGACTTTGAAGATTAGGGAGTCAGTCAGGAGGATTTAATTGACTTTGTTTTTGCTCTTACGCCCCACCTGCGAGAAACAGACAGTGGATGGTGATGATAATTTTCATAACGCAGGTTTTAAAAATTTGCACATTGCCGCATTGGTACATTGCCGCATCAAAGAATCAGAACATCAGAATATGCAGCCACTAGCCGAACGAATGCGCCCCCACACCCTCGACGAGTACGAAGGCCAGACCCACCTGGTAGGACCGCAGGGGGTGTTGCGCCGGGCGCTGGAAGCACGCCGCCTGCCCAGTTTCATTCTTTGGGGGCCACCCGGAGTGGGGAAAACCACCCTCGCCCGCCTGCTGGCGACACAGCTGGAGGTCCCCTTTTACACGTTGAGTGCGGTTAGTAGTGGTGTAAAGGACGTGCGCGAGACGATAGGTAAAGCGCAGCGACAGCAGTTTTTCGACCGCCCCAGCCCTATTTTGTTCATCGATGAAATTCACCGTTTCAGCAAATCGCAGCAGGATAGCCTGCTCGGAGCGGTGGAGGCTGGAACCGTCACGTTGATCGGGGCGACCACCGAAAACCCGTCCTTCGAAGTCATTCCCGCCCTGCTGTCTCGCTGCCAGGTATACGTGCTCGAACCGCTGGCCAAGGAGGCCCTCATCCGGCTCGTCGACCGGGCGGTGCGGGAGGATGAATACCTCAAAGAGCAGGATATCCACATCGAAGAGTACGATGCCCTCCTTCGCTTTTCCGGGGGCGATGGCCGCCGGCTGTACAATGTACTGGAGATTGTGACAAGTGTAGCCGATGAAGACGCCCCCATCGCCATCAACAATGCATTCGTGACGGAACGCATTCAAGAAAACCTAACCCGCTACGACAAAAGCGGTGAGCAACACTACGACATTGCCAGTGCGTTTATCAAGAGTATCCGCGGCAGCGACCCCAACGGGGCAGTCTACTGGTTGGCGCGGATGATTGAGGGCGGCGAAGACCCTAAGTTCATCGCCCGCCGGCTGATCATTCTGGCGAGTGAGGACATTGGCCTGGCCAACCCCAACGCTCTGCTCATGGCCACAACCGCCGCGCAAGCAGCCCAGATGGTGGGCTTTCCGGAAGCGCGCATCATTCTCAGCCAGGCGACCGTTTATCTGGCTACCGCTCCCAAGAGCAACTCCGCCTACCTGGCGATCAACAACGCACAAGCCAATGTACGGGAAACGGGAACACTGCCCGTGCCGCTACATTTGCGCAACGCTCCTACCAAGCTAATGAAAGAACTCAATTACGGCAGCGATTATCGCTACGCACACGATTATGCGAATCATTTTGCCGAACAGGAGTTTCTACCCGAGGAGATCAGCGGCACCGTCTTTTTCAACCCTCAGCAAAACGGGCCAGAGCGAAAAATTCGGGATTTTCTCGGGCGGCGCTGGCAGGGGAAGTACGGGTATCTGCCACCTGAATCGTCTGAAACTAAAAAAGGGTGAAGCCCAGAGGACTCCACCCGCATAATACATACTAATAGATTCGAAAAATTCAGTGTCACTTTGTGGCGCCAGTCACGCCGTAGTAAGCCGGAGTAGCTCCGGTAGGTACTACGTCGGAATAACTGCTGCGCAATCGGGTGAACAGATTGCCCTCGCCCGATTTTTGTAATTCGTTCATATCCGCATAAAATGCCTCCAAGTAGGCCCGGATTTCATTCCGGGAATCCAGCGGAAGCAGTTTGAATTTCTTCACTAGCAGGAACAAGGCATCCCGCTGATCTTCAAATCGCTGGAGGCTCTTTTTCATAATCGCATCTTCAACCTGAAGGCCGAGGAAGATCCGCTCCTGAAGGGTCAGTTGCCCCAGGTCTACCGCCGGAACAGCATAGGAAGCATTTACCAACCCGGAAAAGTCGAAGTCGTAGCCAACCGGAATCAGCTTGCCGTCGGGCATGGTAACCAACTTCAGGTTCCGCTGCATGGCGAGGCTGAAATCGGTGTTTCCGATGAAGTACTGGAAGAATGCATGCAGGTTTTCCGTCTCCAGATTGACCGTGGATGGTTTCGGATTGAGACAATCGTCGCACTCTTCGCCACCGAGCCGCTCGGCCATCTCATCCGTATCTTCGATGATGAAACCGTAGCGCGTCACGTTCCCCATGTGCCCTTCGGTATCTTCATAGCGAATTTTCACCAACTGCACCCGATAGCTATCATCAGTCAGGAGGTTGTACATCTTGTAAGCGAGGTATTCCCGCAGGACATTCTCGTTGCCCATGGCCCGGGCATCCAGGCAGTGAGTAACAAGCTTCAGCTTGTCGTGCTTTTGCATGCCCCGGTCCTTGAGGTCATCTTTATCGAAATCGAGTCGCAACGGGGGGAAATCACAAGCACGGCGGCGGAATTTTCCCCGAACGGACAGTTTCAGTGTCCAAATCTGGCTTTCGCCATTGGCGTCTTCGAATTCGAGTTCAGCCTTTTCCTCGTTGTCTTCGATGTTTCGATTCTCAATCAACTGCACCAAGTTGGTGCGCAAGGTAACTTCCCGCACATCGTCGGAGCGCAGCAAATCAAAGATGGTCGTCGACCATCCGAATGCCGGTAACACCAACAGCGCGAAAAGCAAGAATACATGGCGGTTAAGTCGGGATCTCATGGTTTTTTGCCTTTGTGTGATCCATTAATTTTTGCCAAAAAGATCACAGGATTATAAAACCTATTTCAAGGTCATTAGGTTCCTCAAAAGTAGCACTCTTTTAGAATATTATTCTGAATTTATGCTTTCATAGCCGATCATTCAAAATTTTATTTTCTGACCTAAGCCTCAAAAACCGACTGCTCTTCGGCCGACAAGAGGGCCTTCGAAATGCCGTGTGGTGGGAGTGTTAAAGTATGAAATGCTATACCGATTGCGGGAAATAACGGAGTTGACGAGACAATAATTACTAGCGACTGACAGGCGGACTCCTGAGTTGTGTGTTATATTTGTAGTTGGTGCAAAATCAGCAGTAATTAGTTGTTAGGTATCCAACAAACTCAAACCACTACGGTTACCTTTTTGGGCCTTCAAGAGTATGCATTTACGAATTTGTTTTTTTATAATTGATTCGATACGTTCTAACCAAATAAAGTAAAATGGTCAAGCAACCAGATACACTGGAAAATCTCCAATTAATAAGGGAAAGCGCTCGCGATTTTGCCGAGACCTACATCCGGCCGCACGTCATGGAATGGGATGAAGCCCAGTTTTTCCCGAAGGATCTCTTTCACCAGATGGGACAGTATGGTTTTCTTGGTGTACTCGTTCCGGAAGCCTACGGTGGAGCCGGTCTTAACTACCAGGCCTACATCACCGTCATTGAAGAGATTGCCAAGGTATGTGGTTCCATTGGCCTTTCGGTTGCTGCACACAATTCGCTGTGCACCAATCACATCCTGATGTTTGGTAACGAAGCGCAGAAGCAGCAATACCTGCCGAAGCTCGCAACGGGCGAGTGGATTGGTGCTTGGGGCCTAACTGAACCCAACACGGGGTCGGATGCCGGCCGCATGCGTTGCGTAGCCGAGCGCGACGGCGATTATTTCATCATCAACGGTGCCAAGAACTTCATCACCCACGGTGCCAGCGGCGAGGTAGCCGTAGTGGTAGTGCGCACCGGCGAATTGCTCGACAGCCACGGCATGACCGCCTTCATTGTAGAACGCGGCACCCCCGGCTTCAGCGCGGGCAAGAAAGAAAATAAGCTCGGCATGCGCGCCAGTGAAACGGCGGAAATCATCTTCGACAACTGCCGGGTACACAAAGACCAGATGCTGGGCCAGGAAGGTGAGGGCTTCATTCAATCGATGAAAATCCTCGACGGAGGCCGCATTTCCATTGCTGCCCTATCGTTGGGTATTGCCAAAGGGGCCTACGAAGCCGCCGTCCAGTATGCCAAAGAGCGCGAGCAGTTTGGCCGCAGCATTGCTAAGTTTCAGGGCATTAGCTTTAAGCTGGCCAACATGGCGACCGAAATTCAGGCTTCCGAACTGCTCACCCGGGAGGCCGGCGACCTGAAGGATCGCAACCTGCCCACCACTAAAGTCTCCTCCATGGCCAAGCTCTACGCATCGGAGGCATCCGTTCGGATTGCGGAAGAAGCCGTACAGATTTTCGGCGGCTACGGCTACACCAAGGATTATCCGGTGGAGAAGTACTACCGCGACGCCAAGTTGTGCACCATCGGTGAGGGAACAAGTGAGATTCAGAAGCTGGTAATCAGCCGCGAAATCCTGAAGTAAGGAAGAATGGTCAGCCGCTGGTCGGCTGACCATTGACTATTCGTATCTTTATTGCTGCAAATTGCCCCAACTCTAATGCAGCAGAATATCTCAGCCTTCATTTTCGATCTCGACGGTGTCATCGTCGACACCGCACGCTTCCACTTTCAAGCCTGGCAACGACTTGCCCGCGAGCTGGGCTTCGAGCTAGACGCCCATCGCAACGAGCACCTCAAGGGAGTGGGTCGGATGGAATCACTGGAACTCATCCTCGAATGGGGCAATCTGGAAGTTGAAGAAGCGCGCAAACAAGAATTGGCCGCCCAAAAAAATGGCTGGTACCAGGAATTAATTAGCCACATGCCGAAGGAAGAAATTCTTCCGGGGGTCCTTCCCTTTCTCGAGCAGGCCCGCGCTGCGGGCATTTCGCTTGCCATTGGCAGCGGCAGTAAAAATGCCGGGCGCATTGTCGACCAACTCGACATTCGCGGCTACTTCGATGCGCTGGTCGACGGCAATGACCTGAGCCGCTCCAAACCCGATCCGCAAGTATTCCAGTTGGCTGCCGAGCGGCTGTCAGTCGCTCCAGGTAAAAGCCTGGTATTTGAGGATGCCTTCAGCGGCATCGAAGCGGCGCACGCCGGCGGCTTTCGGGCAATTGGGGTGGGCGATGCCAGCATTCTGCACACGGCCGATTTCGTCATTTCCGGATTTGTAGGCCATACCCCCGAGTCGATTATACAGCAGGTCAGCTAACCTGTATTAATAGATAGTAGGTAGATGAAACAGTACTTGAAGCAAGATCCCTGGCGCATCATCGAAGACCAATGGCATCCCGATTACAACCGCGTGAGTGAAAGCGTATTTAGTATCGGGAACGGACACATGGGCCAACGCGCCAACTTCGAAGAGTCTTTTTCCGGCGAAACCCTGCCGGGTAGTTACCTGGCCGGAATCTACTACCCGGATCGCACGCGCGTAGGGTGGTGGAAAATCGGGTATCCCGAACACTTTGCCAAAGTCCTTAATGCCCCCAATTGGATTGGCATCGAGGTCAAAGTCGATGGCCTGCTACTCGACCTGGCGGAGGCGGAAATCCTCAATTTTCACCGCGAACTCAACATGCAGGAAGGCTATCTCGAACGCCGTACCACCGTGCGCACGAGCGACGGAAAAGAACTCCGTATCCATTCGGTGCGCTTTTGCAGCCTCACGCGCCGGGAGCTGGGCGTTATCCGCTACAGCCTGACGCCCCTCAATTTCGAAGGTACGCTGAGTATCACCCCCTTTCTGGATGCGGACATCGTCAATCAGGATGCCAATTACGACGAAAAGTTCTGGACGGAAATCGAGACAAAGGTCAAACGGCGCACCGGCTACGTAGTGGTGGAAACGCGGAAGACCCAATTTCAGGTTTGTACCGGCATGAAATTCACCGTCTTTTACGATGGGGTGGAGTTGCAGTTCAAGAGCCATCGGATTCAGCGGGAGAAGTTCGTCGGTTGTACCGTCGATCTTCCCGCACAGGAAGGGAAGGAGGTTGTGGTCTACAAATACTGCACCAACATCACCAGCCGCGATCACGCTCCCACTAAGCTCCAGGAAATAGCCAAGCACCAACTGCGGGAAGCATTTGACATCGGTTTCGACCATCTGCTGGCCGAGCAGGCGCGGGCATGGGCCGAAAAGTGGCAGGAATCAGACATCCGCATCGACGGCGATGTGACTGCCCAGCAAGGGATTCGGTTCAATATCTTTCAGCTCAACCAGACCTACACCGGTGATGATCCGCGCTTAAACATCGGTCCGAAGGGGTTCACCGGTGAAAAGTACGGCGGCAGCACCTACTGGGATACCGAAGCGTTTTGTTTCCCATTCTACCTGTCTACGGCCGATCCGCACGTTGCGCGGAATCTCCTCATTTACCGCTACGATCATCTGCCGAAGGCCATCGAGAATGCCCGGAAGCTCGGCTTTAAAGACGGTGCTGCCCTCTACCCTATGGTGACAATGGACGGTACGGAGAGCCACAACGAATGGGAAATCACCTTTGAGGAAATCCACCGAAACGGGGCGATCGCATACGCTATCTTCGACTACATCCGCTACACCGAAGACCAGGAGTATCTCAGCACCCACGGCCTGGAAGTACTCATCGGAATTGCCCGCTTCTGGGCGCAGCGCGTCCATTGGGCTTCGCGCAAAAAAGCCTACGTCATGCACGGGGTGACGGGCCCGAACGAGTACGAAAACAACGTCAACAACAATTGGTACACGAATTACATGGCGGCCTGGTGCCTGCGCTACACCCTGGAAAGTATGGACAAGGTGCGCGCCCAATGGCCGGAGGCCTACGAGCGAATCCGGGAAACCACTCAATTGCAAGCGGAGGAGGAAGGCGCCCGCTGGCGGGAAATCGCCGAAGGCATGTACCTGCACGAAGACCCCGAATATCAGGTATTCGTGCAACACGAGACGTTTCTCGACAAAGAACTCCTGACCACAGACGATCTCGATCCCGCCGAGCGGCCGCTCAACCAGAACTGGTCCTGGGATCGCATCCTACGCTCGGTATTTATCAAGCAGGCGGATGTACTGCAGGGGTTGTATTTCTTTGAAGACCATTTTGAGCCCGAGGTACTCGAACGCAATTTTGATTTCTACGAGCCGCGGACTGTCCACGAAAGCTCCCTGTCTCCCTGTATTCACAGCGTGCTGGCTGCCCGCCTCGGACGCCGGGAAAAAGCCTACGAGATGTACCTGCGCACCGCTCGTTTAGACCTCGACGACTACAATAACGACACCGAGGATGGTTGCCACATCACCAGCATGGCCGGCACCTGGCTGGCAGTGGTCAAGGGATTTGGCGGGATGCGCATTCGCAACGGCGTTTTGCACTTCGATCCGTTTCTCCCCGAGCAATGGAAGGGATTCGAATTTACGATTCGGTTCCGGGGTGGATTGCTTTCGGTGCAGGTTACCGAATCGAGCATTGAGTTGCACAACCGCTCCGAGCAGGAAATGGAGTTGGTCGTTCACGGAACAGATCACCTCCTGAAAGCGGAGAGTTCGGTAAAAGTAGACGGCGTGACCGATTAATTGATAAATTTACCCTTACAATTTCTTTTTATGCGCTTACCTCTATTGCTGATACTTGCCGTTATCGGGCTGATTGCGTGTGATTCTGACACTTCGAACCAGCAATCCGGATCGAATCCGGCAGCCTCCCAAAGAGCTACTGGGGGTTCGGTGGGGCAGCCGGTGGCTCCCGACCTCGACATTCCCGAAACGAGTGCGCTGCTGGCCAACTACTGGGTGTTTGAGTTCTACATCGACCGCAAAGATCGCTCGAAGGAGGGAAGCCGGGTAGGTACCTGGTACCGCTTTTTGCCCGACGGCACGTTTACGGCCGGCCAGTGGGAAGAACAAACCAACTCAGGTGTCTGGTCGGTTCGCCGGGCCAACGACAAAGTACTGCTCACCATAGACAGTAACGTAGATGCGCTCGACACCGAATACGACTTGCAGGGAATGACCCAGTCGCAGGATGCCATGTCGTGGGTCGGTACGCCGCGCTTCGACAATAGCCACATCATGTTGAAAGCCATCAATCTATTGACTCAACCCACAAAAAAACAATTTGGCGTAGCTGAATAAATACCATGATGCAACTCAAGTACTGGATGCTTTCCCTGGCAGTGCTCGCCCTCGGCACGGCCTGCCAACCAACGGAATCGTCGGAAGAACCGGAATCCGGCGTCACACTCGAAGCCACCCCTTCTACTATGGGAGTCGGTGTGCAAACCCCGGAATGGGTCGCCAACGACATCATTTACGAAGTAAATACCCGGCAAGTCACCCCGGCGGGCACTTTTGCCGCTTTCCAACAGGAACTACCGCGCTTACAACAACTCGGCGTCGATCTGCTTTGGTTTATGCCTATCCACCCCATTGGTGAGGCAAAGCGCAAAGGCGAGCTCGGTAGCCCCTACTCCATTAGTGACTACCGAGCGGTCAACCCCGAATTCGGCACACTGGATGACTTCCGGCAACTGGTAAATGCTGCGCACGACGCGGGCATGCACGTTATTATCGATTGGGTGCCCAACCATACCGCCTGGGACCACCCCTGGATCACCGAACACCCCAACTGGTACACCAAGGGGCCCGATGGTAATATCACGGACCCGATCAATCCCGAAACCGGCGAACCCTGGGGCTGGACCGACGTAGCCGATCTCAATTTCGACGTTCCGGAAATGCGGGAGGCCATGATCGGCGATATGCTGTTTTGGATTGATTCGGTAGGCATTGACGGCTTCCGCATGGATGCCGCCCATTCGCAGCCGGATGACTTTTGGGCCCAGGCGTCTGCCCGCCTGCGGGAAGCCAAATCGGATGTATTCTTGCTGGCAGAAGCCGAAGAACCACCCCACCGAAATGAAGGATGGTTTCACGCTTCCTACGCCTGGACACTTCACCACCTCATGAATGAAGTCGCAAAGGGCGAGGCCGAGCCCGACGAGATCAAAGCGTGGTACGAGGCCGACCGCGACAGCTTCCAGAGCGGATTCCATATGCTCTTTATCACCAATCACGACGAAAATGCCTGGGCCGGGCCGGTCAACGAACGAATGGGCGACGCCGCCAACGCGATGGCCGTATTCAGTTTCACCTTCGACGGCATGCCCCTTATCTATAGCGGCCAGGAAGCCGGCTTGGACGAGCGGGTCGAATTTTTCAAAAAAGACACTATTTCATTTGCCGACACGTCGCGCTACGCCTTCTATCGGACACTAGCCGACCTGAAGGAACGCAACCAGGCCCTCGCCAGCGGAGCCGCCGGCGCAGAACCGGTTTTCGTCGATCTAAGCGACTCCGATCAGGTGCTGGCCTACTACCGCGCCCTCGAGTCGGATGCCGTGTTGGTCGTACTCAACCTCAGCGGTAGCGAACAAACTATTACCATCGAAGCAGAGGATGGCGTAGCAGGTACCTACCAAAATGTTTTCTCCGGCAGTAGCACGACGCTCGAAGCAGGTAATTCTCTCCAGTTGGGCCCCCACGATTACCTTGTACTGGAACAGTAGCCCTGATATCATTTCCAACGGTCCCGGCGCCCCGCACTAAATATTTAGTGCGGGGCGCCGTATTTTTTTAACCGGATCAAAGTAATACTACACCCAATACGGGCTTTACCCTATTTGTTCCATTTTATGACACGTGTTTCCCTTTTAACCGTTAAACAAAGTAAATAGCAGTCGATAAGACCATTTCAGGAAAGACTGTAAATACTGGATTAATTGATTCTCCTTGTTAAACAAAATTGGAGCCCGTTGTATTTCTATGTATTTAACCTATCAAAACTACACTAGGTAATAGTAAACCTATTATTATTGTAGAGTAACAGAAAAGAACATACCCATGAAGGAGCAATTGCCAAAAGGATATCTGCAGAATTTGAAACATGACTTGCCGGCGAGTATCGTCGTATTTTTAGTGGCAGTTCCCTTGTGTCTGGGTATTGCTCTGGCATCCGGAGCCCCTCTATTTGCCGGAATTATCGCCGGTATAATCGGAGGTATTGTAGTTGGATTTATCAGTGGATCTCATGTAGGGGTGAGTGGTCCCGCTGCCGGATTGGCAGTCATTGTTCTGACGGCCATTCAGGATTTGGGGGCTTACGAAATCTTCCTGGTGGCGGTGGTCATCTCCGGCGTTGTTCAGATTGGACTCGGCTTTTTACGAGCTGGTATCATTGGCTATTACTTTCCCTCCTCTGTCATTAAGGGGATGCTGGCTGGTATCGGCATTATAATTTTCCTGAAGCAGATTCCGCACGCTTTTGGATACGATAAGGATTACGAGGGCAATGTATTCTTTCAATCAACCGATGGAGAAAATACTTTCAGCGGCTTATACAACATGCTGGGTGCAATCGAGCCCGGGGCGGTGATCGTCACTCTGGTATCCCTGGCTGTTCTCATCCTGTGGGAGCGCCCCTTCATGAAAAAGCAATACATCTTCCAGATCGTCCAGGGTCCGTTAGTAGTGGTAGTGGCAGGCATTCTGCTTAATTTATTGTTTCTATCCTACCCAACGTTGACTATTTCTCCCGAGCATCGGGTGAGTCTTCCGGTACCCGACTCGATCGGAGCCTTCTTCGGCCAGTTTACTTTCCCCGATTTCGGAGCTATTTTCAATCCAGCGGTCTTAATAACTGGTGTAACCATTGCCGTGGTGGCAAGTTTGGAAACGCTGCTATGTGTGGAAGCGACCGATAAGCTCGACCCCTACAAGCGCATCACACCTACCAACCGCGAACTCAAAGCGCAGGGCGTGGGCAACCTCCTTTCCGGCCTCATTGGCGGTCTGCCCGTCACGCAGGTGATCGTGCGTTCTTCAGCCAACATCCAGTCTGGTGGCCGAACGAAAGCATCTGCCATCATGCACGGTATCATTTTGCTGGTCTGCGCCATGGCTATCCCGGTAGTACTCAACTTAATTCCGCTGGCCAGTTTGGCGGCCATCCTGTTCCTCGTAGGTTACAAGCTGGCGAAGCCGTCTCTGTTCCGACAAATGTACCGGCTCGGCCAGGCGCAGTTTGTGCCCTTCATTGTGACCATTATCGGGATCGTAATGACCGACCTGCTAATGGGTATCGTGATGGGCTTGGTGGTAGCGATCTTCTATATCCTCTACAACAATTACATGAAGTCGCACTTCCACCGTCCGATTATCCACGATGAGAATGAGCCGATCATCCTGAAACTATGGGAACAGGTGACCTTCCTGAACAAGGCGAACATCCTGAAGACGCTCGACGAAATTCCGGAGGGCAGCAAAGTAATCATCGATGCTTCCGACACCATTACCATCGACCAGGATGTGTTGGAAATCATTGCCGATTTCCGCCAGCACGCTCCCTACGAGTCGATTGAGGTAGAATACATTCCGCCATTGGCTACGGTACAGTTGCTGAATAAAAAGTCGATCCGTGCTTCCAAAAACGGTCAGCCGGTAGAGGCCTAGCAACCAACCTATCGCAACTGCTCATGTTGTCAAAAGGGCAGCGGGATATTCCCGCTGCCCTTTTCGATGGGTATAAATGCACACCTATGAAGTTTGGGAAAGTAGCCGATCTTTCCACCGTTGATTTTCGGATGCCCGCGCCTCCTTCGTCCAATCAATCGCTGGTTCAAAAATTCCGTCGACCGACCGATGCGCCACTACACTTTTACATTGGTGCCACCGGCTGGAGTATGCCTCAGTGGAAAAGCAAATGGTATCCGCCAAAAACCAAGACCTCGGAAATGCTAGCGGCCTACGCCCGGCAATTCAACACAATCGAACTCAATACCACCCATTACCGCATTCCAACCGCCGATCAGGTAGCCACCTGGTATCGGGATACTCCGGCCGACTTCCGGTTTTGTCCGAAAATACCCCAGCGAATTAGCCATGCCCGCGATTTGGGCCAGGCCACCGACGATTTGTCGCACTTTGTCAACAGCATATCGGGGCTACAGGAAAAACTGGGCTGTTGCTTTATTCAACTTCCTCCCTATTTCGATGCAACGCGACTTCCCCTACTCGAATCCTGGTTGAAGCAATGGCCCCGGGATATCGCACTAGCAGTGGAGGTCAGGCACTCCAGTTGGTTTGCGTCCGAAAGCGCCTCGGAGGGATTGTTTGAGGTGTTGGAACGCTTCCACACCGCGGCTGTCATCACGGATGTGGCCGGTCGGCGCGATGTGTTACACCTGCGCCTCACCGCGCCCCATACCATGATTCGCTTCGTGGGAAACGGCCTGGTTACATCCGACTACGAACGCATCGACCAATGGGTACATCTACTCTCCGAATGGAGATGGCCGGAGGTGTATTTCTTTCCCCACGAACCCGATAATGTATTAGCTCCGGAAATGGCGGTTTACCTGGTAGAGCAACTCCATACACTTCCGGGAGCAACTGTACGGGGACCGGCTCCTCCCGATGGGCGGCAGACCTCTCTCTTCTAGTGGATTATGGAATGGGAATTTGGAAGGTTGCCCTTTTTTTCGCATCTTAGAAAATTACGGTCTACGCGATACTCGACCGATCTATCTACAACAATCCATGGCCGAAGAAAAAGACATCCCCTTTATCCCCCGCGACATCAGTTGGTTGTCCTTCAATCACCGTGTATTGCAGGAGGCCAAAGACCCGTCCGTTCCCTTGTTCGAGCGCATCAAATTTTTGGCAATTTACAGTTCGAATCTCGACGAATTTTTCCGGGTGCGTATGGCAAACCACCGCAACTTGCTGCGGGTAAACAAAAAGACCAAGCGCGAGCTGGATATCAGCCCCAAGCAGACGGTTCGATCCATCCAGCGCATCGTCAATCGCCAGCAAGAAGAATTTAGCCGGATTTTTGAAAAACAGATCATTCCCGAACTGGCCAAGCACGGTATTATCCTAAAGCGCCGGCTCGACCTCGATGAGGATCAAAAACCCTTTGTAGAAAATTATTTCCGCGAATACATGCTGCCCTTTGTGCAGCCGGTACTGCTCGTGCGGCATCTGATTCGGCCTTTTCTGAATAACGCACAGTTGTACTTGTCGATCCTCCTGAAGCGCAAGGGAGAACCCGATGCTCCTCAGGAATACGCAATCGTTAAAATTCCTTCCGACCATCTTCCTCGGTTTATTTCCTTGCCCAGCCCTCCGGGCGAACACCACCTGATCATGTTGGATGATATCGTCCGGCACAGTGTCACCTGGATGTTCCCGGGTTACGATATTCTGGATACTTATTCCATCAAGCTCACCCGAGATGCGGAGCTATACATCGACGATGAGTTTTCGGGTGATCTTATTCAGAAGATTAAGGCCAGCTTGAATAAACGGCAGGTGGGGCCGGCCAGCCGGTTTGTGTACGACCGGGAAATGCCTACGGAGTTTCTGGAATTTCTCAAGGATTCTTTCCATCTCGAAAAATATGACACACTCCGGGAGGGCCGCTATCACAACAACTTTGACTTCTTCAAATTCCCCGATCTCGGGATGACCCACCTGAAGTACACAGAGTTGCCGCCACTCCCCTATTTACCGCTGGAGCAAAGCAGTGATTTCTTTGCTAGTCTGCGCGAGCGCGACCACCTCATTCATCCACCGTATCACCGCTACGAATCCGTCATTCGATTCTTCGAAGAGGCAGCCCACGATCCGCAGGTAACGCACATCAAAATCGTTCAATACCGCGTGGCTCGGCACAGCCGGATTATGCAAGCACTCATGGATGCGGTGAAGACCGGAAAGCAGGTATCCACCTTTATCGAGGTCAAGGCCCGCTTCGATGAAGAGGCCAACCTAAAGTGGGGCGAACGCCTGGAAAACGCCGGCGTCACTGTCCACTACAGCTTTCCCGGCGTGAAGGTGCATTCCAAATTGGCCCTCGTGCGCCGCCTGGAGCAAGGGAGAGATGCACGCCTCTACACCTACCTCTCTACGGGCAATTTTCACGAAGAAACAGCCAAAATATACAGCGACTTCGGCCTGTTTACGGTCGACGAGCGCATCACCAGCGAAGTGGCCCGTCTGTTCACAACCCTGGAGACCCGAAAAGTACCAGATCCCCCCAACTTTGAGCACCTGCTGGTAGGCCAGTTCAACCTGCGCTCCGAACTCGAACACCTAATCGACTTCGAAATTGAACAAGCCAGAGCCGGAAAACCGGCTTACATCATCGCGAAGATGAACAGCCTGCAAGACCGAAAAATGATCGAAAAACTCTACGAGGCCTCCCAGGCCGGGGTAGAGATTCAGCTCATCATCCGTGGCATTTGCTGTCTGGTACCAGGCATTGAAGGATACAGTGAAAATATCCACGCCGTGAGCATTGTGGATCGATTCTTGGAACACAGCCGGATCTTCATCTTCCACCACGACGGTGAAGATCGCACGTATTTGTCATCTGCCGACTGGATGGTGCGCAACCTCAGCTACCGGATCGAAACGGCTTTCCCCATCTACGATAAGGCCATTCGACGGCAAATACTTGACTTTATTCAGATCCAGCTCAGCGATAACGTCAAGGCCCGGCTACTCACCGAACAGCAAACCAACCCTTACTACAAAGGGGGAAGCGATTTGGCTATTCGGTCCCAGATTGAAACCTATTACTATCTCAAACGTAATCTAGATCGGCCGCCCAAGCCAAGCGTTTTTCGCGGAACCACCTCCATCCAGCCGAGTCCTTAACAATTGATTTACAACCAATTTACAAGGCAGGCAGGTTGTTTTTCGGAAAAAGTGCTGCTAATACTTGCAAATGTAGTGCTAGAGGCCTTAAATTTGCATCGCTTTCGAAAGAGAAAGAATTTTTATACCAAAAACGCGGATGTAGCTCAGTTGGTAGAGCGCAACCTTGCCAAGGTTGAGGTCGCAGGTTCGAATCTTGTCATCCGCTCCGCGAAGCCCGTCTCCCCTGAGACGGGCTTTTTTCGTATTACCCCCTAAGATACCGTCGCCTATGGATCCTCTTCTCGCCATCAGTCCCATCGATGGGCGCTACCGGTCGAAGACCGAAGAACTCGCCGCTTATTTTTCAGAGTATGCTCTTATTCGATACCGGGTCTTAGTGGAAATACGCTACTTCCAAGCGCTCGTACGACTCGGGCTGCCCCCCTTTCGGTCGGTAGAACCGCATCAATTAGCCGAACTCGATCAATTGATCGGGCGATTCGACCTCGATGCGGCTAGGCAAATCAAAGCCACGGAGCGCATCACCAACCACGACGTCAAGGCCGTGGAATATTATGTAAAAGATCAATTCACCCGCCTGGGCCTCGACCACCTGGTAGAGTTCGTTCACTTTGGCCTGACCTCACAAGACATTAACAATACGGCCATTCCACTCAGCCTGAAGGAGGCGCTCGACCAAGTTTTTCACCCAAAGATGGAGCGCCTGCTGACACACCTGACGAAGCTTGCCGAAGAATGGCGGGACGTCCCGATGTTGGCCCGCACCCATGGCCAGCCGGCTTCCCCAACGCTGCTGGGAAAAGAGCTTGCGGTTTTCACAGCTCGCCTATCCGACCAGTGGGAGCACTTCCGCGATGTGCCGTTTAGCGCCAAGTTTGGCGGAGCCACTGGTAATTTCAACGCCCACTATGCCGCCTACCCGGATATCGACTGGCATGGATTTGCCACCGATTTGCTGAACCAACTCGGGTTGCGCCGCGCCTATCCAACCACCCAAATCGAGCATTACGACCACCTCGGTGGGTTATTGCATGCCCTGGCGCGGATCAATACCATTCTGATTGATTTATGCCGGGATCTTTGGACCTACATTTCGATGGAATACTTCCGCCAGCGCACCGTGGAAGGGGAAGTAGGCTCCTCTGCTATGCCGCACAAGGTAAACCCCATCGATTTCGAAAACGCAGAAGGGAATTTAGGCATCGCAAATGCGCTATGCTATCATCTGGCCGAGAAGCTACCCATCAGTCGCCTACAACGCGACCTGACCGATAGTACCGTGCTGCGCAACATCGGGATGCCAATTGCCCACAGCCTCATCGCCCTTCAATCCATTGAGCGAGGATTGGGTAAACTGGTATTGAATACGGCACAACTGGAAGCGGATTTGGACGCCAACTGGGCCGTCCTGGCCGAAGCCATTCAAACGATCCTGCGGCGGGAGGGCTATCCCAAACCCTACGAAACCCTCAAGGCTCTCACCAGAGGAAATGCTCAGATTGATGCACCGGCTATCCGGGCCTTCATCGATCAGTTGGACGTTTCGGAAGAAGTAAAGGAGGAACTACGACAACTTCGGCCCCACACGTACACGGGAGTGTATATATGATTCATTCCGACCGATCCTACCCGATCAGGGTCGGTTTCATCGGCCGGATATTAGTACCTTAGAAACTTCATTCTACTACCAAAATCGATAACATGCACTGGAAACGGTTCTCCCTCCTGTTGGCTTTGGCCTTTCTGATCCATTTGCCATCGGCGCACGCAATTGTCGTAGCAAAAACAGCCGATAGCCATACTTCCACAGTGGAAGCAGCTGCCAAAAAAGCAAGGGCTGACCTGAAGAAAATGGATCGCAAGGAGCGACGTGCCTACAAAAAGGCCCTTCGTAGCAAAGCAAAAGACGAAATACGCGCCTGGAAAGAACGGGGTGCCGACGATACGAACACCCTTCTACTCGTACTCGTTACCATTTTATTGCCACCGGTTGGTATGATCCTCTACGAAGGCGGCCTTACCGATCGTTTTTGGATTTCCCTACTGCTCACCTTGCTGTTTTATCTACCAGGTTTAATCTATACGCTAATCATTATCCTGGGAGAAAAGTAGGTTCTAATCCCTAACATCAGTCTCGCGAGGCCGCTTCTACGCGCCGCAGGAAGGTACTGGCCGTACTCAATTCCACCGCTTGTATTTCGAAAATCAGGCCGGTTTCCTCCAGCTTGTAGATCAGGTCTTTTTCCTTCATCTTCTCCAATTCTTGCATAAAGACGGTGTTATTGGAGCAGATACTCAGGATGCCTTGCTTGTATCCGAAGAAGTAGAACAACTCGCTCGGAGACTTCAGGTAGAGGTACAGGCGGTCATCGTCGCCGCTGGACGGCATGCGGCACTCCATGCGCACGAAGGCCTGCTTGTTGACCGATGTTTCTCCGATGCTGATGAGGCCCGTGGTATTTTCCGTGCTGACGAAGGATTGATAATCCGGGTTCCACTTCATGGGCATGCGCGCAAAGACAATTTCGAAAGGATTGATCTTCTTGGGCAGGTCCATGTAGCCCAGAGCCATTCCTTCCAATGCCTGGGTGCGCTCCTTGCTCGGGGGGAACAATTCGACGATGCTGCGCCGGAAAAAGTCTACATCGTCCATGTATCCCACTGCAGAGGCATCAAAAGACGCCGACTTAAAGTCATTTGCCACAATTTTCAGTAGTTGAGGAGGAATGCGCATAACGATTCCCATCATGGCTTCGATTTTCACTGGCGGCAAACTCATATCCCGGGGCGCGAGCTCCTCCTGGACCGCACTTGCCGTATCTGGCTCTTCGGCCAGCATGATCAGATTTTGTTCTGCCGGAGCATCCTCTTCTTCGGGCTCTTCCGCCGCAGCCTGCTGCATCAGTTCGCCGAAAATGCGCCCGGCGGCCTTGAGCTGGATGCCGCTGAGGGCCGTGCCGATCTCCAGACGCCCCTCGCCGTAGACGATGCCGTTCGTGTTGTCGTAGACGACCATGTTGCCCTGAAGGTCTTTATTCAGCACCTTGGTAGAATCCCCGAAGAGAAATTTATCGTCCGCTTCGTCGTATTTGAAAACTCCGGTCACGGGCAAGAGCGGGCGGTCCTTGCGGAAGGGCAGCGGAGCCATAATGCTGGGATAGGCTTCGGCGGTCTGACGGCTGAGGAAAAAGCCCGTTCGCACCGGTATACCCTCCTTATTTTTCGGCTCGGTAAAGCTGATAGCGAGGTCTTGCTTATCCCCTTCACTGGCGACTGTAAACCAGGAAGCCCGCGGCTGTCGATCGATATCGAGGCGGGCGAATCCGTCGAAGTACAAGTTCTTATTCTGAGCGGAGAGATTAATCGTACCCTGGAAGCGGGTTTTGCGGTCGATGTAAAAGCTATCGGCTGCCGCCACCTCCCCCTTCGCTCGGGTTTCCACGGCTTTGTCGCTGTATTTGCCCTTACCGATCGGAGCGCCGACTATATCCTGGAGCTCGAACTCCTGCTGGCGGTTGCCAATATTGTATTCGTAAAATCCACTGGCCGTGTAGGTGCGCCGACCGGTGATATCGACGGTAGCCCGGTTGATGACGTGGTTTTTATTGAGCGTGTCTGCTACGATGCGCGCGTTTTCGAGAACCCTCATTTTTGCAAACGGCTGCACCTCTACGTGGCCGCTATCGGGGTAAATGAACGCATCGGCAGAAACGATGTAGGGAACGCCCTCGATCTCCAGCAGGCTGTTTTTGAGGTTGAAGAATGCTTCCTCGCCCTCGAAGTTCAGGGAGTCCTGATTGACGTGCAAGCTGGTAAAACGCCCGAGCCGGCCATTCGGATCTTTGAAGGAAATGTATTCGCCTTCCATATCCCAGGTGAACTCGGTAAAGGACGTGCGGTACTGATTGTAGGGGAGATTCGTGCTTCCAATGTCATCGTTGGTTTTAAACCGGCCCTTTTGCTCATCGAAGTCGAGTTGTGCCTGTACGTTTGATGTTTCCAGCGCCAGCCGGTCATCAGATTCAAGCGATCGAATTTGCACCGACGCCGTATCCGCCTGGGCGCTATTCGCCCCAAAATCGACGTAGTCGGAAGTCATGCCGGCCTTCGACCAGTCGAGGGTGCCATCCCCCTTCAGACCACCGGGCGTGAGAATGAGCATACCATCGAAGTCGTGGTCGCCGGATTGATATATTTCAAAGGCTTCCTGCTTCGAATTGACGTACATACTATCCACGTACGGACGCCATTCGATAACGACGTCTTGCCCTCCTACCTGAGGTACCTCCTGCTGCGGCGTGCGGTCTTCTTCGAGGTCAAAGCGGTCGGCACTGGCCGTGGCTTTATCCGGGGTGAAGGCCAGGTCTTCCGATTCGATATCCGCTCCCAGGTATTTGAGTTTCCCTTTACCGAGCAGCCCTTCGTTACTCAGGCTTACTTCCCCGGCGTAGTTTCCGCGGTCACCATAGGCTTCGTAGCCGTCACCCGGCGTATTCGTCACGAATCCCAGAGAGTTATCCTCTTCGCGCAGAATCAGTTGCTCTTCGATATCGGGAAAAATGCCCCCACTGGCGAGCTTCCCGTCAAACTGGAGATCCTTTTCCGTAAAGGCGTCCAGGTGGTCGAAACTAAAGGGCTCGAGTTCAAAGTAAAAACTGTCTCGACCGTAGGCGCCGCTCTGGGTCGAATCCTGATCGTAGAAGACGTAGCTCTTTCCCTTACTCTGCAACGAGGGGAATAGCGGGATGCGCTCCCGGCCCGATTTATTTTCCGGGGCATCAATGAGCAGCACGCCACTGAAGCCCTCAATCCGCGAGGCAATGGAATAGGCTTTCGGGCGTCCTTCTTTATCCAGCTCCTCCATATTCGGCACGTATAAATCGAAATACTCAATCGAATCCAGGCGAATGTGAAAGGGCTCGTATTCAAAATGGAAATCTTTTCCCTGTAAGACCCCGTAACCGGCAAACACCCGACCATCAAAATCGAGATTGCGATCGCCTTTCAGCGTGAGTTGCGCGCTGTCGGGAACAGCAGCTACCCGCTGGGCCGTGCTGAATTCCACCCCATCGACGCCAAAAATATCGACCGTACCTGTGTTGGAATTCATCACGGCATTGGCGCCCGGTGCCCGACTGAGAATCCGAAGTCGGTCGTAGTCGACTTTCTCCTGGGAGGCCAGTACGTAATTTTCGACCTTTTCCTTTAGCTCAATGAGCTGCGCTTCGGGATCGTAGTTGATGAACCCCTGCGCGACGAGGTCGTAAATCAGCGTCTGGATATTTTCTACCGTAAATTTGCTGTTTATCCGCCGGGCCACCAACGAAGCATCGATAAACCGGGTACCCTCCTGCATGGAGGTAGCGTACATGATCGCCAGCGGGTTGGCAGTAGCAATGTTCTGAAAGCGCCGGTAGGTGGTGAGGTCGAAATAGTCGAGGCTCTCGAATACCACATCCGCTTTGTTGGAAAAGCTCAGGGTCGGCTTTCCGATGACCATACTATCCGTATCCAGTGAGATATCCATATACTCCGCATCGATATTCACGGCATTGCGGCTGTGATAGAATGGATTGCGATCACTTCCGCGCTTTCCTCGGGTGAGCTGTACTTTGCGCTCGGGAATGATGAGACGCATGTTGACCGACGGGTGATACAGGCTATCCTGATCGAAAAAGATGGTGGTTTCGACACCCTCTCCAACGACTAGCTCCTCACGCCGAACCACAAACCGGTTCGACTTTCCGATGAGCTTCTCGATTTGATTGATATCCGCCACACGCATTTCTACCTCGGCCTTCCGACTTCCGTCAGACATGGCGTACACAGTAGCACCTTGCAGCTGGATCCCTCCCCGCAATTCAATGCCTTCTCCTACATTCCTGATATCCAGGTAGGTATTCTTCGACGTGAAGCGTGGATAGGAGGCACTTCCCTTTATTCCGCTGGCAACCAGTTTATCCGTGAAGTCGCCGACGACGGCTTGATTTCCGAAGTAAAGCGGATAGTAAAGCTTGGCGTTACTCGCCTCGTAAATACTCCGCTTGGTGTCAAGGGTATAGTAGTCCAGATCGGCGTACACATCCCGGCCGAGGGCTGTCCGATCCCAGGTGACGCGCCCGCCTTGTCCTTTCCAGGTAGACTTGGTTGGAAATAGCTGGCCCTTGGTTTGAAAGATCCGCAGGCTATCACTTCCTCCGCGCCTGGCGACGAGGTCGATGTTGTCGAGTTCGAGGATGGGTTCCTGATCAAACACCCAGTTCTCATCACCTCCGAGCACAAACCAGCTAGTGCCCGATTCGCTGTAGTGCAGCGACCGGCGTTCGTAAAATGCTTCGGAAAATTTAAGGAACTGCAGGAATTCATCCCGTTTGAAATCATCTCCGGCGGCCAATAGCCCTTCAATCATTTCGTGCCAGGCAATAAAACTCCCCGGCTGAGATTCCAGCTTTTTGACAATGGGTAGGGTATTGAGATAGGCGTGAAAAAACGGAGCCGGCGTCATCCGTTTTGCCAGCATTTCATTGCTTACGGCCTGGATCTTGTCCCGCTCATCCTCGCTAAAAATCCCACTGCTGTAGACCACCGAGAACTCCTTGAAGGTTTCCTCCAGGATCTTCTGCTTGTTGGCCGTCATGAAATTACCCAACGTGACAATGTACTCCGCCGGATTTTGGGGAAAGGAATCGAGCCGTTGAGCATCCAACGAACCAAGCCCGATACCGACTAGCAATAATGCGAGTAAACCAATACGCATGGGAGTGCCTGATTTTAAGCAGTGATGAAATACGGAAACCCAGCACAGTTGTACAACCGAACCGGAAAACCGAGAGTACTAGCGGGCGTATTGGAGATATGGCTATGCAACGTCACCTGCTGTTTTGCGAACGTGGAAGGCCAACCAACCCTCGCGTTCGCTTTCGGTGACGATTTGAAACTGAGATGCACGCAGGCGGCTGCGGAGCAGGTCGCCATCTGTTTGTAATATACCTGAGATGAGTAAGCTCCCCTCCAAACGCAAACGCTGATATAACGTGGGTAGCGCCTCTAAAATTACATTTCGGTTGATGTTGGCCAGGATTATGTCGGCCGGCTGCTCATCGGGAACATCTGCCAACGTACCTTCGAACACGGAAAGCTCCACACCATTGGCAGCTGCATTTTCCAGGGTGTTTTCCACTGCTGCCGATTCAATATCTACCGCTTCCACCGGAGAAGCTCCCAATTTCACTGCTAAAATAGCAAGTACTCCCGTACCACACCCGAAATCGAGGACGCTTTTTCCGGACCAATTCAGCGATTGCATTAGCTGCATCATCTGGTAGGTAGTCGCATGGTGTCCTGTGCCAAAGGCCATGCGCGGCTCAATCAGCAGATCAAACCGCACGGAGGGGTCTGTCGGATGAAAGGAAGCACGGATACGCGCAAACTCCCCTACCCTCACGGGTTCGAAAGCAGCTTCCCATCGGGCGTTCCAGTTTTCGGCGGCTTGCCATTCTGCCGTCCACTCGAACCAGAACCGGGCATGGCAATTTGTAAGTACCGCCTCGGCCTGAGGGCGATCATCGGCAAAACACCAGGCGTCCACTCCTGCTTCCGTATCCACAAAGGCGATGAAAGGCCCCTCTCCCAGAAAAGCAGTTAACAACTCCCGTTGGGCCGGCTCCGCTAAAATCAGCCGGAAATGGATAGTGGCTTTACTCATGCCTGGTGCGCGCGCTCGTAGATTGCCCCCTTGCTGGCCTTGAGCGTATTGCTCAACAACGACACCACGGTCATTGGTCCTACTCCACCGGGCACGGGCGTAATGGCAGAGGCCCGCTCAGCAACGGCCTGATAATCGACATCTCCCACCAGGCGGTAGCCCCGCTTGGCGGTGGGATCTTCCACCCGGTTGATTCCGACGTCAATAATGACGGCTCCCGGCTTCACCATGTCAGCAGTAACCATTCGGGGCCGACCGATGGCAGCAATCAGGATATCGGCCCGAAGGGTGTGCTCCTGCAAATTGTGCGTGCGGCTGTGGCAGAGGGTTACGGTAGCATTGCCCGTCTTGGCCTTACGGGATAGTAATATGCTAATGGGAGTGCCGACGATGCTACTGCGGCCAAGCACTACTACTTCCTTGCCCGAAGTGTCAATCTGATGGCGGGTCAGCATCTCGAGAATGCCGTTGGGCGTCGCTGGCAGGTAGGCCGGCAGGCCGAGGGTCATGCGACCGATGTTGACGGGATGGAAGCCGTCGACGTCCTTCCGCGGGTCGATGGCCAGCGTGACGCGTTCCTCATTGATGTGATCCGGAAGCGGTAATTGAACGATGAACCCGTCGATATCATCGTCTTGATTGAGTTGCTGAACAATATCGAGTACTTCCGCCTCCGAGATGTCGGCTTCCCGACGGACTAGTGTCGATTGAAAGCCGACTTGTTCGCAGGATCGTACTTTGTTCCGTACGTATACCTGGCTGGCGGGGTTTTCGCCGATGAGAACGGCCGCCAGGTGGGGAATTTTTCCACCCGCCTGGCGGATGGCACTAACCTCGGCGGCTAGCTCAGTTTTAATGGTTTCGGCTAGCGCCTTTCCGTCGAGGACCTGCATAGACTATCGTTTGATTGCAAAGTAACGAAATCAGAATCACCAAGTGTAGTATCTTAGCGCGAACAAGCCACTCTCATCTACCCAGTTTTGCCCACTTAAGGCCTGAATTGGCATATTAATTGCCTCACAACAGGTGGGTTGCACATTACGAATGGTTCAATATACCTTTGCGGCAACACCATGACCCCAATGTAGTCGGTTTCGGATCACCATTTCCGGACTGCTTCGATTCTCGATGATAGCAAAACAGCATTATGCGGAAAAGGCTATTTCCCTCATTCACCACCTTTATTGTTTGTACGATTGGTTATCTAAGTGCTGGCATCGCACAGGACTTTTCCCTTAATGGGACCTCCATCAACAGTTGTGGAGGCAATTTTTTCGACAGCGGTGGCAGCTCCGGTGGCTACTCGGCCAATGAGGACTTGAGCGCAACTATTTGTCCAATTGGCTCGGGCGACAAAGAAGTCCAACTCGCCTTTCAGGTACTCGATTTGGGAATTGGCGATACGCTCTTCGTATACGACTCCGATATCGCCGACCCCAATCGATTGATCACCACCCTCCACATCGACAATCAGACCGTACCAGTAGTGGTATCTCCCGATCCGGACAATCCCTCCGGTTGCCTCCGGGTGCGCTTCGTATCAGACGGCACCGACAATCGCACTGGTTGGCAGGCGCAGCTTTCTTGTACCAATCGCTGCCAGGCCATTAAAGCTTCTATTCAATCGAGCCTCCCCGCACCCGGCCCGGAAGGCACCATTGATTTGTGCCCGGGTCAACCGCTGTCCCTCGAAGGCATTGGAACATATCCCGAAAACAACATTTTATACAGCCAATCGGATGCTTCCTCTACGTTCCGATGGAACTTCGGCAACGGCCAAACCCAATCCGGACAAACTACCACCTACACCTACGACCAACCGGGAGGCTACGTACTGCGCCTAACCATTACCGACCAACGTGGATGCACCAACGACAACGTGATTGCTCAACGCGTGCGGGTAGCAGCCCCTCCAGTTCTTTCCGGCACCCTTGATGCCGATACCGTTTGCGTAGGCGATACGATTCGCCTTTCGGCCGATGGGTTATTGGGTGCCACGTTCCCTGAATTGGAATACAACCTGCTGCCCATCCGCAGCGACACCCAACGCATCGAGGACGGTACCGCCATCGCAACCCAATCATCGATTACCTACGAGGAATTTTCGCCCGGTGCCACCCTAACTGACCCTTCGAATTTGCGGGCCATTTGTGCTACCCTGGAGCATAGCTTCTTCTCCGACTTACAAATTGTCATTACCTGCCCCTCCGGCCAGGTGGATACGCTGTACGACAACCCCAGTAACACTCTCCGACGGCGCTACATGGGTATTCCCGTCCGCGAAACCGGACCCACACCCGGCGAAGGCTTCCAGTATTGCTGGACTCCCGACGCTACCGAGACCATTGAGGCGTTTGCCGATGCCAACGACCCCGACATTCTCGGCCAAGCGTGGACCTTGCCCCCCGGGTCATACCAACCGGACCGGCCATTCGACAACCTCGTCGGCTGCCCCCTCAACGGCACGTGGACTCTTTCCTTACTCGACAAGAATCAACTCGACGACGGTTTTCTCTTCGGTTGGCAAATCGACTTTGACAGTTCCCTGCTGCAGAATTCCGAAACCTTCCAACAAATTGCAGTCGACTCGAGCTGGCAAGCTGGCCCAACTGTCGCACGGGTCGATGCTGATTCCCTCATTGCGCTGGCCACCGCACCGGGAAACCAAGCGTATACCTACACGATCACAGACAATTTTGGTTGCACCTTCGATACCAGCTTTGCGGTGCCCGTTCGCGCTCTGTCCGACCCCGCCTGTAGCAACTGCCAACCCATGCTGGCCGCGTTAGCTCCCCAAACGGCTTGCGTCGGCGATGCCTTGTCGATAAACGCTGCCCTACGCACCAACTTGGATACCACCCTGCGATTCGCCTCGAATAGACCGCTGTCGTTTCCAGATCAAAATCCTGGAATGAGCGATCTAACCCTGGAAACAGATTTGGAAGTAGGTGGCATCCTGCCTGCCAGTCTGGACAACGTCAACCAGCAATTTGTAGGGGTTTCCGTCAATTTGGAGGTGGGTAACAATCAGGAAGTTACCCTCGAACTCATTGCACCCAACGGCAGCAGCGTTCCCCTTTGGAATGCCGACGCCGCCGGCAGTAACTTCACGGGCACTACTTTTTCTCCAACTGCTACGCAGCCGATCACTGCCGGGACACCTCCTTACTCCGGGACGTTTTTACCCATCGGCAATTTTAACAACTTTCAATTCGGCCCTGCCAACGGCAATTGGCGACTACGCCTGACCCGTTTGGCCGGATCGACTACCCCCATCCGGCTAATTGATTGGTCGATTCAGTTTGCCATCCAGAACCCCATCGACTTCGAGTGGGATCCTTCTCCTGACCTGAGTTGCCTGGATTGTCCGGAGCCGACCCTAACAGTGAGCCAAAGCGCCATCTATCGCGTCCGTGCGACGGATGCCTATGGCTGCTCGGAAAGTGCCACTCTGGATGTGCAACTGGGAAGTATTATCTCCGCGCCACAGGTTAGTTGTAGCACCACCGACGATTCGGCCATCTTCACCTGGGACGACGTATCGCCTAACGGCCAATACGAAACCCGCTTCACGCGCAATGGAGTCGTCTTCGGCTGGGAAGGCCCTCTGGCCGCCACGACTCGCACCTTCGACAATTTATCCAATGGCGATATTATCGCCCTTGAAGTGCGGGCCTTCGCAGATGGAAGCATTTGCGAAGCCGAAGAAGGGAGCAGCAATTGCCTGATCAATTCATGCGATTTCACATTGGAAATAACCAATACCATCCCTCCGCTTTGTTTTGGGGGCAGCGACGGAGTGGCAGAATTCCGCCTCACCGGAGATGCCGGGGATATCAGCCTTCGACTCGACGGGCAGGTAATCCCTAAAAACGAACCGATCGAAAACCTCGTCGCCGGAACTTATACACTCGAAGCAACGACCCCGCAGGGCTGCTCCGAGCCTATCTCGTTTACCATCGACGATCCGGATTCGTTGACCATTCTGGCTAATACAACGGCCGTGACCTGCGTGGGCAGCAGCGACGGCCAAATCACCGTCTCCGTAAGTGGCGGTGCACCGACCTATCAATACCGCATCGACAACGAAATTTTCACCGCGACCCCCAATTTCAGCAATCTGCCTGCGGGGCCGCATCGCATCGAGGTGCGTGATCGCAACGGCTGTACCAACGAACAGGAAGTATTGCTTCCCGCCCCCGACTCCATTAGAATACAACTGAGTACCACAGCGCCACGCTGCACGGACGTTCCCAACGGACAAATCGAATCCATCGTCGAGGGAGCCGTAGGTAATTTAACCTATGCCTGGTCTACGGGGGCAGTCACACCAACCATTTCCGATTTGCCGGCGGGTGATTACTGCCTCACGGTAACGGATGCCAACGGATGTACCGCTACGGCCTGTACCAATCTGCAACCGCCCAACCCGCTGGTCATCGACCGCATCGAGGCTTTCGACGTCAGCTGTTTTGGCGCGGCAGACGGCCAGGCGGTCGTCACCGCCTCCGGAGGCCAGGGGTCCTACAGTTATCGCTGGAATGACCCATTGGTGCAAATAGCCGATACCGCTCGCTTCCTAATGGTGGGTATCTATGAGGTCGTCGTTACCGATTCTGCCGGTTGTACGGCTTCCGGAAGCGCGTTCGTAAGTAGTCCCGACTCACTCCAGCTCGGATTTTCCATTACCGATGGTGACTGCTCCAGCGCAAATGCCGGCCGCCTGGAAGCCCTACCCAATGGCGGAACTCCTCCCTATTCTCTTTTGTGGGAGAACGGTAGTACTAACGCCGTTCGCACCCAATTATCGATAGGCACCTACCGCTTGACCCTAACCGATGCCAACGGCTGTACACTTACTGACTCGGCCCGCATCGCAGGGCCACCGGCTCCTCTGACCCTGGATATCCAACAAATCGAGCGTGCCTGCTCCGGGTTAGAGGAAAATGCAGCCCAGGTAACTCCCCTGGGAGGGGCAGGAAGCAACTATACGTATTTGTGGAGTACGGGTGCGGCTACGGCTACGGTAAGTAACCTTCCGGAAGGCACCTACAGCGTAACGGTTACCGATGGTGCTACCTGCCAAAAGGATACGACCATCGAATTACAATCCTGGGCCCCAGTCGATTTCGTACTAATCGCCGAACCGCCCACGTGCCAGGGCGACAATAACGGCGGTATGGGAATTACCCAGATTTCCGGAGGTGCCGGGACGCAGGAATCCGACTACACGTTTTCCTGGAGCACAGGCAGCACAGCCATTGCGCTGACTGACCTGTCAGGAGGGGCTTCCTATACGGTCACGGTGACGGACGCGCAGGGATGCTCCCGGGAGCGGTCCCGCTTGTTGACCGATCCCATTTCCGTCCAATTTGATGTAAATGCTCAAAACGTAAGCTGCGCCGACGAGGCAGACGGCCTCATCCGCCTGG
Source organism: uncultured Saprospiraceae bacterium (assembly GCA_964504335.1). Classification (GTDB taxonomy): domain Bacteria; phylum Bacteroidota; class Bacteroidia; order Chitinophagales; family Saprospiraceae; genus CAZDET01. Next base: position 79,596 of record CAZDET010000006.1, read on the forward strand.
AAAATCTTCAGGGGCCCAATCCGGAATCCTTTACCATCAGACTGCGAGACAGCGCTATGGCCGAGGCCGATAGCCTTATCGAAAATTTGGCGGCAGGTACCTACACCGTAATCGTGGAAGATGCGGAGGGCTGTAGCCAATCTACCGACGTGTCGATCGGTGCACCCTTAGCATTAACGGCAGAAGTGGAAGTATCGGACCTCCGTTGTTTCGAAGGAGCCGACGGCTCTGCCAGCGCCTCCGTCAGTGGAGGAGTGCCCCCCTACACCTACGATTGGTCGAACGGAAACCAGGAGGCTATCGCTCGCGGCCTTCCCGCCGGCAATTACAGCCTGACAATCACAGACACCAATGGCTGTACCTTAGAAGAGGCCATCCGCATCGACAATCCGCCGCTATTGGAGTCGGGTATTCAAACGAAAGACGTCTCTTGTGCTGGCCTGTCCAATGGAGAGATCATCGTCAACCCAACCGGCGGAGAAGCCCCTTACACGTACAGCCTCGACAATTCGAACTTCTCCAACAGCAATACCTTCCGGGGCCTGAGTGCCGGTGCCTACTCCGTGTTCGTTCGCGACCGGCGTGGATGCACCTTCCCGGCGGAGGTGGAGGTAGTAGCCCCTCCCGAAGTTCGGGTAGACCTAGGAACTTCCATTGAATTATTGTACGGTGATAGCGTCTCTCTCACCCCTTCCATCACCAATGCCCAGGAACCCGTGGAGTTGCGCTGGCGGGAGGGAACAGCAGGCACATTAAGTTGTACAGATTGCCCGGTGCCAGTAGCCTTACCGCAGTCGACCACAATGATCGAACTGACGGCCATCGACGCCAACGGATGTGCTGCAACCGATCAGGTAGAAATCATGGTGGTGCGCGACCGGCAGGTCTACGTGCCCAATGCGTTTTCTCCTAACAGCGACGGTCGCAACGACTTTTTGACAGTTTACGGCCGCCCGAGTACACAGGTCACGCTTTTCCAGGTTTACGACAATTGGGGAAGTTTGGTTTTCGAACGCGAGAACCTATCCATCAATACCGAAGAGGAAGGCTGGGACGGCTCTTATCGCAACGAGCCCGCCCAAACCGGAACCTACGTCTGGCGCGCCGTTGTCGTCTTTCCGGACGGTTTTACCGTAAATCGCCACGGTTCGGTTACCCTGGTTCGTTGATATTGTACTATCTTCGATGCATATAAGGGCAAATGTATTGAGGAGTAACCAACGAGGATATCGCTGTCTTACTCAATACACATTCATGGGAAATCTCTACGTCACGCTTCGCTACGGCACACTTGCCGCAGTTCTTACATTCCTATTAGGTGGTAGTTTGCAGGCACAGGATGCGCGCTTTGCGCAGTTTTATGCGGCTCCACAGCAAGTCAATCCGGCACTCACGGGTGTGTTTCCGGGTTCCTTTCGCTTTGGGGTCAACTACCGCGAGTTGTACGCTTCTATTCTCGGAAATGAATCTTATCGCACCATCAGCGCCTCGGCCGATTGGCGAATGCCCATCAACAGGTCCGATTTTGCGGCACTCGGCTTCACGGCCTTGCGTGATCAAGTGGGCACTTCGCGTTTTAGCCGTACCCAGGGAGCCCTCAGCGGAGCCTACCTCAAGCAACTCGCCGGTGGCGGCCGCCGCGGCGTCGATCAGTTTCTGGTCGTAGGTGGGCAGTTAGGCTTCGGCCAACGTGGATTCGACTGGGAAAAACTGTGGTTTAGCGAGCAATTTTTTGTCGATCCCGACAGTCGCCGGGCCTTTATTGATTATGGTATGGATTCCGGCGAACAGTTTGCCACCGATCAAACCGATCTGTATCTCGATGCCAACGTCGGGCTGCTCTGGTACCTCGTCCAGGGAACCGAACGCAGCTTTTATGTAGGAGGTGCTATCTTTCACCTCAATCGTCCCAATATCAGTTTTACAGACGATCAAACCGAATTGCTCTACCGCAAGTTCGTCGGCCATCTGGGTGGGCAACTCCCCCTCGGCAACAGCGATTTCAGCCTACTCCCGGCGGCAGCCGTCATGAGTCAGGGGCCTGCCTTTAGCGCCAGCGGAGGAGCCAATATCCGCTATGCGTACGGTGCCCGCAACCGACGCGCCAGCGATGAAATCGCCCTGCGCGCGGGCATTTGGGCACATGCCTCCAACCGCGTCTCCAGCACCAGCCTCGACGCTATCATCCTCTCCACTACACTGGAACTGAATCGCTGGCAGTTGGGGTTTAGCTACGACCTGACCGTCAGCCGGCTTACCCAAAGCAATCAGGCGAGGGGGGCATTCGAGGTGTCATTAATCTACGTACAGCCACCAACACGCCGCAAACAAGCGGTTATTTGTCCGAACTTCTAGCCGCTCCGTTCCCTGCCCCCGTCCGATGAAACAAATCACCGCGCTCCGGATTATATTAGGGCAAATCAAAACACCGGAACATGGCCGAGCACGAAGAGGGCATTAGCATAGAAGAAGTCGTGGAGGATGTCGCCAAACAAGCATCCAACGAATTACAGGTAGTCGATAACGTACTTCCTGCCTCCCTCGCCATTCTACCGCTGGTACAGCGCCCCATTTTTCCGGGCATGGCCCTGCCGCTCACCTTTAGTGGAAAGGAAAAACTCGACGTGCTGAAAAAAGCCGTCGAGGAGGAAGATGGATACATCGGTTTGGTGTTGACTCAGTCTTACAATGAAGCGGAATACACCGAATCGGACTTTTACGACGTAGGTGTCGCTTATCAGGTATTGCGGGTCGTTCCTATCGCACAGGGGGCCGTCCAGGTGCTTGGCCGGGGCATTCGACGCTTCCACTGCCTCAAGACCCAACTGGTAAAACCGGTACTGCGCTGGGAAGTAGAATACGCTCCCGACCAAAAAGTCAAGCCCGATGCCGATCTGAAGGCCTACATGCTCGCCATCAGCACCGAAATCAAAGAGCTTCTGAAGCTCAACCCCATGTTTCAGGAGCAGGTCAACCTGATCGTCGCCCAATTAAACTACGACAACCCCGGCCATACGATGGACGTGATGAGCAACATCCTCTCGTCGGAAAGTGCCAAGTTGCAGGACTTGCTCGAAACTTATAACCTGCACCAACGTGCGGAAAAGCTCCTCGACATCATCAAGGAGGAACTGGAAGTGGCAAAGATTCAAACCCGCATCAATAAAAAAATCGAAGAGACCGTCAGCGCCCAGCAGAAGGAGTTCTTCCTCCGGGAACAACTAAAGGCGATCCGCAAGGAACTGGGCATCGAAAAAGAAGATGGCGACTCTGTCGTCGAAAAATTCGAAGAACAACTCCGGGAGAAGGAGTTGCCCGAAGAGGTAAGACGCGCCGTGGATCGGGAACTGGACAAATTGAGAACCCTCAACCCCCAGTCGCCCGAATTTAACGTAACCCGCTCCTACCTCGAAGTAATTGCCGACTTGCCCTGGGGCGTGTACACCGACGATAACGACAGCATTCGGAAAGCACGGCAAATTCTGGATAGAGACCACTACGGCCTCAAGGAGGTCAAAGAGCGCATCCTCGAATTTTTATCCACGGTCATTAAACGCGGCCGGGTGGCTGGCTCCATCATTTGTCTGGTGGGCCCGCCGGGAGTAGGCAAGACCTCCGTGGGTAAATCCATCGCTTCGGCTTTAAACCGAAAGTTTTTCCGCTTCTCCGTCGGTGGCATGCGCGATGAGGCCGAAATCAAGGGCCACCGCCGGACGTACATCGGGGCAATGCCCGGTAAGATGATCCAGGCGCTGCGCCGGGTCAATACCTCCAATCCGGTTATCATGCTCGACGAAATCGACAAGATCGGAACCAGCTTCCAGGGCGACCCCGCTTCTGCCTTGCTGGAAGTCTTGGATCCCGAGCAGAATGATTCGTTTCTGGATCACTACCTCGATCTCCCCTACAACTTGTCGAACGTTCTCTTCGTAACTACCGCCAACCAGTTGGAAACCATTCCCGGTCCCCTGCTCGACCGCATGGAAGTGATTCGCCTCAGCGGCTACGTGAAAGAAGAAAAAATCGAAATTGCGAAGCAGTACCTCATTCCCAAGCAGCTTGTCGAACACGGTTACACAGAAGACGAAATCGCATTTACCGACGAAGCCCTAGATGTGATCATCGACCACTACGCTCGCGAAGCGGGCGTCCGGAACCTGGAAAAGCAAATCCGCAAAATCATCCGCAAAATCACGTTGAAGCAAGCGGAATCGGAAAATATCGACTTTAGCATCGATAAAGACGACGTAGCAGCGTACCTGGGTAAAGCCGTTTTCCACACTGAACGGCTCTACGAGTCTCCGCCCGCAGGCGTAGTGCTCGGCCTTGCCTACACAACCATGGGCGGAGCGACCCTCTATATCGAGGCCAATGCCATTCCCGCCAAAAATGGTAGCCTCAAGCAAACCGGCCAGTTGGGGGATGTTATGAAGGAATCCTCCCTCATTGCCTACACGTACGTACGCACCTTGTTGACCGAGGCGGACGGGAACAGCTTCTTCAATAACCACGAGGTCCACCTCCACGTACCGGCCGGTGCGACCCCAAAAGACGGCCCCTCCGCCGGTATCACCATGGCTCTGGCGCTTTTTAGCCTGGCTACCAGACGGCCGGTCCGCCAGAATATTGCGATGACGGGCGAGCTCACTCTAACCGGTAAGGTGCTGCCCATTGGCGGAGTCAAAGAAAAAACGATTGCAGCAAGGCGTGTAGGCATTCAGGAAATCATCTTGCCCGAAGACAATCGCAAGGATTTCGAAGAGCTGGAAGATTACATTCGGGAGGGCATCACCGTCCATTACGCCGATTATTTCGCCCACGTGTTGGAAGTGGCTTTCAATGAAGTAACTGCCTAGCGCTTGCTATCTTTGAACTTATGAAACTACTGACCCACCGGCAGATTGTACAGAAAATTGAGCGCCTGGCCATCGAAATCCTCGAGCGCAATACGGAAGAGTCCGAGTTGGTTATGCTCGGCGTTAACAATCGGGGCATGCGTCTGGCCGAATTGCTGCACGAGCAAATCACAACCCTTTCTTCTTCTCCAATTCACCTGACCAGCATCCGGCTTAGCCCCGCCAATCCGCTCGCCACCGAAATCGTCGTTGGGAAGCCCGTCGCTGCGCTCGCAGATCGCCCCTTGCTGATCGTAGACGATGTGGCTAACACCGGCCGTACCCTTCATTACGCTACCAAACCGCTCCTGGAAATTTTGCCCAAAAAAATCGAAATCGCCGTCATGGTGGATCGCAAGCATAAATCCTTCCCCATCCGCCCCGATTACGTGGGCCTCGAACTCGCCACCACCCTCATGGAAAATATCGATGTGCAATTCGAACCGGGTGATTTCGCAGTATTCTTAACTAATTGAACTGGACGATCGTCACTCCGTCCCCTCCCTGTTCGGGCTCGGGATGACGGACCTGCATGCCCGTCTTGTACTCGCGCAGTTTCTTGTGCACGGCCTTGCGCAAAGTACCAGAACCCTTACCGTGAACGATGCGAACGCTGTCCGAATTCGCCATGAGGGCCTGATCGATAAAGGCTTCCACCGTTTGTAGCGCCTCTTCGTACCGCATGCCCCGGATGTCGAGCTTGTTTTCGAAGGTGGCAATGCGATCCACATCGGAAGTAACAGACTGTTTGCGTTGGACGCCCAGCGGAGTTTTAGCGTGTACCAGATCGCGTACCTTTATAGTCATTCGCATATCTCCCACCACAACAATTGCACGATTTTTATCGATACTTTCCACCTTCCCGGTGGCACCTCCGGTGCGCAATTTGACGAAGTCTCCCTCCTTGATCGGCTCTTCTTTCTTGCCGTTCGGAGCCGGTTGGTAGTAGATATCCTCCCGCAAGTCAGTAACCTGCGAAGCCAGATCCTCTTTGCTCTCCTTTACCTGGGCAGCTATTTCCTTGGCCTTTTCGAGGTTCTTCTCTTCCCGGATTTCGCGAATCAGCCGCTCCAGCTCCCGGTTTTGCTGGGCATTTTCCTGTAAAGCCGCTTCTTTCGCCTCCAGCTTGAGGCGCTTGCGCCGGTATTCCAGATCGCGGTGAAGCTGATCGTAGGTTTTAGTGAGTCGTTCCAGAGTTTGCTGCTTTTCAACCAACTCGCGCAACTGCTCCTCTACCTCTTGCTTTTCGCGTTGCAGATCAATCAGTAATTCATCGACTGCCTTTTCGTTTTTGCCAATGCGTTGACGGGCGTACTTCAGTACGCGGCCGGGTAGCTTCGTCTTCTCGGCAATTTCGAAGGCGTACGAACTGCCGGGCCGACCTACGCGCAATTCGAAGGTGGGCGAAAGGGTATCCTTATCGAAATGCATGGACCCGTTGACAATCCCCTTCGTTTTGAACGCAAAGACCTTCAGGTTGCTGTAATGGGTCGTAATGACGGCGTACACCCGCTTGCGGTGCAACTCGTGCAGTACTGCTTCTGCAATGGCACCACCAATTTTGGGATCGGTACCCGAGCCGAATTCGTCGATTAGAATCAGCGTACGCTTGTCCGCTGCATCCAGAAAGTTGCGGGCGTTTTCCAGACGGGAACTGTAGGTAGACAAGTCGTCTTCCAGCGATTGCTGATCGCCGATGTCAGCGAAAAGCTTCCCGAAAATCCCCATTTCCGATTCAGAATCGGCCGGAATAAGCAAGCCGCACTGTACCATCAGCTGCAGCAACCCTACGGACTTGAGCGTAATCGATTTGCCTCCCGCGTTCGGCCCGCTGAGCACCAGGACTCGGTTATCTCCGAAGAGCATCAAATCAAAGGGAACGGTCTTCTTACCCAGGTTGGCATTCTTCAAAAACAACAACGGGTGCCTCCCCTGAAGAATGTGCATATTCGGCTGATCGGTCAACCGGGGCAATCCGGCTTTCATCCGAGTAGCGAGCCGGGCTTTGGCCTGAATGACATCATAAGTAACCAGCACGTCGCTGTAGGCAGCCATGTGTGGTACGTAGGGCCGCAGTGTAGCACTCAATTCGCGCAGGATACGGTAAATCTCACGCCGCTCCTCCTGCTGCAAATCGAAGATATCGTTGTTGATGTCGATGACCGGCTCCGGCTCGATGTAGGCGGTGCGCCCGGTGGCGGATTCGTCGTGGATGATTCCGCGAATCTTGCGTTTGTGCTCGCTCGGTACCGCGAGAACGCGCCGACCGTTGCGAAAACTCTCTACATTGTCGGCGAGCCAGCCACGTCGCCGGTAATTGTCAATGACCGAGCGGAACTTGGAGTCCAGCTCGCGGTGCTTGCTGCCGATGTGCCGTCGAATCTTCCCCAATTCCGGCGACGCATCGGGCCTGATGTTACCCTCTTCGTCGATTACCCGTTCAATTTCCTTGAGCAGGTCTTCGTTGAATTCGATCGGCCGGATAATGTTATATAAATTGGGGTACGCTTCCCGTCGGTCGATGTTGAAAAAGCGAAAAATATCGCGCACGAAGAGCAGCAATACATTGAGTTTTTGCAAGCCTTCCTCCGGCAGCACGTATCCCTCGATGCTCAGCATTTTGAGCTCTTCAGCCACATCTTCGTAACGGCCGATGGGAAAATTGTCCTTCTTATCCGTAATGAGTTGCAGCTCCGCGACCTCGTTCAACAGCCGCTGAATAGTCGGTAAGTCTTCGATGGGCTTCAGTTCGCGAACGCTCGCCCTTCCCAATTCTCCGTAGCACTCTTTCTCGAGTAATTCTAGTACCTTATCGAATTCCAGTTTTTCGTAAAGGTCCCGTGGTTGCAGTAACATAGGTATCACTTAAACCAAACCAACCAAATGAGGGCAATAAGCCCGATGTGAGAGTGGCCGTTTGGTGGATTACGTTCTTGTAACCGCAAATTCCGCAAATAGATTTCTTCGATCCCAAATTTTGACCTTTAAACCGGATACTTCTCCACCTTATCTTTCCCCTCAGCCCGATCCTTCATCAGCGCACCCACCGGTAGGTCATTTTCACCAAGAAGGTATTGCGGATATCACCCCCAAATAGATCGTCTGCCAGCGAGTTGAATACGTCCTGGTTGGGATCACCACTGGTAGTAATACCCTGCGACCAAACCAGAAAGAGCTCCGAATTCGGGCGATACTCCCAGCGGGCCACCATGTTGGACCGAAACTGAATAAAGCTGAAATCCGGATCGCCGAAGCTGTAATCCGTGTTGCCGTCTCGGTCTTCATCCACGCGATAAATGCCCCCCTCACTGTCGAAGCTTATCTGATCCTCCGCAAACACTACAAAGCGGTCATCAAAATCCAGGGCCATCGGATCGTCACTCACCCGGTTGAAGTTGGTGTAGGTCCCCTTAGCGATAAAGGGTTGCCCGTAGTACTGAATCGTGAAGTTAGGCGTAAGATTATAAGTAGCTCGCAACGTGACACTTAGGGTAGTTTGATCGATGCGGCCATTCAGGTAGGCGATATCGTCGCCAAATTCCTCCTGGGTGAAGTACTGTTCGTCGCGGCGGGTCCGCGACAAGCGGGGTGCCAGGGAGAGGTTCAAGGCATTGGAGGGTTGGTAGCGGGTCCAGAGGCTGTAAGACGTGGAGCGCACCACGCCGTCGTAGGAGCCGCCGTTGTTGTAGTTGACGTTGACCTGCACACGCTTACGGCCATCCGAACCGAAGCCGAACCAGTAGGCTGCTCCCCGTGGGCGACGCAACAGCGGCCCTCCGCGCAAAATGTTTTTAGATACATCGAGCTGCTCCACCGTGACGCCCCCGTTGATATTCCAGAAGTTCTTAAACTGCCCCCACGCATTGGTATTGTAGGCGCGGTAAAGCGGCTCGCCCGACCAATCCCAGCGCAGATAAATATTCTGATTCCACTGCAACCGGCGGAAAATACCGAAGGGCTCTTGCCAGCGCCGCGCGCCCCAGGCAAACACGTTAAATTCGTCTGTATTTAGCAAGAAGCCTATATCGTTGAGTTCCAGTTCCGGCGACCGCCAGGTAATACCCGCATCAAACACCCACTTTCCTTCCAACTCACCAATCCGTACCGTGCCGCCCGTACCGGTGAGGCTCGTCCGGCTACTATCCACCTCGATGTGAGAGGCCCCGGGGCGCTGAAAAAGGTGCTCAAAGGCAGTTTGCGTCTCCAGGATGGCGTCCGTACTGCCCTCCACGCGACTGAACACGGCATTCGCGCTGATGTACCAGGCGCGATTGTCCCATCGGTGCAAGAAATCAATACCCCCCGTGTAGGCGTTTCGGTGCAGAAAATCCAATTCGGACGTTTGCAGATTCCGGTTTACGGAGGTAAGCATCAGGCCGATGTTCGAGTTGCGATCGTTAAAATCCTGCTGCATTCGGCCAACCGAGTAAAACGTGAGCGGCTCTATTTCCGTTTTTCGGCGTTCCCCACCGTCGTCAATGACGGCAAATTCGCGTTCCGTCACGCTGCTGAGTAAACCAAGCGACAACCCACTCTGGGTTTTGCCACTCACCTTGGCCGCGCCAAGAATAGTAGTATTGGCCGGTTGATCGGCGTAGAAATTGATTGATTCATCATTCGATACAAACCGGCTGGGATTGCGCCCGATCCGCCTTGAATAAAAGAGAAGATCCGAGTTGAAGGAACCTCCCGCCTCCGCCTCGGTTAGCTCGTAGGTAAAGATGTTTTGATTCTCTACAAAAAAAGGCCGCTGCTCCCGGAAAAATATCTGGAAGCCATCGAGGTTGATCGCTCCGGGATCGGCCTCCACTTGCCCGAAGTCGGGATTGATTGTGTAGTCGACCGCAATGTCATTGGTGATTCCCAGGCGACCGTCCAGCCCAACGGATAGGCGGGTATCGGTGCGCTCGTCAAAGGGATTGTCGGGATTGTAATCGCCTCCGGTGCGCGCCTGACCGAGTACGTAGGGCTGAAACTCAAGAGGTTTGCGGGGTTTCACCCCCTTAATACCGCGCAAGGTACCAAAGCGACTCACCCAACCTTGTTCGGCCTGATCGATAGGCGCCCAAGTGTCCATTTCCTGATAGCGAAACAACCGGCGCGTGCTTTGCAGCCCCCAAATCTGTTCGTTCGCCTTGCCGAAACGCAACTGACTAAAGGGGATACGGCATTCCACAGTATATCCCAACGAATCAGTCTGTGCTTTGGTCAGCCAGGTGGGATTCCAACTAGACTCCCAATCGTTGCCGTCTTTGCTGATAAATTCATCGTTTTTGACGCCACTTGCAGAGGTGGTAAAGGAAAAACCAGTACGCTTATCGTTGAAGCTATCGAAATTGACCTCGACCCAGTCGCCGGGAAAATCATCGCGTCGCCCCAGGCGCGCCTCTATCTTGCCGGGTTCGGTGTCGTAGCACCGCCAGGCCATATACAGGTAGCGGTTGTCGTACAAAATCTTGAAGAGCGTGCGCTGGGTGATAGAATCAATACTCTCTGGTTGCCACTGGTGATACTCCGTGCTCCACGGCACTTGCTCCCAGGCCGCATCGTCGAGCCGGCCGTCGATCGATGGCGCTTCGCCATTAATCCGTTGCGTCACGTAGACGGGGGCTTCTTTTTCGCGAATACTCGTTGGGATGGGGTCTGCAATACCTTGGCTGAGTAGCCCGTGACAAAAAAATAGCAAACCCATTAAGGATAGGTAGAGGCGATAAGTCATGTTTTTTTTTTCGAATGGGTGTCTTCGGTAATGACCTGCTGTTGGGCAAAAGAGTTGCAACTTGCGCGGCAAATTTCCGGAACAACCGTCATAAACCATCTATCCAACTGGGAGTTTCTCCAGAAAACAATCCATTGAATCAACCCAGAATTGCACTTGTTACCGGCGGAAACCGAGGGATCGGGAAGGAAATATGCCGACAACTCGCCCAGCAAGGGCACACTACCATCCTCACCAGTAGAGACCCCGAAAAGGGGAAACAGGCCCTCCGGGAAATCGACCAACCTAACTACGATCTTCGATTTTACCAATTAGACGTCAGCAACCCGCAGAGTATCCGGGAGGCCTACGATTGGGTACAACGAGAATTCGGCCGCCTCGACATCCTCGTCAATAACGCCGGCATTAACTACGATACCTGGCACAACGCACTGGATGCCGATCTGGATCAATGCCGTCAAACGCTGGAGGTAAACCTGTTTGGTCCCTGGCTGCTCAGCCAAACGTTTATTCCACTGATGCAACGCAACGGCTACGGCCGGGTAGTCAATGTGTCGAGCGGCTCGGGGCAACTGAACGGTATGGGTGGAGGCACCCCGGGATACAGCATCTCCAAGGCTGCCCTCAACGTCCTTACCGTCAAACTGGCCAGTCAGGTACAAGGTCAGAATATCCTGATCAACGCAGTTGGCCCGGGTTGGGTACGCACCGACATGGGCGGCAGCAACGCCACTCGCTCGGTTGAAGAAGGAGCAGACGGTATCGTGTGGGCTGCGAACCTACCCGACGACGGGCCCAGCGGCGGCTTTTTCCGCGATGGAAAAACCATCGACTGGTAGTTAGGCCGCCGACATCCCCCCATCTACATTGAATTGGCCGCCATTGAGATAGGCGCCTTCCGGACTGGACAGAAACAACACCAGATTCGCCACATCGGTATTGGTAGCGTACCGACCTATCGGGATCATTTGTTCGAATTGGCCTTTTGCCTGATCGCCTTGCCCCGGACTGAACTGGTCTTCCACCGAACGCATCATGCGGTTTTCAACCGGCCCCGGGTGCACCGAATTAACCCGGATGTTATTTGGAGCCCCCTCCAACGCAGCCACCCGCATCAATCCGACTACGGCGTGTTTGCTGGTCACGTAGGCGCTCAAGTTTGCCCAACCCCACTGGCCAGCGACGGAAGAGGTGATGATAATGCTCCCTCCTTTCTCTTTCATTACGGGCATGACGTACTTCAAGCCATACCAAACGCCAAGTACATTGACGGCAAGTACTTTGTGAAACATGTCTTCGGGGTAGTCCACAATGGAGGTAACCATCCCTTCAATGCCCGCATTGTTGAAAAATACGTCAATCCCCCCCATTTGGTCAACGGCATACTGGACGAACGCTTGTACCTGATCCGACTTCGATACATCGGCCGTGTAGGTGTGTAGCCGATCGCTATTCAAGCGGTTTTTCGTCTGTGCAAGATCGCTTTCGTTAATGTCGACGAGTAATACTTCTGCTCCCGCTTCAAGGAATTGTCGAGCGGTCTCGGCTCCAATTCCTCCGGAGCCACCTGTGATGACGACCTTTTTTCCTGAAAAATTGAACATGGCTTTTTTCGATGATACATAGGCGGTTGCCGGAATGTTCGAGACGAAAGTCCCAAAAAAGAAGGGCAAACGATGTGCTCGTCTGCCCTTCTTTCGATCTAATCGGTTCGGCTGCTACTAGTTGTTGTAGTAAAACCGCTCGTGCTTGATGTGGCCGTCTTCCCACTGCTGGCGTGCCACCTGTTCCATCTGAACACGGTTGCCATCCTTGAACGTCACGTCCATCATCGATTCCACAAATGTAGTGTGGTTTTCGGGATCCTCTCCGATTGCCCGAATCTCCAGGTTGTGGAACTCCTGTACGTTGTCGAGGAATTGCTCCTCGTAGGCGCGGCATTCGGCTTTGCCTGTACGAGTACCGCGGGGTTCAGTCATCACTACTTCCGGGTGGTAGTACTTGTCGAATGCCTCCAACAATTGCCCTTGGCCGAGCATGCTGTAAATCTCTTTGGCACGATCTAGGTTGGTCATGATGTGTGGTTGATTTAATTGATGTATGTAAATTAAACGTACATACAATTAATTTGTTGAATGCCCTCCCTTTCAATTTACTGCCATCGGGATAAATCTCGGATAACGGATGGAATTGCCCCCGCGAACACCAAAAAGCTTCTACATTTACACGCAAATCGACAAAGGGGAACGATATGTGGTTGAGATACCTGATCATCGCCTCCGGTATCGTACTGATGATCGGAGGCTGCAATGGACTACTGTCGCAATTATTCGGCACCCACAAACTGCGGCATTTTACCATCGATACCCTCCGCACCACCGGCTTGGGCGATGCCGATTACGTATCCATTGACTCTGCCCATTCTCCGGGCGACTTCGTCGTGGGGCCGGCTATACACCCGACCGATCGAGATATTGTCATCTTCCCGTTGATTAGCGAAGCGGAACGAGCCGACCTGGAACAGGGAAAGCGAATTCGGCCCGCCCTGCTTGCCTGGAACAAAGTTTCTCCCGAAGTTCAGGAAGGAAGGGATTCAATCCGCATTCCCCTCGGTACCGGTACCATTCGCGGATTGGTGCGCGCTCCCAACAAACTGAAAAATACGTCTGATCGATTGAGTGAGCAAGGATACGATATCCCCAAAGATGTGTATTATTTGGAGGCAGATCGGGCACCATTGGCCTGGTACTGGAATCTGCTCATGCTGATAGGTGGAATCGGCATCGCCCTGGCAGCGGAAGCACGGGCTGCCCGACGCCGCCAACTGAAATCAAAATAACTCAAATACCTCGTTCGATATGAATACAGACCGCCTCATGGTTGCCGGCAATTGGAAAATGCATACCACCTACTCGGAAGGTCGGGAGCTCGCCCAGGAAATTGTCGAATTACTTCAACCAACCAAAGTGAAAGTCGTTTTCGGCACGCCTTTCATCCACCTCAAATCAATTTCCAGCGTAATTAGAGATATCAACAACCTCCACCTCGCCGCTCAAAATGTGCACCAGGAGGAGAAGGGGGCCTACACCGGAGAAATATCCGCGGCTATGCTCCGCTCCGTCGGTACCGAATATGTAATCGTGGGCCACTCCGAACGTCGCACCTACTTCCAGGAAACCGACGATCTGGTGTACCAAAAAATCAAGCGCGTACTGGAAAATGGCATGCACCCCATCTACTGCTGCGGCGAACGCGTTGAGGTGCGCGATGCCGGTGAACACCTCCAACTGGTGGCCGAACAAATCGAAACCGCCCTCTTCGACCTCTCCGCGGAGCAATTCAGCCGTTGTACCGTCGCCTACGAACCCATCTGGGCCATCGGCACCGGCAATACCGCCACCCCCGAGCAAACTCAGGAAATGCATGCTCATCTGCGGCAATTAATTACCAAAAAATACAATTCGGACCTCGCTGAGCAAACTACCATCCTCTACGGCGGCAGCGTCAAACCCGCCAATGCCAAAGAGCTCTTCGCTCAGCCCGATGTAGATGGAGCCCTCGTCGGCGGCGCTTCTCTGAACGCCAAGGATTTCGTGGCGATCATTAACAGCTTCTCCTAAATCCTCCGTATAGCAATATGTCAATGTGCCGAATTAGAAAATTGGCACATTGGCACATTGGCA
>CAZDET010000006.1:93992-110794 GCA_964504335.1 uncultured Saprospiraceae bacterium
ATTGGCACATTGGCACATTGGCAAAACTATTCGCAAAAAAATGTAAGCCGCCCGTTCTATCGCTGAATTATTGTTACTATTCTGCTATCTTTAGCCTCCACCCATTTTCAGACATTTCCTCGCTGGCAGGAATTAAGGGCTACAGCTAATGAATAGTATCGTCACTCAGCGATTTATCAAATGCCACGACAAACTCAAAGAGGATAAGCGCGTGCGCTCCTCCCGTCAGTTTGCCCTATCCCTCGATTACCTGCCCCAAAGCCTGAGCGAAATCCTGAAAGGCCGCCGCGATGTCACCATCGAACTACTCCGAAAAGCCGTCGAGAAATACAAAATCAATCCGGTCTTCATCATGACGGGCGAAGGGCCAATGTTTATGACCGAAGAAGACCACCAAAGCTTCCGCATCCTGACGATTGTCACCGACATTCAGGAATCGGAGCGCATCGTACACGTGCCGTTGCCGGCTCAGGCAGGCTACGCCTCCGAATTATCCGATCCTACCTTTATTCAAGACCTGCCGACCTTCTCCCTGCCCGACTATAAGTACAATGTAGGCACCCATCGGGCATTCGATGTCTCCGGCGATAGCATGGAACCCACACTGTTCGAAGGAGATAAAGTCATTTGCAGCTTTCTGGAGCCCGGCCTGTGGGAATCCGGCATGAAAGATAATTACGTCTACGTACTTGTCTCGCAGTCGGATGTAGTCGTAAAACGCGTGCACAATTTCCTCGCCTCCGATAAGCAAATCGAATTATTTTCCGACAACAACTTCTACACTCCGTATCGGATCAACTTAAGCGACCTGCGGGAAGTCTGGTACGTTCGGGCAAAAATCAGCCCTTTTCTTCCCTCTCCTCAGAATATCTCCAACTACCTCCGGGAAGAAATCCGGGAACTGAAGCAAAACCTTCGCCAACAAACCCGGCTCATTAGTCATTTAAATACTACAATAGAACAACTTCTTCCACAAACCGTCCCCTCCCAAACTGATACGCATGGCAAAGACATTGACCGTAACCGTTAAACATATCGAACTGGAAGGTGGCTTCTGGGGGCTCGTCGACGATGCCGGCAATCAATACGAACCGGAAATCCTCCCCGCCAACCTTCAGCAAGAAGGGCGTCGGGCCAGAGTAAAAGTGCGCTCCCTCGATACCGCTTCTTTCCGAATGTGGGGTCAGCCCGTTCGAATCGAACGAGTGGAAGCCCTGTTGTAAGGGACTGCTTATCAGATAGAGAATTTTCTACTTTGTCAACAAAACATTATATTTGCCTTATACATCTAGTCGCTTAGCTATCAATAACTCAACACTCCTTTGTTTACGACCTAACTGTTCCTAATGAACGGAAGCAGCTATTACCAGCGCAAGCTGATTAAACATCACGAATTTCCCCGGGTCGTATTTCTATAGTAACTCCCTACTTATTGTTGTCGGCTTTTTGCTCGCTGGACACGAACACCGGCCGAAAGCGTTATTTAAACCACGATTTGAAATATTCCAATTGTCACCCTTATGGTACTTAAGCGTGCTCTCGTCATTGAAGATGATCCGCCTACGGCCCATTTGCACCGGCTGCTGCTCGAAGAAGCACAGTTTGTTCAGCAGATTCTTGCTGTCCACACTTGCGAAGAAGGAATTTCCGTGCTGCGCCAATGGCGCAATCATCCACCGGAATTAATCCTGCTCGATATTCAGATGCCGGGCATGAACGGCTGGAAATTTCTGGATCACTTAAGTCAGCAACGCTACCCCACTGACAAACGGCCGAAGGTGATGATTCTTTCCAATGACGTACGAGCTCCGCACCAACGGCTAATCAAGGCCTACTCCGATGCCATCGGCATTTGGGAAAAACCGCTGACCAAAGAATTACTACAATCGGTCATGGGGCCCCAACTAGCCTCCATCAGATGGTGATCCCGAAACGCCCTTCCCACGTCCAGCCTTTTAAAAAGGGATTTCAAATACCCCCCCGCATCTACTCAGAATCCATACGCTAACTATTCATCCGTCACCAAAAAGGAAGGAAGCCACCAGACCAAAGTACCAAAAGCACCAAAGCACCACCAGGCCATTCCTCACTCCTCCCCCTTCAACTGCCACGCCTCCACTGCCACGCTTTCCACCGTTTCCTTTCGAAAAAACAGTGGAAAAAACCGGTCGGTGGCCCATAGCTCGAATAGATTGGCGTAAAACGGACTGGCCGGATCACCCGATTGCCCCGGTGCGTTCATCCCAACGGCATGGTCCCAGCTTTCTGTGTCCACGATTATCCGGAAAGAGGCCCCCGAGCGTTGGTTGAGGCTATTGCTTGTACTTCCTACGGTATACCCATATCCCCCTCTGGGATGCGGCCCCACGTTCAACTGCCGGCGAGTGCGATCGTTGACTGCTCTAGCCAGCGGGTGTTCCATTTCCACATGCTTATTGGCCACCTGCCCATATTGCCATTTTTCAAAGTTACCCAATCGTCCCTGCAACCGCTCACAGGCTCCTGCCAATTCCTCCGCGAGTATGCGATCTCGGGCTTGCATAGGCTGCGCCCCGAAACCAGCTCCCGGAAAGAGTAGCCAATCAATCACCTTTTTTAGTTGGGGGCTGAAGTAAGGGCGGGCCCGAGCGGGTACCTCCTCCTTTTCAAAGCGGCTTCGCAACCCGGCTTGCCATTCTGCAAAGATAGCAGCAGCGATAGAGGTGGCTTCCATGCGGAAATCCCACCGCAACAGGCTATCTCGCGCACGCGTCGACTGTGCATCTATCGGCTCAATGTGACGCAATAGTGGGACAAGCTGCCGGGCGGGAATCGATAAATAATCGACCTGATACCGCATCATATCAGCCATACTGTGCTTTTGGCCGTTGTCCAGCAGTTCCGCCAGCCGGTCACCGCGGTAGGGATCGGCCCAGGAATAACCGATGGCATCCCAGCGACCGTACTCCGGGGGCGTCACGTTTTCATTGGCTGTGATGATCATGCCCGAAGCCGGGTTGTGCAACGACGGTTTCTGATCGATTGGTAAATATCCATCCCACTCGTACGAACCATCTCCCGGCACGGCTACCAGCCCGCTAAAATCTCGCCGCACCGGGGCGATTCCCACTGCCTGCCAGCCGATGTCGCCCTTGCGATCCGCCCACACCATGTTTTCGCCCGGAATGTGACTGTACCTGCAAGCTTCCTTAAATTCGTCCCAATTGGTAGCCTGATCCATGCGTAAACTCGCCAGATAGGGCGACCCACCAATCTCCAGCCATCCACAACGAACGGCGTAGGCAACATGTCGAATCGTATCCCGATACACCACCGGCCCGTGCCGAGAGTAGCGATGCGTTACGGTGTAGTCGGGCTGTCCCTTCACCGGAATGCGGTCTTCCACCAGTTCCATCTCCTCCCAAGCTCCCTGATACCGGTACTCGTTAGGATTGTCCGGATTCAATTCGTAAAAGTAGAGGTCTTCCGCATCGGTGCGAAATACGGTCAGCCCCCAGGCTCCGAATTCATTATGGCCAATCGATATTCCCGGTATTTCCGGTTCTCCGCCTCCAATGACATTCCAGCCGGGTGCCACCAAATGCACCAAATACCGCAACGACGGGACGGCCAGCGTCCGGTGGGGGTCGTTAGCCATAATCGGATAACCGCTCTGCGTTCGGCTCCCGTCCACTACCCAGTTGTTACTCCCTATATCAAATAACTCCGATTCCCGCCAATCCCCGTAAGATCGTTCCCATTCTGCGGCCAGGTAGCGGAATCGTTCGGCCTCCTCCCGGGCCGTCGCCACAATGTCTTCCGGGCGAAAGCGTACGGGCTGCCGGTAGGCATCGTACACTGCAAGAACATCCTCGAAAAGCGATGCCGTATCGATCCGTGGGTCCAAATCCAAAATCGGATCTTTCGGATGAAACCAGGAAATTTCCCGCACTCTTTCCGGACCAAGTAGCACCACCAATCGGGAGATATCCAATTCCAGGCCAATATTTCCAAGTAATCCCTGGTGCCGCGAAATGACAACTTCCGGCGTCCAGGCCTGCGGCAGGATATCCAGTAATTTAAATTCTAACGGTAGTAGCGAAGTATCCTGCAATACCTCCTCGATGTAGGCATTCACTCCTTCCACGTACGATTCAATAATCAACTTTCCGCGCGGATGGTAGTAATTCATCTCTGCGTCCATATCGCCCCGGAACTGAAATAGCCGGGTTCCGACATCTCGTTGCAATTCACGGGGGCCAAGCATTTCTGCCACCGTGCCGGTGGCTTGCCGACGCCACACTTCAAACTGAAACAGCCGATCCTTCGCAGCACAATAGCCCTGGGCGAAAAACAAATCGTGCTCGTTGTTGGCATAGATGTGATTGATGCCGTAGGGATCGCGATAGACTTCAACCGACTGCTCCAATCCACTAACGGCTGATGTAGACTGCGCCTGAGTAATCAATACTGCACATACCTGAAATAAAATTATTGCTTTGCCCCAAATAGCCATTGAATAATTACCTTGAATGGATAAGATTGGTTTTCAGCGATTAATCTAGTCAATTTTCCGGGTAGTGAATTAACTATCTCCCTTAAATGAATCGACTCGAATCAGATAACCGAGGTGCAATACCTCTGTATTAAGCAAGGAATCAATATATTGTAGCGCATTAACCCAATTTGGCATAGCCTACCCAAACTCGTATTCATGAACCCATTCCTTATAAATATCCTAAGCGGGCTGCTGCGAAAAGGCTGCATCCTCCTGCTGGTATTTGCCGTCCATTCCGCCAGCAGCCAGTGTATTCAGGTAGATTCCCTCACGGCGCTGTCCTTCCAGGGAACCTTCGAAACCGATGCGATTTACACCACTCCGCTTGCGTTATCAGCCGATTCGAATACAACTGTTACTTTTAGGTTGGCGAATCTTCGGGATGGCCTGACAAATAACAAACTGCAAAACACCGACATACAAATTATTACTGCACCGGTGGCCCTCGGCGCAGGGGTCGCCCAAACCATCGACCTGGAAATACAGGGATTCGATCGCTCCGGCAGTTTCCTTGGTACCTTGGAACTTACCTCTACCGGAAGTGATTGCCCTACCCAGCGGATTTCGACAGTCATCAATTTAACCACCGCCGATCAGGTAGTGCTGTCTGGCAGCGACCAAACCCTGGATGTGCAAATGGTCAATCCGGCTAGCGGAAAAAGTAGATTATTGCCGCCCAAACTGCGGCCCCGCACCCGAGCACTGGAGCTGCAAAACCAGGGAGAAGCTCAGGTGCAAGTACAGCGCATCGCTTTGTTGCTTCAAGGCGAAGGCACCGGAGCAGTGATTACCTGGGATAGTCTGCGCGGCGATTGGCCAAACACCCTCACCCTACAAGGCAACTCCCGCACTCCTTTAAACCTGCCACTGGATGCGCTTCCTTCCCTGAGTGCGGATAAGTATACCGGAAATGTGGCCGTCTACCTGGATAACCGACGCGAGCCACTCGTCCGGAGCCTCCACCTCTACGTGCGCGATGGCATTTTCTGGCCCATCGTGGCCATCCTCCTGGGCGTAATCGTCGGCTTTTTAACGCGGAGCCTGGAGCGCAACAAGACTCAGGTAGATGCCATGCAGCAACTTTTTGGGGTTTCGGCCAAAATTCAAACCCTTAGCAGTACCCTGGCCCGCCAACAACTACGTCTGGAAGTCGAAAAACTGGAGTCCTCCATCGATGATCTATCCGCCGAAGAGTTGCCGAAATGGCAGGAAAGCGTAGAGGCAATCAAGGAAAAAATTACAAAAATCCGCGAAGCGGAAATGATCTACCAAAAAATCGAAAACGCTGTCTCCAGTCCGGATGAAATCGATAGGGCCTACCAAATTTTGAATAACGCGATCAATGCGTTCGTGGAGGGAGATACCGATACCGGAAATGAACGCATCGAAGAATTAAACGACATCCTCACGGCTTCCCTGGGCACCAAAAAGCGCTCTCTTACCTTTGATAAGTCGGCTCCCGATCCAACACCGCCGGCGCCCACTGCAGAAAGACCTACGCAGCCCGAATGGTGGCGGCGGGTATTGGCCTTTCTCACCAATCGCTCAAAAGTCCTGTTTTACATTGTACGGCCCGTCAGCTATGCCATCTTACTGGCCCTCGTTTTACTGTGGGGCCTCCAAGAAATTTACTTTCAGGATGGTAGCAGTACGTTCGGCGAAGATGGCATTTACGACTACCTCGTGCTGTTCGGATGGGGAGCCGCCTCCAACATCCTGTCGTGGGAACTCGTCGGCAAGAACCTGCTGAATACCAAGCCAGCGGCTACGCCGGCACAGGGATCTGATAGTTAGTCTATCACTCTACTCGAATTCGGCATTTGCCTCGTACCTATCGACCTTGGTCTTTGGTTACTCACATGGTTAATTCGAGGAATTTGAAGTGCGATATTCTTATCCCGCTTTTGCCGCCAGCAATTTTTTAATCAATGCAATCTGCCCCAGGTGGTAATGGCTATGCTCGATGTTTGCGTGAATATTGCGGTAGTAATTTCCGTACTTATTCTCCCAAAAATCCTCCCAGAGCCGTTCTTCGGGCATTTGTTCGATCAAGCTGGCAAAGCGCTCGGCACCGGAAAACGCTTTTTCTTTCAAGACCTCCCAGTCTTCCTCCGACTCAATGGGAGGTTGATCCCAGCTAAACTTGTCTCTGATCACCAATGGGCCCCCTTCCAATACATCGGCCAATCCCTCTACGTAGTAGCTCATGTGAAACGTAAGTGCCGCAATGGTATTAAGCGAATCCACTTTTGTGGTAGCCTGCTCCCAATCTACGTCCTTAAGCTTTTCCTGGAGGCTGGAAGAAGTCCAGTTATCGCCGAAATGCAGTTGCCGCACAAAAGTGGCTAGTTGCTGTGTCAGACTCATAAGGTTCTGATGGTTGTTTGACGAAAGTTACGCTATTTCAAAATACGCTGGTTTTCGTAGACGTCCTTCGTAAGCTCAAAGTGGAGCATACTTCTACTAACTCCTATTTGTTTCATTCCATTTTTCAGCATCACTTTTTCGGAGGCCAGGTTATTCTCATAAGTAGAGGCCAATACCTTTTGAAGGTTTACTTGCTCAAACCCAAACGCAAGCAGGGCACCCACCGCTTCTGTAGCAAACCCTTTATTCCAAAAAGGCTCCCCAATCCAGTAGCCCAGTTGCGCGCTTGCTCCATCGTTTTCGAGGTGCAGACTAGCCTCTCCGATCAGTTCCGCACGCTCCTTCAGAACAATGGTAAAACAATAGCGCGCCTTTCTCTTGAACCCCTCCACTACGTATCGGATTCGAAAAACCGCATCCGGCTCCCGGTAGGGATGCGGAATGTTGACGATGTGATCGGAAATCTTCTTATTGTTTGCATATTGGACTAGTGCAGGAACGTCTTCAATCTGAATTTTGCGCAATTGTAAATTAGCCGTATACAAAATTGGGAAGGCATCCATGTGTTTCATTCAATTTTTATAATCCCCAGATAGATTCATTGCATCAGCCGGGAGATAATTCCTTTAAACATATTCATCCCCGTCTCGAGCAGCACGTCCGGAAAATCGTAATCGGCATGGTGCAACGCGGGGGTATCAACGCCGGCGCCCAGACCGAAAATGGCCGATCGAAAGGATCGGGAAAACCATCCAAAATCCTCTCCGAAACGCAACGGATCACTTTGCTCTTTTAGAAGGTAACCATTGGCCTGGGCCACTTGCTCAATGATTCTACAGCACTCCGCATCATTGGTGGTAGGAGGAAAATACTCCAACCATTCAGTATCTACCGATAATCGCTGGGCTGCACAAACTTCCGCTACAATGTCCAAAAGTTCTTGTTCTAAGACCTTCATTTTCGCTTCATTCCAGGTTCGCACTGTGTAGTGAACCTCCCCCCGCTCGGGTGCAATACCGTAGGATGGTTCCCCCATGGAGATATAAATAGGGGTGATCACCCGAAAATCGACACTCTTCGGATCATCGTTCCCCAAAGCTGCGAAGCGGGCGACTATTTCAGCCAACGCAATCGCGGGATTGATCCCTTTTTCCGGCTCGGACGCGTGGGCCTTTTTTCCAGTCAGCCTGATAATCAAGCTTTGAACCGAAGCCGAAAAGGTCCCCGCTCTGGTAATAACCGTATGCATCGGCTCCCCAGGCAGGTTGTGGAGCGCAAATACAAAATCGGGTTGTAAGTTGGTGAATCGCTCGTCTTGGAACACTTTAAAAGCACCCTTACCAGTTTCTTCTTCAGGCTGAAACAAGAGGACGATTTTTCCCGATGAAAACGATTGCTCTCTGATCCAAAATATAAGCCCCGCCACCATAGCCATATGTCCGTCGTGCCCGCACTTGTGCGAGACGCCCGCATACACCGACCGGTGTTCTATTGGGTTGGGTTCGAATATCGGCAAGGCATCTAATTCACAACGAATCACGATCGTTGGCCCCTCCGCACCAAATTCGTAAATAGCCGCCAGGCCATGTCCGCCCAATTCCTCAATCATCCTCGTTGGATGATGTTCCAGGATAAAGTCTTTTATCCGATCGGCAGTAGCCCCCTCCTGCCCCGATAGGTCAGGGTAGTGATGTAGTGCTCTGCGTAATTTTACAATTTCGCCTATCATCGTAATTCCGTTAATTTTCCCACACCCACACTCATTCCATTCGATATTCCAGCGATCTCCTCACCGTATTCCACTCCGATTGGATAATCGAAAATACTACGGTATCCCGCATACATCCCTCTCTATCGATCAGGTGATTCCGAAGAACGCCATCCTGTTTCGCACCGAGTCGCAGTATGGCAGTTCGCGACTGGAAATTGTGCCAGTGCGTTCTGAATTCGACGGCAATGGTTTGGAGCTGATCGAATGCATGTTGCAACAACAAGTACTTACATTCCGTATTGACCCCAGTGCGCTGAAACGACTTGGCGTACCAGGTATAGCCAATTTCCAGGCGTCTGTTTACCCGTTCGGCATTGCAATAGCGCGTGGAGCCAATAATGGTATTAGTGGCTTTGTGAACAACCACGAAGGGCAAGGCTGTCCCTTGGTCGCGTTGCTCCAGCGCAATGTGGAGGTAGGTATCAATTGTATCTGCAGAAGGCACAGAGGTGTACCACATCTCCCATAACTTCCCATCGGCGGCGGCCTGTAGCAATTCCTCGCGATGGGATAAATCCAGCGGAATTAATGTTACAATCCTTCCGCTCAGAGTCGTTGGTTGGAGCCAGGTGGTCATTATGAAAACAACTTGTTTATACCTTTCGACATCGCATCTAACTTCTCCTCTAAATGTTCGGGCCAATTACCTCCTTTCCTATACTTCGAAAAGTTTGGCACCCGATGTTTTTTCAATTTCAAAAAGAAATTCCTTCTTTGACAATTTTTGTGGTCGACACAAAACTGATGGCCTAAAAGGATTGAAGGCAGAGGATTTGTGTCGATATAACCACGAAAATTGTCAGAGAACCAAGAAATTAAAGAACAAGGCTCCGTCAGCAGATTCCTCAAATCGGACCTGCATGGTATCTTTGGCTGAAGACATAATGCTTCTATATTCGGTTTAGTACTAATTTGACACCAACAGCTCCTTGCTTCGTCGATCCCTCAAACCGTCTACATCTCCGATCCATTCCTCATAGGGTCACAGCCCATCTCCAGTTCGAATAGCCTCCGATAATTCATTAACAAACCGAACCATTGGAGCCCCGTCTATAACATTGTGATCGAACAGGATAGTTACATTCAATATCTCTCTTATTTGAATATCATCCTCCACTACGACCGGCTTTTTAATGATAGCTCCCACCCCAAATGAGATGGGATGCAAAGAGCTATGTACAAACCACCCATTGATGGCTCCCATCATGCCAATCGAAGTAACCAGGGCATTTCCCATTTTTTTATAAGCAATCTTTGGATGCCGGAGCAAAAATCTCCAGATTGCCCTTCTCAACATTCCGGGCAATCGATAATAAAACCGCTCATAAGAGAAGGCGCGCCGGTGTAGCACAACGCCTTCTGGCGAAAAAGGCTCCCCTTTGGCTCGTTCAATTTCCGCAGTTATTTCCTCCGCACTCTTTTCGTGGGTCCGCTCAATAAGCAAGGGGATCGGAACTTTCTTGCCGGCGACCGCTTTCTCCACGACGATCGTGATATTAATATCCCGAAACGTGATGAGCCGCCGTTTACTATACAAAAATGAAGCCGCATCCGGATGGTGTGACAAGGTCCGCCCAATAACGCTTACTAACCAGGCCGTAAAAGACACCCGTTTACCCGCCTTGTTGATTTCCTTTAGCTTTATTCGACTATCCGTCACATCAAACTCCAACAGGGCGCTAACGTGGTGTCGGCCTTGTCCGATCGCGTTAACATCGAAAGTGGCAATTCGAGAGGTGGGAATGGGAATATAGCGAAACGGCTCCTCCATGTTATTCGGGCAGATAATTGCCGTGGATATTAATACTATCGAGGTTACCCTCATTTTCCAGCACTGCGCGCAGCGCCGTTATGTCGTTGTAGTATACGAGCCATTGCAAAGGCTTAACGTGGCCTTCTTGCAATATTTCTTGCCAATTGGACAGTTCTTCCTCCTGCTCAAAGTAAAAGATTGAAAAAACACCAAGGATCACCTGAAACAATCCGAGACCGGAAGTTCTCATTTCCACCTGTTTCCCGTTTTATCAAGTAAATTCCCCTCCTGATCAAACTGCTTTTCATATACGAGCAGGCCGTTTTGATATTTCACCTCTCTGGCTAGTACTCCGTTGCCATGCCAGCGCCGGTGGATACCATGCTTTATTCCGGGTTTGGAATAAAATTCATCGATATACATTCCTCCATCAGATAGCCACATCCTGCTCGGTCCGTAATTTTGACAATCGCGCATCCGAAAATCCGCATCTATTTGCCCATTGTCGTAGTATCCGATTCGCCATATCCGCCGTCCCGACTCAAATCGCTCGTATCTGAATTTGTGGGAATTTTCCGCCAGCACCTCGCATGCCCATCCGGTAAATGGCTCCCCGTTGAGGTGGTAGACTGCACAGTCAGTGGAAGCCTCTCCCGACACCGACAACCGGGTAAGGTGCCCCAACTCGGTAGTGCACCAGCTATCGAGGGAATCTTGGGATGGGGTAGATGGGTCCATTTCCCATTCTCCCGAACCGGAGGAATCCAAACTACTCTGCCCTTGGCAAGCAACCATCATCAAGACGGTACATAACACCCCACCAATCAGCCTTATTAAATGCATTTTAGGCTTTGATCCAATCAGATTTACGTATGCGATAAGTCCAATCATCCCAATTATTTTTTAATATATAACCATAGGCCGTGTCCGTTATCCGAATACCTCCGATCTTTTCCACTGCTTTCTGCGATCGAACATTTTGCTCGTGTATGTAAAAAATAACCTCCTCCATCGATTGGAAAGCATGATCAATCATTAATTGCTTCATTGCCCGATTGACACGGCCGCCCCAATAATTCCTCGCTAAAAACGTCCAGCCGATTTCTATCGCATAATCAACCCCCGAGATCAGTTTAAACCTAGTGCTGCCAATTATTTCGGCGGTTGCTTTATCGATGATCACTAATGCGCCCTTCGATTTCAACGAATCCTGAAAAAAGGTGGCAAAAACGGTTTTCTTGTATCGATCCGAATTAGGATGCTGCTCCCAAATCAAAGGGTCCTTCGCCACTTCGTAAAGGGGGTTCAAATCATGCTCTCGCAAGGGTCTTAGCAATAGCAGATCGTCTTCGAGTACTGGCTGCAAGTCCATTTACTTTCCTGATTTGATCACAAGAGTACGGTTACTATTTCATTCAAATAGTCCACTAAACTCATATTTCTGGCGGCATAATCACAATTGACCTGAACCGCTACCGCCAGTTCATTTTCAGGATAATATGCAAAAATAGAATTATACCCCGGCATGAACCCGGAGTGCCCGTAGGCAACCCCGTGCTTCGTATTGTAAACGAACGTCCCCATCCCGTACGAGTGCATATCCGAAATCACTTCCTTCCCAACGGGGCTCACTTCCCTGGTTTTCATCCGAAGACTGTCGCTGAAAAGCTCTCCAGCGTAATAGAGTTTACACCATTTTGCCAGATCAGATGTAGTAGAAGCCAGCCCCCCACCCGTCCATTCTACCTGAGGATTGAATACGTACCGATCTTCCGAAGCAACCACTTCTTCAGGAATGTGAAACGATTCGGGTAGTTTAGAATATCCCATCGCTAGATTTGGAAGGTCTCGCCGGATAGAGGGAATTGTTTCTGTCAGTTGATACGGAGAAAGTATCCTGGACTTGAGCACATCGTAATATCCTTCCTTTTGAATAGCCTCAATCACCATTCCGAGCAGCAAGTAATTCGTATCCGAATACGCCCAATCCGCCCCCGGCTCGTGTACGGGATCGTCGTCGAACACAAATGCCAATCGATCCTCGTAGCTCCAGACTTTATCGGGCTGTTCGTGCAACACTTCCCAAACGGCTGGTTTCATAACCCACCTCGGCAAACCGCTCGTATGTCTGAGCAACATCCGTAGGGTTATCCGCTCGATGTTGGGCACTCTGCTCAACCACCGATAATCAGGCAAATGCGCTACAACCGGATCGTCCAAACGCAGTTGTTGCTCGTCCACGAGTTGCATGATAACGGCCGCCACGTACGTCTTTCCAATGCTGCCGGATAACATGACGTGAGAGGCCGTTAATTGCGTTTGGGAATCTACCTGTTCAAATCCGGATGAAACATTGAACTGCCTGCCATCCGCTCTAATGAAAGAAAGGTTAATCCCCGGAATTTCGTTTGTCTCCACCAGCTTGTCCAAAACGCTTTGTACCTCCTGATTCCCGGAGTTATCTACCTGTCCCGGCTGCTCGGAAGATCTACAGCTGGCCAGAGCAAAGATCATTACCACAAGAAGCAATTTCACTGGTGTTAAATTTTATATTGATTCAAATCGACTCTCGACCATTTTGACCCTAGATACGCAACTCAAATATTCGAATCCATAAACACCCTCCATACCCCATCCTCATCTTTTTTCCAAACGAATAGATATTTGCCGTTGTAGCTTCCCGCACATTGCCCAATCTCAAAAATCATATCGTCCGACACTACTTCAATGTGGATGGGTTCAAGGGATAATTGATACTCCTCCCTACTCATATACTGGTATTCTTTGATTATATCATCCCTTCCAATAACCAACGGCTTGTGGTTGTAGTAAATCGCCGATTCAGTGTACAATTGCTCTACCAGGTTGGATACATCGTGATTGTTGCACAGCTCCATCCACGCTTCCCTCCTTTGATGAATCTCTGTCAGGCTGGTATCGGCAGCTCGTGACGGAGACACAAATTCGAATGCTCGCTGCCGGCCTTCCGGCGAACGCTTCCAAATGCCCAAGTAATGATATTGCGTCCCATTCAGCTCCTCGAAGGTGCCTATTTCGTAATCGTAGGTGCCTTCTTCGTTAGCGACAACCGTGAAAATCGGGGAAAGGGTATCCGCAAGTAGTGGCTCTGCTTCAGCAAGGGCCGATCTCCCCTGGAGCACAGCTCCCGAAGCATCAATCCGGATGGCATCTTCCGTATAATCCGAATCCATCGAGGGTTTCGAATTATTGCTGGCCGTCTGATCGGTGGTCGATTGACAGCTAATTAAACCGACTAAAAGGAATAGGCTTATCCGTCCAATGATCTTCATAGATAATGATTGAATCTACAATTCAAAAATAGCTCCTCGACGTGCTATTCTAAATCCTTTTCGAGATACGATATTAGTCTCCTCCGTGTCTTCATCCAAAACAGGGTTGGTATGGTTGAAGTGAATAAATATGACTTTTTGTTTGTCCGCCTCACTAAGTTCCGAAAACTGATCCATGCTTTCCGTAATCAATGGATGGGGTATCTCGGAAATATCCCGGGTGTTCAGCTCCTCACCGCTGTAAAAAGTTGCATCCAAAAACGCATAATCAACCTTTCGGACTTCCTCCACGATGTCTCTCTCCCATTTTGACCATTTGTCAATATCGGGAATGAATAGGGCTCGCTTGCTCGGGCCTTCAATCAGATAGCCGACCGTTTCTGAGTATTCATCCCGGTGCGGGACGCGCAGAGGTGTGACCTTCAAGCGTTCACTTAAGGAAATTGCCCGATTTTCCTCAATAGGAATCAATTCGATATTCTCTCGTGCCACGAGCTGACTCCAGGGGCCGTTGGTCTCTAAGAAGGATTTCATCCGGGGCATCGCATACACCGGTACCTTTTTCGCATCCATTGCCTCCTTTCCAAGGTACATCAGCCCCGTGTAGTGCCCGATGTGGGCATGTGTCAGGAAGATACCGTCTACTGGTTCACGACCAGGTCCAAGTCCATTGCCGAAACTTGTCAGTTGCTTCATCTGACTGGGCAGATCGGGGGTCGCTTCGAACAGATATTTCTTCCGATTCTCTATGTCTAACAACCCCAAAGCCACTACCTGCCTACTTGGATCCGGATGATCGAACAGCGTTGAGCAACAATTCCTCCGGCACCCAATGTGCGGAGAGCCACCATCCTGCACCGTTCCTAACACGACAATTGATGTACTGGAGACGACCTGCTGAACTGCACCGCCGGAGGATTCCCTTTCGGGTTGCCGGTTGGTACAGGACAGAAAAAACAGGACCACAAGCAAATAATGCGCCGACTTCATTTTATCCTTTTTTCTCGATGTATTTGCCAAACCTGCAAGATGACCAATTTGATCCCGTTTGTTCGACCGGCCAGGTGCTATTCGCCGCTTTGGGTATTGCCGTACATTTCCCAAAGCCTCTTCCTGATTTCATTTTTTAGCTCACTGGTCTTTTTATCATCCGAATTAATCAATACCAGAATAGCAACCTCCCGGTCCGCACTAATCATTATTGCTGATGAGTAGGTACCCAGGCTTCCTCCGTGATAACTGAATTGCTGTTCCGTATCTCCTATTTTCCCATTGTACCATCCCAAGGCATAGTCCTCGAGGCCATAGTGCAGCTTCTCGTAGGTTGTTGATCGCAGTATATTGTCCATTCCCATCAATCCCTGTAGGTGTTGTGCCATTAGCCTGGAAAGCTCCAGGATACTAACCGAGAGGTTACCTGCCGGTGCAAAAAAGGATCCTAGCTCCTCTTCTTCATCCGGAGTTACAGGTTTGTACTTCCCGGATTTCTTTTTATGTCCATGGGTTCCAGCGGTGGATTCCTGGCTGGGAAACCCAATGAATGCTTCTACCCCGAATTGGTCGGTAAATGCATCCACGAGCTGTTCCCAAGATTTACCGGAACACCTTTCCAGAAGTAGTCCCGCAATAATGAACCCACCATTCGAATAGCTGTGACTTTCACCTCCCATTTCCACTGGTTCGAGATTTAAAGCATATTTGGAAAACGCTATTTTTGGATTCGACGATGATGCGAGGGACTTTGGCATATTTCTCCATTCCTTACTAGTATTCTCCTCAAAGGGCCGGATCATTCCTCTATTCGACAGAAGCGCCTCAAGAGTAACATTGGCGTATTCCTTTCGGATTTCCCCTGCTAGCGATGGAATAACGTCTACAATTCTTGAATGCCACTCGATCTTACCACTCTCTACTAAGGTAGCGGCAATGGCAGCAGTAATAGCCTTGGTATTGGAGGATATCTGAAATTTGGAATATAGATCTATTTCATCCGGTATTCCAATTCGTTTCACGCCCGCTACCCCGTAATAAATCGTATCGGGCTTAACCACACTAATCGCCATACCTGGCACCTCGTATTTTGCGAGATAGGATTCCGCCAGAGCATCTAAGGCGTTGTCTTGACCTTTCCCCCCGTAAACTATCCCCCAAACACAAACCAACAGGCAGGCATATCTGTACATTTCCACTGATTGTAAATTTTAGGGTTTGTTTGAGGGGATTATAATTGACAGCGATTCAATGCAGCCTGCTTTGAGATCTCAAGCACCTTCAATTGTGGATCGCCTCCTGACAAACAGCGCCACAATAGCGGATGTCAGCACTCCCATGATCAATGCACCAATTACCCCCTGAATCATATAGCTCTGTAAATTAAACTGCGCCTCCGCCTGTTCCTGAGAAAGAAGGCCTTCATTCACGGCATACCGAATAGCGTTCGGGAAATATTCCGGCGTTATGACGGTCGACACTATGTACTGTGCCAAAGGGCTCAACACTGCAATGATCACCGTCATGATCAATCCCGTGACGAAGCCTTGCTGGTAGGTCATGGTGCCCTCGTAAAAATTGTTTCGCTTGTCCCTGAGCGCTAGCACATACATGATGATGGCAGGAATGGCGAATAGGTTGGTATAAATGGGGTGTTGAGCAATGTGCTCATCGTGCAGTCCCACCAATTTTTCCAGCGTCATCCAAATCAGGGTAGTAATCACGAAGATGATGGCCCACTTGAACTCAATTTTTAGATTCTTCACCGTTCAATATTTTTTATTTCACAGAGAACTGGTTTAAAACACCACTCTAAAGATAAGGTAATTTACAAATTAAAACCGACATCAAGCGCGCAAAAAATAGAATCCAAGAAATACAAACACAAGCAATAGCACCAACTCCACAATTATCCGTGGATGAAACAAATGTATATTCAACTTACTTAAATTCACCAAGGAGTAAACCAGAAAGCCAAAGGTAATTACCGCACAACAAATAAATAAGTATCCCCAAAACGACCTTAAAC
Source organism: uncultured Saprospiraceae bacterium (assembly GCA_964504335.1). GTDB lineage: Bacteria > Bacteroidota > Bacteroidia > Chitinophagales > Saprospiraceae > CAZDET01. Next base: position 110,751 of record CAZDET010000006.1, read on the forward strand.
CCTGATTTTGTGGCATCCTAAAACACTAAAATCTAAAATACTAA
>CAZDET010000006.1:110894-139932 GCA_964504335.1 uncultured Saprospiraceae bacterium
ACTAAAATCTAAAATACTAAGTTACTCCCGCCTCCACGGCTCTTTCAAAATCAGCTTCATCGGCAACATCCTCAACGTACATAATTGTGTAGGCAAAGCGCATAGCTGGTATTTGGTTAGATAATCTCCGGAAGCGAGCAGCTAGATGGCCCCCCGCTTCCGGAAGGATATTCAAATCATCAGGCTGTCCGCTGGAATAGCATCTTCGTAATTCCAAAAAGCCGACATATTGACAATCTTCCAGGTGCCATCCACCCGCTCCATGAGTCTCACTTCCTGGCTTTTTCGGTACTTATCTCCTGCTCGATTACTGTTGTATTGCTCCCACATTAAATGGGCGACATCGGGGCCAAAGAATTTGACTTGCATCCCCTTTCGCTTCACATCCGGATGGGAACTTCCCTCCTCTTCTTCCGGGTTGTCGGCGATGTACTTACCGACCGTGGCGTCTACCGCAGCCCATCCCACGCTGGCCTCGTAGGTCCCATCGGAATTACTCCAGGCCATGAAAGCGTATTCTTCATTTATCCATTGCTCCTTCCAGCAATTGTAGTCTCTGGCAAAGAAGCAAGCCGTCTCCTCCTCGATCACCTTCATAATGGCGGCTGTTTCAGTTGCCTCATCGAAGGCTGCTTCTACTACCTGGTCTTCGGTGGCGGCTGGTTCTTCGCAGGCAAAACTACCCAGTCCGAGAATCAGCAGCATGATGAATGTTGGGTTTTTCATTTTGTTATGGATTTGAATTAGTGAATAAAACTAGCTTCTTCTATTCATTCTGCTCGTACAGATAGGTGGCCGCTGCATCCCCCATCAACCGATGGTCGTGCCCTACGTTGGGTACGATGACTCGTTCCCAATTGAAATCAAAACCGTATTGATCGGCCGCCTTTTGGGCTTTTTCGAAAAAGGCCATCCCCCTGGCTAATCGATGGAGCCCCTGCTTATCGGCGCTTTTGGAACGAAGGAACGTCCCTCCGGATTCGTTTTCATTATCCAATTCGCCCAACAGTAAAACGAACCGCCTGCTGAACGCGGTGTCCAGGGATTCCGGTGCAACGGGGGCGTTTTGCAGTCCAAAAGGAAAATCGAATTCGATACTTGGCATGGTGTAAAAGCTCGCATTGGCGGCAATGATTGTGTTGGCTTTAGAATGCGGGGCAAACATTGCCAATCGGTGCAAAATATGACCGCCGGCCGAATGGCCAAAGGCATCGTAGGTCGTCTGATTGTAGCCTAGTGCTTCGACAACTAGATCGAATATTCGATCAAAGTCATTGAAAATCCACTCTTCGGATCGCAGGTTGATCTCGGCCTGAAACCTATCCTCGTCGAGCTTTACCCAATTGGTATTGTCTACATATTCTATCGCATATTCCAAATTGGAGCGTTTGAGAAGCCCTCCGAGATGATACTCTTCAAAAGCGTATTCCCTTTCCGGATACATGGGGGATAAAATGAGCAGGTTGTGTTTTTCCGATTCGGCGATCCAGGCATCCCGATAGCTATCCGCATTCCTCCCGGCCCCGGGCACCACGATTAGTATTCGGGAATCAGCCGTGAAGCGTTTTGGCTTGTGGTAGAACACCGAAATTTTCTTATCCTGCTTTCCAACGCCCCCCTCTACCTGAAAATAGCCCGATCCGGTGTTGATCCTTCCTTCGGTGAGCATTAAGTCACGTTGTGCAACCAACTCCATACCACAATGCGGGCATGTGCCCGCTTCCGAAAAGGTCAGATCATCACAGGATAAATTACAGGGTTTGCAAACGTAAGCATCATGTCGGCTCTTCTTCATTGGAAACCCTCTTTCAGTAGCCTTTCCGTCTCTTGTTCCCGAAATTGACGCAACTAGAGAATCACTGCCCACTTTTCTGTATGCAATAACCTGCGGAAAGTCATGCGCCGCATTTTCATACACCATTTCTGAATCGGAGATTTTCGTCATCGAAAAGGAAGTTGGCTTTCCGGCGTTCTGATTGGTTACGGTGGGGATGTAGAACAAACTGTCTCCCCGCTCCACTATTCTCACGGTTTCCAAGACAATCGTGTCATTGCCATTCAGTCGGTAGCTGGTTCCCGCGAGTTCGTGCTCACTTTTCTTCGTCCAGGTTTCGTACACAATACCTTTCGAAGAATTCTGCTCCCAGGTCCCCAAAATCCATTCCGCCTGATCGATGGGCGACTGTGGTATACAGGATACGATGGAGAAGGCAGCCCCAATCAGGAGGATAAATACATTTTTCATATCAAAAATACCTTTTTAATAGCGGCAATCAACCGTTCCGGCGCCTCTTCGATTACCAGGTGGCCGCATTGCGGTATAATCTCAAGTTGGCTATGAGGCAACAGCTTGTGCAGTTGTTTCCCTTTTTCAATGGATATCCATTCATCTTTTTCTCCCCATAAAATGAGGGTTGGCACTTGTATGGAAGAATACAAATCTTGGATCTCGTCCGTAAACCTGGAATCTGATTGAGCGATCTGTCGATAGAAAGCCGACTTACCTTCGTGCGTCGTCCACGGCCTCAGGATTCCCTCCAGGGTGTCGGGAGGTATTTCCCGGTAAGCGGCCGACTTCACGTACGTTTCCACGATTGCCTTGTGAATATAATCCGGCATGCCTGCAAATGCAGCCTCGTATTTGTGAACATGCCTGAAAAAGGGCGACCCCCAGTGCGAAAGAGCCACCGGATCGATAAGCACTAATTTCTTGAAGTCTTTTTTATTGAGAAGGTGGGTTCTTAGAATCGTTGCCCCGCCAAAATCGTGCCCTACCGCAATCGGAAATTCAATCCCCCAGTGATCGATCAGCGAGGCCAATACCTCGTTTTGTATACCGAGGGAGACGTCGCCCTCCGATTTATCAGATGCTCCGTAGCCGAGTAAATCATAGTAAAATACCTCAAACGCATCGGATAGTCCATCGATGAGGTGGCGCATATTGAAAGACGACCAGGGCGTTCCATGAACCACAATTAACGGCGGGCCGCTGCCACGTACGTCCCACTTCACGGCTCTTCCCCGGAAATCAAAGTGTTTTGTAAGCTTCCAATTCGGCATATTCAGTGACTATCTTAAATCAATTGCTCAAAGCGTATTTAGACTTTGGGAAAGGCTGAGGTGGAGTCATCTCCCCCGACCTGGACCTGCATTGTTGACAAAGTGCTCAATCGTTAGGATAAAGGGCTCTCGGAATCGTCATCAACTCCGTCTGCCGACCGTCGATGTAGTAGGTATGCTCTCCGTCAAAAAAGGCATCCTCTTCCAGCATGATTCGAATTTCCTTGTTCCACTCTTCGATAAAAACCTGGGCATTCAGTTCGATGGAATAGGCGGTATTTTCGTAAAGTGGATAATCCCCCTTACCGGGTACGCCGCCTTGCTGATCCCACAGGCCAATCGTCGGGCCGGCACCGTGTCCATGGTAGCCAATCGGATGAGTATAGATAACCCCCTTGAGGCCTTCCACTTTGCACTGGTCGAGTGTTGCTTTCAGGATTTCATTCCCCGTAGCTCCCAATTTAAAATTGGAGGTTAAAATATCCTGGACCCGATTTCCCTTTTTGAATGCCTTTTTCAAATAATCGGGTGGGGTTTTCTCATCGGGTTTCAGGATATAGGCGTGTTGCTGCGTGTCTGTATTGAGGCGCAGATACGTGATTCCAAAATCGACGTGAATGAGGTCGCCCGGCATGATTACCTGTAGATCCGGTCGTTCGGAGAAGGTACGCAAATGATCGAAGCTTTCGGGGTCGGCCCGCTGCACATCCACCGTAGGATGAAACCAGGCGGTAAATCCAAGTTCGCGAATCCGATCTCGGTACCACCACACCACGTCATCGGTAGTAGTAATACCGGGTTGGATCACTTTCTCGGAGAATCCTTCCGCAATGATCTGATGCGCCATGCGCACGATGTTCTGGTACACCACCATTTCCGACTCCGTCCGCGTTTCCAGCCATCCGATAGCGATGTCTTCGGCATTCACTACTCTCGATTGGTACTCCTCCGGTAACACGTCCATTAGCTGCTCGTAATGTGTGGCCGAAAGCCCGTCTGCCAGGCCAAAGGTTTCCGATTTGTTAACCCCAATTTTCTGTGGATTTTTGCTAACGATCATGTCGGCTAGCGCTTGCCACTGATTCGGTTGTTCCTCCTTGTTCCATTGCGTCTTGAAGACATCTCCCGTGTTGTAGCGCGACAGCCCGAAGGTCTCCAAGGGTTGTCCGTCTCCGGGGTCATAGGCGATCAGGATGGTCGTTCTGCGGGCCGCCTGCCAGGTAGCCGGCAAGAGGGTTTTGATTACTGGGTCTTCGTTGTATTCCCGTGCAATGACGAGCCACATGTCGATCCCCGATCGCCTCATTATTTTCGGCAGTACCGTTTCCACGCGTTCCTCGAGCCAGGCGTCAATTACGGCGGCGCGCTCGCGCATATTAAGTGTCTTGGGGAAATAGGAGTTTTGGGCTATGCCCTGCAGGCAGAGTAGGCCTAAAAACAAAAAGAGAAAGCTGGTTTTACGATTCATTGTCAGATTATTGGAAAGTAAAGCGTAGGGGGTAGAGGCGTTATTGAAAAGACGGAAGAAAAAGTAAGGATTTTCGTGGATACCCCAGCCACGTTCGGCAAGGCATCCCAATAAAAAATGCCCGCCCCCTGCTGAACTTCACTCCGAGGAGTGGGGTTTTCACCGTTTCGGCAGAAATAGGTTCATCTTGTAGAATTCCACGCTGTCTAAGTGTCCCATTTTTGTTTCATCCTTGCTGATCAGATGAAGGTGTAAATAGGAATCGTGATGGGTGAAAACTCCTTGGTGATTCGTCGAGAAGAATCCAACTATTTCCACTTCTTCCCTTTTCAATTGGTAATTCGTTTGCCCTTGATGAGCTTCTTCGGGAGAGGATACGGTCGTTCCTTTGGGAAGATTCTGAACGTGAATGGTAGCTTTATCCACCTGGCCCTCCAGCCTGAAGGCAAATGGCCTTTTTTGGTCTCTGGTTTTTTCGTCTAGAAACCGTTCTAATTCCTTGATGGTCTTTATGCTGTCAGGCAAATCCGTTTGCCGCCACTCCCTCACATGCGCGTAGACAAAGAACGGTGCAGATACATCGAAAGCCTTTTCAACAATCATTGTGGTATCTGAAGTTACCCTCGACACGTAGGCTTGACCGTCGCTGATGAGCAGCTCTCCCGTCAGAAAGCTTTCAGGCCCGAGTCCATACAACCCTTCTCTGTTTGCCAGGGTATCCAGTTGAATAATGCCTTCTAATTCACCTTTCTGCATTACATTCCTCATCGCACCTGCTACTTGGACCGATGCATAGAGGTTGTCTTCTTCCTGAGTAGATTCGTCGTTTACCGCGTTGCAGCCAAGACATCCGGCGACAAACAAGAACATGAAAAATGGCTTCCCGTTCATCAACCGTTGATTTTTGAATCACTTTTCCAACCCGCAATGACAAATGAGACAGCAGCAATCGAAAGTAATATCCCGGGTAACACTCCTCCGAGATAAAAGGCCAATAACCCGTCGGCCAATACTAATACGGAAAGCAACACTAATACTTTTTTGGCTTCCTGATTCAGGTAAAGCGCTAAAATACCGAACGCCGCCAATCCGACCAGGTGGATGGATGGATGGGCGAATAAGGGCGGAAAAATCAACTTGATAAAATCTGGTGCATTGGTGGATTCGATGGTCCGACTCACGTATCCCAACCCGCTTCCGTGGAAGCCTGCCATTACGAACAACAGTACGACACCCGTTATGCACAACCACTTAGAAGTATTTGCCATTTATTGTGTTTTTGAAGTCGTTCAGACTTTTTTATCTATTAGTGCCAACTTCTACAATTACCGCTTGGTAGGGTTCCAAGGTCACAATGGCATTTTCTCCGAAGGGATCGACTTGGTAGTTGTTAATTATTGTTTCCTCAACCACAACAGCCTCCGGCAAGGTAGCCTGAACTTTTTGATCGGAAAAATTTAAGAGCACGAGCATTTTTTCAGGCCCCAGGGTTCGAGTGTAGGCGTAGATCTGTTCGTGATCGGGCAAAACGAGATCGTAGTCTCCGTAAACCAGTTCCAGGTTTTCCGCACGCAGATTTGTAAGTTGACGAAAGTGGTTCAGCACGCTGTTCGGGTTTTCTTCCTGAGCGGCCACATTGATTTTCACATAATTTTCATTTACCGGCAGCCAGGGATCACCGGTGGTGAAGCCTCCATTTTCCGAATCGTTCCACTGCATCGGTGTACGCCCATTGTCCCGGGAGAGGAAATTTAAGCGCTCCATGACCAACTCCATATCGGCCCCCTCCTGCAGGGCTTTTTCGTAATTGCTGTACGCCACAAGATCCTGATACTGGCCTATACTGTCAAAGTCGATATTGGTCATACCCAACTCATCGCCGTAATACACGTAGGGCGTTCCCCGCATACTGAGCAGAAACGTGTTGAGCATTTTGGTGGAGACCTCCCGAAACTCGGGTGTATCGTTTCCGTATCTACTCACTAATCGCGACACGTCGTGGTTGCCGAGAAAAATGGCAATCCAGCCTTCTTCCGCAAACGCACTATCCCATTTCGTGAACACCTCCCTGAAATGCGACAATTCATAGCCATTCAACGAGTTTACAATGTCGACACCTTCGAAGTGGTAGGCCATTTGTAGTTCCTTTCGATCGGCGTCCACCAAATCGTGCGCATCCTGGAAGGAACTTCCGGCACCCTCCGCCACGGCAAATACATCGTACTGGCTCAAGACCTCTTGGTTCATTTCCCGCAGGTAATCGTGCAGGTTTGGCCCCATGCCGTAGTATTGAATAAAATTATCCACCCAGCCCTCCGGAAACTCCGGATAGGTGGTGTCTTTACTGACGAATTGAAACGCATCCAGCCGAAAACCATCCACTCCTTTTTCTGCCCAGAATTTCATGACATCGTATACTTCCTGGCGCACCCGCGGATTTTCCCACTTCAAATCCGGTTGTTCGGCGGCAAAATAATGCAGGTAATAGGCATTGGTCAAGGAGTCGTACTTCCAGGCATTACCGGACGGATCGAACAGACTATATCGATAGGGGGGCTCTCCCTTTTCGGCGGGCCACCAGTGATAATAGTCGCGGTATGAATTGTCGCGTGCACTCCTGGATTGCTGAAACCATTCGTGTTGATCGCTGCTGTGGTTTACCACTACGTCCAACACAAATTTGATATCTCGCTGGTGCAACCCGGCGAGTAGCTCCTCAAAATCGGCCATCGTCCCGAAATCCGGAAGAATGGCCCGGTAATCACTTACATCGTACCCATTATCTACCATTGGCGATTGGAAAAATGGATTCATCCAGACCATGGTGACGCCTAGACTTTCGATATAATCTAGTTTTTCAATGATACCTCGCAAATCGCCGACCCCGTCGCCATCGGAATCATTGAAGCTTCGGGGATAGATTTGGTAGACAATTCCTTCTTTCCACCAGGTCTGATCGGGTATTATCGATTCTTTTTGCTGCTTAGGATTGTCGATGCAACCAACCGTTAGCAAAAACAAAGAACCAATCGCGAGAAGTTGGTTAAGTTTCATTACCGCTTCAATTTCATTTATACCATGAATGAAAAACAGCCATCACGAAATGGCTTCCAGAAGGTGCTGCTGGGCACCTTGCGTGAGCGTAAACCGCGCGAAAATATAGGCAAGGGTCTTCTTTCCCATCGGGCTAATGGTGCCGTCTGATTGCCTCGCAGCAGCTACGATTTCCTTGGCCTCCGCAACGGAAATGCGACTTTCGCCCCGGCCCAGAGTATTGAGTTTTGCCAGTTGCAACAGCGGCAGGTCCAATTCCAGCCATGCCGTATCATCACGCTGAGATTCCAACTGTTGCACCCGGCTCAGAAGCGTTTCATGATCTAAGGTAAGCTGATGCTGGCGAGTGGATAGCTCATCTAATTGCCTTTTCAGTAGATCGACTGTGAAAGCGCTGGTATCATCGGTAAATTTCGCCAAGAAGGCATCTCTTGCTCCCTTCACGGATTCGGAACCCATCTGCCCGTAGGCGTACCCGGCGGCGTAGATGTTTCCCAACTCGTCGGTTGTAATGGACTGTATGCCTTCGTCTTCCGACGAGCCGAATTGGTGCAACCAAAGCTGCTCCCCATTGGCATCGTACTTCGCCAGGAAGGCATCGTAGCCCCCGAGTCTAGGCTCCTCCCCTAGCTGGCCCCGCGTGTAGCCACCGACGTACAGGTGCCCCGCCCCGTCGGTCGAAACCGATCGGATACCTTCAAAATTGCTCGTTCCCAGTTGCCGAATCCATAGCTGGTCCCCCTGCGGGCTGTATTTAGCCACAAAGGCATCATCCCATCTTTGGTTGGGCGCTGCGCCCAATTTGCCCGCCGTTACGCCGCCCACGTAAATAAACCCGTTCCGATCGGTGGTAACGGCATTGATCCGCTCGGTATCGGAGGAGCCGAATTGCTCCAGCCAGAGCTGATCGCCCTGCGCATTGTACTTTCCCAAAAACACGTCAAACCGCCCCTTATTGGGAGTATCCCCCACGGCACCTTCCGTATGCCCTGCCACGTAAACGTACCCTTGCGAATCGGTACAGAGGGCTTTGACGCTATCCGAGGCAGTAGAGCCGAATTCCTTGAGCCAGAGCTGTGCCCCTTGTGGGTCGTATTTTGCCAGAAACGCATCGGTACCAAGGCCTTTGGCTTCGGTATTCCTCATGGGTCCGCCCACGTAGACCTGTCCGGTGGCGTTGATCGCCAAGGCCGTAATGCTGAGAAAGATACCGGCCCCGAATTGCTTGATCCACAATTGATTGCCCCGTGGGTCGAATTTAGCGAGGAAGGCGTCATTTCCTCCATCGCTTGGCTCCTCGCCCAGTTGGCCCTGGGTAAATCCACCGACGTAGACATTGCCAATCGCATCCGTCGCGAGTGTACTCAATTGCTCGAATGCCTCCGAGCCAAACTGCCGGATCCAAAGCTGCTCTCCCGAAGAATCGTATTTGGCCACAAAGGCATCGATTCCCCCCGCGTTCGGTACTTCCCCCAACTGCCCGCCAGTAAAGCCGCCTACAATGATATTGCCTAGCGGATCAATAGCCGCGGTCAGGATGTCATCGTCGGAGCCAGAGCCGATTTGGCGGGTCCATTGGCGGGTAGGAATAGCCATAATTACTCAGGTTAATATTTAGTATAAAATAACGATTTCTGAGGAGCAGCGTTAGCCTGCAATTCATTCCGCGTGTTCATCCAAACGAATCCATTGAGACCAGGTAGGTATCTCCTTCCCCTGATCTCGCAACGATCCGGGTTTAATGGTCGCGTCTCGCTGTTCTGAATCCTTTGGAAACAAGAAGATGGTTCCTAGTAATACCTCATCCAGCGAAATACCTAAATAGTTCCTCAATCGCTTATTTCTCAATTGGCCACCAGACGACCAATAGGTTGGAATATCTTTAGCTGTGGCTGCGAGCAAGACATTCTGAATGGCCGCAGCACCTGCAGCAATGTGCTCCATATTTTTCAAATTTCCTTCAAATGGTACGGCTTCCCGTTGTTCATTTGGCACTTTATTTTCCATTTCCTCCGCATCGAGGGATTCAGGAAGCCAAGTGACTAAAAAGAGCACATCTGCGGCATCCAACATATTCTTGACTTTTCCGGCTACTATTCCCTGCTCCCTGATATACCGGGAAGTCAATCTGCAATTAACGCTATCTAAAATGTAAAACCGGTAGGGCAAGCTAGAATTAAGTTCCCCTTTACTGGTGTAATATTCGTGGCTTTTAAAATGGTAAGGTGCAAAAGCAGCCAACTCCAACAGCTCGTTCACTAATTGAGTTACTTCGCTTTGGCCCAAATGGATTGCCCAGGGTTCGTTGGCCAATACTTTTTGGGTTTTACGGTTTTTGATGGCACTATCAACTGTCATAATTGTTTAATTAATTGATCTTCGTCTCTTTCCTTACTTCGTACCACAACTCCACCATTCCATCATTGTACGCGGTAACATCTTTTAAATGCAAGGGATGTTCCTGACCGATGTAGTCAAAAAACAGCGTACCCTCTCCAAGGATTATGGGCATGAAAGATATGATAATATCATCCACTAACTCCTTGCGCAGGAAATCTTTGGCAAGCACCGCCCCTCCTGCCAGCCATATGTTCCGGAAATTCGGCTTCAGTCGGTCGTTCACCAATTCGCTCAGGTCACCGGAGTAAAAATCAACTGTGGGACGCTCCGCTGTCAGGTCTCGATGGGTCAACACCGTAACCGGAACCTCTCCGTAGGGCCAACCGAGTTCCAGAGCCTGTTCGTAGGTACGGGAGCCAATCACGTAACAATCTATAGTTTTGATAAATGCTGCGACTACCTCTTCGGTAAGTGCCACCCCCTTATCGTAGTTGTCCGTGGATTGTAGCCAGCCAATATCTCCGTCTATTTTGGCGATGAAGCCATCCAGGCTCGCAACCATGTGTAGTGTTACTTTGGAGGTTTCTGCGGTCATCATAGATGTACTCCTTCAGCAATAATAATCTGGACTAAATGTAGCCCCTCAGCTTCACTATCGTCCTGCCTCCAAAATACCATTTTTAAGGTTGGGTATTTCAAGCCAACAAGCTTGGAAACTAATTTCTTTCCTATTATGATTCTGCAGTTAACCTAATTCCACCAACTTTTCCTTATTCTAGGCCTATTTCCGGAATGGATTCTCCGCCATACTTCACAGCAAATCGCTTAGTCGCCTTATACGGAAACACATCTACCATCACCCCTTGCTTCAATTGCTGTTGAATACTCGTCCAAAAGGCGGCATCGAACAAGTCCCCGTGCTTCTCTTCGAAATGGTCCTTCAATTCACTGGTACGAAGCAGGAAACGTCGGAATTCTTCCGGAAATACATCCTTTTCCCCTACGTGAAAATAGGGTTCGGAAGAAAAGGCTTCGAAATCATCCTTGGGTTCAGGAATATATCTGAAATGGTAATCCGTAAGAAAGCCAATCTCGTCGTAATCGTAAAAAACCACCCGCTTCAGACGCGTTACCCCAAAATTTTTCAGTAGCATATCACCAGGAAAAATATTCGCCGCCGCCAGCTGTTTGATCGCTTTTCCGTATTCATCAATCACTTCAAACGCATCTTCCCGGGCAGCGTGTTCCAGGTACACGTTGAGTGGAATCATTCGCTTTTCTACATACAAATGATCGATTTTGACGGTATCTTCGTCAATTGTCAGAAGCGATTGAATCTCCTCCTGCAACTCTTGAAGCAATCCTTCGGAAAATCGGTTCTTTTCGAAAACCAGGTGCTCAAACATATGCGAATCCGTCATTCTGCCCACCCGGTCATGCAGGTTCACCAATTTGTATTTTTCCTTGACCTGCTCTGCCGTCATCTTTTTTGGAGGGTCGAATTTGTCTTTAATGACCTTGAAAACCATACCGAGAGACGGCAACGTGAATACCGACATGACCATCCCCTTAATCCCGGGAGCAACGACAAACTTGTCCTCCGTCTTTCTCATATGCCGAAGGTACTCCCGATAAAAAACGGTTTTACCATGTTTTTCGAATCCAATGGAGTTATACAACTCGCTCAAGCTCTTGGAGGGCAAAATAGACTGTAGAAAATCGATGGTTTCCGTTACAATATCCACATCCACCAGAAAGTACGCCCGGTGATAGCTGAAAATAGAGCTGACGTCATTTACTTCCAGCAGGCAGGCATCGACGAAGATGCCGTTCTCTTCGTGTAGCAAGGGCAATACGAATGGGATAACCCGTTCGTCCAGCCGCAATCGCCCAACGATGTAAGCCCCTTTATTTCGATAAAAAATGGATTTTAATAGTTCGATCCGCAAGCTTGGGCCCGACAATTGAACGTCATCGAAGTATTCCCGGATCGTTTCACATATGAACCGGATATCACGGTCAAGATCCTGAAACGGCACGTCGAACTTGAAGTAGTGAAAAATTTGGTGAATAGTCGTTTCCACCGGAATCGTGACGAAGAAGGTGTGAAAAATGGGAACGGTAGAACGAAACTCCCGATAAGAGCCGGTGCTCCGCACAAACATGAGGTGCTCATCTGCCCCCAGCCCGGTATGGAAATGCCGAAACACGGAATTGTAAAACGTTTCCGCGATATTGCGGGTATTGAAATTGATGATATCTTCGAAATACAGGCGCTTCACCTCCCGCCAGAAGGAATGATCGGTTGGGCGATCCCCCAAAAAGTTTCGGATTTTTTCGGTGGTCTCCCCCACTTCATCGCGGTACAGGTTGATGCGGGCCCGCCCATCCTCCTGAATACCCGGCCAGTTTCGTTCCTCGAAGCGGGGCTTCGCTCGTTTCGTGATTCTTCGAAACTGATGATGGTAGTGGATGTATCCACCCATAATGATGTGGGCTACGTCGTAGGGGATTAGTTTTTCGTAGAGGATATGGTTGGTTGTCATCGGCTTGCCCGTCATCGATTTATTGAAGAGTTACCCACTTGCCTCCTCACCTACTTGTCTTACGTTTAGATTTGGCAACCGGAAGGATTCCTAAGATACCAATTATATTGATTTCATATTCTCAGGCAATTCGACGTCCTTTAATTTCATCAATTACTAGCAATTCAGTCGTAATTTCTATTGCTAAAGAAATGGCTTCTGCTTCGCCTTTATGGAGTCTTTTTCTCAATCCGGTTATCAGTTCCTTTAAGCTGGCTAAGAACCTACTCCTTTTAATGGACACCCTCATGCGAGAAAAAAGGTACACCGTACATCCTACTCTATCCAAAGTTCTCTTTTAAAAAAGCAATTAAATGATATTACCCACCAACCGCTGCTTCAGTTCATTACCCGAAAAGACCCACACCAACTCATAGGAACCAGCTCCGTCAGAATTCCACTGATGTACAAAATAGGTATCCCCGTTTTTGAAGACGTGAAGGTCGTCGTTCGTACATTCGAACAGGTCATCGTAGAAAACCCTGTGAATAGGTACTTTCCTATCGTCAATTACGACCGTGATCCCATTCACCGCCACCCTTGGCAGATTGCCGGCTGTACCCCATGCGTATCGCCCATTGACCGTGCTTGGTATTGAGGTTGTATCTAGTTGTTCAATCATTTTTTCCTTCGGATTAAAATCAGCCAGCTGGTAGATGAAGGTCACCTCTCCGTTTGTTACTCGCTCCAACTCCGTAATGGGCTTGATTCTTGATCGGTGGATGTACCCTTCCGTCAACCCATTCCGGCCACATCCCATCGAGAATATATTCGCCGGCAGGTACACCTTGATCCAATCCGGATGGGTACTGTCTTCTCCTTTATCGTAGTAGAAGAACACTTCATTTTCGTATACTTTGTGAATGACCGTTGCTTCGATATCCGGAGATTTTCGCACGTTCGTCCACCCGTCCGGATCTTGAATGATGGCTACGGTACTCCACACATCCAGCACGGCATCAGCATCCTGAGCCAAGACAGCGATGCTCGAAAGCACGCCAAATAGAATCGATATTGCCGATCTCATAAAGATAGATTATTAATTACTGCGAAGAGTGGGCAAACAGCCGCTCCCAGTCGGATTCAGCGGCCAGATAGGCAAACGAATATTCGTTGCCATTGTCCAGCAAATCCTGATAGTAGGCCTTGGCTCGGGCGGTATCCCGTTGGTGGTACAAATACCAATTTCCCAGCCCGTAGTTGTACACGTCATTAGCCGATGAGCGGTTACTTTCCGGTTTCAGCGCTTCCTCGGTGATCAGCCCCTTGTAAAACCGGCACATGTCGTAATAACTTGTATTCTCGATGATATCCATATCGGCGGTCACCTTGCTGATAGCAGCGCTGGCTGCTTCTTCTTTACCCATTCTGCGAAGGATCATATAGAGCCAATGACCTCCGGAAACGATGTTGTCGTCGTAGCGTTCCGTAACGGCCCTCTTGCTAAAGGCGCGCAACGCATTTTCCATATCATTTTTCAGATAGTAAGCCAATCCCAAATGATACCAGATGTTTCCGTGCAATGTGGTCAGTGGAATATTTCGCTCGTTGGGTAAGCCATCGGGTTCAATCTGGTCTTTCTGGCCTTCTATCAAGGTTACGGCGGTTTCAAAATCTTCGATCGCTTTGTCGTATTGCCTCAACGAAAGGTATCGATGCCCCCGGTGCCGGTACATTCGAGCGTCATTCGGGTGTTTTTGTGTTCCAGTTGTATAAATGTCAATTGCATCCTGATATTGGCCCAGATAGGCCGTTCTCCGGCCGTACCAGATCAGCGCATCCGGATCGTCTGGGTGTTCGAGGTAATTGTTCTTTGCGATTTCAAAGTTCTCCAGAAATTGCGCGGGAATTTCCTCGGAGCGTACTAGCGAATCTGCAATCGCGTTAGTCGCTTCCGGTTTCTCTTTTGCCGCATCATCGGCAGCTGCACGTTCCTCGTCGGTACTTGGTTGACAGGAAATTAGGCCTGCCATTATCATAACAATTAATCCAGTGCTTAAGAAGGCTATGCTAACAGCTCTCCATGTACTTTTCTGACCTCCTTCTTTGCGTTTAAGTAAATCTATTTTGCTCATTTCATTCTCTTTTTTCATTAAAGGAACGATCGAGGCGCTCGCTGTAGCAGGCGCGCCTCGATCGTCAGCTATTATTGCTTTAACTGCAGCACCCGGCCCGGCGTCCAGGGAGCCTGGTTGGCGTTTAGTTCGGCGTCGATGGCAGGGATATCCGTTTCCAGGATGCCTTTCAGGATGGCGAGTACCGGTCCAAGTTTTTCTTCAGCGATCCGCTTGACCATCCTAGCCGTCTCTGTGGGATCGGTGCTGCTCGACATCCCTGCGTAGATAGCCGTATTGATGCGGCTGCTCAGGGAGGGTGCCTGGTCGATCTCCAACTGACGCTTCAGCGGGTCGCCGTACATCTCGATCCGAAGGTCCTTCAGCTTGGCTTCAAGCGCGTCTAGCCGCTGGTCGAGTGATGCACTTTCTATGAGGCGTGCGGCTGCGCGGTAATAGGGAAGGAGGTCATTGAGCTCGTTGTAAGCGCTGCGGGCTCCGTTGGCCGACTTGGACAACTGCATCAAATCGCGGTGGAAGGCCAGCATGGCTTCCGGATCACTGGGCGGTAACGTACGATTGCCAAGCGACTTGACCGTAAACGACAGCGGACCGGCCAGTGCCGTCACCTCTCCATCTACACTCTGGGCGAGCTCCACGGTGTACTCCCCCGGCAGTACCCGGATACCCGAACTAAGGTTGGAGGCCGGGTCCGCATTTGAGGTACGCACCTGATCGATATCCGGGTATGTCAGGTCCCAGTAAACGCGGTTAATCCCCTTCCTCGGGCTGGTCCGGAGTTCGTTTACTATTTCTCCGTTGGGGTCGCGCACCGTGAAGATCAAGTAGGGCTTTTCTTCTTCTTCCTCCGCAGCGAGCACCTCGTAGCTGGGGTAGTAAACGGTTTCCCCCGCTTCGCGCTTCTCCTCCTCTTCCTCCTCACGCTCCTGCTTGCGGGTCATTATTTTATCCTTTAAATAGTAGGTGAAGGCGGCTCCGAATTTCGGATTTTGCCCCAGGTAATAGGTTTCTCCCTGAAAGCCTTTAGGACCTAGCCAGGAGATGGTTTCGCTGGCCGCAATGGGACTGAAGGGCTGGTATTGGAAGGCATCGCGCACGGAAAATAGATGCGCCTCCTGATCCACTACTTCGGGAGTCAATTCCCGCAGGGCAGAATAATCATCCATGATGTAAAAGCCCCGACCGAAGGTAGCCAGTACCAGGTCGTTTTCCCGCTCCTGGATGTTGATGTCGCGCACCGCCACCGTGGGCAAGCCCTTTCCGAGCGCTTGCCAGTACTGGCCCCCGTCTACGCTGGCGTAGCAACCGAATTCGGTACCTACAAACAAAAGATCGGACGCTTCGTGGTCCTCTTCGATGGCATAAATGGAGCCTCGTTCCGGCAGGTTATTAACGATAGAAGTCCACGTCAATCCCAGATCGGAACTCTTGAGCAGGTAGGGTTTGAAGTCGCCGTTCTTATGGTTATTAAAGGCTACGTAGAGGGTGTTCGCATCGTGCTTAGAGGCGTGGATCTCGTTGACGTAGGTCGTGTCGGGCACGCCCGGAAAGTGCTCGAACCGGAGCCAGTTCTCCCCGCCGTCGGTGGAGATGTGCACCAGGCCGTCGTCGGTACCGGCAAACAAGATATCTTCGTTGAGGGGCGATTCGGCCAGGGCCACGATGTTGCCGTAAGGCGTGGTCGATTGGTTTTTGGCCACGGCGTCCATCGGCCAGACCTTCCCCATGACAGATAATTTGTTTCGGTCGATGCCGCGGGTGAGGTCAGCGCTCAACTCTTGCCAGCTTTGGCCCATATCGTCGCTGCGGTGCACGCGATCGGAGGCGTAGTACAGGCGCTTGGGGTCGTGTACACTCACGAAAAAGGGCGAGTCCCAGTTCCAGTTGTAGGAGTAGTCGCCGTCGGGCGGTTGCGGAATGATGTTTTGCGATTCCCCGCTGGCCTTATCAAAGCGGTACAGGTTGCCGTACTGCGACTGGCTGTACACGATATTGGGATTAGTGGGATCTACGTGAGGCTCGAAGCCGTCGCCGAGGCGGGTCACGATCCAGTGGCGGTTGGTAATACCGGTAGGCTCAGTTGTTCGGGAGGGGCCGCCCAGAGTGAAGTTGTCTTGGGTGCCGCCGTAGACATTATAGAACGGATAGTCATTATCTACAGCCACTTTGTAAAATTGCGTGACTGGCAGGTTCGGGAAAAAGCGCCAGGTTTTGCCGCGGTCCCAGGATTCGTACACCCCTCCGTCGTTGCCGTTGAGGAGGTAGCTGGGGTTGTTGGGATCGATCCAGAGGGCGTGATTGTCGATGTGCTTGTTTTTTTCGCCTACGTTCTCAAAATTTTTGCCCCCGTCTTCAGAAACGACGGCGTAGGTGTTCATCACGTAGACTAGATCAGCATCTACCGGATCGGCGATAACTTCCTGGTAGTAGTTACCGCTAGAAGCGTAGCTGCTGCGCCGTTCCCAGGATTCACCCAGGTCGGTAGTGCGATAGAAGCCGCCCTTATCATCCTGCGCTTCCACGACCGCATACAAAATGTTAGGATTGGCCGGAGAGATATCCAGACCGATTCGGCCAATATCCCCGGAGGGCATGCCCTTCATAATCTTGCGGAAGTTGTCCCCGCCGTCGGTAGATTTGTAGATGGCCGATTCCGGCCCCCCGCTGATATAGGTAAACACGTGCCGCCTACGCTGGTGAGCCACGGCGTAGACCACGTCTGGATTGCGGGGATCGAGGTGCACTTCGTGCACTCCGGTATGTTCGCTAATATCGAGGATCTTCGTCCAATTTTCGCCTCCATCTGTGGTTTTGTAGAGGCCGCGGTCGCCGCCGGCACTCCAGAGCGGGCCGGTAGCAGCCACGTAGACCACCTCCGAATTACGGGGATCAATAGCGATCATGCCAATGTGTTCTGATTCTTTGAGCCCCATGTGCTTCCAGCTCTTGCCCCCATCGAGACTCTTGTAGACGCCGTCGCCGTAGGATACGCTACGCTGGTTGTTATTCTCCCCCGTGCCGACCCAAATGACGTTGTGGTTGTTGGGGTCCATCTCCACCACCCCGATGGAGTAAGAACCCTGCTGGTCGAAAATGGGCTTAAAGTTGAGGCCGCGATTGGTGGTTTTCCAGACCCCTCCGGAGGCAGTCGCCACGTAGTATTCGCTGGGATTGTCGGGGTTTACCGCAAAATCAGCGATCCGCCCGGAAGTAAAGGCCGGGCCAATGGAACGGAAAGAAAGGCTGTTCCAAGCCGTTTCGTAGCGAGGGTCTTTGGGCGCTTCTTCTTCCTCTTGGGCCATCAAGGCAGGATGGCTCCAGAAGAAAAGCAAGGCCGCCAATAAGACAGGTGACAGTTGCAGTCGCATGCTGTTGGAGTTTGAGTGAACGGATTTGGGAAGAAAAGTAAGGAAAAGGTCGCTGAGGTTAAAAATATAGTAGCATCAACTACTACTTTCCCGCTTTATCAAGCGTTCCTAACCCTCCGTTGACGTCTCTATACCAGGTGTTGGCTCCCTTAACTTCAAGTATCGCTCGGTAATTGTTAAATGACTCTTCTCTTTCCATCCACACTTTTCTAGCTCCCGGGTTTTGATGTAGGAAGCCCACAAAATCGGCCCAATCAGAATGGGAGGAGTCGAATGCTTTAAGTCGTAACGATTTAATAATCCGATAAAAGGCAACGTCGTTCTTGTTTTCAATCATCGCCCTAAAAATGGTCATTTCTTTTGTAGTGAGACTATCATTTGCACAGCCCCTTCGCCATATATCCGGGTATTGCGTAATTGTCTGATTTGCCAGTATCGTATTTTGAGCAATTAACAAATCAAAGTTGGCCTCTGCTAGCATTCGATTTTGTTGGGTTTCTTGCCATACCAAAAACAGCGAAATAACGACAGAAATGATGCCAATTATTTCTACCGTGCTCTTAATTTTATCCATGGTAGGAGTTTTGTTTAACCTTGAATAACTTGTACGTTTCTATCATTTGTAATACATCACCGCTGGGTATAGGCATTTTCGTTTCGCAAATTATAAATCCCCCACATCATCACGATCAATTCCAAAATCATCCCAATGGTATGCGGAGTTGAAACCCCGTCAATGATAGTGCTTAACAAGCGTCCGAATGCAATCCCTCCCATGAATACCACGTTACTGATTGTCGCGCTCCTCCAATACGCCGGTTTTCGCACCCCGATGATCCAGTAAATGGCGAATCCAATGTAAAGTCCCATAAGTGCCCTGAAAATGTTTTTCAGTTCTAGATTCTCCACTTCGAACTCAAAAAACAAAGGTAAAATCTTGCTCGGGTTAGCACCATAAATTATGGCTGCTCCGAACACAACGGCTGCCGAGAGGCCCAAGTGTAAGTTCTTAATAGCTTTGGTCAATTCGAGAAAATTTTTTCTGTTTGTTGATTCACAATACGATCAATACATTATCGCCGGTGCATTGGTACGGGTACACTATTCTATTGCCATTAACCAATTCCTCATTGCATCGAGGAAGCCATTGCACCTAATCCAAGGTAAATCATTGTCTTGCATCTCGTAAAATCCACCGGTTTCACATTGGAACATATTATGGTTGCAATCCGGGAACGACCGAATAGTTAAATCGGTATTGAGGGCAAGGGTTTTCTCATACAAGGTTTTGGTTTTAATCCAGTCTACATTCATATCTCTTTCTCCAAATAGAGCTAATACCGGACAGTTGATACTCGACAGAATACCCCCAAAATCCTCCATATACACTTGTAGCCCTGTCTCCTCATCCAGTGTTGCCTGCATAAATACCTGCTGATATTGGTAGTAGCCTGCTTCCGTGATTTCACCATTTGTAAACCTCGACATAAAATCATTCTGCCTAAGGTTTTGCGTAGCCGCGAGGTAGGCTTCGTAACTACCACCCGAATGACAGATTTTTGCACCTTCTGCCCATTCTCCGACAAGTAGATCAATCGTATCCTTTAGGTGACCATTTATTTTTAAATTTTGATTGAGCAGATATTTGAAGTTTTCTTGATCATCTACTCCACTTACCGATATCCAAAATTTAATGTCTTTATATTGATTGATAACGATTGGGTTTATCCAACCAGCTCTACTGATGCCCCACAACCCAATTTTGTCCGAACCTGGCAGCTGCTTTCTCTGCAACGTCTGGATTGCGGCTATTACTTCCAACGCACTATTTTGGACCGACTGATTGTAATTAAACGTACCGCCACTTTTCCCGCAGCCCATTTTATCCCACATATAGGTTGCATATCCCGATTCGGCAATTGCCTCCCGCACATCATAGTACCATTCTTGTGCAACCGCATCCGTTCGACCAGAGCCGTGTACGATGAGTACGATTCCTTTAAGGGTATCAATGTCCGGAACATTCAATACTCCATGCAGTACAACTCCTTCAAGCTCAAATTCCAAAATTTCCCGGCTAAGCTGGGCTTCGGAATTAGCCCCCGCTAGTAACAGCAGCAGAAGTATAATAATTTTTCTCATTTTATGTAAGCCGTTATTGCCCACCCAATCACTACTGCGCCTGAACCACCTGCCAAATACGCTCTTTTTACTTGATGCCACTTCCTTTTCCAAGTAAAGGTTTGTCTTTAATCAAATGGTACATCAAGGCCAGCTCAATACACACTTTCAATTCCTCTTTTGGTAGATCTTCGTCTAAACGAAATCTGATCGCCCGAGTTTTCTCGTAGGTGAATTTCGCACCGAACAATTTTTTGAAGGTTGGCACCAATTTGCTAGTGCATTTGAAGTACATAGAGTAATAAGTAGGCGTTTTTTGCTTCCAATCTATTCTAATCGTGCTCCCCTTTTTTACCAGGTAACTAGGTTCTCCCCATTTTAAAGTTTCCTCTATTTCTCTAATTGTCCCGATTTCCGTTGCTGTCTCAATGATTAAGCTTCTCAGAACATGTAGTTTTGCTTTTATTTTCTCCGGATAAGAATCGAACTTTGCATCTACATCGGGGGCCCTTCTGATAATTAGTCCTTCCATCTTCCTTGTTTTTTCTCGGCAGCACAAAACAGGCTTGCGCCTGCAGCTTAGCTGCTGATTTTTCTTATGGAGTATATGTATTCATCATAGTATTGATCATTCTTGTATACTCCGTCTTTAATTACGGCTTCTTTTTTAAACCCAACTTTCTCCAACACCCTGTGTGAAGCCTTATTAAAGCCGAATGGTTTAGCATAAATTCTCGTTATATCAAAATTGGCAAAGCCATACCCTACCATTAGCCGAACTGCCTGGGTAGCTATTCCCCTCCCCCAAAATGGTTCGGCAATCCAATACGCAATTGCGGCATTCTTCCTATGTATATCACTGTCTTGAAAGATACCAATTGAACCAACGGATTGCCCATCCGTGTCAATCGTTAATATTTTTCTGGGGAAATCCCTCTGCACTCGCTCTATAAATGCGTTGGCATCAGCTTCCGTATACGGGCTCGGGAATGCATCTGCCAGATTATTCCAAACATGGAGGTTATTTGCATGTTTCAGAAGATTATTGATATCTTCTTTTTCCCAATCTCGAATGATGATTTTCATTTTTTATTACGAAATTAATCCATCAACTTAAGAATAACAATTTGAAACACAAAACAATAAACCTGAATACACTTCTCTTCCAGCCACTTGCATTAATCACAGCTTTCAAAATGCCCGATTAGCATCTCTTAGTTACTTACTATTGTGTGTTTTTATTTTTCTTGGACCACTGTTTCTGGAATTTCTTGTCCAAATTGCAATATGTATCCATTGTTGTCATAGATGGCAAATTCCCTCATTCCATATTCGAAATTCTCTATTGTATAACAAATTTTCATCTTGCCCTTTAATGAATTCCAAATCTCATCGGCATCTTCAGTATTAATGTAAAACGACCCCGTGAACATTGACTTTTCAAACGGAATGTGGTCGTTTGGTTTACTTATCATCAATTCTACATTATCAAGTTGGTTCTCTGACAATTTTCGTGGTTATATCGACACAAATCCTCTGCCTTCAATCCTTTTAGGCCATCAGTTTTGTGTCGACCACAAAAATTGTCAAAGAAGGATCAAGTTTAACTCTTGCCCAACCCCAATCCGGTTCTATTGATAAACAAGTAAAGCCAAGAGTTTGCACATAAAAGTCTACTGTTGCTTGCAAGTCGGCAGTGTAAATCATCGGTGTTAATTTGTCGAGTGCCATTGCTAGTGTATTTGTTGTACGATAGTTATTTATTGCAGTTAATGCAATAAACAAAACTTGACTCGACAGTGGACTTAATTCAAACCATTTTCCGCTTCGGTTGAAGGGAAGACGGGCTAATAGGTATTTAAGCCGAAAATCCTGAGCAAACTGGCCACCGGATGGAAGCCCCAATTAAACAGGAAGTTTCTCCCCCGCTCGTTCCCGAACACGGGAATCGTGTCGATCTGATTGGTGAGATAGGGACTGATAGCAATGAATGAGTTAATCCCTAATCTATGCAACAGACTTCCGCCATACGCCACTGGAATTCCCTAGGGTTCCGTATTCCGGTCCAGTCTGTCATTCAAGATTTGTATACCCAGGGGTCGGCCCAGCTTATTGATTTCATCCAGACTTTTTTCCAACAAGCGGTCAAGCGCGGTCAGTTCGGTTTCCAGCTCTGCGGAGACGGCCTCGTAGACGGCTTCGGCCTGATCGGTGGGGCGATAATCCCCGCGTTGCTGATCGGCCATCAGAAAGGCCAGCCGGTTGTTGATGCGAATACCGTAATTGAGCGGATCCTGCCGGCTCTGATTCTTGGTCATGTGAATATTGTTTTCAATGACCGATAGATCCTCGTTCAGCTGATCGCACAGTTGCAACAGGGTTTCGTAAGCGGGTTTATCCGCCAGCCGATCTTTGAAGTAGTTGATATCTTCCCGTATGCTACTAATATCGCGCATTGCCTGGTGTGCCTCGCTTACCCGATCGCGGACCTTCAGCAGAAAGGCCAGTTGCTGCTCGTAGTCTTCCTGGGTCGTTTCCAGGCGCGGATCGGGAAGAATGTCAAAAGTCGTTTCGGAGGTCGCTTCTTCTACCTTCAAAATGGCCCGGTAGGTGCCCGGTGCTGCTTTCGGGCCCTGATTCGGAGAAGAATATAGAATCATGCCATCAAATTCGAGAAAGCCCGGATAGCGCATATCCCAAACAAAGCGATTTTCATCCTCCCTAACTGGCAGTTGCTGCTCTTTCTCCTCGGCGTCCGAAGAAAAGAGCTGAATGGTCTGCCCCTCCATATTCTGAATTTCGAGCGAAACACGCTGCTCTTCGTACTCCTTGATGAAGAAATTGAAGAGCACTCCGTTGGGATGATTCTCTCCGGCCAAGCGATGATTAGGATCGCCTCTGCGACCGGCCTGCGCCATGCGATAGGCCGGTTTTGGACGATACAGATGATGTGACTGGCTAGCGATGTCTTCGCTCAGCTGGCGTACGGGGCCTAAATCATCGATCATCCAGAAGCTGCGCCCGTGCGTGGCCGCAATCAGGCTCTCATCACGTACGTGCAGATCGCGAATGGACGTGATCGGTAAGTTCAGCTGAAAGGGCTGCCAGTTGGCGCCATCATCAAAGGAAATGTACATCCCCCTTTCCGTACCGGCGTACAAGAGGCCTGGGCGTACCGGATCGGCACGTAGGGCCCTGGTGTAGTGCGTCGGTTCAATACCATTGACGATTTTCGTCCAGGTCTTTCCGTAGTCCGTGGTTTTGTAGAGATAAGGTTGGTAATCACCAAATTTGTAATGGGTGGCCGCCAAATAAGCCCCGCCTTTCTCGAAGGGATTCACATCAATACAGTTCATCATGTTCAGCCGGGGCGAGTCTTTGGGCGTTACATCGGTCCAGGTTTTACCGTTGTCGCGGCTGATGTGGACGAGCCCGTCATCGCTGCCCGTCCAAATAACGCCCGGCTCCAAAGTCGACTCAGCGATGGCGAAGATGTTGGCATAAAATTCGGCACCAGTATTATCCTGGGTGATCGGTCCACCGGATGATTTAATCGTCTCCGGATCGTTGCGGGTCAGATCAGGGCTGATAACTTCCCAGCTTTGCCCCTCATTGGTGGTTACGTGGACATAATTGGAAGTGGCATACAACCGATTCGAATCATTGGGGCTAAACATCACGGGGAAGTTCCAGTTGAACCGATATTTCATTACTTCGGCCCCAGAGCCGGCCGGGTTATCAGGGTATACATTGACCGATCGGGTTTGGCCAGTGCGATGATCGTGTCGCATCATATAGCCCTTGTAGGTCCCGCCGTATACGATATCACTATTCTTGGGGTCGGGCGCCAAGTGAGCACTTTCGCCACCGGCTGAAGGTTCCCAATCCTTTTCTGATATCGTAGCCCCGGCAGAGCGATGCAGGATGCGGACCGTGCTGTTGTCTTGCTGGGCGCCGTAGATACGAAACGGGAAGTGCGAATCAGTCGTAACCCGATAGAACTGCGAGGTGGGTTGATTGTAATAAGTGGTCCAGTTGTCGCCGGCGTCAAAGCTGATCTGCGCCCCACCGTCATCAGCAATGGCCATCCGCTCGTTATCGAGAGGGTCGATCCAAAGGTCATGGTGGTCGCCGTGCGGAGTTCGGATGCTCTCAAAGGTTTTACCGCCGTCATTCGAGCGCCAAAAACCGACATTGAGTACATACACCCGGTCTTCGTTTTGGGTGTCGGCATAAATCCGGCTATAGTACCAGGCGCGTTGCCGTAGATTGCGATTCGCACTAGTGCGGGTCCAGGTCTTACCCGCATCATCCGAGCGAAACACCCCTCCGTCTTTGGCTTCAATGATCGCCCAAACCCGATCTGAATTGAGCGGAGAAACCGTTACCCCAATGATGCCAATCACCCCTTTGGGCAGGCCCGGACGATCCGTGATTTTGGTCCAGGTGCTGCCACTATCGGTGCTTTTCCAGAGGTGGCTGCCGGGGCCACCGCTATCCATGCGGTACCCGTTGCGTTTGATCTGCCAACTGGAAGCGTACAGAATGCGCGGATTATTGGGATCAAAGGTAACATCCACGGCACCAGCCTGATCGCTGACGTAGAGGACCTTTTCCCAGCTTTGGCCGCCGTCTTGGGAGCGGTACAAGCCGCGCTCCTCGTTCGGAATCCAGAGGTTGCCCATCGCCGCCACATAGACGATGTCCGGATTATTGGGATGCACAATGATGCGCCCGATATGCTCCGTGCCCTGAAGGCCAATAAACGTCCAGCTTTCACCAGCATCGGTTGAGCGCCAGAGTCCATTTCCGGATGATACATTGCCCCGTACGGTCTGCTCCCCTTCACCCACATAAATCACATTGGGGTCGCTCGGGGCTACTGCCACCGCACCGATGGAGCCCCCAAAATAACCATCCGAAATACAAGACCAGCTATTGCCGCCGTCATTGGATTTCCAAACACCGCCACCGGCCGTACCCATGTAGTAGAGGTTGGGTTGGCCAATTACTCCCTGAACGGTGCCGGCCCGCCCGCCCCGAAAGGGCCCGACGAGGCGCCACTGCATGGTATTGTAAAGGGATTCGTCAAAGCCGCTAGTGGAAGAGGTCGTTTCCTGGGCTTGGAGAGACGGCAGCCATAGTAGGGCCACCAGAAGGAATAAGAGCGTTCTTTTCATTGTTGGGGCAAATTTATTGACAAAGCCCCCTGCGGGGGGCATTCCTTTTCCGTACAAGATCATAAAATTATTCGGTATGCTGCTACTGCTTATCTCACAGATACCATTCCTGTGCCAAACGCTGTATGTATTTTAAATCCAAAAATTCCATCAGCTTTTCTATTCGGTTTCTAGATTGAGTAAGTGGGCTGTATTTTAAACTTAAACAACTTCGGAATTTTTGAGACTTTCATTCAGTTTTGCAGCATTCGACTTGATAAAATTGTTGACGACTGGCTGTTGATTAAATTTACCGGGAACCAAAACGCACATCTACACAAAATTATATTCAATCTGCACTGCTATCAATAACTTGCTCCGAGGTCAAACCAAAAATTGGTGGTGTTTTTATTTCATTCATTGCTAAATATATGTACAATTGACCTCTATGATGTACTTCATGTTCAATCAAGGCGCGTAGCCATTTCCAAATGGTTATTTCAGCCCCGGAAGGTGTTGTGCATTTTTTATTTAATTCAGCTTGAGTTAATTGCATAAATATTTGGTTGGATTCTTCATACATTTTGTCGTAGTAGGCCACGATATTATCAAGCCCCTCGGCAAACTCTTTTCCGCAACCCGTATATTTGCTTTTGTAACCTAGAATAGTTTCAGCATACAAGTATCTTTCAATATTTGCTATGTGCCTGATAATATCTCCTATGGTGAATTTACCTTCTTTGTAAGTCCACTCAATTTTATCCGAAGGGATATAATCAAAGAGTCTTGTTGTTCTGTACTTTATTCTCGAATAATAGTTCAAAAAACGTTCGATATTATTAATCTCCATTACATCAATATATTTACTAATTGAATATCCGAATTCACATTTTTTTTGCTTGTTCCCAGAGTTTGGTGTACCTGGCGTTACTAGCAATGTAGATCACACCCATTGCTGGCGGTAGTATTTAACTCAATGTTTTGGAAACACCAACATAAATGAATAATGTCACTATCATTCCAATTATAAAGATTATATACGATAAAATTATTAAACCTATTTTAGTTATGGTTTTCTTTCCCTCAAATATCTGATTGATACACCAAAAATTATAGATAATCCCTAATACCAATGGTGTTATCATAAGTATATTCTCTTGATAAAAAAGAAAACCTAAAAGCAAGTAAATTATCATTTGCTGGTTAATCGTAAAAAAGAAACCGTGATTTAACTGAAAAATACTATTTGGAATTTCGCTTAATAAGTAATTTAGATTTATGCGTTCGGTTTTTGAATTTTGCCCGCATTGGCTACAGAATTTTCCAAGTAGTTCATTATTACAATTTTTGCACTTCATTAAGGAGTGTTTTTTCTTTTATTCCCGCTAAGGGTTTGGCTATGCACAGTAATCCTTAGGGATGTTGCGGATAGCTATTGTTGACTTTTTTTGACAATTACGGATAGCAAACGAGTCGTTTTCATACATTTAATTTTATATCAACAACTAACATTTTGTAAGCCAGTTTTCAGTTCCAAAAAAAAGGCTTTGTGGCGGTCAGCGTCAAAATAGCTTTTAATCGGAAGTGGCCTTGTCCTGTTTTTCAATAGAACTATCAGGGATGCCCAAAAGCGATGAAATGGCTCAGGTAGCCATTCATCTCTCGAGCTACTTGTTTTTCGGCTATTTGGCGTGCTGTCAGTAAAAATGGTCGCAAGACATTAATTGAGCTAATACAAAGACCAAAAGCTCTTGGCTTTAATCAATTACTCTATTTGTATTAATTTCCTGCAAATTCAAGAACTGCAAATGGACTTATCGACTAAAATTTCGCCTACACTGTTCCTATCAATGTTCTGCTTGACGGCTATACTGATCAAACCGCACCTAGGGTATGGGCAAATGACATCCTCCCCGTTTAAGCCCTTCAAGTTCGAACTCCAGGAGCGTATTTCTCCAGTCAATGAAAAACAACTTCGAGATGAAATCTCGGAAATAACTGCTATTCAGCAGGAAATGGAGGAAGAGGATACCTGGTCGATCAGGTATTGGAATGGTTCTTATCCCTCTTACCGCTGGCATCAACTTCTCATGCAAGTCAGTCGAAACCATAAGGGCCATAAAAATGGAGCTCGTGTGGCCATCATGCATCTTGCGATCTATGACGCCACAGTGGAAGTTTGGAAGCACAAAAAGGCTCATTTCCAGAAACCGGCTTACCTGTATGACCCAGAGGTTAAAAAGCTTGGGCAGGAACCAGACTTTTCCACCTTTCTTTGCGAATGGAGTGCAGTTGCAGGGGCCGCACATCGGGTCATAGGATATTACTTTCCGGAGCAAAAAGAGTTGCTTGATAGCCATCTCAAAGCCTTTAAATCTGCCCGTCTGGCTACAGGACTACCATTTCCCTCTGACATTGAAAAGGGGCTGGAAATCGGACGAAAAATAGCCAATCAATACATTGAATATGCCAAGAGCGATCGAACGGACCGTCGCTGGGAAGGGAGCGTACCTAAAGCGGATAGTCTCTGGTCGGGGAATCCCGGCCCCTGGGACCCCATGAAAAGGCAATGGAAGCCCCTCACACTCGTTCAGCCCAGTCAGTTCAGGCCAGGTCCACCTCCCACAGATTGGTCTTCGGACATGGAAGAGCTCAGGCAATTTAATGCAGAACATCAAACCAGTGAAATAGCCTGGAGGTGGAAAAGTGAACCCGTTTGGGACCGGCTGATCGAACGAAAGATTCTGGAATACAACCTCGACCCCTTGGAAGCCGCTTTTGCAAATGCGGTTTTTCATACGGCCCGCTTCGACGCTATCATTGCCGCTTGGGATGGGAAATATCATTATTGGGGAATTCGACCTTTCCAGTACGATCCTTCTTTCCAACCCATTTTGATCGACACTCCCAACTTCCCGGGCTATCCTGCTGGACATACAACCGTCGCTGGTTCCATAGCCAGAGTGCTATCTTTCCTGTTTCCCAGGGATGAACCGTTATTTTATGGCCTCGCGAAAGAGTGCTCAGAATCCCGCTTTGAAGGAGGGGTTCATTTCCGGACAGATAATGAAGTGGGATTGGAAGTAGGCTACCAAGTCGGGCAGCAGGTAATAAACGCATTCACAAAATGAAGGAAGCCAAAAGATGTACTTGCTCGGAAGCTTCCGATAGGAAGTCTGTCTCGGAAGTTTTTGCACAGCCTGCGGCTCGGCTAAACGTAGGTGGGGCGTTTAGCCTCACCTGTCGTTGTAGCTTTTGCCGGTGGCAGTTTGATTTGAATTCATAAATCTATTTTGAATCTTTTTTGGTATCTTTTGATTCCAGCTTTTTTGAACGTTTTGAACCTTCATCCTCTTCAAATAACCTCCAAACTTGTCCTGTCAAAATATTTAGTACCTGATTCAATTGCTTATCTTTTTTTAGTAAAGCCAACTGGTCTGCTATTTTCTTTTTTAAGTTGAACATGGTAGTTTGGTTAAAAATTTACCTTCTTTGACAATTTTTGTGGTCGACACAAAACCGATGGCCGAAAAGGATTGGAGGCATCAATTTATTTTAATCATAAGAATTTATTATACTTTTCATCTATCCAGTTTTCTATCCTTATCCCATTTATTCTTTTGAAATGCTTCTCGTTTCTCGTTATCATTGTTAAATCTCTTTGGACTGCAGTAATACCAATCAGCAAATCAAACTCAGCAATTAAATTACCTTCCCTTCTGAGTCTAGCCTTTTCTTTCGCATAAGCTTTTAAAAAGTTATAAATTGGAATTACCTGAAAGGATTTTTCAAAGAACGCTATTTCACC
>CAZDET010000007.1:0-126960 GCA_964504335.1 uncultured Saprospiraceae bacterium
TCTTAAACGAATTAGACGGTAATGATTTGAATTTGAATACAATCCAAAGTACCAAATTGCTCTCCTAGTCAGAAGAAGCCGGACCCGGTGCCGGATCGAAATCATCGGAAGCGGCTCCGGGCAACAATCGGACGACGGAACGCAGGCGCAGTTTCAACAGGGTAATGACTCCCACCAGGGCAGTTGGCT
This sequence comes from uncultured Saprospiraceae bacterium, assembly GCA_964504335.1. Lineage (GTDB taxonomy): Bacteria > Bacteroidota > Bacteroidia > Chitinophagales > Saprospiraceae > CAZDET01. The sequence goes on from CAZDET010000007.1 coordinate 190, forward strand.
CATTGCCCGCTCCATCGAATAGTTCCGACAGGCCGACGGACAGCTCCGGATAATCTTCCAGCAGGGTTTGCAGCCCGTAGTTTTTTGGATCTTCCAAAATTGGAGGCGTATTTGTCCGGTAAATCTAATTAAAATACAGCTTCTGCAATCTGGCGAATCGTGGCGGAATCGCCCATGGTGTAATAGTGCAGGCAAGGGACACCAGCTGCTTTGAGCTCCTGTGATTGGTGAATACACCATTCGATCCCCACCTGGCGGCGCGCTTCGGCGTCCTTTGCACTATTCATGCAATTGACGAGATCGTCCGGCAGGTCCACATGGAAGAGGCGCGGGATACTGTTGAGCTGGTATTTTTTAGTCAGCGGTTTCAGGCCGGGTACGATGGGTACGTTGATGCCCGCGTTGCGGCAGGCTTCTACGTAATCGAAGTAGGCCTGATTGTTGAAAAACATCTGCGTCACGATGTAGTCGGCACCCGCCTCGATCTTCTTTTTCGTAAACTCGAGGTCGATCCGCATATTCGGGGCCTCGAAGTGCTTTTCGGGATAGCCGGCTACGCCAATGCAGAAGTCGGTCTTATTACCGTTTTCGATTTGCGGATCGAGGTAGCGGCCCTCGTTCATTTCATTGATTTGCTGTACGAGGTCGAGAGCGTACTCGTGGCCATCTTCTTCGGGTACGAAGCGCCCTTCAAACTGGCGCGCATCTCCGCGCAGCGCCAGCACATTATTGATATTGAGGAAGTTGAGGTCGATCAACGCATTTTCCGTGTCGGCTCGCGTAAAACCACCACAGAGTAGGTGAGGCACCGCATCGACCCCATAGCGGTGCATGATGGCCGTACAAATACCGACGGTACCGGGCCGCTTGCGGATCGAGGTTTTCTCGTAATACCCGGTTTTGCGTTTCTGGTAAATAAATTCCTCGCGGTGATATGTCACATCTATAAATGGAGGCTTAAACTCCATCAACGGATCGAGGGTATCGAAAATGGACTGAATGCTCCCCCCTTTCAACGGCGGCAATACCTCAAAGGAAATGAGAGGCGTTCCGTTCGCGCGGTCAAAATATTCGGTAACTTTCATAGCTGGTAAACGACCAATGGCTTAAAAAGATTGACCGCAAAGCTAGGGATTGTGACGGGGCTACCGGGGAAGAGGGTGTAGGGTTTTTGTCAATAAAGGTGTTAGATGGGTAGACTTTTAGATTGTTAGACCTTTAAGTGTGTCTTACCTAAAGGTCTAAAAATCTAAAGTACTAACTCTCCCTACTCCACCCGCTTACTTTCTTCCTCCAGGCCAGACTTCCGCCGGTTCGTCTTTACTTTCTGGTTGCCGAAGTTGTAGTTGAAGTTTGCGCTGAAGCGGCGGCTTTCCCAATTGCCCCGCACGTCCATGTTGAGGCCGCCAAACTGGGAAACGCCGTGCCAGACTTGAGTAAAGAAGATGTCGTTCAGGGCCAGCTTCAGTGTGCCACTTCCACCCAGCACCTTCATGCTCAAACCGGTATTGATGGCGTACATGGCATCCATTCGGAAGTTGCCGCCCCAGATACCCGGCGAGTTGTAGAAGCCGGAAATCTCGCCGGTTAGTCCCTTCGGCAGGTTGAAGGTCGACTGCATGTAGCCGCTGAAGGTCGTGCGCGACAGATCGACCGACTTTCCTTCCTGGAAGACGCCTTCGTTCATGGTGCGGAAGAGGGTGGCATTGCCGTACACGTTCCACCATTGCGCGATGCTGAAGGGGGCACTGAAATTCAGGCTCACCACCCGCTGTGTGGCGAGGTTCCGGGTATTCAGGAAGGCGCGGTTGTCGGAAAGGGTATCCGTGATTTCCGTCATCAGGTCGTTGGTTTGCGTAAACCCGATGCTGGTATTAAAGCGAGAGTTGAGAGTGTGGCCAAACTCCACGTTGTGACTGTACTGCGGGCGCAGGAAGGGGTTGCCGCGCTGAAACGTCAGCTCGTCGAGTTTGAATTCGAAGGGGTTGAGGTTTTGGTAGCGGGGCCGGTCGATGCGGTAGCTGTACGTCAGACGGAAGCTGTTCTTCGGGTTCTTTTGCCAGGTGATCCCTGCGGAGGGGAAAAAGTCGACGTAGTCGCGCTCCACTCGATCGCCGTCCACTTGTTGAGTGCTCGTCAGATCGCCGAGCGAGTGGGTATGTTCCATGCGCAGACCGGCTTGAATACTTACGGCCTCGCTCAACTTGCGGTTGTACTGTGCGTAGAGGGCGTTGATATTTTCTTCGTACTCAAACTGATTGCTGCGGTCCGGATCGAGGATGGCGTTGCCGTCATTGAAATTGAAGAAGTCGAACACATTATCGGTTACCACATAGCTTACCTTGAAGCCGAACTCGAGCTTGCCTTCGGCAAGCGGCATACCGTAATCACCCTTCAGCGAGTAAAGATCGATATCCGTCGGTGCGTCGTTGCCGAAGATATTTTCGTCGAGGAGTGTTTCGCCATCGGGGGTGTAGTAACGGTTGGGCTGGAAACTGACATTACCGATGCGGAAGCGGGCAAAATCCGCGTCCAGGTTGAGGTTGCGACCATTTTCACCTTCCCACCGGTAGTTGATGTTGGCGTTGATGTTGTCGCGGGTCATATCGATTTCGGAGCCGCCGATGAGGGTGGATTCCTGCAAGCCGGTCTGCACGTTGGTGATGTCGGTAATCCCCTGGCCATTATCCGATCGATCGGAGAAGTAGCCGGTGACCAATGCTCCCAGCACCCCTTTCTCTCCTATGTAGTAGTCGGCGCCGAGCCGGAAGTTGTAATTCTCGTAATTATCTACGCGATGAATATCCTGCGCGAAGATGAAGCGCGCCTGTTCGCGCAGGAAGGCCATATTTTGCAGGTTGTTTCCGGTAGAATAGCCTGCCCTTCCGTACAAGTTGATATTTGCGTTGCGGTGGTTGAGGCTGAGATTGGCGTTGTACTTCGCGTAGGTGCTGATGGTATACCCCAGGTCCGTAGAGCCGTTGGTGCCGAAGTTTTCGTTCTTCTTGAGTTTGATGTTAATGATGCCCGCATTGCCCTCCGCTTCGTAGCGGGCCGATGGATTGGTAATGATTTCGATCGACTCCACATCGGTCGCCTGTAGCGACTGGAGGAAGCCCGCCAGATCGTTGGCGGTCAGCGGGCTGGGCTTCCCGTCGATGAAAATGCGCACGCCGCTTTTTCCGGCCAGCATGATGTTATTGTTGTTGTCGATAATAACGCCCGGAGCCTTGCGCAGGAGCTCGAAAGCATCATTGCCGATTGCCGTGGGGCTCGCATCGACGTTGAAGACCGTTTTATCGGGGTGGACTTCCACCATGTTGCGCTGGGCGCTCACCGTGACCTCCTCCAACTCATTGGCCATTGCCCGGAGGTTGATGGTCCCAAAGTCTTTATCCGTAGTACCGGAAAGGGTAAAGGGTTCGGATTGATACGTTTCGATACCTACATAGCTAATCTCCAGCCAGTAATCGCCCGGGGCGATATTGCGCAGCCGGAAAATCCCCGCATCATCAGTGTATTCTACTTTGGTGATCGCAGAATCACTTGCCTGATGCAATACGACATTGGCAAAGACAACGGGTGCCCGATCGGGTCCCATCGCTACTCCCTTGAGGTTAGCATTGGATTGTGCATGGAGTAGTTGGCCGGATAGTACAAAAACCAGGAGTGTTACGTAAAATTTCATAATGGGAACCATTTTGTGTGCCCTATGGGACGAGGGCAAAATGGCGGTAGTTGCAGAAACATTCCCCGTCTTCGACTAGGGGAAGGGATTGACCGATGAACGGCGGATAATTCCCTCCGAGCTGAATGCCGTTGATAGTATATACATTGAGGTTATACGTAATTCCCTATCTTGCGCGTTGGATAGTCATCCAATCCAAAAGCATCCCGTCTTATGAAGTACTCACTATTGTTTTGTGGCCTGCTTTGCCTCAGTCTCTCCCAACTGCAAAGCCAGGCGCTCTACACGGTGCAAATTGGCACCTTCCTGGATGTGCGGGCCAATGATTTCGATCCGCTGCGTTCCTTTGGGTTCATTTATGCCAAACCCCTCGACGGTGGCCTGACGCAGGTCTTCCTGGGGAATTACAGCGACCGCTCCGAGGCGGACCGCATGGCTGCTACCCTCCGCCAGAATGGGTACAACAATGCAAACGCATTGACCATCCCGCTCGATCAGGGGCAGGAAGTAATGATGATTCAGATAGCTACCCGGCAGATTTCGGAGCCGATCGATTGGCAGAGCCTGCGGCGTGCCGGCACGCTGTACGGGCTAATCGACGGGAGTTCGATTAAAATTCTGACCGGCCCGTACAACACCTTTGAATTGGCTCAGGCTGGCTTGCCTTCGGTGCGTCAGTACGGATATCCCGATGCCTTTCTGAAGCGCGTCAATAGCGCCGCGTTGGTGCCGTTGCGCACCTTCGAAACCGGCATCAAAGAAGAGCTCATCCCACTGACACTTCGCACAGAAAATTCCCCTTCCCGGCCCCAATCGTTCGAAATGCGCGTTCCGGAGCCTCAACTGACGGCGCGTTCTTCTACCGACGCCCGCACCCCGTCGCGGGTAGTTAACCAGAGCCCTTCGGCAGGTGCCGCGTTGCCGAATATCCGGACCCGCATCAAGCGCCGCTCCGTGCTAGAACTGCAAAAGGCGCTTAAAACGCTTGGGTTTTACTCCAAATCGCTGGATGGCTATTACGGCACCGGCACCCAAACGGCCTACGAACGCTCTCTGCAAGAGCTGCCGGCCTTCCAGAAGTACCAGGTACTGGCAGCTGCCGGCCTGTCGGGCACCAGCACGCAAGGGGCTGAAGATCGACTGCAACGCACCATCAATACGCTCGACAGTGACCTCGCCGCTGTTGCCGTATTAGAAACGATGCAGCATCCCATTGCGGACGCCTACCAGGCCTACTACTTCTTCGTTACCCGCGGACCGAATGAGACGGTCAATCAATTAATGAATCGCGCCATCCAAACGGCTTACAGCGGCAAAAACCTCGCTAGTCAGCCGCCCTTCGATTTTCGGGCGACCTACGCCTACCGCGATCTCGACCAACTCCTGCTGCACTTACACTACATTCACGCCGCTCCGGGGATCGAGTACGCCGTTCCGTGTTGGCTGTACGAACGCCATCCGGAGGAAGCAAACCGCGCACAAGCGCGTATGGCTGCCTACGTTGGCGCGGAAGTCAAATTTCAGGGATGTGATTCCTTCCTGGAATACCCGGAAGTCAAAATACTTCGAACCATTGCCTGGGATATCGCGGCGGGAAATGCCGACCAGGGACTCGTTACCGAGGCGGCCTCAAGGCGGGCGCAGCTCTTCCTGGCCTCCGAACCCCTAAGCGCCGTCTCCGCTCAAACGGTTAATGCCTGGGACCAACGACTGTGGCAAAACCTGGCGGTTTGGGCCAATCAGGATCCGATGCACCTGCAAGCAGTGCAGGTGATGCAAATTGCGTACCGGCAAAGCCAAACCCGGATTGAAGATTACTTCATGGATCGGGGGTTTAATGCCGAAGAGGCTAAAGATCTGGCACTCGCCACCATGCAAGCGCTGGTGGGTGTGCAGCTGGCGCGCTTCGTGTAGGGTACTCTACTCGACCGCTTCGAGACTGTATTCGAAACGGGCTTCCACGCTTTGTCGGGTCGTTTGAGCCGGGGTAAGGACCACCTCCAGCTTGAATTGACCCGATTGGACCAGCGGCAGCACGTTGCGGAAGCCCGGCGTCAGGTTGAGCACGTCGTTGCGCCGACCGAACAGGTCGCCCAGAAAAAAGACTTCCTCTGCTTCCGAGCACAGTGCCGACCCAACCGTACAAATCCGAACGGATACCGATTGGAGATCCCGGAAATCGTTTCCATCCAGCGCAGTCAGGCGGGCAAATGCCCCTCCGACGGCGCTCACCTGGTCGACGGATACGTTGGCGTTCTGCAAAGAAGCCTCAAATCGGCTATCGACGACATTTTGTGATAGTACCCACGAATTTGGGAAGCCAATGCCCGAAGGAAGGGTGAAATTGAGCGGCGGATAGTTGATGAGAAAGAGCTGCTCGCCCCGGTCGCTCCGGCAAGAGAGCACCGTCATTATCAGCATTACCACGAAAAGAGGGAGCCTGCGCATAATCGGAGCCTTGTGTTGATTCAGCATAGAAACGACAGCCGCGGGCTGTTGGTACTTTGGTCTGTTGGTACTTTAGTCTATTAGTAGTCCCAACCTGATCGAAACTTCCAATCTACTTTTGTGATTAGTACGAACAAACTAAAAGACTAACGAACTAATGTACTAAAGAACTACCATGCGCCCCATCAACTACTTCATGATCCCAATCGGAACGCTGACGGTGCTCGCGGGCTACTTCGCCTTCCAGGTCGGCAGCCCTTATACCTGGGCACTGCTGGTCGGCACCGTGCTACTTGCCATTTGCTATACCCTTTCCCCACAAATCAATTGGTGGTACTGGCAGCGCTACCCGCCGGATTTGCCGGCCGCGCTTCGGCGGCTATTAACCATGCGTTTTCCCTTTTACAATCAATTGCCCCCCGCTGATCAACGGGAATTCCGTCGTCGGGTGTTCCTCTTTCAGGAAGCAAAGGACTTCCGGGGGCAAGGAATCGAGAACCTGCCGGATGATATGAAAACCCTCGCAGCAATCTCCGCGGTGCGGATTGGTTTCGGACGCGAGGATTTTCTATTTGAACCCTTCGATACCGTCGTATTCTACCCTCACCCTTTTCCGAGTCCACAGTTTGATTTCCTGCATACCTCGGAGCTGTACGTACCGGACGGGACGCTTATTTTCAGCATAGATCACTTTGCGCGCTCGGTCCTCGACGAGCAGGCCTTCCTGTCGCTGGGGCTGTACGAATACAGCCGTATCTACCGCCATCGTTTTCCACAGCAAGAACAAGCCGTACTTGAATGGCCAGACATTGAGGCGATTAGCGGATTTAGCCAAGAGGCCATCGAAACGTTCGTTGGCCTGAAGGAGGGAGCCGGGCTGGATCGAGCCGGAGTGACAGCTGCTTTGTTTTTTTCATTTCCCGAAAAATTTGCCCTAAAAGCGCCGGAAGTGTTTCGAGCGCTGCGGTCGTATTACCAATTTCCGGTAAATTCGAGAATCACAAGCGATGAGTAACATCAGTTTTTGAACGACTTCACAGACAATCCACCAGCAAAATGAACACGTACGACACTACTTTTATCCCAATCCGCTGGGCGTTTCGCCTCGTAATACTGCTCGCAATGGCAAGTGGCTTGCAAAGTTGCGCCACGAATCCGGTAACCGGACGCAGCGAACTTTCCCTTATATCCACCGATCAGGAAATTGCCATGGGGCAACAGAGCGATCCCAGTATCGTGGCCCAATTCGGGTTGTACGACGATGACGAGCTACAAGCATTTATCGCTGCCAAGGGCATGGAAATGGCTGCCATTTCCCACCGCCCGAACCTTCCGTGGAGCTTCAAGGTGGTAGATTCGCCGGTGGTGAATGCCTTTGCCGTACCGGGAGGATTCATCTACTTCACGCGGGGCATCATGGCCCACTTCAATAACGAAGCGCAGTTTGCCGGTGTACTCGGTCATGAAATCGGCCACGTGACGGCCCGGCACAGCGTAAAGCAACAAAGCCAGGCGCTGCTGGCCCAAATCGGCCTGGTGGCAGGAATGATTGCGGTACCCGAACTGGCTCAGTACGGAGATGTGGCTTCTCAGGGACTGGGGCTGTTGTTCCTCAAATTCGGCCGCGATGCGGAGAGCCAGTCCGACCGTCTCGGGGTTGAATACTCCACGCAGGTCGGATACGATGCTCGCGAAATGGCCGGGTTCTTCGGAACCCTCGACCGCCTGAGCGGAGGGGCGGAAAATCGCCTGCCTTCCTTCTTGTCGACGCACCCCGATCCGCTGAACCGCCTCCAGAATGTGCACGCGCTCGCTACCGAATGGCAGGCAAAGGATAGCCGCACCAGTTACGTCGTGAACCGGGATGGCTACTTAAAAATGATCGACGGCATTATCTACGGAGAAGACCCCCGCCAGGGATATGTGGAGAACTTCGTGTTTTATCACCCCGTTTTACGCTTCCAGTTTCCCTATCCAAATGGTTGGACCCTCAACAACACCCCCGCCGAAGTACAGATCGCAGCTCCGGATGGCAAGGCACTGATCACTCTCCAGCTCGCCCAGGGGAATTCGCCGGAAGCGGCTGCTCAGCAGGCGCTGCAGGGGCAAGATATTCAGATTATTTCCTCTGGGAATACCCGCATTAACGGAAATCCGGCCTACACCTTTATCGGCGATCTGCAATCGCAAAACCAGTCCGGTCAGGTACAGGTTATTCGAATGCAGGGAACGTATATTCAGTACGGCGGCAATATCTATTTCCTAAGAGGCTTGTCGCTGGCCGGTGATTTTGCCACCTACCGGCAGGCGTTCGATTACACCATGTCGAACTTCGATCAGCTAACCGATCCAGGTAAGCTAAATCGCCAGCCCGAACGCATCGATGTAGTGACAGTCGATCAGGCCGGCGATCTGACAACGGTACTCAAACGCTACGGCATTCCCGCGGACCGGATCGAAGAATTTGCCATTTTAAACGGAGCCCGCACCGACGCAAAGGTCCAGCGGGGAGCAATGATCAAAGTCCTCGAACGGTAGATCGCTACGACCGCCGCCTCAGGGCAAAGAGCCGCTGTCGGGTCAGAAGGGCTACCGCTTGCGGTACGGGTTGTAACCCTGCCTCTGGAATTGGCTTTCCGGAAAGGGCCGCGCGCTTGTGCATAGGTAGTTTCAGTGAAGGAGCCTTTCGCACGGCGGCCAGATTCAACAGCACCTGCCTGCGGTTCGTTGTTGAATCCCCGCAGTGGCGCTTGCGTACGGAGGGGCGCTTCACACTGATACCGTATGCTCCGGGATTTTGTCCGATTGCCACGTAGGCAAAAAACCGCGGTACGTACGCCCGGGTCTGTCGGGGCAGAAACTTGCGCAGGCGGGCATACCGTCGCGATTTTGCCAGCCGAATGGCCCGATCGACGCGAGCGGTGCCGCAGTTGTAAGCAGCCAGAGCCAACGGCCAGTCCTTGTACTCTCGGTAAAGATCGTTGAGTAAACGGAGCGCTACCTGAGTAGATGCCCGTGGGTCCAGACGCTCATCCGTCTGCTCATCGACTTGCAGGCCATAGCCACGAGCAGTGGAGGGCATGATCTGCCATAATCCCGCGGCACCCGCACCGGAAACGACCGTATCTACGGCATTGCTCTCCACCAGTGGGAGATAAAGTAAAAAGTTAGGTAGGTGGCGGCGGCGCAGCTGCTGATGAATCATAGGGCGGTGTAGCTCCAGTCGGAGCAACGCACGCTTGAGCGCTAGCCGGCCGCGGGTCTTCATCCGCTGAATATGTTGATCGATCAATTGTTGGTCGATCTTTCCGAGATTAATGCTCGGAATTGCTCGGTTCAACGTATTGCGATTTCCTGCTTCCAACGGCAAGCAGGGTAAAAGAAGCATGATTATCCACTTCCAGGAATTATACATGATGATACCATGGGGTCTTTGGTAAGTCGTCGGCCACGGAGACGCGGCCTGATTTCTTTCGGTTGGTTCATAGCATAGCCTCCGAAGGAGTGCCCCAGGTACAAATTCGTACCGCTCACCTCTTCATACGAGATAGATGAAAAAAAGATACAAATGAATTGGTGTGAGTGTGGGTGTGGGTGTGATTTTAGGGTCTTGCTTTCGCTTTTGGCAGCATGATCAACAGTGGTTGATTTACGGTGATTTCAGCTTTCGTCAATCGATTCCAGCGAATTAAATCGTCGATGCTACAACGAAATAATTGGGCTAATATTTCAATTTTATCGCCGGGTACGGTTACGTATTTCGTAGCTGTGAAATTTGGAAGCTGAAGTTCAAAATTCGGCGCAAGGCCCAGAAATACTGCTTGAAATGCATCGCTCGCTTGAGTGGGAACTACGATATAGTTGCCGCGATCGCTGGCCGGAATAATTCCTTGACGGTATCCTTGATTTAATTTTCGCAGAGTGAGATAATTCACATTGATGGCATCCGCAATTTGGCTGATGGTCAGTTGTTGATGCACTTTGAACACTCGCGTATTGCGAAGATCGTAATCAATTGATGCGGGCTGCAATCCGTGTTCCTGGTGGTAGTTCACGAGGTAGGCAGCGGCAATAAAGGCAGGTACGTAACGCTGCGACTCTCGGGGCAGGTACGCGCGGGCTCCCCAGAAGTTCCGGCTACCCGAAGCGCGGATGGCCTGGCGCACCCGTCCGGGGCCAGCGTTGTAGGCGGCCAGTACGAGCCCCCAATCTTGAAACTCTTCGTAGAGGGTGGCAAGCATTTTGACGGCTGCTTCCGTAGCTCGATACGTATCGAGGCGTTCATCGATCTTTCCATTCACGGTAAGGCCCATCGCCCGGGCCGTGGCAGGCACAAATTGCCACAAGCCGGCAGCCCCGGCCGGAGAAACGGAACGGGGTAACAAGGTCGACTCTACCAAGGGTAAGTATTTGAGTGCTTCCGGTAGGTTGTGTATGCGCAGATAGTGTTCGAATACCGGAAAGTAAATTGCCGTGCGCCCGAGCATATACTCGGCATCCCGACTGCCTTCAATGATGTAACTCCGTATTCTCGACCGCAGAATGGCATCGTAGCGCACTTCCATAGGAAGGTTGATTCCACTGAGTCGTTCCATAACCAGTTGCTCGGAGAGCCTGGTGTTAAGCGGCCGATAGGTAGTGGCAGAGGGGCTTTCGGTGTCGTTAGCGTGTACGGGCGCGCAGCATACGCAAAGGCATAAGGCCAATGCGACGCTTTTCGTCCATGGGGATTTCATTCTGTCCTGTTTCGTTACAAATGTACCGGGGTAGTTAATAGGTGATTAATTATTCCCGGCTGATTTTATGGGTTCTATTAATAGAACAGAACCAACTAGTTAGCGTTTAATGCTTTCTTTCAGAAGCGTTAATTGCCCGTCATAAAATCAGAGCAAAATTAGGTGCTTAGATCATATGGGGCAAGTTTCCGTATCCGCAGGAGATATCTTTGCAGGCAAAAAGCTGATTTTCAAACAGTTAAACGAATTAAAATTAAACTTAAAGTGTTTGTCCCGAAAGCCGGTTTTTCCACATTTTACCTACTTAAATGTTATCAAGCGGGTAGCCTGCCGAATTATGTTGGCAGTTGTTCGGTAAATAGCTGAATTCTGCGTAAAATTGTTAATGAGTTGTTAATGGCGGAAGTGCTGTCGGTGAACCGCCGGCTGAGGTGCCGTTCTTCACGATTAATTCGATCCGCAAGATTGCCCTACCTTGTAGATGGTAATTTTACCGGACGATCGGGCCTACAAAGAAAATATTGTTAATTTTGAATCGGTAGGCAAGAACTGCCTGCCGCAATTGCAGCAAAGCAGACAACCATCTCTGGTCAAGAATAGTTTTTGGGATTATGATTACGGCTGGGTAGCGAATGATCTACCCGGCTTTTTTTTATTTTATGAGTACCTGCTTACCGTTCAATCGCCCGCTGTGTATCGACTCCTCAAACCAATCCTTTTCCAACTTCCGCCCGAACGTGCCCACCATCTGACGGTGTCCGGCCTGCATGGAGTGCTCCAAGTTCCTGGAATGCCGGCCTTCTTCAAGTACCTCTACGCCAACGACCACCCGGCGCTACGGCGCCACGTGTTTGGGGTGTCCTTCCCCAACCCGGTGGGCCTCGCCGCCGGATTCGATAAGGATGGGAAATACGTGGCGGATATGGCGGCATTAGGGTTCGGCTTTATCGAATTGGGCACGGTGACACCGCGGCCGCAGGTAGGAAATCCGCGCCCCCGCCTTTTTCGATTGCCTCCCGACGAGGCCCTCATCAACCGAATGGGGTTTAACAACGAGGGCGTCGACGCATTGGTAAAGCGGCTGAAAACAACCCAGCGACCACAGGGATTGGTGCTGGGGGGAAACATCGGCAAAAACAAGGATACGCCGAATGCCGAGGCACCACGCGACTACTTATATTGCCTCGAGCGGCTCCACGATTATGTCGATTATTTTGTCGTTAACGTGAGTTCGCCCAATACGCCCAATTTGCGAGCTTTACAGGAGAAGGAGCCACTAACGGCCTTGCTGCAGCACCTGCAGGATCGCAACCAGGGAATGCCGACCCCCAAACCATTGCTGCTGAAGATTGCCCCCGATTTGTCGAAGCCGCAACTGGACGATATTCTTGAAATCGTACCCAAGGCAGATCTGGCCGGAATCATCGCCACGAATACTACGATAGCACGTCCGGCTATGCTCACGCCATCCGACCGGGTACAGGCCATCGGAAAAGGTGGACTAAGTGGGGCCCCATTGAGGGAACCCGCCACCGAAATTATTCGTTATCTCCATCAACAGTCGGGAGGCGATCTGACGATCATTGGAGTAGGAGGAATTGACGGTCCGGAAAGCGCCCTTGAAAAACTGGAGGCCGGCGCGTCGCTTTTGCAGATTTATTCGGGGATGGTCTACAGGGGGCCGGGATTAGTCCAAAAAATTAATAAAGCTATTGTTAAATCGGGAACTAACGATTGATTATTTGGTTTTATATATTGATAGTAAGTGAATACCCATAAGCTAGGCAACACTTCCCAAAGGAAGTTTTAAAACGACTCTAAATGCTTCAAATAGATTATCATGTTACTGATCCTATTAATCATATTGATGGTGTACACGCTCCATCAGTCCGCGCAGGCACGGCAACAGCGGCTGGTCACTGATCCGCGATTCTGGATCCTGATTGGTTGTAGCTGCTGGCTGCTATGGGTTTCGATGCAGTAGTTACAGCACGATTTTAAGACTGAGGTCCAAGCTGACCGCCGAATGGGTAAGCGCTCCTACGGAAATAAATTGAACGCCCGTTTGAGCAATGCGCCTTACTGTGTGTAGATTGACCCCACCACTTGCTTCGGTCTCGAAGCGTCCGGCCACATGTGCCACCGCCTCCTCCAGCAGAGGCAACTCGAAATTATCGAGCATAATTCGGTCCACATTCCCTCTTTCCAAGACTTCTGATAGCTCTACCAGATTGCGCACTTCAATGGTGATTGGAAGGTCCAGTTCGTTTTCCGTCAGGTAGGCCTGTACCTGATCGATCGCATTTTTAATGCTGCCGGCCGCGTCGATGTGGTTGTCCTTAATCATGATGCGGTCGTACAGGCCGGCGCGATAATTGGAGCAGCCGCCCAGGCGAACCGCCCACTTTTCGAGGAATCGAATTAGCGGGGTCGTTTTGCGGGTATCCAGAATGGTGACCGGCAGGTCTTCCACTTCGAATTTGAAGCGATTACTCAGCGTGGCAATACCACTCATGCGCTGCATGACGTTGAGCACCAGCCGCTCTGCCTTCAGAATGGCCTGGGTATTACCGTGCACCCGAAACGCTACTTCGCCGGGGGAGATCGCACTGCCGTCGGCGAGGTGCTGCTCGAATTCTACGCTTGGATCGAGATGCCGGAAGACCGCCTCGGCTACTTCCACACCTGCCAGAATGCCGGCATCCTTTATCAATAATTGAGCAGAACTGGTTTTATCGGATGGGATACACGCCAGGGAGGTGTAATCGCCGGGACCGATGTCTTCGGCAAGCGCCGTAATGATGAACGTGTGCAGTTGTTGTTCGGGAGTGGGAAGTAGTTGATGATCTGGCACAAGGAACTATTTAGAAGTGAAGATAGGTGTTTAAGCGAGTGATTTTCAACCCATTTTCCTTATCTTTGCGCGTTATTAACAGTTAGTTATGGCAAAGCGGCTATACAATATCGTCAATCGCGATGAACTGCGTCGTTGGGTAGCGGAAAGTACCGAAGCACGTACCACCCTATCATTCTACAAGTACCACCAAATCAAAGATCCGCAGGCCTTTCGCGATCAATTGTACTCCTCGTTCGACGCGCTCGGCGTACTCGGACGCATCTATATCGCCTCCGAAGGGATCAACGGACAATTATCCGTACTTACAAAAAACCTGGAAGCTTTTCAGCAGGCACTGTACGCGATTCCTTTCCTGGACGGCGTACGCCTTAATATCGCCATCGATGACGATGGAAAGTCTTTTTTCAAGCTGCAAATCAAAGTACGAAAAAAGATTGTAGCCGACGGCCTGGATGACGCTTCCTTCGACGTCACCAAACGCGGGAAACACCTCGATGCCGAATCCGTCAATGCCCTGATCGATCAAGAAGATACCATTGTCGTCGATATGCGCAACCACTACGAGTCGGAGGTGGGCCATTTCGAAAAAGCGATTCGGCCCGATGTGGCCACTTTCCGCGAAGCGCTGCCACTGGTAGAAGACATGCTACAGGAAGACAAGGAAAAGCCCATCGTGATGTACTGCACGGGTGGCATCCGCTGCGAAAAGGCGAGCGCTTATTATTTGCACCGGGGCTTCAAAAAGGTCTTCATGATAGACGGTGGGATCATCGAGTACACCCGCCAATGCGCGGAAAAGAACTTACCGAACAAATTCATCGGCAAAAATTTCGTCTTCGACGAACGCCTCGGCGAACGCATCAGCGCGGATGTCATAGCCCACTGCCACCAGTGCGGTGCCCCCTGCGACACCCATACCAACTGCGCCAACGATGCCTGCCACCTCCTCTTTATTCAGTGTCCTTCCTGCGCCCAGACCTACGCCGGCTGTTGCTCTAGCGATTGTCGGGATTTCAATGCCCTCCCCGAAGAGACCCAGCGCCAACTGCGCCCGCATCGGACGTTCAATGGGAGTAAGTTTAGCAAAGGGCGGTATGTGCCGGGGGAGATAGTCCTTTAGTCCTTTGGTACTTTGGTATCCTGATTATCAAGGCCTAAAGAACTAATAGACTAAATTACCAAAGCCCCTACCACCCCCATCGCCGCATTCCGCCCACTCCGCATGGCGGCATCCTGGGATGCATTGAGCTGATGATCACCCGCTACGAATACGTGATTGGTTAATCGGGTCTGGAGAGGCTGCTGATCGTGGTAGAGGGCCGGCAGATTTGGAAGCGCCCGGGGAATATCGTAATGCCCTACTAACTGAAGGTCGGCCGCAGGAGTGCCGAGTAGCTGTTGGAGTTCGGCGATAACGGCTTGGGCGGTTTCGCTGGCGTCGGCAGGAATTTCCCGGAGGGTGACGGATAAGAGTTGATCCTCAGAAGCGTAAGTAGGGGCCACTGCCGAGACGTTGCAAAAATTATTAATCAAGCTATTGGTGTCGGCTACTAATCCGATCAGGCGGTGTGGGTAGGTCTTGGTTTTGGTGCGCAGATATATGCAAGCAGTCGTCTGCCAGGGACGATCGTCTGAGGCCATGTTGGGGATCAGGTCGGCTGGAGGGCAGGTAAGGATGATGGCGTCAAATGCCTCTTCCGAACCATCCTCGTAGCGCAATTGATTTTGAATAACCGCGCGGACGCGCTTATTTAAGTGAATTTGTGTGCGCTGTAGCGGTTGTGCCAGTTGTCGGGGAACCGCTTCGATACCCTCGGCGGGCAGTGCCGCATGGCCGAGGCCAAACATTTTAAACACGAAGCGAAACATATCTGCGGGGGTCGAAAGGGCCCGCTCCAGAAAGATGCCTCCGAAAAAGGGCCGGAAAAAGTCGTCGATGAAGCCCTGGCTAAATCCATATTCCTGTAGCCACTCGAGGGTAGTCTGCTCGGAATGGGTGAAAATGGCGGCCGGAGGCGTAGTGCGTAGCTGCAGGTTGAGCCGACCGACAAGCAGTTTATCCCGGAGGGTGCCAACAGCACTGAACAAGGCGTTGAATAGCCGGGCGGGCTCCCGCAGCGGGTCGTGGAGGGCGTATTGCTTACCTTGTTTGAAAATAAGTGCCCCCGGTCGGAACCGGCGCAGTTGGAGGGCCTTCAGATCCAGATAGCGGTTTACTTCCGGGTAAGCGGTCAGGAGCACCTGAAAGCCGTGATCCAGCAAAAAGCCGTCTCGGCGGTCGGTGCGTAAGCGCCCACCGAGACGGTCCTGGGCTTCGATCAGGGTGGGTACAAAGCCGGCCTCCTCTAGGTGACGGGCGGCAATCAACCCGGCGAGACCACCGCCGACGATGGCCACTTTTTCGGTCCTGTTTGGCATGGAATAACAAGTTGCAGGCGGTTCAAACATAGAACCGCGCTCAATGTTTGACACCACCGTTTTTCGGCGTACCTTGTGGCAAAATTGAGTCTATAATGTCTACCGTAGATACCTCCCCGAGCAAGCGCCGGGCATACTGGTTGTACTTCCTGATTTCCACTGCTGCGCTCATCGCGATGCTGATTTTCGCCGACGAGTGGTTCTGGATTGCACTGCCGTTTTCGCTCACCTATTTTGTAATGGCCCTGGGCGATATTTAGTCGAGCTGGCTGGCTGCCGCTTCGTCGAGAAACCAGTGGCATTCGCCGCCCGCCGGATCCACCATTGCCGCTGGATACTGTTTGTATCCCGGGCGTTTCAGGATGATATCCGCTACGCGTTCCGCCTTGGAAGCTCCCGTGGCGAGAAAGGTCACCTGATCCGCTCGGTTGATGACGGGTAGCGTTAGCGTGAGGCGGGTTTGCCCGCTCACGGGATGGGTGGCAACGCCCACCGTTTTCTCCGTTTCAATTAAGTCAGTGGCGTTGGGGAAAATGGAAGCCGTATGGCCGTCCGCCCCCAGGCCGAGGATGATGAGGTGCAACAAGGGAATCCCCTCGTCTACTTCCAGGACCTCTGCGAGCAATTGGGCATAGCGTTGTGCTTCCTGCTCGGGATTATCGCTGCAGTGGATGGGGTGGATCCGGTCGGCGGGGATTGATACGTGATCGAGCAGAAGTTGGCGGGCCATTCCGTAGTTGCTTTCCTCGTGATCGTGGGGTACGCATCGTTCATCGCCCCAGAACAGATGCAGGCGGTTCCAGGGCATCTTATCCGAATAATTGGCTGTCAGGTGCTTGAATAACAGATTCGGCGTCGATCCTCCGGAGAGGGCCACTCCATATTCCATGGAGCCGTTGTCCGGCAATTCAGACAAAAATTCGGCGAATCGAGCTGCCGTCTGCTCGGGGGTGGATGCTATGTGCAGAATATTGGTTGCCATGGTGGGTGTATGTTAGGTCAAAAGAACGTGTTGCTGACTGCTGGTGCGAATGGTGGCCGGATTGTGCCAACTGCCTCCTTCGGGTTCGAAGAGTCGGTTTGCTTCCTGAGGCCCCCAGCTGCCCGCCGGATAGCCGTAGAGGGCAGTCTCAGGATGGGTTTGCCATCTATCGAGGATGGGGTCGACGAACGACCAGGCTTCTTCTACGCTATCACCCCGGCTGTAGAGGGTCGGGTCGCCTTTCATACAATCGAGTAAGAGTCGTTCGTACGCTTCCGGCACGTAGGCATCGGTAAGGTCGGCGTAGCTGAATCCCATATCCACCACTTTGACTCGGAAGCCCTCTCCGGGCACTTTCATGCCGAAATGCAATTCGATACTTTCATTCGGCTGTAATTGGATAATGAGCCGGTTACTACAATCAATGTGGTTGTCCATATCCTGGAAGACCCGTTGTGGAGGCTGCTTGAAGGTAACGACAATCTCCGTCAATTTTGTGGGAAGAAACTTACCCGTCCGAATCAGGAAGGGGACATCGGCCCAGCGCCAATTATCGATGAAGACCTTCATCGCCACGTAGGTTTCCGTGCGCGAATCATCGGGAATATCCTCCACTTGGCGGTAGCCCGTAGCGGGTGCTCCCTCGACTTCAGAAGCAGTGTATTGGCCGCGAATCACAAATTGGTCTACCAACTCATCTTTAATAGGCCGAAGCGATTGGAAAAGCTTCAGTTTTTCGTCGCGGATCGCTTTGGCATCGCCGCTGATCGGCGGTTCCATGGCGATGTGCGCCAGGACCTGTAGCAGGTGATTCTGAATCATATCCCGCAAGGCACCGGAATCGTCGTAGTACCCCCCACGGGAGCCGATGCCCTCGGGTTCGGCGGCGGTGATTTGCACGGAATGCACGTAGTTGCGGTTCCAGAGCGGTTCGAAAATGCCGTTGGCAAAGCGCGTGACCAGCAGGTTTTGTACGGTCTCCTTGCCCAGGTAGTGATCGATGCGGTAGATTTGATCTTCATCGAAGTGTTGTAGCAGGAAGTCGTTTAGCTCGCGGGCCGACTTTTCATCGTAGCCAAAGGGCTTCTCGATTACGAGTCGGCTCCAGCCGTGTGAGCGGTCGTTGAGGCCATGCTTGTTCAGTGCCGCAGGAATGGAACTGTACAGGCTCGGAGGGGTGGAGAGATAAAAAATAAAATTGTTATTCGTACGGCGTTCGCCGTCGATTTCCTGCAACCGCTTTTTTACGGTTTCGAAGTCAGCATCTTCGGTATAGGTATCGACCTTTTGATAGTGCAGGTGCTTGGTAAATGCCCGGAGCATTTCTTCAGATTCACCAGCCAGATACTTACTTTGAAACGCAACTTTTTCCCGAAACCCCTCATCGGAGTATGCCGTGCGCCCCACGCCCAGCAGGGCGAAGTTTTCGGGTAAAAAGCCGCCTTGAAACAACCGGAACGTGGCGGGAAGTAATTTGCGCTCGGCTAAATCACCGGAAGCGCCGAAGATGACTAAGATGTGTGGATCTACTGGCTGGCTCATCAAATGGGTGGGTTTGAATTATTTTCCGAACCACCTCAACTTGAGACGGGCCGGATTACGTTAATCAGAATGTTCCCTCGTGGACCAAGGTTTTATTCACAAGTGCCTAATTTTTATGAAAATTGGAGTAGCTACCGATCACGGCGGATTCGAGCTCAAAAAAGTCGTCGTTGAACACCTGCAG
Source organism: uncultured Saprospiraceae bacterium (assembly GCA_964504335.1). Lineage (GTDB taxonomy): Bacteria > Bacteroidota > Bacteroidia > Chitinophagales > Saprospiraceae > CAZDET01. Next base: position 19,045 of record CAZDET010000007.1, read on the forward strand.
AAAGCCGGCCACGAGGTGGTCGATTTCGGAGCCTACGATTATGATCCGCAAGATGACTTTCCCGACTTCGTCGTTCCGCTCGCCCGGGCGGTGGGTGCGGAGGAGGTCGAACGAGGCATCGCCGTTTGTGGCAGCGGGGTGGGGGCCTGCATCGCGGCCAATAAGGTGCGCAATGTCCGGGCTTCGCTCATTACCGAAACCTACTCGGCTCACCAGGGGGTCGAGCACGACAATCTGAATTTGCTTTGCCTGGGGGGGCGCGTTATCGGGGTGGCCCTGGCACTCGAAATCATCGATCAATTCTTAGGGGCTACTTACGAGGGCGCCGAACGCCAGCTGCGGCGCATGGCAAAAATTGCCGCCCTCGAGCAAGATTAATAACACGCATTATCCTCATTCAATAGAGTATTTTCATCAATGGACCACCAGTACGATTTTGGTATGATTGGCCTCGGTGTCATGGGCCGCAATTTCTTACTCAACCTGGCCGACAGCGGTTTCTCCTCCGCCGGCCTCGACCGTTCGGAAGAACAGGTCGCAGCCCTAGAACGCGAAAGTGGCGATTTGCCCGTCATGGCAACGACCTCTACAGAAACCTTCGTGAATGCCCTGAAGCAACCGCGCCGCATCATGTTGCTGGTTCCGGCCGGGAAGGTGGTCGATTCCGTCATTGAAAGCTTGTTACCTTATCTGGCGGAGGGCGATATCATTATCGATGGCGGTAATAGCCACTTCGATGATACCGAGCGCCGGTTCAAAGAGTTGGCGAAAAAAAATCTTGAATTTCTCGGCACCGGGGTATCTGGCGGTGCCAAGGGGGCCCGCCTCGGCCCCAGTATTATGCCCGGCGGAAGCCGCGCTGCCTGGGAAAAGGTTCAACCGATCATGGAAGCCGTAGCGGCCAAAGTCGACGGCGAACCCTGCGTCGACTACATGGGGCACCGCTCGGCGGGCCACTACGTTAAAATGGTCCACAACGGCATTGAATACGGCTTGATGCAACTACTGGCCGAAACCTACGACATTCTGAAGCGGGCCGGTGGCATGAGCAACGCAGAACTTCACCAGACCTTCGCCAACTGGAACGAGGGGCGCCTCAACAGCTTTCTGGTAGAAATTACCGCCGATATTTTCACCCAAAACGACGAACAGACGCCAGGCGACCTCATCGACCGCATCCTCGATAAGGCCAAGCAAAAGGGAACGGGCAAATGGACGTCGCAGTCGGCCATGGACGTTGGCATTCCCATTCCTACCATCGATGCCGCCGTCACTATGCGGGGAATTTCCGCGTTGCGCGAATTCCGTCAAAACGCTTCCGAAGCGTATCCGTCCAACAATGGCCAGGCGACCACCGTCAATAAGGAAATATTGGTCGGAAAGATGGAAAAGGCCCTTTACTTCGCTTTCATCCTGACCTACGCTCAGGGATACCACCTGCTAGCCGCCGCATCGGAGGAACAGGGGTATGACTTGGATTTGGCACGCATTGCCAAGATTTGGCGCGGAGGATGCATCATTCGCGCGGCGCTGCTGGAAGATATCCGCCAGGCCTTCGAGCAAAACCCCAACCTCCCGAATCTCCTGCTGGCCGATCAGTTCAAGAGTGTCTTCGCCGACACGCGCGACACGGTTGTCGATCTATTGCACATGGCCTCCGGGCGCGGCATTCCGACGCTCTGCCTCAGTACTTCCCTGCAGTATTTCGATGCCTTCCGCACGGCAAGGCTTCCTCTCAACCTCGTGCAAGCCCAGCGGGATTACTTCGGTTCCCACACCTACGAGCGCGTGGATCAGGAGGGTACCTTCCACACGGAATGGGAAGATTAATTTGTAATGCTTTAAGGTAGGTGTGTTGGAGGTTGGCCGGGCCAAAGGGACAGACGTATGTCATCCTCGGCTGCCGAGCTGATTGCCGGGCCGGGCCGGTCGCACACCATATATGTGGGTGGGAATACCCGCCCTCCTATCCTGCCTACCTTCGGGGGTACACAGGTAGCCCGAGCGTGCACTCCGCACGCGACTACCAGCATTGTAGACGGCCGTAATTGTAGTTGGACATTTGACATAAAGCACTACCAGGCGGGCAGTGCCTCGTTAAAGCGGTACCGCAAAGATAGGCCTTTACCAAATTGGAGTCAAGCCCTCTTTAATGAATTAAGCCTAAATACACGGTCAACAAAGTAAGTCCAATCAAAGACGCAGTCCAAGCCTCGACCTTATCCTCCCTTGTTGACCGGGTATCGTTCATTTTAAAATTGGACCACCTGGATCTTCCGACTGAAGACCCGCCCCCGGTAGCGGAGGGCGCACACGAAGACCCCGCCTCCGGAGAGCGCGACGCTAAACGGTTTGACCACCTCCTGCGGCCCGGCGGTCTGGAAACCCTGAAATAGATTCGCGACTTGACGGCCCTGGAGGTCGTAGAGTTGTATCTGCACCCGACCCGGAGTCGGCAACTGGTAGCGAACAGTTAGCTGTCCCGGTTGCTGGAAGGCCGTTAAGCCAATTTCCGGAGCAATGCTGGGGTTGAAAATGCTGGTAGTCGGTGAGCAACTGATGCCGAGCTCGGGGAGGCGGTCATAAGTGGTTCCCAGAACTTGATCGACGACAGCTCCGTCCACGCAGAGCCATTGCTCCAGTACGGTAGCGTACAATTGCCGGAAATCGAGGGTATGCTTGAGGTTGCCGGAGGTATCCAAGTCGATCAAATCCGGTAGGCCACCGAGGAAACCGCTGCCGTTTAGCCCGGGGCCAAACACAAAGAGCGGTGCCGCTGCGCCGTGGTCGGTACCCTGCGAGGCGTTCTGCTCGGGCCGCCGTCCGAATTCCGAAAAGGTCATCGCCAGTACATCCTGCTCCCGGCCGGCGGCACTGATGTCCTGGTAAAAGGCGTCGATGGCTTCGGCGAGTTGGGCCAACAGATAGGCGTGCTGGTTGAGCTGGCCGGCGTGAGTGTCGAAACCGTCGAGCGTTACCAGGTACATCCGCGTACCGAGCTGGCCGCGAATCAGTCTGGCCACCAGCGCGAGCTGCTGTCCGAATCCCGAAGGGTATTCTACGCTGTTGGTGCCCACGTTGTAAGCCTCGCCGATCACGGAGGCGTAGCGGGATGTCGTATTTGCAACGGAGCGCAGATAGCTCAATTGCTCGCCGTAGTAGCAGTCGGGTACGTCCAGCGGATCGAACAACTGACCGGATTCTCCGATGCGGGCTAGCTGTTCGGGATTGGCCGTCGATACGGCCAGGTTGAATCCGTCCTCATTGTCGAAAGTCGTGTTGTCATTCCCTCCGATCTGGATGGCTAGCGGTTCTGCGGGGGGGTTGGTCAGATAGTCGGGATATTGACGGTCGAGCAAGCGCCCGAGCCATCCGCTGGTATCGATGGGTTCGGTGCTGTCGGAAGACGTCCAGATATCGGTAGAGGCGAAGTGGGAGAGGTTGTGATCGGGATAGCCGACGTTGTTGAGAATCTTCATCCGGTCGTTCTGCCAGAGCCGTTCCAGGGGTTGCAGGGAAGGGTGAAGGCCCAGCTCCGTATTCAGGCCGATGGCTTCCTGTTGATTGATGGCCAGTCCCGGGCGGTAATTGCGGTAGGTACCGTAATCGAAGAGCGGTATAACCGTGTTAAGGCCGTCGTTTCCTCCCTTTAGGCGGATGAGTACGAGGATACGGTCTTCGGTATCGCCGCTGTTCAGGGCTTGCGCGAGGGGAGCGTGGCCCACGGCGCGCAGCGGTAATTTGTTGATCAATAAGGTAGAAGCACCTACCAGGCCGAGGTGCCGCAGGAAGTTGCGGCGGCCGTAATGCTGGTGATCTTGCCGGTGGGCAGTGCCGTGTTCGAGACCGGTGCCCCGGATTGGTTGGTGATTATTATTTGTAGACTCGCACATGGTGGATTAGGTTCTAACGAAGTTGAAATTCGGGTTGACGGGACAAGTGCTGCAGCAGCAGCGCGATTTGAGCGGGCGCTTCATTCCAGTCGAGGTTCCAGAGCCCACGCGTGAAGTAGTTTTCCGGTACCTGTCCTTTGAAGATATCGGTAGCTATCTGAAGTGCGGCGGGATCGCTTTGCGATTTTGGAAACAGAAAATCGATGATGGATTCCGTTACGGCCGCGGGATCGGCCGGGTCGGGGGTCAGATCTTTGGCAAAGGTGCGTAGCTCTTCGGGGTATTGGGTGAACGAGTAAAACCACAGGCTATCACAGGCTTCCCAGCGGCCGGTTAGTTTGTTGGTATCGATCCAGGCGCGGTTGCCGGGCCAGCCGGCCACATCATCCGGGATGAAGAGCTGCTGCCCCAGATTAAAGCTGCCAATAAGGCTTAGTTGGGCGAAGTTTTCGGTATCGGGCATGCCGAGCTCCCGGACAATGTCTACCATCAGCTCCAGCGGACTCTTGATCTGAACCCCGATTACGGCTTCATCAAAGAAGTGCTCGCTTTTGAAGAGCTGCCGTAAAACCGGCGCTATTTCAAAGTTATTGTTGATAAAGGTTTGAGCGAGGCCCGCCACGATTTCGGCATCCGGATCGGGATGTACGAAGTGGCGATAGAGCTTTTCGCAAATGAACTGAGCCGATTCGGTTGCCCGAACGCCGAAGATTAAATCGACCAGCTCCTGATGTCCGAAGGTATCAGTCTGGCCGAAGATCGTCTTCGGGCCCGGATCGTGAAATTCGGGGCGGAAGGTGATAGGCGCACAGAGCGTGGTGAAGCCATTGTAGCCCGTCAGGGCCCGGGCAGCCTCCACGATATCGTCTTGGGTGTAGCCGTTATTCAGCCCCAGCGTAAACAACTCGAAAAGCTCGCGGGCGTAGTTTTCGTTTGGCTGGAAGCGGGTGTTCTGAACACCGTTCAGGAAAATCAGCATGGCGGCACTCTCGCCGATATCAAAGGCAAAGTCCTTGAAATTACCCAGGGCATACCGCTGTAAAATGGTGTGGTATTCGTACAGATAGCTCGGGCAGACGTAAGTGTCGTACCGAGTGACGAAGTGGTTCGACCAGAACAGCGCCAATTTTTCCCGGGGAGCGCTGGTGGTAATCATTTCCCGAACCCACTGGGTCACCCATTCTATGAGTTGTTCTTCGCGCTGGGCATTGAAATCTTCGTACTCGTCGACGGTCCATTCGGCCCATTCCGGTTTCGGAGGAAGTGGGGCCGCTACGGCCTCGTCGATGAGTGCATCTACTAATTGCGCGGGATCGAGCGCGAGTGCGTTTTCCACCGTGGTGAGGTTGGCCCCGAAACCCAGGCGCCGATACAAGTGCTGGGCCCGTTGCCGGTTCCAGGGCTTTTCGGCCGAAGGTTGGTAGGTCGCCAGGGTACCGGTGGCACAGTTGGTGATGACCATGACAGGTTTATTGAATATGGAAGAATGAATCCGTGGCTTATCGCTGGTAATAGGACGATCTCAACCGGCCAGATGTTACGGCCAATAATGATCGTCAGGGGTTGGACGAGCCGAACGGCCGGAGGTTTAATCAGCCGGAAATTCTCCGGTATTGGTTGAGGTCAAAAGCGTAGGTATGTGCTTCGTCTTTTCGGTGGTGGACACTCTGGACAAGCGCCCAATCGCGCCAGTCGAGTGCCGGAAAGAAGGCATCTCCCACCACGTGCGCGTGTACTACGGTGAGATAGAGGTAATTACAATGGGGGAGGAGTTGCTGGAAGATGATTTCGCCGCCTAAAACGAAGACTTCGTCGGATTCCTTACAAATTTCCAGGGCTGCTTCCGGGCTATCGGCTAGCTGATCGTTGGGCCCGATATCCAGCGATGTTTGGTGCGTGATAATAATATTTTGCACATCGGACAATAGCGCGTCGGGTGATTCAAAGCTTTTTCGGCCCATGATGAAGGGAGCCCCCCGGGTAACGAGCCGGAAATTTGCCAAATCATCCGGTAGTTTCCAGGGTAGGGCCCCCTGGTTGCCAATGGCCCAATTGATGGAGCAGGCTGCTATGCCGGAAATGCGTTGCATCAGTTGCGGGATTTGAGCAAATCCTGGTATTCAGGATGGCGATTAATGAATGCCCGAGCGTAGGGGCAATACGGCACCACGGTGAGTTGCTGCTCGCGGGCATAACCCAGGATAGTGCGAGTGAGCCGGGAAGCAAGCCCCTTCCCTTCGTATCCGTCGGGCACCTCCGTGTGGAGAATGACGAGCTTGCGGCGTACCTGGCGGTATTCCACAATCGCAAGTACGTCCTCCCGGAGAGGAATCTCAAACCGACTGGCATCAGTATTATGCTGAACGGGAGGTGAGGAGAACGAATCAGGCATGGAAGCGAGGTAATTTTCGTTACAACAGTCGATAACTCAATAATTGTTTGCTCGTTTTGGTGCGTTTATCCCACTTCAAATCCACGCAAGTTGCCGAATTGACAGAGATACTGTACTTTTCCGATTCAAACCATAGAACCCTCCGCTATGCGGCTACTTGCGTTTTTGCTGCTGATTGGTTTTCTGCTGTTCGGAGTCGCGGCACGCCATTACTACGTGTGCGAGTTGAAAGGTCTGTGCGACGATCGCCCGACGGCCGCTGAAAACAGCGAACGACGGAGGAATCTACAGCTCAGAGACGGCGACCAGATTCTACTGGACGGCTACGAGCAATTCGCCTTCGATTCGGCAGGCGTTTCTCCTCGCCTCACCCCGGACAATGAGCGATTTCTGGACACCTTAGCTGGAATTCTCCTCCAGGATACGAGTCGCGACCTGACTATTACCGGCTTCTATCGGCCCTCTGAAGAGGGGCAGGAGTCGGGATTCTTCGAAAATCTAGGACTGGCACGTGCCGACGCCATCCGACGGTTGCTATCCGAACGCGGGGTGGCCGAATCCAGAATCACCCTCGATCACGGCATTTCCGACCAGGCCGGCCTTCCCGAGCCGCTCACCTTTGCCTTGTATGGCAACGGGGCCGCCGGAGACTTCGAAAAGCTGGCGTTTACCTTCACGAACATGACTTTCTCGCAGGACAATTTCAAGTTCGACTCGGATGTGTTCGATCCCGGTGAGCCCTTTTTACTCTATGCCGATTCGGTGCTGACTTACCTGGAGCAAAATCCCGAGAAAAGTCTGACTATTGTCGGCCATGCCGACTATACCGGTACCGAGCAGTACAATTACGATTTAGGCCTAAGGCGGGCACAGAGTGCCAAAACCTTTTTCGAGCAACGCGGGGTCGCCGCTCCTATCGAGGTGCGGTCGGCCGGAGAAACTCAGCCCGTTGCACCCAATAATGACCCACGAGGTCGGGAAAAAAACCGGAGGGTCAATTTCATACTCGAATGACCTATTAGATTATACCCTCTCACCTATTTGCGCGTATGGACAATCTTTCACAATTCTTCCAGCAGCTCGATTCCCCGGAGAGCCTATTCATCATCGGATGTATCCTAATCGGGTTTCTCCTTGGCTTCCTTATCGCCTATTTGTTCCGTACCGCCCGGGTGCGCAAACTTCGCAGGCAACTGGAGGAGACCCAGCAGAAACTCAATGGAGCGGAAATTGAGCTCAAAGCCATCCAGAGTAAGGCTGAACAGGCCACCCAGGATGCCGATCGGCTGCGCCAGGAAAAGCAGGACGTACTCAACCGATTGCAGGGACTGGAGCAAACCCAACAAGACTTGACCGCTCAATTGAGCCGGGCAAATGCAGAGGTTAATCAACTGCGCAATACCAATCGCAACTACGCGTCTACGATCGAAGAAATGAAGCGGTCGCCGGAAATGCCGATGCAGCCCCAGGATGCCGTCGATTTGCGTATGCAGACTGCTGCTCCAACGGAGGGCGCTTCTGCAATGCTTTCCCCGCAAGCCGAAGAGCGGCTGGCCGCCTTCGAGGTTAAACTCGATCGATTGGAAGCGGAAAATGAGCAGTTGCGGCAGCAACTCCAGGACTTCTCCGTTGCCAGAACGGCAACTCTGGATCAGCAGCCCGCTGCCGCTCCTGCCGAACCCACTCCGGAGCCCGAACATGTTACCATCATCCCCGATAAACAGGAGGCCTATCAGGGCCGGATCCTGGTCGATGTACGGCAGCGCGACGACCTGAGTCGCATTCGCGGCCTGGGGCCATTTCTGGAAGCGAAGTTGAATCAAATGGGCGTGTTCACCTACGCGGAAATTGCCTCCTGGGACCAGCCCCGCATCCAGCAGGTCACGGCTCAAATCGGCTACATCCCCGGGCGCATCGAACGCGATGATTGGGTCAGCCAGGCGCGCTTGCTACTCGATAGTAATCCCCAGCCAATGTCCATCGGGAGTGCCGTGCCGTCTTCGGAGCGCCCCGCCGATGACGATCCGCTGCAAAAATACGGCCCCGGAAAACCGTTTAATCTCGACCCCACCGACCTCAAGGTTATCGAAGGAATCGATCCGGAAGTGGAGGAAGTGCTAAAAACATCCGGCGTCCGGTCGTGGGCCGATCTGGCCAATCGCGAAAGTGAAGAACTCCGGGCTATGCTCAGTCAGGCCGACGCGGGCCTTCACGATCGCGATCCGCGCACCTGGGGACTGCAGGCGCGGCTCGCCTCCGAAGGCAGATGGGACGAATTGCGGCAGTACCAGCGAGAATTGACCCGGGGGATATAAGCTCTTTGAGCAGAATCCGTTATTTTAGTGCAGATAACACCTATTACTCGTTCCACTGAAATGCTTTCACCATGGCAAATGAACGCGGCGTCGGCCGCGAGTCCCTGCAAGCTTCCCGTACATCCTCCCCCAAACGGCTGAATTATTTGCTGGTCATCGGAATCGACCAGTACCTGCACTGGACCAAGCTCCACAACGCAGTCCGCGATGCCAATGAGTTTGCCGACGTACTGATCCGGCAGTATCAATTCGAGGAATCCTACACCTACCGCATCCTCGATGGCAACGCCACTGAGCGCAATATTTACGGCGTGTTTCGCGAACTCAAGCACCGCATCCGGCCGGAGGATAACCTCCTGATCTACTTCAGCGGCCATGGCCACTACGACAAAGACATCGACGAAGGTTTTTGGGTACCCGTTGATGCGACCAAGGATAACGAAGGCGACTTCATCAGTAATTCGAATATTATCAAGCGCATCAATGCGATCGAGACCCATCACACGCTGATGGTGATCGATAGCTGTTTCTCCGGGTCGTTGCTCATTCAAAAGCGCAATACCATTCCGCAGGAGCAGCACAAGTCGCGCCGGGTATTCACCAGTGGGCACCTCGAGCCCGTTTCCGATGGGCGCACAGGAGAGAATAGCCCCTTTGCTATGGGGGTGCTCACCTACTTGCGCAAGAATACCACTCCTGCCCTCAAAACCTCGACCCTGGTGGAGCGCGTGTGCGATTTCGTAAAAGGCGAATCCGACCAGATGCCGCTGGAAGGCCGGCTGCCCAACTCCGGCGACTTTGGCGGAGAGTTTATCTTTCACCTGCGCAAGGAAGAAGGGACTTTCTGGAGCGAAGCCGATGAACAGAATACCGTGAAGGCCTATCAGGATTACCTCGATGCTTTTCCCACCGGGTTATACGTGGTCCAGGCGCAACGACGCATCACCAAACTGCGCGAGGATGAAGTCTGGCAGACCACCTGCGCCAACGACAACGAATCGGCCTACGAGAACTACATCCGCAAATACGCCCCATCGGGTAAATACATCGCAGCGGCAAATGAACGGCTGACCGCGCTCCGGCAGCAGCGAAAAGAGCGCCAGACCATGCAGGAGCGCATCACTCAACAGGAGCAGCACCGCGAAGCCCTCCAACAGGAATACACCGAGCTGGTGCACTCCGCCGAGCAACTATTCGCCGAACGGCAATTGGCCGCCGCCCGCGAAAGTTTTCGCGAAGCGCTCCTCAAATTCCTGCCGGGCTTCGTGCCCAACCAGCAATACCTCGAAGACCGCATCAACCTGTGCCAAACTAATATTACCTTTCTCCAGCACTACGACAACGGCAAACGCGCCATGGATAGCGGCAACTACCGCCTAGCTATTCAGTACTTCCAGGAAGCACTCAAAAATACCGACAACGCCCAGGTAGAGTCCCTTCTCAGGGAATGCCGCAAGCGCTTGAACCGACAAGAACCCGCTGTGGAAACGCAGGCAAGGGGGGCGCATGCCACTACTACCGGTACCACGACTGCTTCCCCTCCGAAAAAGAAAAAGAACCGTCGGACCGCCTGGTGGATATTGGGCGGTATCTTGTTGTTTATTTCGATTTTCGTAGTGTTTAGCGCCATCCTGTCGTCCTTTGAGCAAGAAATGACTGATCCGTTTATCACCGAGGAGGCAACCACTACTCCGGAGGATGTGTACATACCGGAACAAACGGGCCGGTCGCCCGAAAGGCCACAATCCAGTGCCGCCGCTCAAAATCCCGGCCTGGCCGATCCGAAAATCTTCGGGCAATGGGAGCAAGCGGAGTTCAACCTCAATGGACTAGATTACAACCAGGCAGGAAATATCTACAACCAGGGAACCAGTGCCGTCTATAACTTCCGCAATGATGGAGTCGTAGAAATCCGCTATTCGAACGGCAATATGCTGACCTACCAGTACCGGGTCGATAACTACAGCAACATCATGTTCGGTTACTTCGGCTGGGGAACCTACTCCTATCTGGACAATTCTACCGTACAATTGAGATTCCAAATCAATGACGGGTACTACACCTATCCACTCACCATTACACTGGAGCGGTAAGCCGCCACAGGGCAACTTTTTCCGACGTTCGGGGCTTTGTGATACTGGATCAACTATGTTGTCTTCGAAATGGAGGATCATAGCAAAAAAAATGCCATAGGATCACAGCATCAGAAAATCATAGCATCAGAACTTTCGTATTTTTGCGCGGTCTTACAGAAGCGGCCAGGCCGCAGCCACAATAATGAGTGATGTACGAGGAATTTAAACAGCTCAACCTACCGCAAATCGATCGGGAAATTCTCGCGTTCTGGGAACGGGAGGGCATCTTCGAGAAAAGCATCGAGGAGCGCGATCCCGAAAATACCTTCGTCTTTTACGAAGGCCCGCCTTCGGCCAACGGTAAGCCGGGTATCCACCACGTTATTGCCCGGTCGATCAAGGATATTTTCTGCCGCTATCAGACGCTGAAGGGAAAGCGGGTAGAGCGCAAAGGGGGGTGGGACACTCACGGTCTTCCCATCGAATTGAGTGTAGAAAAAGAACTCGGCATCACCAAGGAAGATATCGGAAAGTCGATCTCCGTCGATGAATACAACCAGAAGTGCCGCGAAACGGTGATGCGCTATAAAGACATGTGGGACGACCTGACCCGCAAGATGGGCTACTGGGTCGACCTGAACGATCCCTACATCACCTACAAAAACGAGTACATCGAGTCTGTTTGGTACCTGCTAAAGCAGCTCTACGACAAGGGGCTGCTCTACAAGGGCTACACCATTCAGCCCTACTCCCCGGCGGCCGGTACGGGGCTCAGCTCGCACGAACTCAACATGCCCGGTGCCTACCGCGAGGTGACGGATACGACCGTGGTAGCGATGTTTAAAGTGGAGCAGGATACCGCTTCGGCATTTCTGTGGGACCTGGAGATGCATGCAACCGATGAAGAAGCAGCACCTTCATCACCAACTGCCGAAGAGGATGTCCGCATTCTGGCCTGGACGACCACACCCTGGACCCTGCCGAGCAATACGGCACTTACCGTCGGCCCGCGCATTCACTACGTGAAAGTGCAAACCATTAACCCCTACACCGACCAGCCCGTGAGCGTCGTGCTGGCGGCCGATTTGGTCGGAAAGTGGTTTGGCGGCAAAAAGCAGCCGAAAGTGCTGGCCGTCAGTGAACCCTTCCCGGGCGACCGCCTCGTCGATGTGCGCTACCACCGCCTGCTGCAGGGGCCCGATGTCGAAGGCGGCGACGCCTTCCGGGTGATCCCCGGTGATTTTGTCACCACGGAGGATGGTACCGGTATCGTACATACGGCCCCGAGCTTCGGTGCCGACGATATGCGCGTTGGCAAGGCTCACGGAATCGGAGCACTGACGCTGGTGGATAAAACAGGGCGCTTTGTGTCGGAACTGCCCGAATTCGGAGGCCGTTTCGTGAAGAATTACGAAGACAGCACGGACTACGTAGACGTGAATGTCGACATTTCCGTGAAGCTAAAGCTGGACGGCTACGCCTTCAACGTCGCGAAGTACAACCACAACTATCCCCATTGCTGGCGCACGGATAAACCGGTGCTCTACTACCCGCTCGACAGTTGGTTCGTGCGAGCTAGCAGCATGCGCGAGCGCATGTACGAGCTGAACCAAACGATCAATTGGAAGCCGGCCTCGACGGGCGAAGGGCGGTTCGGAAAATGGCTGGAAAACCTGCAAGATTGGAACCTATCCCGCTCCCGCTACTGGGGCATCCCACTACCAATCTGGCGCACCGAAGATGGCACATTCGAAAAGTGCATCGGTTCGATCGACGAATTGCGCACGGAAGTCGCGCACGCGAACGAGGTCTTGGGATTAAAGCAAGAAGTACCATCTGATCTACACCGCCCCTACATCGATGAAGTCATTCTAGCAACTAAAAACGGCGATCGCATGCAGCGCGAGCTGGACTTGATCGACGTGTGGTTCGATTCCGGGTCGATGCCCTACGCCCAGTGGCACTATCCGTTTGAAAACGAAGAAAAATTTAAGCGCAACTTCCCCGCTGACTTCATTGCCGAAGGCGTCGACCAGACCCGCGGATGGTTTTACACCCTCCACGCTATCGCCACCATGGTCTACGATTCGGTGGCGTTCCGTAACGTAGTATCCAATGGTCTGGTGCTCGATAAGAATGGGCATAAGATGTCGAAGCGCCTCGGAAATGCCGTTGACCCCTTCCAGACACTAGCCAAGTACGGGGCCGATGCTACGCGCTGGTACATGATCTCCAATTCCGATCCCTGGGACAACCTCAAATTTGATCTACAGGGACTGGAAGAGGTGCGCCGTCGCTTCTTCGGCACGTTGTACAATACCTATAATTTCTTTGCGCTCTACGCCAACATCGACCAGTTCGAAATGAACGAGCAGGACGTGCTACCCATTCAGGAGCGTCCTGAAATCGATCGTTGGATCATTTCCAAACTCTACAGTCTGGTAAAGGCCGTCGACAATGACTACGCCAACTACGAGCCGACCCAGGCAGCCCGTCGGATCACGTCTTTCGTCGACGAGCACCTCAGCAACTGGTACGTCCGCCTCAGCCGCCGTCGTTTCTGGCGGGGCGAGATGAACGATGATAAGCGCTCCGCTTACGAAACCTTATTCCAATGCCTCATGATGACGGGCCAACTCATGTCGCCGATCGCACCTTTCTTTTCCGAATGGCTCTACAAGAATCTATCAGACGGCATCCGTGAGCAGGCCAAGGCCAACAATACGCCCCTACAGCACGATTCCGTACACCTCACCTACCTGACGGAGGTAGACGAGCACTTAATCGACCTCGAGCTCGAACAGCGCATGGACTACGCCCAGCGCATTTCCAGTCTCGTGTTGAGCCTGCGCAAGCGGGAGAAAATCCGGGTGCGCCAACCACTACAGAAGATCCTGCTGCCGGTTCTCGATCCGAGTTTTCAGAAGCAGGTAGAGGAAGTGCGGGAGTTGATCCAGGCAGAGGTGAACATCAAAGAAATTGAGTACCTCACCGAAGAAGGCTTCCTGAAAAAGGGTATCAAACCCAATTACAAAACGCTCGGGAAGCGCCTCGGGAAGCACATGAAAGCCGCCGCCGCCGCCATTGCCGGAATAGACCAGAAAGATATCGCCGAAATAGAGCGCACCGGCTCCTACACTCTGGAGGTAGATGGCACAACCTATGAACTGGGGCTGGAAGATTTCGAAATTGTCACAGAAGACATTCCTGGTTGGAAGGTCGCCATCGACGGCAATCTCACGGTCGCCCTCGACGTGACCATTACCGATGCCCTGGCCGCAGAAGGCATGGCGCGCGAACTGGTCAATCGCATCCAGAACATCCGCAAAGACAGCGACTACAACGTCACGGATCGCATCGTCGTCCGGCTAGAAGACAAACCCCTGATCCGGGAAGCCGTCGATCAAAACGGCGACTACATTAAATCTGAAGTACTGGCCGATACCCTCGAACTGGCCACCGAACTGGCCGAAGGCGAAGTGCTCGACCTCCCCGGCGAAATCTCCGCAGCTATCACCGTGGAGCGCGTGTGATTAGTCTTTTGGTACGTTGGTAATTTGGTGTTGGTCTAAAACACTGGGAATGAAACACTAATGTGCTGAAGTGTTAAAAAACTAAAGTACTAAAATACCAAAAGACCAAAGTACCAAAGTACCTTCCTCTCCCGTGCAACCCCCAGAAAAAGGTCTTGTCATTACAAGTGACATTGAGATCGCGATCCAGATAACACTGCCACTTACGGAGATGGGAGCACAACGAATACCTTTAATGCGACCGGCGACATTAAAACCAGAAGACACCCACCGAGAGCTCGTAGAAGGCTGCCTGAGAGGCGACCGTAAAGCGCAATTTGCGCTCTACCGACAATACTCGAGGGCGATGTACAACATTTGTATTCGGATGCTCCGGCATCCTCAGGATGCAGAAGATGTGTTGCAATTGGCCTTCACGGATGTCTTTCGGCGAATCGACAGCTTTCGCTTTGAGTCTTCAATCGGCGCTTGGATCAAGCGCATCGTCGTCAACAATTGCATTAATCACCTAAATCGGAAACGTCCGATTATCGAAGAATTTGAGGCGCGGCACGCGGAAAGCGAAGAAGCTCCGATGCCGGACCTATCGCCCGGCACCTTCAATGTAAAACGAATCCAACAGGCGGTCACCGCATTGCCGGATGGATACCGGACGGTGCTGAACCTCTACCTCTTCGAAGGGTACGATCACGAAGAAATTGCCGGTATTCTGGGTGTCTCCGTGTCTACGTCCAAATCACAGTACAGCAGGGCCCGACGCAAACTACAAACCTTATTGACCAACGAAAACTGAAACAGACCCATGGAAAAACAGCGAATGAACGATCCGTTAGAAGAATTTATCCGCGACAACCGGGCGGCTTTCGATACGGAATATCCGGGCTTGGGGCTTTGGCACCAGATCGAGGCCGAACTGCCTGCCGGGAAAGCCTCTGGCCGAGTCCGCACCATGACCGTGCCGCTTTGGCGAATGGCAGCGGCGGTTGTCCTACTACTGGTTGCTGGGGGGATCATCGGTCAACAGCTAAACGGTTCCTCCGAAGAAGCTCAACGTATGGCCGTTTTCCAAGAAATCGCCCCCGACTACGTAGAGCTGCAGGAATACTACGAGCAGCAGATCGACGAAAAATACGGCCGACTGGCGAATTACAACCCCGATCAGAAAAAAGTGCTCGAACAAGATCTCGCCGACATCGATCAGGTGATGCTCGAACTACGAGCCGAACTACTAGATGCTCCCGATGAAGATCGGGCGGAGATCGTCCATAATCTCATTGACACCTACCAATTGAAAATTGAAATCCTGGAACGTATTCTAACCCGTATTTCTTCAGATTCAACTACTAATCCGTCAAACGATGAAACGACCAATAACAAACAAACTATCTAATCAATTCCTCCTCGGAGGTTTCTTGCTACTCTTCGGTTTGGTTGCTATTCGGTGCAATGCCACTGACTTGCGCCAGGAATACACCAAAACCATCAACAAGGAATTCGTTGTGAGCGCCGATGCCACGGTAGAGCTCTCCAATCGCTACGGCAAAATCAATATCGAAACCTGGGAACGCAATGCCGTTAAACTGGATATTCGCATCGTGGTCCAGACGAATTCTCAGGAAAATGCCAACGAAGTGTTCGACCGTATAAATATCGATTTGTACAATAGTGCCTCCGTGGTGCGGGCAACCACCGAAATCGATAGTAAAGGCGGCCGATCCTGGTGGGATCGCATTTTCGGCGAAAATTCCCGCGACAAATTCAAAATTTATTACGATGTCAAAATGCCGCGCTCCGGGGCATTGGAGGCAACGGCAAAGTACTGTGATGTCAAAGCTATCGGCACCATAGCCGGCGAGACGAAACTCGATGTGAAATACGGAGATATCGATTTTGAAAACATCGAAAATGATGTTGAAATCGAGCTGGCCTACGGGGATGCCGCCATCAAATCAGTACGCGAACTCGACCTCAGTCTGCGCTACGGTGAAATAGATGTGGAAACAGCTTCCGATGTGTCATTGAATACCCGCTATTCCAAAGTTCGAATCGATGCCCTCCAAAATGCGCGCATCGATACTCGATACGACGACTTTGTGCTCGGCGAAGTGAACGAGCTGAATATTGAAACGGGCTATTCCGACTTTCGGGTGAAATCCGCCAACGTAGTAACTATGGATGGGAACTACAGTGACTTACGCCTGGATGAGCTTTCAAAAGAGGTTACCACCGACATGAGCTACGGCGACCTCTCCATTGGTAAATTGATGCCGGGCTTCAGCCGGGTCCAACTAGAAGGCCGTTACTCCGATTTCGTAATCGGCCTATCGGATGAGGTGCAATTTTCGCTCGACATTGAGGCGCGCTACGCCGGTGTCAGTTATCCTAAAGACCGCATGGAAATCAATTACCTCGTCGAACAGGGGAACTCCAAGACCATACGCGGCAAAACCAAGAACGGCGGCGGCGGAACCATCGAGGCCGAAATTGGATACGGCAGTATAAAATTGTACGATTAGTTAGATAGACGTAGGTTCGCTATCTTCCGGTCACTCAATCCCTGAAAGAATGACGCTACAGTTTTGCGGCGCCGCTCAGGAAGTGACCGGAAGTGCGCACCTCCTCACCCTGGGAGATGGCTTCCGAATCCTCCTGGACTGCGGGCTCTACCAAGGAAGTTCTAACGACATGCGCCACTTCAATGAGCAGTGGCTATTCGAACCCGACTCCGTCGATTGCCTGATCTTATCGCACGCGCACATCGATCATTGTGGGCGAATTCCCAAGTTGGTGCGCGATGGCTTTGAAGGCCCGATCTACGCTACGCACGCCACGCGCAGCCTTTGCGCCATCATGCTCCTCGATTCGGCCTACATCCAGGAGCGGGATGCGGAATACCACAACAAACGGCACCGCGACAAACGCGAACCCCTCTACCGATCGAAGGATGTAAAACCAGCCATGGAGCGCTTCGTCGGGTATGCTTACAACAAGTGGTTCGACTTGCGGCCCGGCTTGTCGGTCCAATTTCGCGACGCCGGGCACATCCTGGGTAGTGCCAGCATCACCTTGCGCATCGAAGAGGCCCACCGAACAGTCCACATCGGGTTCACCGGAGATATAGGCCGGCCGATGCGGCCCATCCTGCGCGACCCCAAACCCTTACCCGCCTGCGATTATCTTATCTGCGAATCCACCTACGGCGACCGGGAGCACCTCGAAGCACCGGCCGAACACGATCGCCTCCTGAAAATCATTCGGGAAACCGTAATCGATCGACAGGGAAAGCTGCTCATCCCAGCCTTCAGCGTAGGGCGTACCCAGGAAATCGTCCACATGCTCGATCGCATGGAAAACACCGGAGAGTTACCCAAGGTGCCGGTCTACGTCGACAGCCCGCTGGCGGTCAATGCCACCACCGTCTTCGGGGCGCACCCGGAGTGCTACGACTCCGATTTGAACGAATACCTATTGATGGACGATAATCCGTTTGGTTTCAATGACTTGCAGTATATCCGAAAAGTAGAAGCCTCCAAAGCGCTCAATATCTCTCAGGAACCCAGCATCATCGTCAGTGCCTCCGGCATGATGAACGCCGGGCGCAGCAAGCACCATCTGGCCCACATGATTGCCGATCGCAAGAATACCGTGCTGATCGTCGGCTATGCCAGCCCCAATACTCCCGCCGGCAAACTGCGCGCAGGAGCCGAAACGATCCGCCTCTTCGGGGAGGAATACCCGGTGCGGGCGCACATCGAAATCATGGATTCCTTTTCCGCGCACGCTGATCGGACCGAAATGCTGAATTTCCTGGAGGGGCAGCAACAACACCTCAAGAAGGTCTTCCTGGTGCACGGTACCATCGAGCGCCAGCAAGCGCTCCGCACGGCAATGTTGGTGAAGGACTTCAAGGAGGTGCTGATTCCGGAGTTAGGAGAGTCGGTGCATTTGTAGCAGATTCGACGATAAATGACAAGTTAGAGGGTTTGAAAAATGACTTGAACCCGGAACTGTTTTTTAGGGCAAACCTTCAACATTTGGTCCGGCTGATACATCTGGTTTTACCCCTTTACTACTCGAATTTACCTACTCATTTCCGTCTGAGGGCTGCATCGATTCCACGACATCCGCCCGGTATACGAAGTAGTCGGTCTTTCCCTGCCAGGCGAAGGAGCGGTAGCGCTGTTTGTAGTACAATTTGACTTTTTGGCCCTGCAGATCCTGCAGGCGCTGGTAGAGTTCGTCGTCGGTGGTGGAGAAGGCCCAGATGGAGCCGCCCACGCCTGAGCCGTCGGCTTCGGTGGGGATACCTCCCACGTTGAGTTGCCCTTCGTAGGTTTTAAATATGGCGCCTTTTTTCGACACTTTGATCAGAAAGCCGGCCCGGCTGCCGTCGCTGTACGTCCAACCGCTGATCCAGACGTAGGCAGCTCCTCCCAGGGCCCCTAGCAGGAGGATGATCAATGAAATGCGGAGAATCCGGCGGCCGATAGATTGCGCACCTTCCTTGACGACGGTTTGAAATTCGCTCATGTTAAGTGGTTGTTCAGGTTGTCTGCCCCAAAGATACACTTCTATAGACCAATTACCCGTCCTTCGCTCACGATCGAAAGTGGAGTGAAAAGGCGTCCGGTCCATTCTCCGAATACCGTCATGGGCTTGCCACCACTGATGGACAGGACTTTCCAGACTGCCAGACCATCTGTGGGCTGTTGTAACTCGATGCGGGCACCGGTTCGGTCGAATAAATAGAGTACCTCTTCGACCAGTTGAGCCCGTACCTCGTCGAGGAGCACGGGCCAACTGTAGAGCCAGGGGTTGCGGGAAAGGGCCTCTGCAAAGGCTTCCGATAGCTTTTCAAAATCGGAGAGCCCTTCGAGGCCGTCGTAGGCGGCCTGGTCAGAGACGGGCTCGGGAAACAGGCCCCGAAGCTGACTAGTGCCGGGATAGAAAAAAACGGAGCCGCGGTAGAGCGCTCCGGTCGACCAGTGCTGGGGCATCGGCTGATTGCCGTGGGCGAAATCCAGGAGTTGTGCGATGCGCTTGCTTTGCTCTCCCCGCAGGTATACGCGGCGAAAACGGAGTTCCTCTTCTCCTTCGAGCTGGCCGAGTACCAGCCAGCGATCTTCGATGGCGGGTTGTTGGTATACTTCTTCTTTGCGCAGGTTGAGACCACCGATCTGCACGAGCTCCCAGCGCTGATCGGCCGTGAGGGCATCGCGGTTTTGCCAGGTAGCGGTAAAGAAGTAGAGCCTTCCGAGTTCTTCGAGGAGGAGGTCGGGCCAGTTGGGATGGGCCAGCCAATCGGGCAGGTTCCGCAGCCGTCGGGCAATGCCGCCGAGCTTGTAATCTTGCATGCGGGTAGCGATCTGGAAAAAGTCGTCGGTTTGCTGTTCGGCTTCGGAGAGGCCCCGGCGGAGGCGATCGGCGAGCCAGCGCCGTAGCTCGGTGATGCCCTGCGTCATTTCCGCCAGGCGCGCGGCGCGGCGATCGTTTGAAACGCGGGGAGGCGCATCGGGCCGCGGGCCGGCCGGCCGCTGGTCGAGCCACTCGGGACGTGTGCCGACCCGCAATTTCTCACTGCCGTTGATCAGGAATAGGAGTAGCGCAATGTTGTGGGGGCAAGGCCGCGCCCGGTTGCGACACGAACAGTGAAAGTGGCCGTGAATCAGGTGAACCGCTGTCTCAATCGGCTGTCCGTTGCGTGGCTCGTACACGCCCCAAAGCCATTCGCCGTCTCCGCCGAGCGATTGCCAATTGTTACTAAAAAACAGCCCGCGGCCCCGGCTGAGGGCATGGCCGTCCGGAGCGAGTTCGCGCAGGCGCTCCCACGACCACTCCGGGCTCGCGGCTTTGGAATCGTCGGGAGCCATTAGTCGTCGCTGTCATCGTTGTCGCTAATGCCCAGGGCGGCCATGGCTTTTTCGGAAGCGGTCTGCTCGGCGCTTTTTTTGTTGAAGTCATCGGCTGTGGCAACCCGGCGGCCATTCACCTCTACGGCGACCCGAAACCGGTCGCGCTTATCGTGCTTGTAGCGGGAGAGCAGCTTGTAATTGACCGACTGGCCATTTTTTTGGCACCACTCCAGGAGCTGACTTTTGTAGTTGTCGTCGTAGGTCTCCAGCTCGTGGACGTTCACGTAGCGCCGCAGAATGCGACGGATAACGAACTGCCGCGTGCGGTCGTAGCCTTTTTCCAGATAGACGGCACCCACCAGTGCCTCGACGGCGTTGCCGAGCATGGAACGGCTCAGGCGCATGTTGTTGAATTCGAGGAGCATTGCATCGAGGCCCATGCTGTCCCCAATTTGGTTGAGCGACTTCCGCTTGACAATTTTGGAACGCATCTTCGTCAGGAAGCCCTCGTCGCCGCTCGGGTATTTGCGGAAGAGGTATTCGGCAACGATCGTGCCGAGTACCGCGTCGCCGAGGTACTCCAGGCGTTCGTTGTTTTGCATGGCGTACGCCTTGTCGGAGGGCGTCGACTTGTGGGAAAATGCCAACTTGAAAATCCGCAGGTTAGCAGGGGTAAACCCAATAATCTGTCGGATGCGACCGGCTAATTGCCGTTCCTTGGCAAAAAACCGGTTGTAAAAACGCAATAGCCAAAGTATCACCTTCATTTTCAATTGAAATACAGAATCCGGCGCGGCAGTATCGATCATACAGGCAGCGCTCGAACCGGCGCGAAGGGGCATCAACCTAACGGCAGTAATGCTACGATAGAAGGTGAGTGGGAAAGTAGGGTTTACGCGTCAGAGGGAGCGAGGAAGTGACGAACGATCAGATAGTGGATCGAATTTCTTGGGATTCCGAATCCTGTTGAGTGGGTATTCACAATCTCAAGAATAGACCAGGTCGATCATCAAATCGGCCGCTTGTCTCTAACGGAAGATATCGCGTGCTTACGGCTGTAGACTTATGCCTCGAAGCGCCTGAAAACGGTGGCCGAATTATGACCACCAAACCCAAACGTGTTGCTGAGTGCTACCCGAACGTCTCGTTCCTGCGCTTCGTTAAACGTCAGGTTGAGTCGTGCATCGATATCCGGATCATCCGTGAAGTGGTTGATCGTCGGGGGCACGAATTTATGTTGAATCGCCAGAATACAGGCGATGGCTTCTACCGCACCAGCTGCACCCAGCAGGTGGCCGGTCATGGATTTTGTGGAACTGATATTGACAGAGTATACCGTTTCGCCGAAAACCTGCTGCACCGCCTTCAATTCTGCAATATCGCCAAGGGGAGTTGATGTTCCGTGGGTGTTAATATAATCAACGTCGGCGGTAGTCAGTTTAGCGTCCGCGAGGGCCTGGCGCATCACATTACCGGCTCCGAGGCCCTCCGGATGGGGGGCGGTGATGTGGTAGGCGTCGGAGCTGGCGGAGTAGCCACCGATTTCGGCAAAGATAGTTGCGCCGCGTTGTTGGGCGTGTTCGAGGCTTTCCAGCAAGAGGGCGCCGGCCCCTTCGCCGAGTACAAAACCGTCGCGGTCTTTGTCGTAGGGGCGGGAGGCTGTTTTGTAATCGTCGTTGCGGGTAGACAGGGCTTTCATGGCGTTAAATCCGCCGATACCGATTTTAGCAACGGATGCTTCCGACCCGCCGACCATAATAATATCAGAGCGGCCGAGCCGAATTTCGTCGCAGCCCACCTGTAACGCATGGCCCGTAGAGGCACAGGCGGATACGGTACTGAAGCTGGGCCCCCGCAAGCCGTATCGCATGGAGATATGGCCGGAGGCCATGTTGGCGATCATTTTGGGAATGACAAACGGATTGTAGCGGGGCGTTCCGTTGCCACGTTCGAAGATTTCGATTTCGGATTCCAGCGACCGCAGGCCGCCAATGCCCGATGCCCAAATGACGCCGGCCCGATCCAGATCGATCTTTTCGAGGTCCAGGCCGCTATGTTGCATGGCCTCTTCTGCGGCCACGAGCGCGTAGATGCAGAAGTTGTCGAGGCGTCTGGCCTCGCGCGTATCCAGATGATCGGTTGCGGAGAAATTTTTCAGCTCGCAGGCAAACTGCGTCTTGAATTGCGAAGCGTCAAAATGGGTGATAAGATTTGCACCACTTACACCGTTCTGGAGAGCTTCCAGGTAGGCTGAAAGCGTGTTTCCAATGGGCGTGAGCGCCCCAAGACCGGTGACGACGACCCGCTTCATAGGTTTGGCAATTTTGGGTGGGCGGAACTCAGATCAGAAAGAGAATCATTGGGGAGAAAGGCGATAACCGTCCGAAGGTAATCGGGCCAGATAAGACAGGCAAGAGTACTTCGGACGGTTGGACAGCAGGCCGGTTATTCTTTAACCTGCCCTTCAAGATACTCAGTCGCCTGACCAACGGTTTGAATGCTCTCGGCTTGCTCGTCTGGGATAGAGATATCGAATTCTTTCTCGAATTCCATGATCAACTCTACGGTATCCAGCGAGTCGGCACCCAGATCGTTGGTAAAGCTGGCTTCGCGAGTCACTTCCGACTCATCGACGCCCAGCTTATCCACGATGATCTTTTTGACTCTTTCTTCAATGCTAGACATGGTCAATTCGCATTTATGGTTCACGAATGTGGCGCAAAGAAAAGCAGAACTACCTTGATAACCAAAGTTTTTTCTTAGATTTTGTAGTTCGCACACGTCGTGTGCCGCCATCTCCCCAAATAAAAGTCTGAATCCTAAGCAGGATCAGGCTTTAATAAATATGAATTCAGCATATGAAGCGACTGCGCAAAATTTAATTTGGAGGTCTTTTACAAGCTACTTATGTGGGGCAATTCGCTCGAAGAGCCATTGTGCAACTGACGGGATCAATGTACCTTCGCAGGCGTATTATTGTAAAAGATACACTTAGTTTCCCCAAGCTAATAAATCACCTCCATATGAAAATCGTCGACCATCAGAATACCAAGATCGTTGCCACAGTCGGTCCCGCCAGCAATTCCTATGAGAATCTGGTAGACCTGGTGCAGAAAGGGGTGGATGTCTTCCGGCTCAATTTCTCGCACGGTACGCACGAGCAGCATCTGGAGGTCATCAACCACATCACCTACATCAACGATCAGTTTGGTACACACATCAGTATCTTGGCGGATTTACAAGGCCCCAAACTCCGAGTCGGGAAGATCGAAAACGATGGTCTCGACCTGGAAGAGGGGGAAATAGTTACGTTCACCAACGAAGAATGCCTGGGTACCAAAGACGGGGTGTACATGAGCTACGAGCAGTTTCCCACCGACGTGGAGGTGGGGGAGCAGGTGCTCGTCGACGACGGCAAACTGGTGTTCGAGGTGGTCGAAACAAACAAAAAAGACACCGTTAGGCTAAAGACGCTGTTTGGCGGAACCCTTAAATCAAATAAGGGAGTCAATCTTCCCAATACGGCGATTAGCCTGCCTAGCCTGACGGAGAAAGATATCAAGGACCTCGATTTTATGCTAACGCAGCCGGTAAACTGGATTGCGCTGTCGTTCGTCCGGCACTCTAAAGATCTGAAGGACCTGCGCGCACGCATCGAAGCGCGCAACCATCCGGCAAAAATCATCGCGAAGATTGAAAAACCGGAAGCGGTGGCCAACCTCGATAAAATCATCAAGCACTCGAATGCCGTGATGGTGGCGCGGGGTGATCTCGGGATCGAAGTACCGATGGAGCAACTACCGCTTATCCAGAAGGATATCATTCGCCGGTGCGTCCAGCGGGCGCGGCCCGTCATCGTTGCTACCCAGATGATGGATAGCATGATCACCAATCCTAGCCCCACGCGAGCCGAGGTGACGGACGTGGCCAATGCCGTACTCGACGGAGCTGATGCCGTGATGCTGAGTGGAGAGACTTCCGTGGGGCGCCACCCTGGTAAAGTGGTCGAGGCAATGAATAAGATCATCGAAGAGGCCGAAAAGCAATACACGATCAATTACCGGCCCCAGCCTTCCGCCAAGAGCCGGACCTTCCTCTCGGATGTCGTTTGCTTTAACGCGGCCAAAACAGCGGAAGAGATTGAGGCAAAGGCAATTGTCGGAATGACGAGCTCGGGCTACACGGCCTTCAAACTGTCCAGCTACCGGCCCAGCGCCAAAATCTACATCTTTTCCGACCGCATGCACATGCTCAGTACGCTCAACCTCTGCTGGGGCGTGCGCTGCTATTACTACGACCGCTTTGCCTCTACCGATGAGACCATCAACGACGTGGTGGATATCCTCAAGGGACACGGCCGTGTTCAGACCCGGGATCGCGTGGTGAATACGGGAACCATGCCGCTGCACCGGCGCTTCCGGACGAATATGCTGAAGGTGACGGAGGTGGAGTAGGTGAAGTGTGAAGAGTGGGGTGTGAAGTTTGGGGTGAATTTATTGATTGTCAGTTATGGTGCGAAGGCTATCTATGCGTGCCAGGCCTTGTTGAGGTAGGGCGTAATCCGGTGCGAGGCGCAGGGCGCGTTCGTAATCCTGTCGGGCCGCTTCCAGATTGCCTTTTAACTCGGCGATATAACCGCGGAAAAAATAGGATTGAATGTGCAGCGGGTCGACTTCCAGAGCGATATTGAAAGCGCTGGCTGCGGCTTCCACAGAATCCATTTCCATTAAGACCAGCCCGGCGTTGTAATGAGCTTCCTGATATTGCGGTTGCAGGCGGGCAGCCTGCCGGTAGAGCGCCAATGCGCCCTCCAGATCATCGGCACTGAACAGAAAATCGCCCTTCGCGGTGATGGGAACGACGTCGTTGGGGTCCACGCTGATGGCGTTGTCGTAGTATCGCTCGGCCAACTCGCTGCCGATGGCGGCGTGGAGTTGCCCGAGGATGAGGTAGGCGTCCGTCAGGTCGGGATTGAGTTCGACGGCTTGCTGAAAGCTGTTGATGGCGCGGGCGGTGTCACCTAATTCCCGAAAATTAAGTCCGAACATAAAGTAAGCTTCCGGCTCCTGGGCGTCGATGCGCAGGATGCGGTCGATGGTGCGCATACTCGCTTCGTATTGCTTCAAAATCAGTTGAAATTCGCTGAGCTTGAGCAAGGTAGGGATGCGTTCGGGAAAGCGCTCGGCAGCTAGCTCCATCGTTTCGAGCGCATCGCGCGACTGGAAATAGTCGAGCTGGACATCGGCGAGGGCGTGGTAGTAATCGGCCACAGTGGAGTCGAGGGCGACGGCCTGCTTCCAGTCGGCGAGGGCTTCGTCGTAGGCTTCGCGTTGTTGGTAGAGTTCGGCGCGTGCAGCGTAGAGATCGGCCTGGTTGGGGTTATTGAGGATTGCCTCGCTCAATTGTTGGATGGCGGGTTCCTCATCGGAAATGAGGTTGTCCGTTTCGGGAGCATCGGATGTACAGGCGATCAGAGACATCCCACTGATGAGTAGCAAGACTAGGGGGCGAAGTTGAATATTCATATTATTTCCGATTCACACTAAAAAGGCCCGCTCGAGGGAGCGGGCCGGCTAATAGAGAAACGATTGTAAACGGAAGCTAGTACAAAACCTTTGGTTTTGTGGGTGTGAGTGAACCCCAACGGTTACCGGATTTTTGGTTGAGAAGTAGTATTAGAGCTCGTCGAAGCGGTACAGGCGCAGTTGCTCGATTAGAGTAATCAGCTTCTCTGCATACTTCGGGTCGGTGGCATAGCCCGCCTTGCGCAGGCCGTGCGCCCAGGAGCGGTAGTCGTGTTGCCCCAATTCAGCGAGGTGGCGGTAGCGGTCGCGCTGCAAAAACTCACTGTGAGCGCGGTAGCTGGCCGCCGGATTGGCATAGATGCGAAAGAAATCTTTGTGACTGTCGTCGGAGAAATTGCTGCAGTGTCCTTGCTGGCAGGAACGTGAAAAACATTTGATGCCAAAGTGGTTGTTGTTTCGTGTAGCCAACGGGCTTTCGCCGGTGTCACTTTCCAGCAGGCCTTGTGCCAGTTTGATGCTGGCGGGGATGCCGTAGCGGCGCATTTCGCGTTGGGCAATGGCGGCGTATCGATGAATGTAGGCTTCCTGTTTATCGCGCTTCTCAACCGGCGGGAGCGTCGTTTTTTCCGCAGGTGGCGCAACCGTCTTTGTCGGAGTCTGGGATACCAGCTGCGAGACGTTGCGCACTGTGGGGTTACTCGTGAGTGACTGCACCTGAGTCGTTTCTTCGACAGCGATCACAGGCCGCAGTATCCGGCCAAAATGAAAGTCGAGACGGATGTCCTGGTGACTCACTACCCAGGCTACGCCTCCCAAAATAAGTAGTCTCGGAGCGAGGTACCGCAGCGACCATTGTACTGCGTGCCAGGCCCAACCCGCAGCGGAAAACCGCGAGCGCCGTCTCGATTTCATATGCAACTATTTGTATGAATGACTGCAATATAAAACAAATTGTTTCAATTGCGCAAGAAAAAGTTATCGCCGCAATGTTTAGGAGTATTAAACAGTTCAGTTACTTACCTTTGCGGCAGAAAAATTGAAGTATGAGCAAACAGATATTCACCATCCTGGTGCTGGTATTGGTAGGAACGGTGGCGGCTTTCGGGCAGCGTTACGGACATTTGAACCTGGGCAACCTAATTGCAATCATGCCGGAAACAGCCGACGCGGATTCTCAACTCGTTAAATACAACGAACAACTCATAGCAGAAGGACAGGCGATGGCCGATAGTTTCCAGGTGGCATACCAGGCATTTGTGGAGGAGGTACAGTCAGGAACCCTGCCTCCGGTGAAGCAACAGGAAAAGCAAACCAAATTGCAGGAGCAGCAGGATCGCATTCTGGCTTTTGAGCAATCGATCTCCCAAAGGTTGAACGTACGGCGCCAGGAGTTGCTGAGGCCGGTTCTGGAAAAAGCGGAAGCAGCCATTGCCGCCGTAGCCGAGGCCAACGGGTTCGAAATGATCTTCGACACCAGTCGCTTCAATGCGGTGCTGTTCGCTTCCGATTCCGACAACATCTTCGAGTTGGTTGCCAACGAACTGGGTGTTGTGATCCCGGAAGCGAGTGTCGACGAATAGGAGCCTGTTCCTTTAAGGAACTACTCACGGCGCCTGTAGCTAATCAGGGCGTACACCCGTTGGATGTCGAGTCGGCCGATTAGACGGTTATCCCGAAAAACCGGAAATACCTCATAGTCGTTTTTCACGGCTTCTTTGGCAACGGTAAGCAGGTCGTCGTCCGGATGAACGGGAAACCAGTCCGGCCGCATAGCGGATCGTACAACCGCTTGATTTGTAATTGCTGCCTCGTCTTCTAGTTCATTCGCCTCGACCACTCCGATAAGTTGATGCCATTCGTCGAAAACCAGCAATTGATGGCTACGAGTATCGGTAGCTACCCGCCGGGCGCGGCTCATCGTGTCGCCTGGATACACCGGAGCGTGTAGCGGCTCGTAGAGTTCGGCCACCTTTCTACTCGACAGTAGCCGCTCTCTGCGATTGACAATGAGTTCGAATCCGGCGAAAATACCCACCATGACGCCTCCTATACCCAGCAACCAATCTCTAAGCTCGAACGCAACATAAGTAAAAGAGACCGCCGCCAGTACCCCCATAACCGATGCAATGCTGGTAGCTCGTCGACGCCCGAGGGGCCAGGTTAATCCGGCGCGCAGCATGCGCCCGCCGTCCAACGGATAGGCAGGCAGCAAATTGAAAGCGGCCAGCATCAGATTCATGAGAAAGAAGAAAACGAGGGCGTAGTCGAGCAGGATAAACCGATAGATCGCCACATTCCCGTAGGGATTAATCAGATAGGCAAGCAGTGCGAGGCGATCGCCATCGGGGGCAAACCACCAGATGAACGGCGCTGTCAGAGTGGCCAGCAGAATGTTGACTACCGGTCCGCCGAGCGCAATGAGTAACTCTTCGCGAGGCTGAGTCGGCATGCGCTCGAGGAAGGCACCTCCCCCCAGGGGAAATAAGATGATGCGCTTCGTACCGATACCCAACCACCGGGCGACATAAGAGTGGCCCAACTCGTGTAGCAGTACACTGCCGAACAACAGGGCAATCCAACCTAAAATTCGGGCGAGAGTCTGAGTCTGAAAACCGTAGATCGGATCAGTACTCATGTACGCAGCCCATAGAAAAACAAATACGAACGTCCAGTGAAACTGTAGGGGGATTCCGCCGATTCTGCCAATCTGTAGGGCTGCGCGCATGTTAGTTATCGAGTAGAAGTACTAGGCTTCCTGAAAATTCTTTTCCGGTAAGGTAGGGAGATACAGTTCCCCATCGAGTAAGCCGCGGCTGATGACGATGCGCTGCACCTCGGACGTACCCTCGTAAATTTGGGTAATCTTGGCGTCGCGCATCAGGCGTTCGACGTGGTATTCTTTTACAAAGCCATATCCACCGTGAATTTGTACGGCTTCGACGGTCTGGCGCATGGCCACTTCGCTGGCGTATAGCTTGGCCATGGCGCTTGCCTGATTGTAGTCCATGCCCTGATCCTTGAGGGCGGCGGCGCGGTACACCATTAATTTTGCGGCTTCGATCTCGGTCGCCATTTGGGCGAGCTTGAAGGCGATAGCCTGGTGCTTGCTGATGGGCTTGCCAAACGCTTCGCGCTCCTTGCTGTATGCAACGGCCAGTTCGTAAGCGCCGCCGGCGATGCCGAGTGCCTGTGCGGCAATGCCAATCCGACCGCCGGAGAGCGTCTTCATCGCGAATTTGAAGCCAAATCCGTCTTCCCCGATCCGGTTCTCCTTCGGTACCTTAACGTCGCTGTACATAATGGTGTGGGTATCGGAAGAGCGGATTCCCAACTTGTCTTCTTTAGCGCTTACTTGCACGCCGTCCCAGTCGGTTTCGACGATGAACGCATTGATGCCGCGGTGGCCTTTATCGGCATCGGTCTGTGCCATGACGAGGTGCACCTTGCTGCTGCCACCGTTGGTGATCCAGTTTTTCGTACCGTTGAGGAGGTAGTGATCCCCCATGTCGACAGCGGTGGTTCGCTGGCTGGTGGCGTCGCTACCCGCTTCGGGCTCCGAAAGGCAGAACGCCCCGATCCATTCGCCGCTGGCGAGCTTGGTCAGGTACTTGGCTTTCTGTGATTCGGTACCGTAGGTTTCGAGCCCCCAGCAAACCAGGCTGTTGTTGACAGACATGATCACCGAGCAGCTGTTGTCGATTTTCGAAATCTCTTCCATCGCCAACACGTAGCTCAGCGTATCCATGCCGCCGCCGCCGTATTCGGGGGATGTCATCATTCCCATGAAACCAAGCTCACCCATACGCTTTACCTGTTCGGTGGGGTAGAGCATCTTCGAATCGCGCTCAATAACGCCAGGTTTTAATTCTTTCTGGGCAAATTCCCGGGCCGCGTCCCGGACCGCCTGGTGCTCTTCAGACAGTTGGAAGACCATATTCTATGATTTTTTTTCTGGTTAGGCATGTACAGAATACAACAGCGAATTTACGCTAAAGTATGTCAACCAACAGAAATAAAAACCCTCCATCACTTTTCGGGCTTCTGATTCTGTAACTTATTAGGAAAAATACGTTATAACTACCAAAGATGGCCGGCTCTATTTCGGCCATTCCCCCCAGTGTCCATTCGCCCCCCAATTTTTCCTGAGACTAAACAACTCTGCTATGTGTCCATCCACTGGCTTCGTGCTTGTGTACCTATTGCTGGCCGGATTGCCATCCAACGAAGAGGCGACTTGCGTGTGGCAACTCATCGACACACGCGAAACGATCAACCAGTCCTTTCGGCATCCCCGACGCCCGCTCATCTCCGTTCTCTTGGAAGGCGTGCACGCAGAGCACCTGACTGCTTACCGGCCGGCGTCAGACAATTTTCAGGAAGCCTTCGAAGGCACGGATTTCCTGCGGCAAATCGGCTATTCCGATACTGCCGTAGCGTTCGATCCGGCTCAGGTCGTTCAGTACCAGCTCAAGGAAATCCATACCTACAACGCTTCAACCGGGCGGCACCATGTTCGAATTGTCGGTATTGCACCGCTAATCGACGAAAAACCGCTCTGCTGGTTCTACCTGCCCGAGTGCCGCTCGGTGCTCGCCCGGAAACTCGCATTTTCCGATCAGCCGGGTTGGCCGATGGCTACCTGGAACGATGTCCTGGAAATGCGCTTTTTCGAAAGCCGCGTGATCGGAGAGGAAGCCTACGAAGGGCCTCTACCGGACGACCTGCCGGAGTAGCAAGAAAGAAGCGGTTGGTTTTGTTACCTTTGCGCCTCCGAAGGCATTCGGAATGCAACAGGTCAACATGGATTTAATCCTCGATACGGGGCTATTCGTCGTTAGTTTAATCGTCCTTCTGCGATCGAGCGACTGGTTTGTGAATGCGGCAGAAACCATCGGTCTTTCGCTTGGCATTTCTCCCTTCATTATTGGAGTAACGATTGTTGCATTCGGCACGTCTCTGCCGGAATTGGCAACGTCTATTGCGGCCGTACTGGACGATAACTCCGAAATCGTCATTGGGAACGTCATCGGGTCCAATATTACTAACATTGCGCTTGTACTAGGCCTCACGGCGGTCGTGGTGAGGAAAATCGACCTGGAAGAAGATCTCTGGGAAATCGACTTTCCCTTTCTGCTCGCTTCGGCGTTTATCCTGTGGTTTGTACTGCTCGATCAGCAAGTCAACCTGGTGGAGAGCCTGATTCTACTCACCGGGCTCAGTATTTTTCTGGCGTATTCCTTTAAATCGGATGTCGAGAAGGTAGATCAGGAAGATCTGCCGAAGGCAGCGGCAAAGGACTACTTCATGCTCGCGTTGGGAGGCGCGCTGGTATACTTCAGTGCGGATTTCACCATACAGGCGGTTTCGGACATTAGCCTGACAGTGGGGATTCCACCCCGCATCATCGCCCTGTCGGCGGTGGCACTTGGTACGAGCCTGCCGGAAGTCGTTGTCAGCCTGACGGCAGCCCGGCGCGGGAAGTCATCGATTGCCGTAGGAAACGTCCTGGGAAGTAACGTCTTCAATACATTCATCGTAGTCGGGATTCCATCGCTGATCGGCCCGCTGGTCATCCCCGACGATATCATGTCGTTCTATCTGCCGCTAATGATCGTCATGACACTGCTCTTTGGGGTGATGAGCAAAAGTCGGAGTATTACCCGCTGGGAAGGGTTGGCCCTGCTGCTTTTCTACTTGTTGTTTTTCAACGAAATTTTCCGCTCCGGCCTGTCATAGCCGATTGTAGGCCCAGGCGATCAGCTTCTCCATTTCGGTGCGATAGGGCGCAGCACCGCCCAAATAATTATTGTGGATAAAACTAAAAATGAGCACGCGCCCCGTGCGGGTGCGCACGTAGCCGCTGAGCGCGTTAACGTTCTTCAATGTGCCGGTCTTGCCGAATACGTAGGGTTGCCGCGTACCACCAAATCGGCTGCGCAGCGTACCGGAGCGGCCACCCACGGAAAATACGCTGAAGAGGGTCTCCTGTGGCACGATCGTGTACAGCTGATCCAGGATATTTACGAAGGTATTCGGAGTCATCTGGTTGTAGCGCGATAGCCCTGAGCCGTCGTACCACTGGATGGGTTGGGGCAGGTAGCGCAGTACCGTGTCGCGCCCGTAGCTCAGAATTTTTTTGGTATTGATCTGACCGTAGCGCTTGGCGGAGCACATGTGCAGCAGTTGTTCGGCGATGAAATTGTCGCTCTTTTGCAGCAGGCGCTGATACATCGATTTAGTCATTCGGAACAGCAGTGCTTCGTATTCACCTTGCTTCGGGAGGGGCCGCTTGGTGAGTGTCACCTGTTGGTGCAAGGTATCGGAAAGGAGCTGTGCGGCGATTTCGGGCGAGTACACGAAAGGTATCCGCACCTGGAAGCCGCTCGAGTGGACGGCGGCGTTGTTGTAGCTGAAATAATTCAGACTTTCTTCCCGCACAATGGATGGTTGATCGGCCAAATCGGGCCGGTAGATCATTTTCTGCTCGAACCGCGCCGGAATGGTCCGAATCTTGCCATAGCGACCGCGTTTCAGGAAGCGAACCGTGTTGGCGTAGAGGGGGAAAGCCGCCTGCTCTACCTGGTAGTCGTAGGGGTAATCATCCCAACTCCAGCCAGCTCCGTAGCGCTCGGATTCGTAGTGATCGAAGCTCAATTCGATGGGGCCGTCGTGCTGTTGCAGCCAACGGAAAAGGGTGTCTTCTTTGGCAAAGTCGGGATGCAGTAAAAACGGATACCCGGTTCCCCAAAGCCGGAGGGTATCGCCTGCTCGCTGGTAGAAGACGGCCGGCGCGCCGTCGGAGAGCAGGTTGGCCGCCAGGTAGAACGTCAGGATCTTGACGTTGGATGCCGGTACGAAATGGTTACCACCCCGGTAATCGTACAGAAACTCGTCGCGTTCCGGATCGTAGAGTGAAAAGCCGGTGAATCCCTCCTGGAATTGCCGATTGTTCGTAACCAGTGCATTGAGTTGCTGAAAATCGACGGCAGAAATCACGGGGGGCGCTGCATCCGGCTGGGCCGATGCTACATTCAGGAAAATGCCTCCTAAACCGATAAGGACGAATCGCCACATACGCATAGTACACTACTATTTTATCGATACGATACCTGGATCAGTGATCGCCCATCCCATCATCTGAAGGGTATCTGAAAATAATCGCCCTTGGGTAACCAGGCTAGATGACTTAGGATGTTGCTCTTGTGGGGAGTTAACGTACAAAGCATAGAAAAGATACGGCTAAAACGCCACGAACCCGCCGATCTTGTCTTTCTTTAGGCGGACTTAACAGTTTAGCACGCATTTTTTCGGAACCTCAACAGGAAGGGGGGAAGTGCAGCAACAAATAGATGCTGTTTATGAAAACGACTTATTGCCTCATTTGGATGACGGTCTGGCTACTTTTTAATCCGGAATTGTCGGCTCAAACGGAGGCCGACCATTACCGCCGAGCAATAGCGGGCCTGCGCGTAGCATCCAATCGGGAAGCCGTTTTACCCCTCAAGAGGCTGGATACCCTGCAAATAGCGCTACTGCCGGTGGGGCTGGAGGCGCAATCGGCATTTCGCAAGGTGCTTGAGCAGTACCATCCTGTTACCGCCGATATACTTCGCGCCAACGTGCTCATCCACGGAGTAGCGCCCGGTCGGGTTCCTCCCGCCTCCGCCCCGGAACGCTCTGGGGTGAAACGCCTGCTAGTACTCTTCGGTACGCGGAATCCCCGCCTGAGAGAAGGAGAGCTTGCTGCGTATGATGCCGTTCTCCACCTGCCCGATTCGTCTTACTGGTCGCAATCGATCGCTGCGCAGGCGCTATTCGGAGGGGTAGCGCTGTCCGGGCGCACACCAGTTGATACGGTACGGAGCAACCGCGCCTACCGGTTGGGCTTTGCTCCGCCGGAGTTGATGGGGTTCAAAGCCGATTTGTTGCGGGATAGTATTCGGGCTATTCTGGAGGAGGGATTATCCGTTGGGGCCTTTCCGGGGGCGCAAGTACTGGTAGCCAGAAATGGCCAGGTCGTTTACCACGAGGCCGTCGGATATGCTACGGATCGGGAGCAGATACCACTGACGCGCGACATGATTTACGACCTGGCATCGGTCACGAAGGTCTCGGCCAGCCTGCCGGCCCTGATGCGGCTGTACGGCCAGGGGCGCTTTGCACTCGACACCAGCCTGGCCACCTACCTTCCGTCGATCCGCCGGTCGAACAAAGCCGATCTGACTTACCGCGGGGTGCTCACGCATACCGCGCGGCTGCGGGCCTGGATTCCCTTTTGGCGGGGAACGCTTCGCAACAGTGCCCGCTATCCGTGGAAGCGCGGTTGGAACGCCACCGGAATCAATGACTTTCGCTTCCGCGCGCGCACGTTCCGCTCCGATTCGTCGGCCCGCTTTCCGGTATACGTGACGGATAGCCTTTGGCTACACCAGCGCTACCGCGATCGCATGCTTAAGGCCATCCGCAAATCACCACTCAATGAAATCGAGGGATATGTCTACTCCGACCTGAGCTTTTATCTGATGCCGCAGGTGGTAGCAAATCTGAGCGGCCGGACTTTTACCGATTACCTGCGCGAGCAGATCTACGCGCCGCTGGGAGCCACTACGTTGGGGTTCAACCCCCTCGAACGCTTTCCTGCCCGGCGGATCGTACCGACTGAGATCGACACGTTCTTTCGCATGCAACTCCTGCACGGCCGCGTACACGACGAAGGAGCGGCCATGATGGGAGGCGTTTCCGGCCACGCAGGGCTATTCGGCTCGGCCGTCGACCTGGCCAAACTCTGGCAACTTTACCTCAATGACGGCGTGTATGGCGATGCGCGCGTGATTGCGCCGGGCATCGTCGATACATTTGCCCGTTGCCAGTTTTGCGATCAAGGAATTCGACGGGGCATTGGTTTCGATAAGCCCCTCGTCGAATACGATCCCGAAAAGAGTTCGGTAGCCGAAGCGGCGAGCCCCGATAGTTTTGGCCACTCCGGATATACGGGCACATTCGTCTGGGCAGATCCCAAACTCGATTTGCTCTACATTTTTTTATCCAACCGCGTTTATCCTACCCGTGCCAACCGAGGTATTTATATTCGAAATATTCGGCCGCGCATTCACGCAGCCATTTACGAAGCACTTGATATGCATCCTTCCCGTTGAAATCATATCTTTTTTCGCGGTTAAACGTTAGTAGTCTTATTGAATCATTTTTTTTGCCATGACACAGTTCCTTCGCAGCATCGCGACCTTTGTCGCTGCGTTCTTTCTCACCTTCTTTGCCGGCGCCCAGACCGCCCCAACCGTTGACGAAAACAGCCTGCTCTGGGAGATTAGCGGTAATGACCTGCCTGAGCCGAGCTTTTTGTTCGGAACTATTCACATGATTCCCGCAGAGCATTTCGATCTGTCGGAATCCGCCAAGGTCGCTTTCGACAAGGCACAGCGTATCGCGTTTGAAATCGATACGGAAAACATGAATAATCCGATGGCCGCCTTGGGACTTCTGGATCGCATCACCATGCAGGGCGATACCAGTTTGAGCGACCTGCTCACCGAGGACGAGTACCAGCAGGTATCGGATCACTTCGATAATCTCGGCATTCCGCTTGCGTTTATGCACCGCATAAAGCCCATGTTCCTGACCATCTTCGCCTCCGAAGATTTGGATATGCTTTCGCCGGCAAGCAAGCAAGACATCAAAAGCTACGAACTGGAGCTCACCAATCGAGCTAAAGAGCAACAAAAAGATATTCTCGGCCTGGAAACCGTCGATTTTCAGTTGAGTCTGTTCGACAGTATTCCGTACCAGGCGCAGGCACAGATGCTCCTGGATGCGATCCGCTCGGAAAGCGGAGAAGCCGACGGCTCCTTCGATGAAATGGTGGATTTGTATTTGCGGGAGGACATCGTAGGAATGCAGGCCCTCATGCAGGGGGAGAATGGCGGAACGATGGGTGCCTTCGAAGAGTTACTGCTGCTGCGCCGCAACCGCTCCTGGATTCCATTGATGCAGGAATTAATGACCGACGGTCCGGTATTTTTTGCGGTTGGAGCCGGCCACCTGGCTGGCGAAGAAGGAGTGATCGCCCTGCTGCGCAACGCCGGCTACACCCTCAAACCGCTTCGCTCTTGAGTGAGTGCAGGTGTTACCGCGTGCATCTGCTCCACAGATCACACTCCAAACGCCAAACTTCGCACTATGAATTCCCGCTTTGATAAGCGAAATTGATCAAATCCATAGCTGTGATGATGCCGATCAGGTTTTCGTGTTCGGCATCTACAACGGGGGCGGCGTGGAAATGCTGCTCTTCAAATAAGCGGGCCACTTCCTGTAGGCTGGTATCGGGGTGCACGGTATATACGGGCTGTACCATCAGTTCGCCGGCGAGCATGCGCTGGAAGATGAATTCATTCTGCTGCTTACTCTCCGGAGTGTCGAACGCGGTGAAGCTGTGCAGCAACTGCGTCAGGTCGCGTTGGCTGATAATACCCACCACTTTGTCGTCCTTTATCACGGGGATGTGATTGATTTCGTCGCGGTCGAAAATCTCCTTAACCGACTGGATGGTCGCCGTTGGGGTGGTGGTGATAACCTCCCGAGTCATCACTTCGGATACCGGGGTCGTGCGAATGCTGGAAGTTGATACTTGCTTATCCATTGGTGGTTAGTTGGAATGCCGCTCTTGTAAAATGAGAATGGGGATCGTAGCCCGGCCGGTCTTGCGAAGCGATTCGCTCGTGCTGAAAATGCGTTGCATTAAACTCCGCTCGTGGTAGATCATGCAGATCATTTCGGCCGCTTGCTCTTCGGCGAAGGTATCGATGCGCGTGTTGAGGTCGCCACCTTCTTCCTCTACAAATAATTCATAGTTCACGCCTTCCAGCGCGCTCTTAACCGATTCGTGAACATCCGAGCCGTCGGGCTTGCTCACATGAAAGACGAGCACCTTTGATTCTTGGGCGCGGGCTAATTCCCGAAGCGGCTCGAGCACCTCCTGGTCGCTGAGGGGTTGATCGTCTACGGCCAGCACGATTCGGGCCATACCGCTGTGTACGGCTTCTTGTGGGATGGCCAGTACGGGGCGTTTCGTAGCCTGAATGACGTTCTTGGTTACGCTTCCGGTAAAGATATCGCGCAGAATCGAACTCTGACCCGGCGACATGAGTATCAGATCGAACGCCTCCTCGTCGGCAATACGGGCAATGGTGGGAGGGGCAGTTCCGTAGGTAATCTGCGTTTCGACCCGGACGCCCTCGGGAACGCGATCGGCTATCTTTTTTTCGAGTTGCTGCATGGAGCGCTTCGCGTCTTCTTTCATGTGCGCCTCAATACTCACTAAGGTAGCGGCGGTACCCCTGGCCTTGTAGGTGTAGAGAACCACTAGTCGGCCGCCGGGCTTTTCGATGATCCGGAAGGCGAAGTCTATTAAGTGATTAATATCAAATGTTAGATCGGTGGGGAGCAAAATTTGCTTCATGGCTGTGGGCTGCTGGATTTTAAAACTTGGGGAAATGTAGCCGCCAGGCCGCCACTCAAATTGTACAACTGCAAGTCAGCACGTTTCTGCTGCCAGCGTTGAATGGCGATCTTCGACCGAATACCTCGCTTGCAATATACCACGATTGGGCGGTCATTGGGTAAATCGCCAGTATATCGATTGATATCGTTTAAAGAAATGCGGGTTCCTCCGATGTGAAATTGATCGCGTTCGTACTGTTCCCTTAGATCGATCAGAAATAAGGGGCGATCCGTTGCCTGCCAGTGTTGGAGCGTGTTGTACGCTAATTCACGAACGTCGGTATTCAAGAAGCGAAGTATTTTTTATCTGAACAGACCGTATTTGGGCTTAGTTCGGAAGGCCTTCCGGCTGGGGGCGTCCCTCGACTTCTACGCGATATCCGACGGCTCCCGCCATGTATTCGATGCTTTCGAGAATGCTGTTGCCTTGCTCTTTGGCCTGATCGAGCAGGCCGCTTTCGTGGGCCTTGCGTCGCAGTACGTCCTTTGCATTCCGGTTGAGCTGTGTGTAATCGTTGGGACTGAAGCTGTTGAAAAAACTCTCCTCGATGTCCCGGTAGGTAACCTGGTGGTCGATGGCGAGGATCTCCGGTTCCGGCAGGTTACTGATGCGCAGTACCCGTTGGCTGCTATCGACCGTTAGGGAGGCACTTTCCAGATCATATCCCACCAGCACGGTACCCTGTACCTGCAGGAGTGCATTTTTGCTAAAGCGCCAGGTGCTGGGCAGCGGAAGGTAGAGGGTAAAATCGCGGTGATTCTTTTCGTTGTACAGCTCAGAGAAGGAACCCTTCAACGTGACGAGTTGCAGTACTTGTTGCACCCTTTCCAGCAGCACGGTTGCTTCGGCATCTCGGGCGCGTTCGAGCCGCAAATTGTAGGCGTAATAAATTACCGTGCCTCCTAAAACGAAGGCAACCAAACCGATTAACAGATAAGAAAGGCTGCGGCGCATAGTGTAAATCCTAGTCCTTTTGGGAGCTCAGCGGGTACTTGAGGCCCTTGTATTCTTTCAATACAGCTTTGATGCTGCCCACGCTGACCGGCGATTCGATCATCAACGGGATGCGGTTGCGATCAGCAGATACCCACACCGTCATCTCGTCGCCCTCGTTGAAAATATCTCCCGCTACCAGTTGGGGGTGGAATACGTGGGTTTTGAAACGCCCCAGGCCCTTAATTTTCTTATTGTCTTCAATGCCCCTGTAAGTAACCTTGAGCGGATAGGTTTCCCGATCCAGGAAAAACCGGATTGGGACTTTCTGCCCTTCCTCGAGCTGATCGATCTCGATATTACGGCACCAGTAAATGGTGGATAGCACATCGTGCATGCAGCCCTTGAGCGGAACGATCGTTTTCTCTGCCTGCTCGCGGGTCTTGCCGCGCATGTATTCCATGCTTCCGCCGTGTTGGTTGTAGGTGACGCGCTCGTAGCGGGTGTGCTTGCCTTCCTGGATGGTCACCAGGCTCATCCGCGGAAGCAGTGTTTCTTTATCGACAAAGCTCTGGTAATTGTCCCGTACTTTGTAAAACCACTCGTACGACTTGTAAGTCTCCCCTAAAGCGGACAGGTGATAATTCCGGTCGGTTTCTTTCACCGTAAAAGTAACTTCACCAGCTGATAACCAGATGAAATTCCAGTTGTAGTACAGCTTGTAAACGATTTGCTCGCCGGGTTGGAAGGTGGTGTTTTCCGCTTGGCAGGGTTCGATGTTTAGCTGCTGATCGTCGGTGCTTGTGCTGGGTGCCGTCGGCAAGGGATATGCAATGGCCGAGCACAACAAGACCGTAAAGATCAAGAACGTGGATTTAGGCCAATTGAAATTCATATTCAATATGTTATGAGCTCTGAATTCTAGTGAGGGTCAAAAAATACAGCCCTGCAAGGGCCGGTAATATCAGGTTTATCACAAAAAGCAGGGTAGAAGCTAGCAGCACGATGGTGGTCGACTCCATTGAGTCTCCCCATAATAACATTCCAAATTCCGTTCGGGTTAACATCCCTACGCCCGGTGGCATGGGGATACCCGCCTGGAGGGTAAAAATGGCCGCAACTCCGGCAAGGCCGGAAAAGGGGTGAAGCGGCAGCCCTAATCCCTGTAATAAGAGATAAAATTGCAGACAGTAAACGGCGAAACGCGAGCAAGCAATTCCCGTTGCGGCGCAAATTAACCAGAATTTAACGGCACCCAACCGGCGCTTCAGGCGCACCAGCGGATACCGAACCCACCTTGGAAACATATTGATGCTGAGATATCTATACCCAAGGATCAGTCCGAAAAGCGGCGCTGCAGCTACGGCATAGGAACTCCGCGCGGGCCAGTGCCACCAATCGGCCGCCGTGTAGATTAGCGCCGGCCAGCCCAACAACAAAAAAGCCAGCCACTGGCAGCCGCTGGATAGAAGCGAAGAGCACAAAATCTGTGGGGCCTCCCCACGCGGGCCCGCGAGCATCCGGCCGCCGTGTTCGCCCACGCGGTTCGGAGTGACGATGCTCAAGGTAATACCCACCAGTAGCGCACGGATAGTCCGGCGAACTGGCCATTTGCTGAAATGTCGATGCAGCAGGTGCCACTTCCAACCTTCCAGTAGCCAGTTGACGGGCATGAGCAGCAACACGACGCCCAGATGCAACCACGAAACGCGTGGTAGAGCCGTCAGCCAGGAATCGGCAAGCCCTGGTTGGGTGCCCACCTCGTGAAGCTGCAGTGCGATCAGCACCAGACAACCAGCACCCAACAGTAAGCCTGGCAATTGCCGGTACCGGGATACGAACGAAGCGCGCGCGGGCAATTTGGAAATGAACAAATTGGTTGATATTATTTGTTTTGACCCGGAATAACACGACCTTACCAACAATCTTCTCCTAATCAACGGGCAGCGCTGTTCTTGACTTATGAAAAACGCCACTAGTTATCGTCTATTGGGAATCGATCCGGGCACCACCGTGCTTGGCTACGCGCTATTGGAGGTGCGCGGCAAGCAACTAAGCGTTCCGGAAATGGGTACGCTCGTGCTGCACAAATTTCCGGATCACGAAGAACGCCTCCACCGGATTTTTCAGCGCGTTACCCAATTGTCAAAACAATATCACCCACAAGTGTTGGCTATAGAAGCCCCCTTTTATGGTAAAAACCCCCAATCCATGCTGAAACTCGGGCGCGCACAGGGGGTAGCTATGGCAGCAGCAATGGCCCAGGGCCTGTCCGTCACAGAATACGCACCCCGAAAAATCAAGCAGGCGATTACGGGCAACGGCAATGCATCAAAGGAACAGGTAGCCGCGCTATTGGAACAACAGGTCTCCGTAAACCTCGCCGAACAACTGCTCGACGCCACCGATGCCCTGGCTTGCGCGCTGTGCTGCTACTACGACCGCAGCCTGCCGGTTTCTTCCGGACACCCGAAAGGGACCCGCCGAAAAGGAAGCAATTGGTCGGATTTTCTGAAGAATAACCCCGATCGGGTCAAGTAGGTATTCAGATACAGGAAAAGGGCTGATTGTAAACGCCTGAATGTTAAATGTGAACTTGCTCGGCAATTCGATTCGCCAGCGCCCCCATTTCTTCAGCAGTCATTGTAACCGGCGGCTTTTTAAAATCGATATCTCCTACGTGATTGATCGGCACTAGATGCAAGTGGGCGTGAGGAACCTCCAACCCTACCACGGCCAGGCCAATACGCTCGCAGGGAACCACCTGCTCAATGGCGCGGGCTACTTTTTTGGCAAAAATCATCAGATCACCGAGCAGGGGATCATCCAGATCGAAAAAGTAGTCGATTTCTTCTTTGGGAATAACCAGAGTGTGCCCCTTAGCCAGCGGACGAATGTCGAGAAACGCCAGGTAGCGCTCCTCTTCCGCAATTTTATAACAGGGGATTTCACCCCGTACGATCTGAGTGAAGATACTGGCCATGGCTTACTTCAATGCAATGTCAACGACTTCGAATTCTAAATTGCCCCTGGGGGTTTCGACAACGGCCGTGTCGCCGATCACCTTGCCCAACAGCCCTTTCCCCATCGGAGAAGTGACGGAAATCTTCTTGGCCTTAAGGTCGGCCTCCGATTCACTGACGAGC
Source organism: uncultured Saprospiraceae bacterium (assembly GCA_964504335.1). Lineage (GTDB taxonomy): Bacteria > Bacteroidota > Bacteroidia > Chitinophagales > Saprospiraceae > CAZDET01. Next base: position 60,224 of record CAZDET010000007.1, read on the forward strand.
TTGTACGTCATCGTCTTTTTGGTCTTCTTATTTCGGATGGTCACATTACAAAATACGGATACCTTGGAGGTGTCGATAGTACTTTCGTCCAGGATGCGCGAATTCGCCAGCGTGGATTCCAAGTCGTTTATGCGTAATTCCAAAAGCCCCTGCGCTTCCTTCGCGGCGTCGTACTCGGCATTTTCGGAGAGGTCGCCCTTCTCACGCGCTTCTGCAATAGCTTTGGCCACGTCGGCTCGTCCGGTGGTTTTTAACTCGTCCAATTCATGGCGCAAACGGTCGTAGCCTTCCTTACTTAAATAGTTGATACCAGACATAGGTATGAATTTTCAGCGATCCTGCGATTCCAGTTCCTTCCCCGAACCTGTCGGGAAGTCAGAGCTCCGCCTTAACTGAATGAGGGCCAATCCGGCGATATTTGGAGGATCGGCGTGAAACAATAGATCTGAGAGGAATATATTCGATATATATAAAGCGAGAACGCTTTCACGAATTCGTGAAAACGTTCTCGATTCCTTTCATCCTACAAATATACACTTTTTTAAAATGGCGCGCAAGAGGTAATCTCGCTCAAGTCATCCGCCCTTATTTTAGAGCGTGAGCCGGACGCCGAAGTTGTGGGTACCATTGAATACGTTGGTGGCCCGGTAGGCGTAGTCAATACCGAACGTCCGCTCCTTGTTTTGTTTGCTTACCGGTACGGCCAGGCTGACGCCCCCGCTAAGGCCGCTGTAGAGCGAATCACCTACGAGGTCATCTTCCGAGTCCGTGATCACCGTTTTGTAAGCGCCGCGGATGCTGAACAGCTCGTTTAGGGAGTATTCGATTCCGCCGCCTATTTCGTCGCGAGAGAAGGAGTTGGCGGTAAAATTGCTCAATACGGTAATGCGGTGCTGCTCGCCGATCCGGAAATCGTAGCTGGCCCCAATATTGAGCAGGGAAGGCATCTCGAATCCGGCAATGCGTTGTTCGAGCGTGAGGTTGAAGTCGTCGCCGTCCGGCGCCGGAGTCGTTTCCGTGAGGCCCTGGCCGGTAAATTTCATGCGCGAACCCACGTTGCGCAGGGCAATGCCGAAGCGAAAATTGTCCTGTTCGCCCGTCACGTACTGGACGCCGGCATCGATAGCAATGCCGAACGCGCCGATGTCGGAGGTCGACTCCGCTACGCCCCGCAGGAGGATTCCAACCGAAACCTTATTCTCGAATACGTGCGCATACGACAGGCCGAAGTTGAAATAGGAGAGGTTGAGCAAAGCCCCGGTTCCCTCCGGCTGGTCGGTAGTAGTGATGGGAATATCCCCGAAGTCGATGCTCATCAGGCTCAGCCCGAACGCTCCGCGCTCTCCGACGCGTTGGGCAACCCCCAGCCCGTTGAGCCGGATGTCGGTACCGTCGAGGTAAAGGGCGTGGCCAAATTGTACCTGGGTGCCCTGAATGCGCACTAATCCAGCCGGGTTGATGCGCATCGCCTCCACACCGGAGACAAAGGAGGTGTTCATGCTGTGCAAACCGGCTGACGGGGCCCACGGATTGAGTAATAGTTGGCCGGCCCCGGCTTCGCCCTGGCGGTCGGGGTTGCCCGCAATAAGCGATGTCGTTACCAGCATGCCCAGCAGTATATGGAATATAGTGCGCTGCATTTGTTTGTCTTGTGAGGTTATAATCCCGAAGGATCGAATTGCCGGTTTACACCGAACCACTTGAGCGTGCGCTCTCCCAATCCCGGAGCAGCTATGTGGATCAGGTAGACGCCGCTGGCTACCGGAATGCCTTTAAAGTTTCTCAAGTCCCACTCGAGCGCGGGCGTGACCTGCGCCTGATCGATGGCCCGATTGAGGCCCGGCGGGATGATGCCCCGCTCGTCGCGGTTGTACTGCCGGATAAACTTACCGTCGAGCGAGTAGATAGTCACTACACACTTTGCCGGTAAATTGGTGATCTTGACAATCGTCTCGAATTGCGAGTCTTCGTAACGGGCAAAACCATAGTAAGGGTTGGGTACCACCCGGATCTGGTCGAGCGCCGATTCGACGCCGGCAGCATCCAGCTCGGCCGCCTGCCGCCCTTCGACGCGGAAGCGGTAAGTGGGATAGGTATCGACGTCCGGTAAGCCCGCACGGGTCTGGAAGGCATTGTCGACGCGCAGTTTAACAACCACATCTTCGGGGATGAGCCCGTCGGCATAACTCTTGAACTCCACGCCGGGGAAGGTCGTAATAAACCCGGCCCAGGTCACGGTTTCCAAGGCGGGCGATTTGGCGGTGGGGCGGGGGTTGGGAGCGAGTGCAGCTCGGAGCGATGCTCCCTCGTCGTAGGGGGTATTGGTTACGTAAATGAAGTGTTGCCCTCCGGCGACCCAGTTGAAGACGGAAGCCGGCTGGCCCTCCAAACCGGCGTTGAAAATGTCGTCGCTCGGATTCCACATCATGTCGCCGCCGTTGTTGAGTTCCAGCACCGGAGACCCGTTGTAGGTAGAGTTCTCGCCGTAGAAAATATTCAGGCGCTGCCCTGTCTCCACGTCGATGGCGTAGCCGGGAAACCAGCCCATGCCCTCGCCATCACTGGCATCGGTGGCGGGTAGCCCGTCTGGCCTGGCCTCCTTCGTGATGGAGGGGTCGGAGCGCAGGTCGAACATTTTGCGGCCGCCCTCCGGCCGGTAGCCGGCGTCTTCGGAGAACTTATTTGCAGTTTCCACCACGGGGCAACGACTCCACAAATCTTTGTTGGACGTGAAATAGATATCGACGTTATTCAGCATGCGCAGGCTCGTCGATGCCCGGACAAATGCATTGGTATTGGTCCGGCTGATCCAGCCCGGAGAAATGTAAGGTATGTTGTTGCTCTTGTTCCGCCAGTCGAGCAGGTAGTAAGGGACGAAAAATCCCGGGCCGATGTTGGTGAGCTGCTCATTGGGGTCGAGGCTTTCGTCGATTTCACTCAGGCCGGTGGCTACGTAGTTGAAGACGTTGTTGCTCAGTTCAATCGGCTGCACATTGAAGGCCGTGTTGTCGGGAATGCCCGATATCCAGCGTATCGGATCGGCGCTGAAGTATTCTTCGTCGTATCCAACGGCCCCGTTCGATTCTTCCGGAGTCTCCCCGGGTTCGGCTACCTGATTGACAAGTATCGAAAATCCGAATTCGCGGATGATTTGTTCGTTGACTTCCGTAATGGGCTGGTCGGAGGTAATGACGGGGGAGGAAGGATCGTCAATGCGACGCAAGACCCACCGGACATCCTGATCGAGGAAGGCATTGTCCATGTTTTCATCCACAAAGCGCAGTTCGTACTCCCCGTCTACGACATCCAGTGGGTTGTAAACGGTTACTTCGAAGGGCCCGAAGCCGGGCTCGTATTCGATAGCCCCCTGGAAAGAGCCGTCTTCGATTTGGCGGCGTGTGGCTTCTGTAATATCCAAAAACTGACCGCCATTCCCTACGCCCGCCTGGCGCGTAATGAGTGCGCCGTCGCCGTACATCGCATTGAGTTCCCGATCGACAATCGGTCGGGGAATGACGGTGTAGAAGCTGTTTTCTCCGTCGCCGATGTTTCGGGTGCTCTGGATGTAGGGTCGCTGCTGCCCCGGAATACTTGGGTCGGTGGGGTCAAACTCCTGAAAGTTATTGTATCCGTAGGCGATGGCGGCATAATAGTAGCGCGTGTGATTGACGAGCCGATCGCCCGTGAAGGCGTCTGCGGTGAAGCGGAAGGTATGCCGGATACCCTGATCCTGACCGTCTACTTTCAGGGAGGGCACGAAGAAGGTTTCTTCCGTAGGCGTTTCGCCATCCTGCGGCGAAAGCCCCTCCCAGTTGAAGATGCGCTGGATGCCGTTCTTGATGTCGACCTGCGCGACGAGCCGCACGCGGTCGGGGTCGTCGATGTCGGCCAGTGTCACGTCGGAGTTGGAAAACTGGAATACCTGATAGCCCTCGAAGCGGTAGAGCCCGTCGACGGAGTCGGGGATACCCAAGCCCTCCTCGGCATAAGCCTCAAAGGCGTTGTTGCTGGTTAGTTGGTCGTTGGTCAAAACGGCGATGATCTCGCGATCCAGCTCGATCCAGTCGACATCCGGCGCATCCGGCCCCCGCGGGAGCTCGAAGCAATTGTCGAACAGGTCTTGTGCAATATCGTCGGCCTGCTGCAAGCGCCGAATGCTCGGGCAGGGGTATTGCTGATTGGGTACCCAGACCATCCCGACGATCAGTTCGTTTACGGCTCCCGGCTGAAGTTTGAAGGGGCCGGAAGCCTGGATAAACCGGCGGTCACCTACGGGAAGTGCCTCCGAGCACATCGACCAGCCGTTGTTGTCGTTTGGTGGGTTTACAAAGGCATAGCGTATATCCTGAGAATTCTCATCGTATCCGTCGCCGCCGAATTCAAACGGGCGGCCATCGCGCCAACTTCCCGTCAGATAGCGGTAGTATTCGATGGCGGTCTGGGGGTCGGTAGTGCCCGGTGCCGGGGCCGGAGTGGTACCGCCGTTGTTGTAGTACGTGAAGGAAGACATGCCCAACTCCTCGCCGAACTCGTCGAGGGGCCCCCGGAAGTAATCCACGCCCAACAGGGGAATTTCGTCGCAGTAGGTCGCTACGCCGCCGCAAGTACAGCCGGCCTCTCCGTCCAGTTCATCGGCATTGTATACGTAAGCCAGACTTCGGGAGGTATCGGTACCTACGTAGTCGTCATTGAAGCACCCCAGGTCGGGGTCTACCCACATGGCAAAAAAGGTGCTGTCGATGTCTTCGGCGGCCCGGTTGATGAGCTTGTACCGCTGGAAGGTCATGCTGTTGACGTCATCGGCGGTCGCGTAGGCAAATGCCTGCACCTGCACCTCCATCTGAATCTGATTCTGAGTGCCGGATTCGCGGTGGACGTTGCCGGCATCGTTGTAGATCCAGAAAATCATCTCGTCGGGAAACTGCGGATTATCGCTACATCCCCGGATTTCAATGACGGGATAGTCGCCAAGGTCGGGTTCGTACGTACCGTTGAGGTTTTCATCCCAAAAACCGGCCAACCCCTGCGAGGCATTGGGCAATTGGAACCCCCGGATATCCTGAAAGAACCGATTGCCGAAAGCGGGCCAACCCAGGATATCCTCCGGAATGGTAGCGGGATCGAGGCTCGTTTCCCCCTGCGCAACGGCCTGGCGGAAAGCCGCAATGTGCTGCTGTATATTGGCACCAGATACTACAAAGAATCGATCCCAGCGCGCACAGGTGTCCTGCTCCACCGTACCATTTTCTTCCAGAGGGCCGGGATAGTAATCGAATTGCCCGGCGCTGCGACCGAATGTTTGGGCGGCGACCTTGAGGTTGCCCCCGGGGTCGACCCCACCCAGCCACACGGCTCCGGCAAAGATCGAAGATACCTCCGGCACTCCGGGAGGCGTTTTGGGCACAATGTAGCGGCCGTCGTTCCCGTCCCACCACACGTCTCCCCCCGTCGTCAGGCGGGCGCGCACGTTGTTGATCTCCTGATCGATTTGGCTGACGGCATTGCTACAGCTCGCGCGAAAGTTGATTTGATCCGATGCAATCCGGCGCGGATTCTTGTAGAGCTTTGGGTTGATATTGGCGTGCACGGCAGTGGACAGGCCGATTAATGCCAACAGCAGCAGCCATCCGGATAGCCTCTTGATTCCCATTTGTATATCAATCATTTGTGTCATGTGCTGCATGATATATTAGAAGTCGATACGCGCACCGATGAAGAAGCGGCGCGGCAGACTGAAAAATCCAGGGTTAAGTAAGGTCCATTGGTAGGAGGCTAAATAGCTTTCTACCTCACGAGTCGACGATTCAATCGTGTTGATCTGATCTTCTCCGAAGCGGCTGAGCAGGAAGCCTGAATCTTCCGGCGAACCGGTCACGGGATAAACGGCGATCACATTGCGGCGGTCAAGTAAGTTGCTCACGCGCAAGTACACGTTCATGCGCATCTGCTGATTAACCAGGAAGGTTTTGTCGATGCGGGCATTCACAAAGAAATTCCAGGGTTGGCGGGCACCGTTGATGGCCCCCACGGTGCCGATGCCTCCAAACTCGGTGGGGATGAGCGACGCCGTGTAGGGGCGGCCCGATACGGCAATGGCCTGTACGTTGAGGCCGGCATTTGCCAGGATGGGAATGTCGCCGAAGCGCGGGCCATTGTAAAACGGATCCGGACCGAAGCGGTAATCGAGCACGAGGTTGATGCGGTGCCGCTCGTCGTAATCGAAGGGGAACAGATAGCGCAGGTTCCCCTGGTTGGTCAGCCCGCGCTGGGAGTTGGCGTTGGAGCCAGTACCGTCCGCAAATTGCAGGGTGTAGTTGGCATTGACCGTAATGTTGCTCGTGCGGCGCAAGTCGTAGTTGACACTGAACCCTTTGACGGTACCGAAGTCCTGGTTGTCGTAAGTTGTATACTGCACGACAAGGGGTACCGGGAAGAATGTCCGTTGCTGAATCATGTCGCGCAGCTCCCGGTAGTAAGCGGCGATTTTCAGCGCCGAACTCGCCGAAAGGCGTTGCTGAAAGCCGACTTCGTAATTGACGGTGCGGGAAGGGCGCAGATTGGGATTATTAAACAACGAGCCCGTGCGCTCAACGAAGTAAAAATAGTCGAGTGGTGTAGCTATGGTATTCGTGGCCGGGCGTTGCACCAGGATATCGTAGTGCGAAAAGAAGTTGGCATCTTCCGAAATGGGAAAGGAGAAGGCCAGGCGGGGCATCACGTTGATCTGCGGCTCGTAGTCGTCGAAGGAGGTTTCAACCGTGAAGTTTTCATCCTTGATGAAGTTGGCCACTTCGTGCGCAGCCGGATTGGCGTATTTGGGAAATACCAATCCCGAGCGAATGGCTTCGATCTCCTCGGGGCCGTTGGTGGGCGTACCGTTGGCTTCAAACCAATCGTCCCCACTGCGGTAAGCCACTACCTGCGTGCCGTTGTCGGTGGCGGTGTACACGGCAAAATCATCGCCGATATTGCCTGGCTGCGAACCACCAAACTCGGTGTGGAAGTCGCCGGCTCCGATAATATCGTATAAAGAATAGGGATCTTTCAGCACCTTCGTGTTCGCATCGTAGCGATCAACCCGCACCCCAAGGCGGAAAATGATGTCGCGGAAGGTAAATTTATCTTGAATGTACGCAGCGGCGTATAGAGGCCGGTTCGGTGCAACGGGAAAGGTACGCAGCCCCGTTTCCAGATCGCGAGCGGTGAAAAAGTCTTCGAATTCGCCGTTGTATTTATTCCCCAGGTAGTCAAAACCTAAATAGCCTACTGCCCCCTGGTCGTTCAACTCTCTGGCGGAGAACATTGACAAACTCAACTGGCTTGGATCGAGGCCATCAACATTGACAAATTGGTTGAGTGGTACCCCCAGCGATTCCCGCAGCGCCCGGTAAAACTGCCCGTCGGGCTGATCGACCACCGTAGGAGCCAGCACGGCCAGCGAATCGGGAAAAAGCGGCCCAAAATCCACCTGGACGAAGCCGACCGTATCGGCCGTTTCCGGATTGACACTCGGGATGTGAATATTGGCATTTTGCCGGGCGATCGTCCACAAACTACGCGGCGACACCCCATACGACCGAAGGATGCGCTCTTCGTACGCGAAGCCGAACTGAATGCTGTGCCGCCCGGCGTCGGAGCCACCCGGAACCAGGTCGAAGGAACCGTTTAAATTGGCAATGATGATGTCGGCATCAGTTTTGGAAAAGTTGTTGTAGACAGCCCCGACGTTGGAGTGAAAGTTCCAGGAACTGCCGAAGACACCGTTGACCCGCCCGTTGATGGCGGGAAAATCGTCGAGAATGATGCCGCCGGTACCCTGCCCCCGAAACGCCAAGTCTTCTACTTGCGGGTTGAGTTGCTCGCCCATCGGGAGATTGAGCAGGTTGTTGTAGTTCGATTGAATCGGGTTGAAGGAAGTAGACGGGTCGTAACCTCTCAACACCTCGCGGTAGTCTACCTGCTGAAGGTTAAAGCCGCCGGTGAGCGTATCGAAAAACGGCTCGCCGTATACGGGAATGTAATCAATGTCGAAAGTGCCGACGTGCCCGTAGGCGAAGAGGTTGTCTTCGTGGCGGGGGTCAAAATCTTCGCCGAGGGCCTTTTCGTAGCCGAATTGGATGGAGTAACTGGCATTCTGAATGATGCTATTCTGCTCGCCCTGGCCTCCAATGCGGTGGCGGATGCGGAAGTTGCCTCGGTACGTATCGTTGTAGGCCGTCGGATTGCGGAACGAGTTTAACAAGCGCCACCCGCCCGGCGTAAATTCATTTTCGTTGATATTGACCGTCCCGCCGAGCGTAATGTCGATCGACGGGCTAAGTTGTGCGTCGATTTTGGCCGTCAGGGCAATGTTTTGATTGTCTTCGTTGGGCCGGACATTGAGCGCGTTGACATCGTCATTGGTCAGAAAATCTGCCGCCACAAACGATTGGCCGTTGATCACCCGCAGCGGGTTGGCCTCCAGCTCGGCCAGCTTCTCTTCCTTTACCTGATACACGGGCACGGCGGGCGGAGCACCATCTTCGTTGAGCGTAAAGCGCCCGGACAGGCGATATCCAAGAATAGATTGGTTGCGGCGGTTTTTGAGAATGGGCCCCGAAAAGTAAAAGCCCACCAATTGATTGTCGAATTCATTGAGCAGGCTGGTCGATTCGACCTCCACGCCGCCGGTAAACTTATTGGACGGTCCCTTGGTCGTAATGGAAATAATCCCTCCGGTCACGTCGCCATAACGCGCCTCCACGCCGCCGGTGATCACTTGCAATTGCTCAATCTCGGATTCCTGTAGCAGGTTGACGTTTACCCGTACCCCATCGATGTAGTAGTTGGTGGCATTCGTACGCGAGCCACGGATGGTTATCGCACTACCTTCATCGGCCGCACTCAAGCCGGCGGTGGTGGCAGCAATCGCGTTGATACTGCGCGTTGGGAGGTTGTAGATTTCTTCGCTGGTGATGACACCACCCGAAGTGGTATTGTCTTTTTCGATGAGCGGCTTGCGGAATTCCCGCACGATGACTTCCTGAAGATTGACGCCCGTGGATTCGTCCATCACGATATCGAGCGAATTGAATTTTCCGCCAAGCACCGACACGTCTTCGATGCGTACCGTCGGGTAGCCAGTGTAGGATACCTCGACGGAGTAGGTGCCGGGATCGACGTTGGAGAAGTTGTAATTTCCGTCCAGATCGGTTGTTACCCCCTGCCGGAAAACCCCGTTCTGCAATAACACGACGTTGGCAAAAGAAATCGCCTCTCCGCTTTCTTCTTCCGTGACTTTACCTCCAAGCGATGTCTGGGCGGTGATTATTCCAGTGAAACCCAGTAGTATGGTGAGGAGAAGTAAGTGTTTTTTCATATTCGCCCATTTTAGAAAGCTTGGTGTTCTGTCCTCTGTGTGCAAAGAAAGCCGAAGATCAGCAATTTGGGTAACACCAATCGAAGAATCACCCCATTTTTGTGTCTGACCTTTGACAGAGAATTTTCAAAAACCGAACGTTTATGGCTCGTCTTGCGCTTCCTTCCCTTGCTCTTCTTCTCCTTTTTTGTACCGCAGGTTGCAGTCCAGAGCCCCCTGAGTTGGACTATGTCGCCCTGCCGGCCGTACGCTATTTAGCCGATACGCGGGAGTTGCGCGCGCAGCTCGTGGTGTACGAAGGGGATAGTCTGGAAACGGCCGTGATGCCGACGCTCAACGGACCGGTCCAATTTATGGATCAACTCATGGAAGTGAGTTACCGAAGCGATTCCACCGCTCGGTACGGGGCCTTGCTGCGGGCAGATTTCGGGCAGCCGCTGCGCTTTACGATCCCGTTTGCCGAAGGAGGGGCTCGGGAAATCCTGCTGCAAGTCGCACCAGCCTCCCTGGAAGGCTTTCCCGATACCATCCGTCGGGATGAAGGCCTGCGCTTCGTCGGCACGCCCGATTCCCTGAGCCGGATGGAGAGCATGCTCATCCATTTTCAAGATAGCGCCCGTCAAATCCGACAGGTGCTCATCGCCGGGCCGAGTCGCGACTCCATACTCAGCGCGCCCGCGGCTAGCTTATCGCATATTGAAGCGGGCACCTACGACTTATATTTGGTCAAACAATGGGAGGGCACCGTACAGCAGGGGTCGATCCGCGTTCAGGGGTTGGTAGAATACTATACGGGGACCAAGCAAGTACGGGTGGAATGATATTGATGTGCCAATGGGGCAATTTTTTCGCGATCAGGGGGAGTTATCTTGGCAAGTTGAACAAGCATGAAAATTCGATTTATTTCGACTAATTTTCATGGAAATAAGCAGCTGTGGTAGCCCTGGAAAACCCTCAGTTGACCCTCGAGAAGCTGGAAGCCCTCATAAGACAGGTCAAGAGCCCCAAACTGTATATTCGGGATGAGTATGCACCCCGGGCAACACGCTCCATGCGGCAAGCCATCCAGGAGCTGCATCTGGATCACTTGTGGGGAATCTATCCGGGAAATCAAGTAGTAGGATTAATGCGTTAAGTCGTGTCTGGCGACACTTCTCTTATTACTTTAAATCAAAGCATTAAAACCATTCCGTAGGAATGGATTAACGTATTAACCATTAAGCCACCGGCACATCACTCCTCTTTCCGAAAAAAGTACATCCCAATCTGGCAATTCAGGCAGCGCCGCTGATCGCAATAATGCTTTTTGAGTTGCAGTAGAGCTTGTGCTTCGTAGCTGTTGGTGGCGGGTCGGCCGAGGGCAGCCCACTGCCGAAGGATGTGGTTGTGCTCGGGAGGCATGCGCTCGAGAAAGTGCAGGGCGCGCTCCCGGACGTCCGCGTCTTGCTGTGTCTGGCCGTATAAAAAGAGAATGGGGATAATGGTGTTGATGATGCTGGTCCTGATGGCATCCTTTCCCAGGCGTTTTTGCCGGCGGATACTTGGCTGGTCGAATCGGTAATGCGTCATCCAGTAATCGGAGAGCTGTACCTGAAACATGGCCTCCAGCTCTTTCCAGTTGCGGGCGGCCACGGCTTTGCTGAACAAGTGCCCGGTGCGGTGAATCAGTGTGGCAAACTGGGCGATGCGCACAGTTGGGAAATTGGCCGGGCGCAGGCGGGCGTATTTCCACACCGTCGGCGGGATTGGCTCGAGGCAATAGTCGGTTCGCAGTGTCCGGTATCGCTTTTGCAGGCTTCGGGGATAGGCGTCGGTCGTACTGTCGAGTAGCCCCGACTGGCCGAAGAGCAAGGCTTCCAAATCCGGCAGTCGCTGTTGGTGCCGCAGTAGTACCTGCAACGGAAGGGACCGCGCCAGCATTTCGAACCCCAGCGTATTGACCTGAAGGCCAAAGCTGCGAGCGAGTTCCCGGTAGAAGGTCTCCTCCCAGTCGCATTGGCAGGCCTCTAGCGTAGCCCGTATGGCGAGCGTGCGCTGTTCCAGCCGCTCGATAATCAGGCGGTCTAGCCAGAGATTCCAACGGCCCTGCGGGACTTCCGCCAGCCAGGGGCGGCAAGGTATCCAATGGCCTTCCTGCTGTAAGCGCCAGTAGGTCTGTAGCAGCCCGGCCGGAAGGCGGTGCCGTAGTTCGAGGCAGGGCAGCCGGCGGCCCCCCAGGTCGCAAGCCGGCCGGTCTTCCTCGAGTACCACGTGTAGCACCACACTTTGATAGGCCGGATCGTACTGGTGCCCGTGGGCAAACCAATCCGAAGATTTGAGGTGTATCTCCACATTGCCCGCCCAGAGCGTTTCCCCAATTGCCAGTCGGACATTGCTGAAATCAGGTCCCGCGTCCGAGTTGCGCTGCCCCGGTGCGAGGAGAGTAATCGATTCACCCTGGGTAGTGCGTAGTTCTGTCTGTTCGTATCGATTGAACTGCCAAACGAAGTGGAGGAAATCTTCCCGCATCCTTTTTCGGGGAAAATTGGGCTGAAATCAGACAAGAAGAAAGGACAGTTGAGCGGGGTTGTTCTTCCCGATTTTGGGGGCAGCGGATGATGTCAAGCTAGCGATCGGACATAGGAATGGAAGACTCACTAAAGACCATACCTTTTCGGTTCTCTGACAATTTTCGTGGTTATATCGACACAAATCCTCTGCCTTCAATCCTTTTAGGCCATCAGTTTTGTGTCGACCACAAAAATTGTCAAAGAAGGACCTTTTCCAACGACTGGCCGGTCAGCATCACCGAGAACTTTCTCCAGGATTAGATCCCAGTTGCCCTCAACTTGTTGCGGTTGAATGATTTCTTCAAAGTCAGAAGTCAGACCAACAGTGATAATTCCGGATATTGTCCATGTATTTTCCTCAGTATCAACTAAAAAGGCATCAATTGTAGGTGAATCATCACTGTAATTGGTAGTCGTAACTATCCATTTTTCTGTATTACCCGGGAAAGGGAATACTTATACTACTTTTAAAGGAAAAGAATCGTTATTTTTTGGAGTCATTGGCTAAAAGTTTCGACCAAGCCTGCTTAGCCATTTCTGATCTACGAATTTCTTGACCATTCCAACGTTCATTCTTTGCAATACTCAGGAGAATATCTTGGGGCTGTATTTCGATTTTAGTCCTAATTGTAACTTCCATCGACAGGTGAAGGTTGGCAATTGGAATTCTCTTTTGAGATATGCCAATCTTTTGCGTCCCGTAGGGACGGAATATCGGTAGAAAGTATCGACTCCTCAACTCATATTTGGTGCTTACGACATTATAGGATTATGGCCAAAAAAATAATGACTTTTAAAAGCCAGCCACGCAACCTCCCCAATTAAATCACGATCTTATTCCAAAGCGCATGCATGTTTACCATCCAGTATAAATACCGCAGCTCTCTGGGAGTCATTAAGGTCTCTCAGGCTCCTTCCCGGGCTTATTTCCGGGGGATTACCGGAGGTGTTGCGCTGAAGTACGTCAGCCAGGGGCGGGAGGAGTACGTGGTTGGGCGGCAACAGATTTCTGTCTCGGCGGGGCAATTCATCATATTGCCCCAGGGGCGGCCCTACGAGGCCTACACCGGAAAAGCTTCCTTAAATGCAGAAACGAACGGCATTTGTGTGGATTTGGATCCGAATTTTGTGCTTTCCGAAATCCCCCATTTATACGATCAGCCCTTATTGTTTGAATTGCCGTTTCAAGGGGGGCATTTTGTAGCTCTGTGTCAGACCTTCCGGCAATATGCCGATGGAGCAGAAGCCACCCAAACCGGGTTAGAATGGATGAATCAATTGAAGCTGGAGCTGCGCCTGTTGGCAGATTATATTCGGACCCTCCAGCCAAACATCGGTACCAAAGCGAAGAAGCTGGATACCCAAAAACAGTTGCTGACCAAACTCTTCAAGGCCAAAGATTATATCCATCAGCATTATGCGTCTTCCATCAGGTTGTCTGAGCTGGCTCGTTATGCCGGGCTTTCTTCCTATTACTTGATGCGCCTGTTTCAAACGTGCTTTCACCAATCGCCACGGGAGCTGCAACTTGAGCTGCGGATGAATGCCGCGCTTTTGTGGATACAGGCGGAGCAAAAATCGCTGTCGACCATTGCACACGAATTGGGATATTCGGATTTGGCAGCTTTCTCCAATCAATTCAAACGTTATTACGGGGCAACGCCCTCGCAAATCAGAAAGGGGGGCGATCCCCAAAATTTGCAAGATTTCACAAATCAGAGCGGATAATTGGGGCCATCTTACGCCCAGTTATCTGACTCTACATGCGTTCTACCGGGTTATTATTTTCCTTGTTGCTCACCGCTTATGCGTCTGCTTGCCAATCGCCAACTACGCAGTGGGAGATGGTCGTACGACAATTCACCACCGACTACGAGCAGTTACAGCTTGCGCCCCTGCGCATCGCCTACATCGACAACTTGCGCAGCATTCAATCCGGCGCAGCCCTAGATCGGCAAACACAGGTTTTCCATCGCTTGGAAACGAATTTGGCGAAAATGGATCGCAGCCAACTTACACTCAGGCAACAGCTGGAGTACGACTTACTCCACTATTACCTACAGCTAAATAAAGAACGGATCGAATTGGAACAAGCGTGGCTCCTCCAGCCAGTTACCCCTATTCCCGAAAGTGGGTTGGCAAGCTTGCCCAACGGTAAGGCCTGGTATGCCCATTTCTTAAAACGATGGATCGACCGATCGGTCAATCCGGAGGATATCTTTGAATTTGGGTTGTCGGAAATTGGAAAGGTGCAATCACGCATCCGTGGCCTGCAACAGCAAAGTGGGATGGACAGCCTGCAATTTCATCAGTATATCAACAGCAACGCTTTCTTTTATGAAGAGGCATCCGCGGTGCAGCAAGCGTTCGAAGACTTTCATTCGAATTTGATCACCAAACTGCCAACCTTTTTCCCCGGAATGTCCACGATTCCCGCGGTAGCGATCGAACGGGGTACCGACCAAAGACTGGCACAGGTGCCGGGCTTCTATCGAAATAGTACGTTTTACTACAACGTCTTCGATCGCCCGTTCAACAAACGCCAGATTGCCTGGCTGTATTTGCACGAAGCCCTCCCCGGCCATCATTACGAAGGGCATTTCAGCCCGACGGTTGAGCAGTCTCCGCTGCAACAACTATTTCATCTGCCCGGCTACAAGGAGGGCTGGGCGGCCTACGTGGAGGAAATCGGTGGCGAGATTGGAGCCTACCAGACCTGGTACGACGAGTTGGGTAAATGGGAGTGGGATCTCATCCGCTCCGTCCGGGTGCCCCTCGACGTAGGGCTCAATTACTACGGATGGACCGATACTCAGGCGCTGGAATTCTGGCGCCGGTACATTCGTGGTAAGGACGACATCGGACAGCGGGAGATCGATCGAATGAAGCGGTGGCCCTGTCAGGTCATTACCTATAAATACGGGGCAGACAAAATACTGAAATGGAAAAACCACTGGGAAGTCCGGGCCAATTTCGAGTTGAAGCGTTTCCACGAGCGCGTTTTGCAACACGGCCCCCTGCCGTTCTCCCTATTGGAAGGGCTGGTATTGGAAGATAAAAATGGATTTTAACCACTTGAAATATGAAATATAAGCTAGCTCTTTTCTGCATGTCATTTTGTTTAATGGCTTGCACTCAGGCCCAGGCCCCTTTGGATACCTTCCGATACCGGGAATTGGTTGATTTGCCCTACCTGCCGCCGGAAGAGGTAGCTGTAGACAGTTTGCAACGCCTTAATCTGGTGCTACCGGAAGAAGCCGATACCCCTCCACTCCTATTGTGGATTGGCGGCGGTGCGTGGTCGTTTGTCAATCGCCATATGGAGATGCCGCTGGCGCGTCAGTTTGCCCGGCAGGGTATTGCCGTGGCGTCAGTGGGGCATCGATTAAGCAAAGGTACGTTTTCCGACCCCACTCGTAAGGAGGGGGTACAGCACCCGACTCATGTGCAGGATATTGCAGCCGCATTTAAGTGGTTGTACGACCACGCCGATGAGTACGGCTACGATCGGGCGAATATTTTCGTTAGTGGATTTTCGTCGGGGGG
This sequence comes from uncultured Saprospiraceae bacterium, assembly GCA_964504335.1. Taxonomy (GTDB): domain Bacteria; phylum Bacteroidota; class Bacteroidia; order Chitinophagales; family Saprospiraceae; genus CAZDET01. Next base: position 75,677 of record CAZDET010000007.1, read on the forward strand.
GCATTTAGCCGCCTTGCTCGGTATGGATAGCCGCTACCTCGCCCAACAGGGCTTGGAAGTATCGGATATCAAAGCCCTCCTACCCGTTGCTGGGGCCTACGACATCAGCAAGTACCACGCAGTATTCGCCAACCACGAAAATCCGGAAATCCGCCCGATGGCCGATACGCACGTCAAGGATGTGTTTGGAGATACAGAAGCCGATTTTGTCGACGCTTCCCCCACGACCTACGTAGACCAGCTCGCCTTACCGATGCTCGTCATTTCGGAGGGTGACCTTTACGAGTATACGAACGTATTCGAGGAGGCGATCTGGGCTTCCGAGTTTCGCAACTGCCAGTTTTTGCACATCTTCAACCTTGGGCATTCGGGCTTGTGGAAGGACATCTCCAATGCCCCCGACAGCCAGGCCAGGCGGGCAATGGTGGATTTCATCAAGCGGCATGCGAAGGGGTAGCTCCCCCAGTTCTCGCTTCTTTCGCCAATTGTTCCAGGTCGCGGATGAGCAGTCGTTCCCGGGTGAAGTGGATCAGATTGCTCCGGCGCAGTTCGTTTAATACGATATTGACCGTTTTGCGGGAGGTCGCTGTAAAGCTGGCAATTTCCTGGTGCGTCAAAAACTTTCGCACCAGTATTTCGCCGCCTATTTGTTGCCCTTTTTTCCGCCCCAGTTCGTGGATAAATTCAATAATGCGAGTCCGGCAATCTTTGAAAACCACTGACTTCAGCCGTTCTTCCATTTCGAGCATGCGAGACCCCAACAGCTCAATTAAATAAAGGCTTAAGCCGGGGTCTTTTTGAATGAGCCCTTTTAATTCTCGACTGGAAAGGACCTGGCAAGTAGTATTTTCTAATGCGCAGGCAAATTCGCTTCGCTTTTCCTCCCGGACGAGAGAGCCTTCCCCAAACAGCTCCCCCTGGCTGAGGATGGCCTTCGTCATCTCTTTTCCCGATTCGGAATACTGGCCGAGCTTTACCCGGCCTTTCGTGATGAGATACACTTTATCCGCTCGTTCCGAAGGAAGGAATAGAAATTCTCCTTTCTTGAAAAACTTCTCTTTGGAAGTATTGAAGTTTTTACCTCCCGGGTTTGCGGCCCCCCCCTGTATTTCATTGAAATACGGAGCCCTTTGGGGCCGGTTTTTGTTTTTCCGAGTTGTTGTATTGCTGTGCATGCGAAATTTAATTCAAAGCTTTATCTAAATTGAATGCAGCGCTAATAAGGGCCAGGTGGGTGAATGCTTGTGGAAAATTCCCGAGGGCTTCGCCCGTTGCTCCGGTTTCTTCGGCATACAGCCCCAGGTGGTTGGCGTAGCCCAGCATTTGCTCGAATAAGAACCGGGCGTCTTCTAATTTTCCGGCGCGGGTCAGGGCCTCCACCATCCAAAACGTACAGATATTGAAAGTCCCTTCTTCTCCCGACAAGCCGTCCTTTGTTTGTTCCACATTATACCGAAACACTAGCCCGTCCGAAACGAGGCCTCCCTCCTGCGGAGAGCGGTTCATTGCCTCCAGCGTTTTCAGCATGCGTGTATCTTTCGGGGAAACGAAGAAAACCAGGGGCATCATCAGATTGGCGGCGTCGAGGGTATCGGTATCGTAGCTTTGGACGAATGCCTGAATCGATTCATTCCAACCGTTTTGCATGATGTCTTCGTAAATGGTGTCTCTGACTTGCAGCCACTTTTCCCGGTCGGCCGGAAACGACCGCTTATCTGCAAGGCGGATCGCCCGGTCGAGGGCCACCCAACTCATTAGTTTGGAGTAGACAAAGTGCTTTTGGCCGCCCCGTACCTCCCAGATTCCTTCGTCCGTGCGCTGCCAGTTGTCGGCGACCCAGTTGACCAGTTTGCGGAGGTTCATCCAGAAATCGTAAGAAATGGGATCACCGTACTTGTTGTACAGGTACACGGAATCCATCAGCTCACCGTAGATATCCAGTTGCAGCTGATCGTACGCGCCATTGCCAATGCGCACGGGGGCAGATTGTCGGTAGCCTTCCAGGTGGTCCAGGTGTACTTCGGTAAGCTCGTGCCGCCCGTCGATGCCGTACATGATTTGCAACGAGCCATCCGGGTTGAGTTCCTGGCACCGAGCTTCAATCCATTGCATAAATCGTTCCGCCTCCTGGTGGAAACCAATCCGCATGAAGCCATAGACCGTAAAGGAGGCATCCCGAATCCAGGTATAGCGATAATCCCAATTTCGTTCTCCTCCGACCCCTTCCGGCAGGGAGCAGGTGGGGGCGGCAACGATGGCTCCGGTGGGTTCGAAAGTCAGTAGTTTCAGGGTAAGGGCTGATCGATGCACCATCTCGCGCCACCGGCCGGTGTAGGTAGATTGTTGGAGCCAATTCCGCCAAAATTGAACCGTGCCTTTAAAACCGGACAAAGCAGCGGCGTCCGAAAAGCAGGAAATACAATGCCCGTCGGGTGGAATTTCTTGAATGACGAAATTGGCGGATGCCCCCTCCGCCAGTTCCAGTTCGGCGTATACCATACCGTCTTGTTCCCGAAGCGGCACACTGGTAGCCAACCCCAGACTTAAATCGTTGGCATGAAATCCGGCTCCGTATTCATTGAGGCTGGTCCGGTGCGATTGCCGGGCGTAGTCGAAGGCAGGCATACATTCCACTTTTAGCGCCATCTTACCCCGAACGATGTGAATGCGCCGGACCAGCCGATTCTCGCCAGCTCCGATTTCCGTCTCCCCAACGGGCATGTAATCAATGATTTGGCAAACGCCGTCGGCAGTGAGGAACCGAGTAACCAGCACGTTGGTATCCGGCCAGTAAAATTGTTTGCACTTATATTCCGTATCTACGGGATGAATGCGAAAAAAACCACCCTTTTCTTTGTCCAGGATGGCGGCAAAAACACTGGGAGAATCAAAATTGGGATAACAAAGCCAATCGATTGATCCGTTCGTGCCTACCAATGCAACCGTTCGCATATTTCCGATAAGGCCGTAGTTTTCGATGGGGAGATAATCCATATTTTCTTTCCATTTTAAATTAACACAATTTTGCCCGGAGGCTCCCTTGCTGATCGCTCAACCGGAACAACAGAGCACGAATGAAAGTAAGACAAAATATTGGGTCCCATTCACGAGCAGAGGGCAAGGGGGCGAGAAAGCCCCGCCCCCGCCTTCCGCTTAAAAAAGAGGAGCGGTAGAAACGATAGACAACACAAAAGATGTAGGGATGACCAACCAATCTGTAGGCTTTATCTGGCTTTCGGGCGCTTGTAGGCAAAAATGCCCACTCGAAGCATAATGGCATCCACCCCGTCGTTGAATCGTGGATTTCTCAGGTAATTTACCGACATTTCCACACCGACACTCCGAACGGGAAACATCGCTACTCCCATCCCAATGCCGGCATTGTAAAAATTGTCATTTGAGGAGGCTTCCCCGGCATCGATGTCTACCCAGTTGTACCCAATTGTTCCCTGGCCGAATAGCTTCAGTTTCTCACTTCCCGTGTAGTACCTCACTAGTGGCGAAATACCGAATTTAAAAGACCGGGTGTCCGTGTCCGACGTGTTGGCATAGGCCAGGTTCAATCCGGGGCCAACTGCCAGATTATCCGCAATGAATAACCCGACAATGGGATTCAAATCAATGGCAAACGTATTAGGGCCCTCATCAGGTAACACACCTCTGACTTCCAGGGTGCCACCCATCAATTTGGTGGTTCGTTCAATTCCCTGAGCGAAGCCAAATTGCATGGCAAGCAGCAGGGCGACTGTCGTAGCTAAGAATTTCATGTTCTGATTTGATTTTTTGGTTAAAATGTCGAGTGATTAGTTTGATTTTTAGCGTAATCCCAGAGCCGCTTCTGAAATCTCCACGTCCTGGTCGGCGCTGGCGGCACCACTTACACCGATGCCACCCACAACTACTCCGCGGAAACGAATGGGCAAGCCCCCCCGCATCATGTTGTAATTGGCGGTAATCAGCGAGTTGCGGCCTTTGTAAATGCCATCCTCCAGGTTTTTAGTTGGGAAACCAAAAAGGGCAGCAGACCGTGCCTTCTGAACAGAGACGTCGGAAGCGGCGGAAAATGTGCCGGTGGCTCGCACCAGATATACGGGCTGTCCGGCATCATCTACGATTGCCACGGCACCGCCCGGAGCGCCATTTTCTTTCATGTACTGAAGCGCAATCTTCCCCATTTCCATCGCGGCTTCGAGCGATATTTGTCCTTCGTGCACATCTTGGTAGGTAATCGAAGAGGCGTATTTTTGAAAGAGCTCCTCCCAATTCCCATTGGCTTTGCCGATAAACAGCTGCGGGCCTTTTTGCTTCCACATGCCCAGTGCTTTCTGATTGCGTTGCACGTACAGCTTCCCATCCACTACGCTCCACGTTTCTACATTTCCCGGTTCTAACATTCCCATAGACGTAGACACGGCACAGAAGCCACCGTACTGTGGGGCGTATTTCTCAGGGTTTTGCTCGAATTTATTCTTGTTCGATTCGGATTTGAAGTAATATACTCCGCTGTCGTATTGCGCTTGAAACTCGTAGCTTCCCGGCACCGCTTTGTCTTCGGTTTGAAAAGCAACCACGTCGTACCCGTCCAGCATGATGCCTTTTTCATTGGCGTTGACCAGGTAAGGCTGAGCAAGTGCAGCATTGAAAAAAGCAAATACTGCCAAGAGGGTGGTTAGTAAAGTTACCCGATTCATTGTGCGATTAATTGTGAGATTTTAAAAATTGATTTTAATAGATTAGAGTTCTCGGCCGTTTGCGGAGACCAGACAGGGCCAGTTCCGTTCAGCTCTTTCCTTAATTCCGTCTTTGTCCTTTTCCCACATTTGTTGGGCCTTTTCGTTGCGGGCAAAGTAGAGTTTGCCCCCATACACGTCAAAGAGGTCAATTTGAGCGGGCTCCAGCTTGTTAGCCGAGGCCGCCACGGCGCAAAAGCCGCCAAATTGAGGCAGGTACAATTCGGGGCTTCCATCGAACAGCATTTTGGCCTCTGCATTGGCAAAATGATAAGTGACCCCATTGTATTGGCTGCTGAAATTGGCATCACCCAAAATGGCTTCGTTTTTGGTGAAGAAGGCCGTTACGTCGTAGCCATCCATGGCCACGTTCTGGTCATTTACACTGTTGAGTACCATATCGGTCGGCATGGCCTGCTCACAACTCGGCGTATTGCAGGCGTTAAATAGGCGCAGGCCGATGAATAGGGTGGCAAGCAGAATGAGTGGATGGTTCTTAAATAAAGTCATGTTCGTGATGTTTTGGTTTTATTTGGTTGTTCGTAAAATGAAAGGGAGTCCCGTTATCAGAAGAAAAAATTCCCGCCAAACGAAAATCGATTCTGCTTGCCGTCTCCCCGGAAGAAGGCGAACTTTAAATCGATCAGATCGAGTGGGCTGATCCAGAATCCTCCTCCGTAGCTGTAGTGCCAGGTGTCGGAGTTTTCCCCTTCGACCCAGACCCGCCCGTGGTCAAAGCCGGCGAAAACACCTCCGGAAAAAGGCAATACCTCGTTGTTGGAGGAAAGGGCTTTCCAGCGCAGGTCCGTATTTTGAAAAAAGGCGGAACGGCCGGTGAATCGCTCGCGGCGGAATCCCCGGAAGTTACTGTTGGGGCCAACTCCGCCCAGGGTAGCTCCCTGGAAGAATTCAAATTCATTGTTGAAAATATGCTTGCCCCCAATTCGGGTGGCGAAGACCAGCCTGCCGGTGGGCTCGATGCGTTGATAGATAGACAGCGCTCCCTCTACGTACGGGAAGTGTTGATCGCTGTTGTCTAGCGAAACCGTCCAGCCAGCCTCGGTGGAAAGTTTCAGGCCGTTCGATGGAAACGTAGCATCATCCAGGCTTTCCAGATCAAAATAGAAGTTAAAGCCGAGGAAGGTTACACCGGAAAATAGTTGCTGATTCAGCTCCGGTCCCAGCATATCGATGAATCGATCGCCGGTTCGATCAATTCTGTAAGATTTGATCGACGGCCCGAATCCGTAGGAAGCAGCCCGGTTAATGGCTCGAACGAATTTGGGCTCGAAGGCAATGTACCGCTGGCGGACCCGGTTGAAATCCTTGCCCCGGGCATCTTCCTCATTTTCGGTGTCGTTTCCGAGGCCGTAGAAATTGTAGGTGTATAGGGGAGTCCGCCAAACTGCATCCAGCTGGAGGTTGCCTTTCCCAAGTGCTTCAGTAAGCTCCCCCCGGTATTTTAGCTCGATGCCGGAGGTGGAGAAGGCGTATTGCAGCGAAACCGTGTGCCGGGAGGCAAAAGGGGATTTTTTAAATCCATAATGGACAAAAGAAGGTGCCAGCCCCACGAGCAGCCCATCGTCGGGGTTAAATCCTAAGCTGGGAAAGAACCTGGTGTAGTCGAAGTCGTAATCCTTGGATAAGCGATTGTAGGAATTGTATTTCGGGTCGCTGGAGAGCTTTAATTTTGTTTCTTTACCAATCTGCAAGTCGATCTTTTCTTCAACGGCATCGTATACGATCGTCTTGGAAGACCATCCGCTGATTTTAGAATCGTCCTTCACAGAATCATGCCCTAATCCGCCGATGATCCGGATGGTGGCCCCCTTTTTCGCTGCTCCCGTGATGGAAAAAATGTCGTCATCTTCCAATCCGTATAGGATAATCTCCCGGGTTTCTTCTGCCGGGAAGACCCGTTCGAACAGCCTGCCTTCCTTATCGCCTTTTTTGTTGGTATCGTAGATCACTACCTTCGTGTCGCCGCGGTCGCTGCGCGTTACTTCGAACAGATCCTTTTTCTGGGTACCCAGCACATCTACCCGTTGGGCGTGGAATTCGTAGAGCGATCGGGCCAGCTTCGGAAGGTTCTCCCGGCGCTCTTTCATGATCGTTGTGATTTCATGGCCATCGAGCTGGTAGATGGTATCCCGCCAGGCGGTTTTAAATGCCGCATCGATTACGGAATCGGTGAGGTTGGTTTGAATATGTCGGATTGCCTGTTCCCAAACTTCCCAGGAGGCTCCGGATAAAAAGGTGGCATCGAAATGGCGGCTGCCAAAGTTCGACCATTTAATTTTCTTTTGGTCGCTTGCATAGGGGCGGAGCGGCCGGGCCGGTGGAGAGACCTGTCCGGCAACCTTGTACATCAGCCCATCGTACTTGCTGAATGCCTGGTCGCGGTCTCGCGGAATTGGTCGATATAGAGTAATGTCGCCCCGGTCTATTTTTGCCCAGCGCCACTGGTCGTCGTGCCGGTCCCAGTCGCCGATCAGGAGGTCAAAAACCCTCGATTTGACCACGGCCGGATAATCGATGCGGTGATCGTGGTGGTCGAGGACCTTCTCTATCGCATCGGGTGTGCTGATGATATCCTCGGGGTAACCTAGGTTCGGGCTGTTTTCCCAGTAATCATCGTCGGGCCTTTCCTCTACCAGGTACAAAGCGTCTCCGAAATCAGGGTTGTACACGCCCAGCGCAGCTTGCTGAGGTACATAGAAAATGCGTGGATTGGTGTGGTACACGCCAACGGCGTCAGCTAGCGCCGGAATGGGTAGCGCCGACATTGGATGCGCAGCATTAAAGGCATCCTCCACAAATCGCAGCAGAAATTCGGAGCGACTCAGTGGGTAGGGAACCGTGCGGGTCGGGTCCTTTTGCAACGACCGCATAGTAAACTGGCGGCCGTCGGGCGCTTCCAGCCGGAGGGAGTTGGTCTGATACCCGCCCCCCATCTTAACAGGCTTGACACCGCCCTGAAAGGTATCCAATCTCAGTACCGGATAGTTCAGCTCTGAGCAGTAGGCTTCCCGGTAATGATTTCCCCAGAGCGTGCGGCCGAGGCCTTTTCGGTGGGGGATGTATTCGACGATTTGCGTTTTTACGCTATCCTGACCGGGAGGCAGGGCGGTGAAGGCAGCCCTTGCCGGCTGCGGATCGGCTTTGGGAAGAGGACCTTTTATTTTTTTGCGAAAAACGACTTTACCTTGCCCACGCTCATTTACCGACCAAAACTGCACCCACGTCGAGCCATCCTGGTAAATCAGCAATTGGGCAAATCCATAATTCCCGTAGGCAAACTGCGTCCCCTCGCCGGTGCGAACGGCACTGCGCTTCGACCCCGCACCACTTACGATGAAATACTGCCCTTTGGCCTCGGTGTATTGCAGGCTGTGTTCGTGGCCCGAGGCGAAGATGTAGTTGCCGTTTTTCCGGGCAACGTCCAATACGAATTCGCGGAAGGCCTTGTATTCCGAGTTGGCCAGATCTTGCGGTGTACCCACCGATGCCCGGAAAAAAGGATAAATGGAGCCAACCACCGGTAGGGGGAGCCAAAGGTTCTTGTTCAATTTGGTGAGCGGAAAGAGGTGGTCTTTTACGGTAAATCCGCCTCCGTGAGGCCCTTTGGAATAAATGGGGTGGTGAAAGGCGATGATGACATTTTTTTCCCGGTTTCCTTTCAGCGCCTCTTCAAACAGCAATTTAAAATTATCGCGGCTCTTGGCTACGCAGCCCTGGTTGATCTCGGGCTCCCCCTCCCAGTCGGCCAGCCACCATTCCGAATCCAGCAGGATCAGGATCAAATCGTCCGTCAGTTTGACCTCTTTGGGGTCACCGCAGCCACAATCGGGCTCCCACAGGTCGTCGCGATCCAGATATTCTTCAATGAATTTCCGCTCCCGCTGTAAGCCATCTATGCCGTACTTGTACCAATCGTGGTTACCGGCGATAAAAAATACCTCTCCCTGATAGTCTTTGAGAATATCCAATTGCGCTTTCAGCCGGAATTCGTCCTGTGCCCTTTCCTCCTTTTCGTGTTTAGGAGCCATGCCGTTGGGGTATAGATTGTCGCCCAAAAAGACGACACTGCTATTCTCAGGGGCCCTTTTGAGTTGTTGGCCTAATAGGCTCAGCGCTGGAGGATATTCCCCTTTGGTTGCATTGCCGGCATCGCCAATTAGAAAAACAGTGTGGCTAAGCGGTTGATCCGGCAGTGGTTGGTTCCAGTTTTCTACTTCCGGGGCATAATTGAGATTGTAGTTGGCGCAGGAAGTGAAAAGGGTCGCTAGAGTGGCAGCCGTACATACGATGGTGACGATGTTGAGGTTCATTTTTCGTTTTTTTTACAGAGCAAAGAATCCCTTACCAGGCGAGGGGGGTAGGCCTAAAAAAGAGCGTGGCAAAGACCGAATAAAAAGACGGAGATGATAATTCCGATCAAAAAGACGTTGTACGAAACGCGTATGTATTTATACCGCCTGCTCAAATCCACGCCCAGCCGGTGTATATCCCTCGTAATGGTACCGTACAGAAAGGAGCCATCCTGCATCATCGCTTCGACCGCCTGTTGATATTCCGGATAGGGCATTAGATAAAAATCGTCAAAGGTCATCAGGCTCGCTTCCTTTTCCTGGACGCTTGTTTTACTGACCTGGCCGCTGGCCAGTAGCTTCGGTCGCGTAGCAAAAATGGCGAAGGCAATGGACAGTAAGTTGGTGAGCACCAAAGGGGTTAGTGCAAAAACCAAATGTGGATCAGCTCCCAGCCTGGGGTAAAGTCCGCCTAATACCACCGAAATAATAATTGAATTGACCGTAACCAGAATATTCGATTTTGTATCCACAATTTTGCGTCGGGTATACAAATTCCTACTCGCCACCCTAAACCAGGTTTCAATGCCTCTTTCGGGGCTCTTTTTCCCTTTTTTCTTTTTCTTCTTTATCTTTTCAGAAGAAAGGACCCCTGATGGTGTCAACTCTTTGGGTAAATGATCATTCGACATTACAGAAAGATTTTATTTAACAAATCCACACCCACACCCCCTCATGGCGGGCGCTTTTTGGGGGCTGCAAACCTGCCCCGCCGGAATTGAAAACTCTTCCTTCTGATCGTTGCGGGCTGGCGCACCGGCTTCTGGACGCTGGTGCTTGTTTCGGTGCGGATGAAATCGCAGTGTAGCATGTGTGCATTATTTGTTTACAAAACTACACCGGCCCTAAACCTGATACCATCGTTGATACAATTGATATTTGATCCAGTCTTCCACCGCCCCTCCCTGAGATCAATGAATTTGTCGGCTGACTACCTGGGGGTGCCGAGGGGTGGTGGAGAATATGTTTATTTTTGGACATGAATATGCTGCCGATGAGGAGGACCCGATGGTTATATCTGCTGCATTTGCTTTGGGTAATTGGCTGGTTGCCATTGCCGCTGGTGGCCCAGGAGGCTCCATCCGTGGCAGAACTCCACCTGGGACAGCTAGGGGTACGGGAAGGACTTTCTTCGGGAATGGTATACGGGGTTGCGCAAGACCAAAAGGGGTATCTATGGATGGCCACCAGTGAAGGCCTTAATCAGTACGACGGCTACCGAATCCACAATATCGAGCATGACGACCGGGATTCGCTTTCCCTCCCGGAAGATCATGTTACCAACGTTTTTGTCGATTCCAGAAATTGGCTTTGGCTGACCACCCAATTCGCCGGCATACACGTGATGGATGTTAGCAATGAGAACGTGATCCCCCTGGGAATCGACCAATCCGGGGGCATTATCAAAGAAGATCCCTGGGGGAATATTTGGCTAAAGTCATCGAAGAATCCTTATCAAATACTGCAAATTCCTCCGGAAGTAAAGTCGCCTACTGACTTGTTGAAACTGAACGAACCCCTACCAAGGCATCTGCCGCATCAGGTGTTTAAGGGACTGCCGAAGGAACAGGTTTTGAATAGCCTCCTTTTTTCCCAGAAGGATGGATTGTGGTTCATTCATGCGGACACTCTGTTCAACTACCAGCTCGATCATAGCAGAAAACTTGCGCGGCTTCAGCTTGCCGTATCCCTGGAAGGACGTATCGATGTCGACGTCCAAAAGCGGGCATCCGGATTGCGGCGAGCGGATAACGTTTTCAAACACCGCCAGTACCTCATCGAAGATGAGGCGGGAAACCGCCTGCTGCTATTCGGTAAATCGAGCATTTGCCAGATTGACCCCCAGACGGGCTCCCTGCAAGCCATCTTCCAGCTGCCTCCCCCTATCGAAAACCTACACCCCAGAACCGTGGACCGACGGGGCCGGGTGTGGTGCATGGATGGATACGATATCTATTTGTTTGACCCCCGCCAACGGAAATTGGTGCAGGTGGCGCGCCAGGGATATGAAGAACAGCTATTAAAATTTGATGTCTCGGATATCCAGGAGGATCGTCACGGCGTCATCTGGCTATCCTCCTTCGGCTATGGGCTATACAAGCATACCCCTTCCCAAGCGGCCTTTCAGTATTACGGGAATGATCACGAGGGACCGAGTATGAGAGAACTGGAGGAATTGCCCAACAGGCAGTTGCTATTCAATGGGAGTGATATCCTCCATTTAGAAACCAAGGAGCTAAGCAAATTACAAGGCTCCGATACATTGCGTTTAGGAACAGTCCTCTCCGTCACTACTGCGCTGGATGAAGAAGGCAATTTTTGGAAATCTATTCTGAAAAACGGGGTTTCCCAGTTGCTTAAATACAGTGGCAAGGGAGAGCTATTACAGGAATTCCCTCGCCGACGGGTGGAAGATGGCCCCTTTACTGCGCAATATTTACTGAAGGGATTTGATAATAGTCTGTGGTCTGTAGTAATTTGGTATAGAGAAAGTTACGATTATTTTCGGCACGTGTTAATATTAGATAATTGGCAACCCGATGACGCTACCCCTCCGCGTCGATTCACCTTTTCCGCTCAGGATACTACTACTATCATGGGGGAATGCATCAGTTCCTATTCGGAGCCTGGCGGAAAAATATGGCTGGGGCTTGACAACGGTGGGCTGGTAGTTTTTGACCCGCGAAATGAAAGCTGGCAGCACTACATGCACCAGTCATCTGATACCTCCTCCCTACCCAACAACCGGGTGTATTCCATCCTGCCCGACCCCAGGGAACCCCTGCACACGATGTGGATAGGTACTTCTGAGGGCCTGGCCAGGTTGGACATTGAATCCGGTACTTTTACCACCTTTTCTACCGAAGAAGGATTGCCGAATGAAGTCATATACGGTATCCTGTCCGATAGCCGGGACAATCTATGGATCAGTACTAATCAGGGGTTGTGCTGCTTTGATCCACGGACGTACGAGTGCCAGGTTTATCAGGAAGAGGATGGGCTTCAACACGCGGAATTCAACCGGAGATCCTTCCTGAAAATGACTGACGGTACGCTGGCATTCGGTGGAGTTGGTGGGCTCACCTGGTTTGACCCCGAGGATTTATACCCGGAGCCGGTCCCGGCAGAGGTGGTTATCAGCGGCATTCGGATCAACAATCGACCAGTGCCCTACATCAAGCCCTATATCGACTCGAACAGAGAGCTATTGTTGAAGGCCCCGCCGGCCTATTCGAAAGAGATCGAGCTGAGTTACGATAACCGGCTACTGACCATCGAATTCGCCGCGCTGGATCTCACCCGTCCCACCAACAATCGGTATCGCTGGAACATGGAAGGCCTTACCGACGAATGGACCCAACCGAGTAGGCAACCGGAGGTCACCTTCACCAACCTGCCACCGGGTAGCTACACTTTTCAGGTACGAGGCTGCAATTACAACGGCGATTGGAATATGGTTAGCGCTTCCATTCGCGTCAGGGTGCGTCCTCCCTGGTGGGGTACCTGGTGGTTCCGCACGCTTCTAGGGCTGATTGTAGCAATGGGCATCTACGCTCTCATCCGGAACCGGCGCCGTGAGCGACAAAACCTCGAGGCCCTCCGCAACCGGATTTCCCAAGACCTGCACGACGAGATCGGGTCTACTCTTTCCAGTATCTCGCTGTTTGGCACCGTGGCGGATAAATCCCTCCGAGAAGATCCCGAAAAGGCCCACCAATTGCTCAAACGGATCAATTTGAACGCCACCAACACCATCGAATCAATGAATGACATCGTCTGGGCCATTAAAACGAAAAATGATTCCATGCTCCACCTGGTCAGCCGCATGCGCAATTATGCCAGCGAGCTGGAGGATACCGGCGAATGGCAGATTACGATCCATTGTGATCCGGAGCTCGGGGAGAAAAACCTGGACATGATCCAACGCCGAAACATCTACCTCATCTTCAAGGAAGCGGTAAACAACGCAGTTAAATACTCCGAGGGCAATGCGATTAATATTGAAATTCGATCGGTTAGAAATGCGATCCGAGTGGAAGTCAGGGATAACGGGAAGGGGTTTGAACCCGACAAAGCCGCCGAAAACGAACGGTCTTTTGGAGGAAATGGGATACTAAATATGCGAACGCGGGCCGAGGAGCTGGGAGGAAAGTTGCAAATCAATTCTGCCCTCGGTGAGGGGAGCAGTGTAATCCTGGTGTTTAACCCAAGATACGCTCCACGAAATCATTGGAACCAATGATTTACTGCCGCCCGGGGATACCAATTCGCAGGAATTTGATTAGAATTTACGATTTACTCAACCGCTTGAAACGGCGAATTTTGAGGTGAATAGAGTGGCATTAGTCGACGACAATTCATCTCAAATGGATAGAGTAGCGGTTCGGTTTTCATTGGTTGCATTTTACTTGCTGGCCAGCTTATCAGGGCAAACCCGGGATCAACCGGGTATCGATTCTCTCTTACAACTCCTGAAGACAGACATATCGGACAAGAAAAAGGTAGAAGTCTACGTGGAAATTGCTAGTTCCTACCAGAACTACGATTCTTTGAAGACTGCCTGGTACGGGAATAAAGCCATTGAATTGGCCCGTGACCTCAACTTCGCGGAAGGCACCATCGATCCTTTATATCCCATCGGAGTGACCACCATGCGCCAGGGACATTACGCGGAAGCAGAGCAACTGTTTACCCGGATGGCAGACCTTGCCATCACCAACAACTACCAAAAGGGAAAGGCCGGTGCCTTTTACGGTTTGGGGTGGCTTAATTGTTACCGGGGAAAATACGAACAGGCACTCAATTACCTCATTCGATCCGTAACCATCCTGGAAGAATTGGGAGATAAGAATGGATTGGCTTTAGGCTATAACATCATTGGAATTATTTTCGATAAACAAGGCAACTGCAATAGAGCACTTGAGTATTATTTCCTGTCGCTGGAAATCAATGAAGAACTAGGGAAAAAGGCTGGAATGGCTTCCAATCTTAGCAATATTGGTATTATTTACAAGAATCAAGGTAACTACGAAAAAGCCCTTGGGTATTATCGAAAAGCCCTGCAAATAAACGAGGAGATCGGCAGGAAGCGAGGAATGGCTTCCAACTACGGCAATTTAGGCATGATATACTACAACCAGGACCACTATGAAGAAGCGCTGGACTATCACCTCCAAGCGCTGAAAATCAGGGAAGATCTGGGAGATAAAAGAGGCGTAGCCAGCAGCTATCACCAAATTGGCCAGGCGTACATGGAGTTGGGCGATTACACCCAGGCCCTGGAATACCTTTCGGGTTCCTTAAAGATTTACGAAGATATCGGCATCAAGGCCGACAGGACTTATCCCATGATCTGTATCGGCGAAACGTATCGAAAGCGAAATCAACTGCCGAAGGCCAGAAAACACCTCCGTGCAGGAATTGATTTAGCACAACAAACGGGACTTTTAACCAATGTTCGGGATGGTGCCAAACAACTGGCACAAGTTGAAAAAGAACTGGGCAACTACGAGGAAGCTTACAAAGCCCATGTCCTTTTTAAGCAAATGGCGGATAGCCTGAATAATGAAGAGAGAGTTAAGAAAATCACTCGATTGGAAGCGGAATACGAGTTCCGGAAGGAAAGAGATTCCCTCCAGTTTGCGCAGCAGCAGGAAATGATTCTGCTTGAAGAAGAAGCTAAACGAATGGAAAACCGCAAGCAGGCGATCTATATCATTTTGGGGCTGATTCTGATAACCGGGATCATTTGCTACGTAGCAATCAACCAGATTGTACAAAGGAAAAAGGTGGAGTCACTTCGCAATCACATTTCCAGGGATTTGCACGACGAGATTGGCTCCACCCTGTCCAGTATTTCGCTGTTTGGTACGGTGGCTAGTAAATCGATACAGGAAGCCCCCGACAAAACCTGTCAATTGCTAAAGCGCATCAATTCGAACGCCACCAATACGATTGAATCGATGAACGACATTGTTTGGGCCATCAAAACGGAGAACGATTCCATGCTGCACCTGGTTAACCGAATGCGTAGCTACGCCAGTGAAATAGAGGAAACCGGTGAATGGGAAATACAGATCCTTTACGATCCGGCAATCGGTGAAAAAAATCTGGATATGATCCAGCGACGCAATATTTATTTAATCTTCAAGGAGGCCCTGAATAATGCCGTCAAATACTCCGAGGGCAATGCGATTGACGTTGAGATAAGACCGGTTCAGAATTCGATGCTCGTTGAAATTAAAGATAATGGACAGGGTTTTGAACCCAAACAAGCAATGCAAAATGGCTATTCATTCGGAGGGAATGGATTGAAGAATATGAAGAGGCGGGCCGCAGAGCTGGGTGGTGAATTGAGCATCATCTCCGCCTCCGGTCAGGGAACCCGCGTGAGCTTGCTGATTCACCCCAAACAGAACGTATTAAGCGCATCGTATTTTCCCTTTTTGCATCCAAAAACGCAAAGGTCACAACGGCCAGAAACATCGAAAAGATTTGGCTTTCATCCCATAGCTGAGGCGATACACACCTGATCCAACTTGACCGATCCAGGCGAAAGGGGTAGCCATTTTTGATCAATGGTTGATTTCGGGTCCCTTCCGAATCGCCGGAGAATATGCTTATTTTAGGACATGGAAATGTTGCCGGCGAAAATCATTAGATGGTCTGTCATGCTGCCTTTTTGTTGGGCACTGGTGCTAGCAGGCTTCCTTCCCTCCCGGATGGTCGCTCAGGATACGCTGCCAGTGGTGGAATTGCACATGGAGCATTTGGGAGTAAAGGAAGGATTGTCCGCCGGGATGGTCTACAAAATTGCTCAAGACCAAAAAGGCTATCTCTGGCTGGCCACGAGTGAAGGCCTCAACCGATACGACGGGTACCGGATCAAAACGTACGAGCACAACGCCAACGATTCGCTTTCACTACCGGAAGACCACGTCACGAATGTCTTTGTAGATTCGAGGAATTGGCTGTGGCTCACGACTCGCAATAAGGGGCTGGCCGTGATGGACTTTGAAAGTGAAAGTTTTTTCCCACTCGATGTACCCGGTAGCGAGAACCCGAGTTATAACATCAAAGAAGATCAATGGGGAAATATCTGGATAATTGGTGGTAAGCCTCAGAAGGTCGTCCAAATTCCGCCTGAAATGAGGTCGCCGTCCGCCCTAAAGGATTTCGATCAATCCCTCCTAGTACGCTCCCCCCATGAAGTGTTTAGAGGACTTCCCAAAGGGGCGCACATGCAGCAGGTGGTACTGTCTCAACAACATGGTCTGTGGTTCTTGCACAAGGACTCCCTTGTCAATTATAAGTTGGATTTCGAAAATAAGTCGGCACAACTTCAATTGAGCTATCCGGTGGATCGAGGGGGGAGTATCGATGTTGTTCGACGTAAAGGCTTTCTTATCGAAGATGTTGCCAACGATCGGTTACTGTTTTTTGGGGGGAGGCATGTTTATGAAATCGATCCCACAACAGGAGCCGTTCAAAAAATGGTTTCCCTGCCCCCCAACCCGGAGTTTTTGATTCGACACGAAGTGTTAGTCCCGCATATCGTAGATAGAAGGAGCCAGGTATGGTGCTCGAGCATCGATGGTCAGTACGGTATATATGTGTTGGATCTAAAAACCGGTCATTGGAAGCCGATCAAAAGAGCGGGGGCGAAAAAGATCATCTTAGAACTTGGCCTCAGTAACCGGATTTTGGAAGATCGGCACGGGGTAATTTGGTTTCCCACCAGTGGGTACGGAGCATTCAAACATACCCCCGCTCATGCTGCTTTTAACTATTGCGGGAATGAACACGAAGGGCCAAGCCTGGGCAGTTTTGTGGATCTGCGGCACCGGCAAATTGGGCAGATCAGGGGTGAGAATTCGTTTTTGGATCTGGGAACCGGAAAATCCGCTAATCTATTTGATAATGATCAGTTAGGCGGCTACTTAATTTCTTTGGTCAGAGATGACAATGGTCACATCTGGATATCCTCCGGCACTTCCCTAAATCCGGCGACCTTCCAATTGCACAAATACGATAGTACGGAAAAGCTTTTACAGCAATTCCCCAGGAGGAAACTGCAGGAGGGGCCATTTGCTGCAGGGGATTTGTTGTTTGGAGCAGATCGCACTTTATGGTCGGTGGTTTCTAATAATTTGGAAATGGGGCAGACCTACCTGCCGCATGTTTATCTAGACTGCTGGCAACCGGAAGGCACGGCATCTCCGCGAAGGTTTGTTTTTGAAGCACCTTCCAATGGATATGTGTTTGGAAAGTGCCAGGCAATCATTCAAGGGGCTGATCGCAACATATGGATTGGCTTGAATGAGGGGGGGCTCCTGGTATTCGATCCCCAAAGAGAAAGCTGGCGGCATTTTTCATATCTGCCCTCAGACTCGTCTTCGATACCCAGCAATCGCGTGTATTCTATCTTGCCGGACCCTCAAGCGCCCCTCCGAACTATGTGGGTGGGCACCTCGAAAGGGCTTGCCAAAATGGATATAGCGTCGGGTACCTTTACCACCATCACGCCGGAGCAAGGGCTGCCGGATGAGGTGATTTACGGCATCCTGGCGGATGAACGGGATAACCTGTGGCTCAGTACCAACCACGGGCTGTGTCGCTTTGATCCGGTTGCTATGGATATGCAAATTTACACGGAAGAAGATGGGCTCCAGCACACGGAGTTTAACCGAAGGGCCTATTTGAAGAATGCTGACGGAACCTTGTTTTTTGGTGGGGTAGGCGGGCTAACTTCGTTTGATCCCGAGGACCTGTATGTGGAGAGCCCTCCGGCGGTAGTAGTGATCAACGGCATTCGGTTGAACAACGAGTCGGTAGAGTTCCTCAAACCCTATCTGGCAAAGGAAGACCCTCCTGTACTCGAGGCACCGGTTGAATACCTATCGGAAATTGTACTCGATTACCATCAGCGATTCCTTACATTCGAATTTACGGCACTCGACCTGACGCGCCCGTCCAATAACCGCTACCGATGCAAGCTGGAAGGATTTAGTGATAGCTGGACGGCACCGAGCTCTCAGCCGGAAATCACCTTCACCAATCTGGCTCCCGGCAGTTACACGTTTTGGGTTCAGGGGAGCAATTACCAGGGGGAGTGGAATGAGCAATATGCCAAAGTTGATTTGAGAATACGTCCTCCCTGGTGGGGTACCTGGTGGTTTCGGCTTTCTACGCTTTTGTTGGTTGGGGCCGGGATCTATGCCTTTATCCGATTTAGGATGCAGACGAAACAAAACCTGCTGGCGATTCGCAATCGGATTTCTGCCGACCTTCATGATGAAATCGGATCGACCCTGTCCAGTATTTCCCTTTTTGGCCTCGTCGCAGAAAGGTCCATTGATAGCGACCCCAAAAAGGCACATCAGTTACTGAAGCGAATCAACTCCAATGCGATGAAGACGACGGAGTCGATGAATGATATCGTCTGGGCCATCAAATCGGAGAACGATTCCATGCTCCATCTGATTAATAGAATGCGCGGCTACGCCAGTGAAATTGAGGACACGAGGGAATGGGATATTCAAATCCGTTATGATTCCGGTATATTGGAGCATCACCTGGACATGATCCAACGGCGAAACATCTATTTGATTTTTAAAGAAGCCGTCAATAACGCGATAAAGTATTCCGAAGGAGATGCCATTAACATTGAAATAAAATGGGTGAAAGGTTTGAAGCATATTGAAATAAAAGACAACGGAAAGGGGTTTGATCCCGAAAAAATCCAGGAAAATGGGCATTGGTTTGGGGGCAACGGATTGAAGAATATGGAACGGCGGGCGACAGAGTTGGGTGGTAAACTGCAAATTATCTCGGCCCCAGGTCAAGGAACCAGTGTGGTACTGTTTTTTAACCCCAGCCACGCCCCCAAAACTCATTGGGTTCAATGATTTCCTTGCATTAAAAATGCCACTAATTTTGAACTATGAAAACTGAGCTATGGTAAGAGTTGCTGTATTTGACGATAATGATTCTCGCAGAGACGGGTTGAAGTTGCTTCTAAACGCCATGGAAGACATGGAGTGCGTAGGGGCATTTGAAGACTGCCGCAATGTGGTTGAACGGGTAAGGAGCATCAATCCGGATGTCGTCTTGATGGACATCAATATGCCGCACGTGGATGGCATAGAAGGCGTGAAACTTCTAAAAGAAGCGTTCCCGGAGCTCAAGATTATCATGCAAACCATCTTCGAAGATGAGGATAAGATTCTGGCGGCCATCTCAGCTGGAGCCGATGGATATATCCTGAAGCAAAAATCTCCGATCAAGCTCATTGAAGGCATTCAGGAAGTGCTGGATGGAGGCGCTCCGATTACCCCTACAGTAGCCGGGAAAATACTCAAATTATTCAGTGGACGAGTAAGCATCCCGTCGGAGGAAGAAAAAATACAACTGACGAAGCGCGAACGCGAAATATTGAATTTACTGGTAGAAGGCTACAGCTATAAAATGATCGCGGCAAAATGCTTTATTACTTACGCTACGGTTAATACTCACGTTTCCAATATTTACGAAAAACTTCAGGTGAAATCCGTATCTGCTGCGGTGGCAAAGGCGTTGCGGGAACGATTGGTGTAGGATAGCCTCCGTACTCTTTTCCTGTTATACAAATAAGCCTCATTCAGAGTGAACTTCTAGCGCCATAGAAGAACGGCTTTGTAATGAGCACCCGTTTCAAATAATTGGCTTATACGTGATGCAGAATGGTTTGGGAGCGTCCCAAATCGCTTTGGTCAGTATTACCCTCGGATTAATGATGGCCGAAATGGCTAAAAAAAATTAAAAATGGGAAATGACACATTTATTATGGAATTACCGGGATGGAATGCGTTGACGCTTGATGGGAAATCCGCTCCACCGTTGAGGAATTTCCAGGACAAAATTTCGCTGTTGCTTTTTTTCAATATTGGTCATTGGGAATGCAAGGAAGTGGCCCTGCCACTTTCGAGAAAGTTATGGGATAGGTTCTCGGAACTAAATATCATCGGAGTGCACGCTCAAGGGGGGGCTATTGACTATCTCCCCAATCAGGTGCGCTACGTAATCGAAAAAAAGCAGATTCCGTATCCGGTGTTTCAGGATCAACAGCGGAAGACCTTTTCAAGGTTTAGCGTCTCTCGTATGCCTTACTGGATATTGCGGAGTAAATCCGGGCAAATCATCAAATCGGTGGAAGGAGTGAACCCAGTGGCTTTGGAAGAATTAACTATTGTGCTGGAAGCATTATTTTACGGCTATTCGTACAGGTGATAATCCCACTTTTCAATTGCGATCTAACCCCTGTATTTGGATCGTCCGTCTAGAAAAAGGACAACTCCTCCACGCGGCACATAAAATAATCCCCTTCTTTGACAATTTTTGTGGTCGACACAAAACTGATGGCCTAAAAGGATTGAAGGCAGAGGATTTGTGTCGATATAACCACGAAAATTGTCAGAGAACCAATAATCCGAAACATGAAGTATATCATTCTCTCGTTTGTTGCTTTCCTGGGTTTTTCCTGCAATCGAACTGGAAACCAGGCCGACTCGGAGCCATTGTATCCGGTTATTGGAGTCATAGAACGAATGGATGCATCGATGGACCGCATCATACCTCCGAATGCCCAAATCGAACAGATCGCGGGTGGACTAACGTGGGCAGAAGGCCCGCTTTGGGTGGAGGAGCATCAAATGCTATTGTGCTCGGATGTGAAAATGGATCGAATTTACCGGTGGACGGAAGAAGATGGATTATCCGTATTCATCGAGCCCTCCGGATTTACCGGAGATTCTACGGATAGCCGGGAAAAAGGGAGTAACGGCTTGGTGCTGAATCCTCAGGGGGAGCTAGTCATGTGTCAGCACGGCAATCGCCAAATTGCAAAAATGGATGCGGAGCTGACCAATCCTCAACCCAAATTTCTACCGCTGGTGGATAACTACCAGGGCAAAAAATTCAATAGTCCCAATGATTTAATTTACGATTCCGCCGGTAATTTGTATTTCACCGACCCTCCGTTCGGCCTCAGTGAAGCTTTGGAGGATGACCCCAAGAAAGAATTGGATTTTCAAGGCATCTACAAATACGATACGCAAGGCAAACTAACATTGATGACCACGGTGGCGAGTCGGCCCAATGGGCTGGCGTTATCCAATGATGAACAAACCATGTACGTCGCCAATACAGACGAAAACAAGGCGGTATGGTATGCATTCGAGGTACAGGAAGACACCCTGATAAATGAACGAATTATTTACGACGCGACGTCTTTGATTGGGAAAGAAGTAGGATTTCCCGACGGGGTAAAGGTGGACGATAAAGGCAATATTTTCACGGCAGGCCCCGGTGGGATTTGGATATTTTCAAAAGACTTTAAATTGTTGGGAAAAATAAAGCCCGGTTTATGGGCTTCCAATTGCAATTTCAATAGCGACTATTCGGTGCTGTACATTACGGCGGATGATGATTTGCTGAGGGTACGATTGAAGTAGCAGCTTAAACTACGAGCCAGGGATTCGCTCCAACACCACGAAGGTATAATTTGCCTCGTTCCGATCGTCGGCCGGATGCGCTTCGCGTTCGATTTCCGTCCATTCGCCGGGGGGAATTTCCGGGAAGAAGGCATCGGCCTCTTCGATGAGGAGATCGACCTCCGTCACGTACATTCGATTGAGCAGGGGCAGGCTTTTTTGGTAGATCTCGCCACCGCCGATGATGAAGGCTTCTTCAGAATCCACTTCCGCCGCAAATTCGAGGGCTTCCGCCAAATTTCGGGCGATCCGGATGCCGGAGGCTGCGTAAAAGGGGTCGCGCGTAAGCACGATATTCGTCCGTTTAGGTAGTGGCCGGCCGATGCTTTCAAAGGTTTTCCGCCCCATGATAACCGGATGCCCGAGGGTTCGGCGCTTGAAGTACTTCAAGTCGGCCGGCAGGTACCAGGGGATGTTTCCGTCTTTTCCGATGGCCCGGTTGCGGTCGTGGGCTACGATGGCGCTGATGATCAATGGTGAATGGTGGATGGCGAATTAAATAGTTGTTTCATGCTAACCCGCTCTCCGATGATGTTATCTAGATCGGCGATGGGGACGCGTTCTTGGTTTAACGTATCGCGGTCGCGGATAGTGACGGTTTGATCGTCGAGGGTTTCGAAATCGACGGTGATGCAGAAGGGCGTACCGATGGCATCCTGGCGGCGGTAGAGCTTTCCGATGGAGCCGGTATCGTCGTACTGCACCTGGTAGTCGAAGCGCAGGGTGTTGAAGATGTCCTTGGCTGCTTTCACCAGGCTTTCCTCATTTCGTTTGAGCGGGAAAATAGCCGCCTTGATTGGGGCAATCGCCGGGTGTAGATTCAGCACCTCGCGGGTATTCTTCGGGTCGTCCTGCCCGGGTACCTGCTCTTCGATCAGCGACTGGCTGAGGGTTGCCAGAAACATGCGATCTACCCCGATTGAGGTTTCCACCACGTAAGGAACGTAGCTTTCGTTGCGTTCGGGATCGAAGAACTGGAGTTTTTTGCCCGATAAGTCCTGGTGGCTACGCAGATCGAAGTCGGTGCGGGAATGGATGCCCTCCAACTCCTTGAATCCAAAGGGAAATTGGAACTGGATATCGACGGCGGCGTCGGCGTAGTGGGCCAGATTATCGTGGTCGTGGAAGCGCAGCATACTCTCCGGCGTTCCCAGGGCGCGGTGCCAGCGCATGCGCTCTGTTTTCCAATAGTCGTACCATTCTCCCTGCGAGCCGGGAGGAATAAAAAACTGCATTTCCATCTGCTCGAATTCGCGCATGCGAAAGATGAACTGCCGGGCCACGATTTCGTTGCGGAAGGCCTTTCCGATCTGGGCGATTCCGAAGGGAAGCTTTTGCCGGGTGGTTTTCTGGACGTTGGCGAAATTGGCAAAAATCCCCTGGGCAGTTTCCGGGCGCAGGTAGAGCTTGCCTTCTTCGCCGGCGATATTCCCCAATTGGGTAGAAAACATCAGATTGAACTGCCGCACGTCGGTCCAGTTGCGCGATCCGGTATCCGGATCGGCAATTTCGAGATCGTCGATTAGTTGCTTGAGCCCGGCCATATCGCCGTCGGTCATAGCGGTGGCCAGCCGTTCCTTGATACTGTTAAATTCGGCGATATATTTGCTGACGCGCGGGTTGGTTTCGCGGTACATGGCTTCGTCGAAGTCGTCGCCAAAGCGCTTGCGCGCTTTATCGATCTCTTTATTGATTTTTCCTTCGATCTTATCCATGTAATCTTCGATCAGCACATCCGCGCGGAAGCGCTTTTTGCTGTCCTTATTATCGACTAATGGGTCGTTGAAAGCATCGACGTGGCCGGAGGCTTTCCAGGTTTTGGGATGCATGAAGATCGCCGCGTCGATCCCGACGATGTTGTCGTGCATCTGTACCATGGCACGCCACCAGTAGTCCTTTAGGTTATTTTTTAGCTCTACTCCGTAAGGGCCGTAGTCGTAAACGGCGCTGAGACCATCGTAGATTTCACTCGACTGATAGATGAATCCGTATTCCTTGCAGTGGGCAATGACTTTCTTGAAATCCGCAATCTGGGCCATGTTCTGATTTTTTACAAGTTGAAGAGGCGCATTTGGCTCCAATAGTTCCCTGGGCGGGCAAATATACTGACGTTAAATTGGTTTGGTGCTCCAGTGGGAACGACGAAGCGGTGTTTTATTGTACGGAGAAGGGGCAGGGAAGATGCACTTTTGATCAATATGCCGATGTGCCGATGTGCCGATACTGTTTCTTGGATGATTAATGCGTTAAGCTATTCGTTAAGAATGACCTTAATATTGTAATTAAAGCATTTAGGAAACCTCTCTACAAGCGGCCTTCAGCATTTCGCGTTCTTCCGGTTCGAGTAGGGGGCTGAGCTCCTGGAACACCCTTTTGTGGTAGGCATTGAGCCAATCGATTTCGGCGCGCTGTAAGAGGGCGGGCTCGATGAGCTGGCGATCGATGGGCAATAGGGTGAGGGTTTCGAAGCGGAGCCAATCCTCCTGCTCGTCGGGAACGCAGAGAATAAGGTTTTCGATGCGGATGCCGTATTGGCCTTCGAGATAGAGGCCGGGCTCATTGCTGGTAATCGTGCCTGCTTCGAAGGGGCGGCGTGTGCTTTTGGCCTGAGCGTTGGGTGAAATCCCGTGTGGCCCTTCATGTACATTCAGGAAAAAACCGACCCCGTGCCCGGTTCCGTGGCCGTAGTTGAGCCCTTCTTGCCAGAGTGGTTGGCGAGCGAGTGTATCCAGTTGAACGCCGGTGGTACCCTTGGGGAAACGCGCGCGCGCCAGGTTGATGTGGCCGCGCAGGACGAGGGTAAAGTGCCGCCTTTGCAGGTCGGTGGGCGTGCTTAATGCATAGGTGCGCGTACAATCGGTGGTGCCGTCGAGATACTGGCCACCTGAATCGAGTAATAGCAGGCCACTCGGGCGGATTTCGGCGCTGGTAGCCAGTTCCGGTTTGTAGTGCACGATTGCTCCGTTGGCACCGTAGCCGACGATAGCGGGGAAGCTCTCGCCCTGATAGAGGGATTGTTCGCTGCGCAGTTCGGCCAGGCGTTGCGCCAGGAGGTATTCGCTGGGGGCTTTGCCTTTGGCCAGCTGCTCGTCGAGCCACCAGCGAAGCCGCAGAAGTGCGACCCCATCTTTGCGCATTGCCGTCTGGAGGTGGCGGATCTCCGTGTCGTTTTTGACCGACTTCCACGCAGCGACCGGGCTGGTATGATGGACGACATCCGCCCGGTCGACTGCATCGTAGAGGGCTTTACTCACCTGTTCGTAATCGACTCCCAACAGATAATCGGGTGGCAGTGCCCGCAAGAGGTCGGCTGCCGTGGCGTAGGGATGCAGCCGAATGCCTGCCTGCTCCAGATCGGATCGCAATTCGGGCACCAGTCGATCGGGGTCGCAACACCAATCGACCCGTCCACTTCGATGGATGAGCAGATAACTGATGCAAACGGGGGTAAACGGTACATCATTTGCCCGAATATTTAAGACCCAGGCAATATCGTCGAGTGCCACCAGTAGATGAGCATCTAAGTCGTTCGTTTTCAGATGATCAACGACCTCCTGTAGCTTCTCCGAGCGGGGGCGGCCGGCGTAGGACGTGGAAAAATTAACAGTGGTAGATTGCGGAAGAGGGGGGCGATCGGACCATATTTGGTCGAGAATGTCGTTAGTAGGTACGAGTTGCCTATTTTCACCTAGGGCATCTTCCAAGCGTCGGACCTGACGCACAGACATCACTCCGTCGTCGAACCCCACCCGGGCCCCTTGGGGCAGTTGTTCTTGCATCCACTGGATATACTCCGGCGAATGGGGGACACGTAATTTTTGCATGCTAATGCCGGTTCCGCTCAACTGGGCGTTCGCCTGGATGAAGTAGCGGGAGTCGGTCCAGAGACCCGCAAAATGCTGGGTGACAACCAAGGTACCTGCCGATCCGGTAAACCCGCTGATCCAGGCGCGCCCCTCGTACCGAGCGGATACGTATTCGCTCTGATGGGGGTCAGTGCTTGGAAGCAGAAAGGCCGTCAGTTGGCGTTCCTGCATGGCTGCCCGGAGGGCGGAGAGTCGATCTGGATGCGGCTTCATAAGAATTTTGTCTGGATTTTCCGGTTTAATTTGGGCTTCTTTGCGGCCGAAATTTAATGGATACGAACGACAGAAATCCCTATATTAGCAAAAAATGTGCCGAACTTGACTTAGCCCGATTTGACACGCTATTTAATACACATGAAAACAAGAAATCCCTCGGATGCTAAGACAGACGATTAGCCAGAAAATGCTCCAAAAACTGTCGCCGCAGCAGATTCAGCTGATGAAGCTGCTGCAAATACCGACGGTTACCCTAGAGCAACGAATCAAGGAAGAACTCGAAGCCAATCCGGCACTGGAAGAAGGGGAACGACCGGAAGAAGAAGATTTTTCCTCCGAACTCGAAGATGCCGATGCAGGGACCGAAGAGCCCTACGAACTCGACGAATACCTCCAGGACTACATCGATGAAGACCCGGCCAGTTACAAGACGCAGGGCGATTCCTATTATGCCGACGAAGAGGACAAGCAGATTCCCATTGCCGTTCAGGATAGCTTCCATGAGCATCTGGACAATCAATTGGGGCAATTGGAAGATTTGGATGAGCGCCAGCTGCTCATTGCTCAGCAAATAATCGGCAGCATTGATCAGGATGGGTATCTGCGCCGGGAGCCGCAATCGATCGTCGATGATCTGATGTTTTCCCAGAATTTGTTCTGTACGGAAGAGGAAGTGGTAGACACATTGAAGTGCGTGCAGCGATTTGATCCACCGGGGGTGGGTGCGCGTGATTTGCAGGAGTGTCTGTTGATTCAGATCGACCAAAAGCTCGAAGCCGAAAAGGAGCTGCCGGCGGCCGTCTTCGCCGATTTGATGTTGGCGCGCCGAATTATCGATGAGTACTTCGACGCTTTTAGCAAAAAGCACTACGAGAAGCTCATTCGTCAGATGGATGCCGATGAAGACGAGTTGCGCGATGCCTTGAAAGAAATCCTGCGGCTCAATCCAAAGCCGGCCAGCGGCTATTCTACCGGAGGCAGCCGGAGTGCGCAATACGTCGTTCCGGATTTCATCATTACCAATCGCGATGGGGAGCTGGAGCTCGAGCTCAATTCGCGCAATGCGCCCGAATTGCGGATTAGTGACCAGTACCGGGATATGCTGAAGCACTACCGCGCCAGCGCACGCCAGAAGAAGGGGCCCAGTCGCAGCGATCGGGAAACGGCCCTGTTCATCAAGCAAAAAATCGACTCCGCCAAGTGGTTCATCGATGCGATTCGGCAGCGGCAGCAGACGCTCTACAGCACGATGTACGCCATCATGCAGTACCAATACGAATATTTCCTGTCGGGGGATGAGAAACGGCTTCGCCCGATGATTCTCAAGGACATCGCCGATATTACCGGGCTCGATATATCCACCGTGTCTCGTGTGGCGAATAGCAAATTCGTCCAAACGGAATTCGGGACCCACCGCTTGAAAGACTTCTTCTCCGAAAGCCTCAGTACCCAAGAAGGTGAAGAGGTATCGACCATTGAAGTGAAAAAAGTACTCGGCGAAATCATCGATGCCGAAAACAAGCGCAAGCCGCTCAGCGACGAGAAGCTCAAAAATCTACTCCGCGATAAGGGGTACGATATCGCCCGGCGCACGGTGGCCAAGTACCGGGAGCAGTTAAATATTCCCGTGGCCCGCTTGCGGAAGGAGTTGTAAAAATTTACTCTTCACTCTTCGCATTCGGGAAGTAGCCCCACAAACTTTTCACGGCCGGCCCCCAGCAATTCACGCGTTGGAGTTCGGGCACTTTGAGCTGGAAGTGGTCGACCATTTCGAATTCGTAGCGTTGCAGGGAGCAGGTATTTCCGTTGAGGTAGAGAATACGGCCCCGCGAGCGATCCGCCAGGCAGGTATACTCGGCGAACGCTCCGGTATTGCCGAGGCCGGTTTCCAGAAACGTCAAAATGTTGATTTCGATGTTTTGGGCCCGCAGCTCGGTAGTCCATTCGCAGATATCGACCCCGGGGATGTCGCAGATATTTTCGCCGTCGCTGATGAAGAAGATGCTCTTGGTCGTAGAATCCGATTTGGTGAATAGTTCCGGGGTTTTCTGCAGGATGGTTAGCATGGGGGTGGTACCGTCCGGCGCAAGAAACTGGAGGGTAAAACGCGTGTCTTTTCGATCCAGGCTGTCAACAGGTGCCCATACCAGCGGCTCTGTACCACAATCGCCGCCAATGGTGCCGATGCCAGTCTTGGTGGTTTCGGGTAACTGATCAAGAAGATACAAGCTCGCTTCCTTCATTACGCGAAACCGATCGGCTTCTACGCAGGCTACCTTTTCCTGCACCATCGAACCGGAAATATCGAGTAGGAAGACGACCTCATCGTAGTGACCGAACTCCAGGAGGGCCTCCATCCGGGCAGGTAAGTATTGGTATTTGGAGGGAACGAATTGCTGTGGTTGTTGAAGCGAATCGTATTGGTAGGTAATCGCTTCGGAAATGCCCAGGGTGTCGGAAATGCGCTCGTAATTGTGCAGCGCTGCGGGGTTGTAGGGATCGATTTCCAGGGCTTGCCGGAACCAATCTAGTCCGCGTTCCATATCTCGGCGATGTACGTGGTAGTGCATGTCTAACCCTTGATGGCGTTTGGCCTTGCCGCGGCCCTGGTCCATCATTTCGGCGTATCCGAGGGCGTTGTACATATTCGATAGCCGCAGGCGATTATCGAGGCGTTTTTGAAGATCGATCGCCTTTTTGAAGGAGGGAATGGCCTCGTAAAAGCGCAGGCCAAAGCAATGGATCAGACCGGTAACGTAAAGGCGCATGGCCCGCCACTGGTAGTAGTCGGTCTGATAGGGTTTCAGAAGATGATCGCTTTGGTTAAGGATGTGGAGCCCCTCCTGATCGTGGCCCTTTTTGCCGAGCGCGAGCGCGAGCGCCAGGTTAAAACTGTATTCTTCGGGAGCCAGGGCATGCGCCCGCTTGAGGTGATTGAGGGCGCGATCGTAATTCCCTTCGCTGAAGTGGAAGGAGCCGATCACGTAATGCCGGTATGCAGCCTTGCCGCCGCCCGCCCAGGCTCCGGTGCTCAGGAGCATTACCAGCAAAATACATAGGTAATTGGGAACATTCATGTTGTAGTAGTTGCTTGCAGATGCTTAGTAAGTCTGGGGTAGCTAATAATCAGTGCCCAACGGAATGTGGGCATCAGGTGATCGCCTCGAACTGAAATCCGAGGAAGGCTGAGGAGGATTGAATAATTGAAACATACGGAAAAATTCAAAAATTGTTCTCTCTGTTGAAAAGTATATCGTATCCATTCATTCGGATCGACTAACAATAGTAAATGGCATCATTTTCATCGCGCCTCCACAACTGGAGGCTAACGACGCAGGAGGCGATTCTGTGCCAGCAGCAACTGCGACGGCACGTAGATTTGCAGCCACTTGCAGCACGCCCCCGGACCATTGCCGGGGCAGACATCAGTTACAATCGCTTCTCCGACGTTGGATACGCTACAATTATCGTGCTCAATTATGCGGATACCCGGCCGGTGTACAGTGCGTCGGTCGAAGGGAGAATGGAATTCCCCTATATTCCGGGCTTACTGTCCTTTCGGGAACTACCCGTTCTGTGCCGGGCATGGGAGCTATTGCCGGAGGCACCGGATGTGATCATGCTCGACGGACACGGCATCGCTCATCCCCGCCGAATGGGTATCGCGTCCCATTTTGGGCTACTTACTGATTGCCCGGCAATGGGGTGTGGAAAAACCGTGTTAGTAGGAACGTTTGAAGAACCGGCGCCCGAGCGTGGAGCCTTCAGCCCTATGGTATACAAAGAGGAAGTGGTGGCGGTTGCCCTGCGGACCAAAAACAAGGTGAAACCCGTGTACGTCGGTCCGGGGCACAAGATGAACCTGGAGAATGCCCGCACCATTGCCCTGGAAACGGCCCGGGGCTACCGCATACCGGAACCGACCCGGCAGGCGCATCTATTGGTAAATCGCCTGCGCAGAGGAGAAGTCGAACCAGGATTGGTGCGGTACTAAAGCTTGGTAATAAATACCGAAAGCGAAAGCATGATGGATAAGTGAAAGTAGTTGCCAACGAAGAAGATGAGTAGGCTTAACGGGTACTGGTACCATCTGGTGAAGCGAATGGCGACGGCATACAGATACACAAAGTAGCCTGCGATAAGCACCGAATAAACAGCCTGTACGGTTGAATTGAGGAGGAAGGGAGTCAGAATCAGATAAAAAATATTCATGATGCACGCAAAGTAGGAGAAAACCACAATGTGCTCCACGTAATTTAATCGCCCCCGGAGCAACAGAAAAGTAAACAGTGCATTGAGTGGGATACCGATCCAGAATAAGATATTGAAATAGTCATCAAACACCTGGGAGATGGCGTCAATCGATCCGGCGAGTTCGGTTTCATTCAGCAGACTGGAAACGACAGTATCGTTCATGTCGTAGTACAGCGAGACATAGAGCGCTATGGCGGTCGTAATCGTGAGTAGCTTAAGCGGAGAAGTAACCCGGTATCGCTCTGTACCCAGATATGCTCTTACCAATTTCCCTGGATTGAGCAGTAACCACTTCAATGTCCACAGGCCTCCGCGCTCCAGCGTGAAGACAACTACCAGTTCCCGGAGTAGTTTCTGTGGTGTGAGCCGCTCGATTTGTCTTTTTTCCACGTGTTCTACCGGCTGTGCCAGCGGTAGGTCTTGATTTTTCATGCCGCGCTACCGTTAATCCGTCGCCGGCGAGATGAAAGCCTCTCTCTGCCAACGCGCTAATTCGTTCGAGTGCCGACAAATTACTGCAAGCGAGTAAATATTTGGTGCTTTTCGGGTACAAAGCAGCAAGATGCAGTCCCGGATCGGCTGCTGCTGTTGGCATTAATAAGCTGGGGAAGGGACTTTTCTGGACCGCTCCAGAAACACGGCACAGGCACGGTCTGCTGGATTAACCGATATAATTTCCTCGAAAAGCCGTTCTGCCTCCTGCGGGCATCCGGTATAAAACCGGTATAGGCCTTCGGAAAACTTGGGCATATATTCTCTCTTCAGTTTGATGTTTTCGGGAGAGTCACTATCGTAGCATTCATAGATGTTAATTGGTTTGGACTTACCTTTCATCGCGGCCGCACCGAGGTACCGGACATAGGAACATACGGCGCGTTTGGACCGACGGTCCGGCTGAATATTGGCAAGGGTAGATTCGCTGAAGAGTATTTGCGCTCCATACTGTTTGGTCAGGCTCTCGATGCGGGCAGCCGTATTGACGGTATCTGAGATAGTGGTCGCATCCATCCGCTGATTGTCGCCGGTAATTCCCATTACCAAAGGGCCGGTATGCAGACCGATACCGATGCGAATGTCCGGCTCGCCCAATTGCCGGCGCTCCTCGTTGTAGGCAGTCAGGGCCTGCTGCATTTCGATGGCCGCCCGCAGGGCACCGGCCGGTGCCTCCGGAAACAGGGCCATAATACCATCCCCTAAGTATTGATTGATGAATCCCCGGTGTTTACGTATGATCGGCCCCATCCGTTTGTTAAAGGAACAGATGAATTCGAACGTCTCGGAGGGGGTCATCCGTTCGGATAGGCTGGTATACCCTCGAATGTCGCTGAAGAGGACGGTTACTTCCCGTTCGACGCTGTCTCCCAGCGATACTTCCGTAATTTGATCGTACCCCAAGGAGCAAATGAATTCCGTTGGCACAAATCGGCTGGCCGCTTCGTGAAGCCGGCGCACGGCCGCCTCTCGCCGACGCACCTCTTGAATATTTTTCTCGAATAACCGGGCACTTTCAATGGCTGAAGTCGCCTGCTGGGCCAGTGTGGTCAGGAGCTTTAAATCAGCTGCCGTGAAAGATTGATCAGGAACTCCCACCAACAGAATTCCACCCAAAACCCGTTCGTTGATTTTTAAGGGAGCAAAGGCGGTCGCAGCAGACCGGGAACTCGGTAGCTGATCCAGAATTTTCGGCTCCGCACTACGTAGCAGCTCCCCGTATTGGCACAAGGCCGCTTCCGCATCGGCTTCGCTTCCCTGTTTTGCTACGACGACACTTTCCGGTTGCCCGGCATGTATCCTGAATACATAACCGCTGCTATTCGGTAAGATGGAGCAGGCTTCCTGCAGCAACAATTGGGCAATAGCGTGCTGGTCAATTGTATCGGAGAGCTTTTGTGTGAATTGGTAGATTAGATTAATCTCGCGGTACATATCCAGCACTTCAGCACCGAGCAGGCGGCATTCGGTCTCCTTTTTTAGTAGGCTGATGAGGAGTTCGTCAAGCCAGTTACAATGCGCGGAATCGTAAATTTCTCCATACTGCTTCCCTTCGAAGAACAGCGGCCGCACCTCGCCACCACGAAATTCATTCGATCCGTATAGCAGCCTTCCCCGCTCATCCCGAATCGCAAGCACCTGCCCCGTACCATCCAAAAAACGATCAATGGAACGCAGGAGGGCAGCTTCCTTTTGTAGCACTTTTTTCAATGAGATACGGGGCATAAGGGATAGATTTTTTAACAAGTCCACCGGTCAGCTACCCAACTGAAGGATAGCCGTAGCTTTCTCCAGAATGGTGTCCGGATCGAATGGTTTCGTCAGGTATTCGTCTGCGCCCGAGGCAAGGCCTTTTTCCTTATCGAGTTCTTGTCCTTTTGCGGTCAGTAAAATGATGTAGGTATCGGCCAGGTCCGCTTGCTGTTTGACGTGCCGGCACACTTCAAAGCCATTCATTTCGGGCATCATCACATCCAGAAATACCAGCTGGGGCCTCTGGGAGCGAATATGATCGAGTGCTTCCTGGCCATTTGCAGCGATGAGCAGCTCGACGTCTTCATCTTCCAGCTCCTCCAGCGTCTGCTCCAGGAGCATTCGAATGTGTGGTTCGTCATCTACAATGAGCAACTTTGAAGTATTCATGGTCGTCGATTAATAAGTGTACTATTTATGGAATCACACCGCAGTGGTCACTGGCCGGCCCAGTAAGTGTCCAATTTTTTGTAATAATTGGTCGGTGTTGATCGGCTTGGTAAAGTACCCCTCTATTCCCAGCTGAGAAATGCGCTTTCGGTCTTCGATTACGGATACAATCAGGATTGGAATGTGGCTGGTAGCGGGGTCGTTCTTCAGAATTGCGGCTACGTCGAAACCGTCCATTTCCGGCATCCTGACATCCAGGATCACCAGATCCGGCTGGTTTACCCGGACCATTTTAATGGCTTCCTGGCCACTGGCAGCCTCCTGAATGCGATAACCGGCATCGGAAGCTTCCTGTCGGAGTAAGCGTCTGATTTCCGGTTCGTCATCTACGATGAAGATGGTTTTCCGGTCCTGCCGATTGATTGCGTCTAGTTCTTCGTAGGCTGGTGCTGTCCGTTTGTGTGGTTCCTTTGCCGGCTCGTGGTGCTGAATGTGGTTAGATGCTTCTACCGGAAGGGTAAAATAAAACGTACTGCCGAGTCCGAGCTGGCTTTTCACCCCGATGCTGCCGCCGTGATGCTCTACGATCTCCTTGCAAATCGGTAAACCAAGTCCCGTCCCCTGAGGCTTATCGGTCAGGGTATCACCTACTTGTTTGAATTTTTCAAATACGAGTGGCAGATCCGCTTCCGCAATGCCGATACCCGAATCCTGCACTTCGATACGAATGAGATTGGCCTCTTGGGCCGCTCGAACAGTAATCAGGCCGTTATTAGTAAACTTGACGGCATTTGAAATCAAGTTAATAACCACCTGGATAAGCCGGTCGCGATCGCCGGTGATGGAGGGAAGCCCGGTTTCCACATCGACGGACAGTGGAAGCGACTTTTCAGTGTGCAGCGCACTGGTAGCTGCTACGGCCTGATTAATAATGGCTTCAATCTGAACCTCCCGCATATCCCAATCCAATCGGCCGGCTTCAATTTTCGCTAAGTCCAAAACGGTATTGATCAAGGTCGTGAGGCGATCTCCCTCGGAAACAACGATATTCAGATTCTCCGAAACCTGATCGATCGCACGGATTACTTTTGGCTGATCCGTCTGCACGTGCGGAAAGATGCGACCCTCCAAGCGCTTCTTGATAATTTTTGCAAAGCCAATAATGGATGTTAACGGAGTGCGCAGCTCGTGGCTGACAGTAGACAGGAAATTGCTCTTCGCGGCGCTTGCCTGTTCCGCGTCAGTCTTTGCCTGTTGTGCGGTCTCGAATAAAATCGCATTGTGCAGCGCCAGTCCAACCTGGGAGGCAATCGTCTGCAATAATTGTTGATCCGAGGCATCAAATGGTGTGCGATCACGGTGGCGGTGCAAGCCAATCACTCCAATGATTTTCTGTTCTACGGCAATGGGCACGCCCATTTCCAAACCCAGTGGAAGCTGGCCGTGGAGTACTTTTGCACAAAACGCATCCGACTCCTGCTCCTCAAGACTGGTTGTGCCTACCCGGTAGGGAAAGTCGATCGCCCCGTTTGAGGAATTTAAAATCGCAATGAACGTACTATCAGATTTAAAGGCGGTCCGGATGAAACTTCCAATAGTATGGTAGAGCCGCTCTAAATTGCGTTCTGCTACCAGCGCTTGCTGAATTTTGTTAATAGCACTCAATTCCGATAATCGGCGCTCGATTTCCTCCGTGCGTTCCCGAACGGTGCGCCGAAGCTCTTCCCGCTGCCGGCTCAAATGCGCGCTGCGCCATTGACTGATTCCGTAGACAATAGTTATTCCTCCGATTGTGTAAAGAAAGTAGGCCCACCAACTGCGCCACCAGGGAGGGAGTACTTCAAACGAATAGATTTTCTCCGCGAAAGGGGGCCCTCCCAGGGCAGAGCGTACAACGAATTGATATTTCCCTTCGGGTAAATTGGTGAAGGTGCGTTCTTGTTTTGAACTCCAGCCAGACCACTCTTCTTCAAAACCTTCCAGTTTTGATTGGTAAAGGGCCCCATTTTGTGCATTGAGGGTAGGGGCGAGATAGTGAAACGTAATATCGTTTTCGCGGTACCGCAAAACGGGAGCCTCAATCGGACCGTGGCCGTAAAAAAGCAATGAATCTGTCCCTGCGTATACGGAACGGATCAGTACCTCCGGTACCGTCTCGTTCTCAGCTCGGCGGTCCTTTACCCGGAAAATGCCCTCCTGGCTGGCAATCCAAATCGTACCATCCGCTTCCGGAAAGAGCTTTGATACATTCAAAATTTCATTTTCGGGAATCGTTCGGAAGGGATCGGTATGAAATGAGTATGATCCGTCTGGCGCTGGAACATATTTCCCGAGTACGACCGATCCATCCACAAGAAGAAAATGTGCGTACACCTGAGCGTGGCGGTCTTCCGCCAGTAGGACGCGCTGGATGGAGGCAGCAGGACCGGGAAGCGGGAAGCGCGTATCGGGAGTTAGTTGCTCCGCGGCCTCGTCCAAGAGATAGATGCCACCGGCGCCGGTAACTACCGTTTGTCCATCAACCCGGTAAAGATGCGTGCCGCCGAGCGGTACCTGATTGCTACCTTGGTGTACGGAGCGCACTCGCTCGACCAGCAAACTATCATTGCGGGCCTTTGGCGGCTGGTACGATAAGAGCCACAACCCCTGGCCCTCCGTGGCCATCCATAGAGTGCCTGGCCGCGTTTCCACGATTTCCTTTACAGCTACATTGCTGGGAATGGCGGAGATATATTGCCGAAACGACCACCGGTGGCCCGCCTTCCCGGCAGCGGCCAGGCCATTCTGTAAGCCCAGAAATACGAGTTGTTCGTCCAATCGACTTTGCTCAGCGCAAAAAGTGAAAAAATCATCCTCGTATTCCCGAAAAATAGCAGTGGATTGGGCGTTTTCCAGTTGGTACACGCCCGTTTGGGTAGCGCCGTGGAGTTGGTGCTTGATCCTGGAGAAGTTGAAGGCCTGCCCGCCGGGGTAATTGGTCACCTTGCAGAATGACCGCCGGTCGGGATCCAGATAGAGCAAGCCGTTAGTGCTCGCGGAGGAGGCATACAGCAGGCCGTTGTCGCGAGCGAGGTCTTCGATGAAAAGTGGATCTCCATCTACATCAAACGTAAATTTGGAAACCGGCGAAAACAAGCTGACGCGTGATAGCCCCGAATTAGTACCCAGCCATATATCGTTAGTCGCATCGATGTGAATGGACAGCAAGATGGCATCAGCCAACCCATTTTCCCGATTGATGGTACGCAACCATTTTCCCCTTTGGTCAAGGATAATCAGCCCTTCCTCAATAACCGAAAACGCATAAGTGGAATCCGGTAGAGGCCTCGCGAAGAACGTCCACTTCCTCAGCAAAGCATCCGCTTCGGTGGGAAATGGTGAGATTTGCCCCCGATTATAATGAAAAAGGCCTTGGTGTTTGGTGCTCACCAGCATGCCTTCTGCCGCCGAGGGCAGTACACCTACCAGCGGAATGGAAGAAAAATACGCGCCGCCGGCTACCGGTACCAAGTCATTCTCCCTCACTACGCATAACCCTCTGCCAGGAGCCTGGACGTAAAATTGATCGTCGATAGCCCCGAGAAGAATGAAGTTCTCTGCCTCACTCCAAACAGTTATCTGTTTCAGATGGGCATCGTACCGTAATAAGTAACCGGTTTTAGATGCGAAAAAAACTGCGTTTCCGAGCGTACCAATGCGTCGTAGCTGACCAAATTTGCGGTACCGCTCAGGCACCAAATGTAACAGCGATCGGAATTGTAACTGCCCCAGGGAATCTGGTTGAAGCACCCCCAGGTCATCAGTTCCGCCGATATACACACGACCGTCGGTTGCCTCAACCGCCGACCAGGTGATTCCATTCATAGATGGAACGCGCCGCCAGCTCTGACCGTCGAATTCGGTGATACCGTTACCGGTTAGGTACAGGAGCCCACGGCTGTCGCGAGTCAGGCCGAATACCTGCGGAAACCCCTTGTAATCCTTGGAGGAATAGTTTTCAATGGCGGGTTGCCCGAGTTCGTGGCTGGGCTGCGCCCGAAGCCCGACCACCTGACTGATCATCACCAAGCCACACCAGAGGCAGGTGAATCGGAGAATACGAATCGGTCGGGTGGTCAGGTGCATAGCAAACGTGTTAACGACTATTTCTCAGTAAAAGTCCAAACCCCTGACCACTCAATTACGGGGGGGGAATAGTAGAGCTGCTTGCTTCTCTCTAGTAGGATCCGAGAGGGGTGATCGGTAGAGCAGAGCAGTAAAGCACTTTTGAGGGACCGAATAGCTTTGAGAAACTGTTTATCCCGATAGTAGTGTAAGCCATCGTGGTAGAGATCTAAGAAGACCCGCGTCCTTTTAGAAAGCGGCTGGTCAGTGGGGGTTACTACCGTGTAGACCGTGACGGGCTCTTTTTTACCCTTTGCGCGGATGCTATCTACCTCGCGGCAGATGTACTGATCGGCAATTTCCTGGTAAGTCTGTTCACAAACGAGGATGGGAATACCGTAGAATTTGGTCAATCCTTCCAGGCGAGCTGCGAGATTGACCGAGTCGCCGATGACGGTATAATCAAAGCGTTTTTGGGAGCCGATATTTCCGGCAATGACCTCCCCGGTCGCGATGCCTATTCCGATATTGAGCATGGTATGGAGAGAAATGTTGGCGTTCACCTCACAGAGGTTTTCGATCATCTCTAAGGCGGTTTGGGCTGCGTGCAAGGCATCGCGCCCCCGACTGAATGGGACTCCGAAAGTGGCCATAATGGCATCACCGATCAACTTATCGAGCACACCATCGAATTTGAGAATGGAACTTACCATCACATCGAAGTAGTAATTCAGCAAATTGACCGTTTCAATGGCTTCCAGCTTCTCGGTGATGGAGGTGAAATTTCGAATATCACTGAAGAGAATTGACGATCGGATGTACTTACCGTTGAACACGGACAGATCGTCTTTGTGGATGATTTCTTCAACGACGTGCGCCGGGAGGTACCGAGTAAGATTTTCCCGGACCCGCTCCTCCGCCGTAACGTCGTGGATGACATTGATAACGCCAATGTTCTTGCCATCCTTATCCTTCATGGGGAGTGCATGGAAATGGAGGACTAGCTTGCGGCCCTCCAGGCTAATGGTTTCAATATTTTGTTGCAGTAAGCGCTCCCCAAATTGGAACGTATGATCGCTGTAGCTTAAAAAATGAAATTCCTTTCCCTGTAACGCTTTGTAATTTACACCAACTAGAGCTTCCGGCTGGGTGCCCAGAATATCGCAGAAGCGTTTATTGACCGTTTTTATTACCCCATTTCTTCCGATGGTTAGGATTCCATTGTCGAGGTTTTCGAACAGTACATCCAGGTAATTTTTAATATTGCTAACCTCCTCAAACAACGTGGAATTTTGAACGGCAATACTGATTTGAGTAGCAAAGCCATTCAGGATAAACAGGTCTTTCTGGGTAAAGCGACCATTGCACTTGTTCATCGATTGAATTACCCCGATAAGTTCTCTGGTCGCATTGAAGACGGGCACACTGATGATGGAGTTTGTTTTGTAACCAGTGTTTAAATCTACGGTCGGGTCGAAATGAGGATTTTCGTACGGGCTGTTTTCAATAATGGGTTGCTCCGTTTGCGCTACGTAGTTGGCCAGGCCCTTTCTGGTTTTTATGGTTTTGCTTCCCAGGCCCAAGCCGAATTTCGTCCACAGGGTGTTGGTTTCCCGGTCGAGTAGAAAGAAGCTGCTTCGATCCGATTGCGTTATTTCGGTGGCCTTGCGGATGATCAGCTCGATGAGGTTGTTCAAATCCAATTCGGAATTGATGGAAGAGCTGACCTTTAACAAGGTAGCGATGTCGTTTTTAACGGCTTCAGTAGACTGGTAGAGTGCCTCGTTTTTTATTGCAAGTGCGAATGCTTCCGCAAACCCCTGCAAGAGGGTGATGTCTTCGTGGGTAAAATCTCCTTCCTTTTTATTGAGTGATTGGAGTACGCCAATTACTGTATCCGGGCCACTTAAAATGGGGACGCAAATTGCCTTTCGCGTGTTAAAACCGGTGATGCTGTCGTAATAAGCGTTGAAGTAATCGTTTTCCCGGACATCATTGACCAACTGTGCGCGTTTCGTTTGAGCTACCATGCCGGCAATCCCCTCCGTTACCGGCATGGAGATAAGATCGTTTCGAATCCCCTCCGAAACAACGCTATCCAGTGTTTGCTGCTCTTCGTTGAGCAGATAGACGGTGCTGCGCTCCGCGCGCAATGCCTTAGAGACATTGACCAGTACGAGATTTATATCCTGGAGTAAATTCGTTTTCATACCATAACGCGTATTTTTTCGTAGGTGCTCAATAGGGCGAGATTACCTCTTTCTGATGCCATTTCAACTAAGGGTGTGAGGCACAAAGCCTGAAGCCGGTTAGGCAGATCGCTTCCGGTCGGATCGGTGCCGAGAGCCCGGTCGAATTGCTCCACATTCAGTGCCGCTCGGCAGACGATTGTGCCTAATAGCTCGAAGGCAGAGGAGGAAAGGGGGGGCGTTCCCCGGTAGTTGTTCAGACGGCCATCAGCCCGAAGGTTCGGGTAGTTTTCCAACCCAATAAAATGGAGAAACCAGTCTGCGCGATAAGCGGGCAGGACCGAGACAATGCCGGCGTAATCAGCAATCAACTCATCGTGCATGTTGTTACTCATCGAGCCGAAATGGCGGAGAGTGAAATAGTGGGCACACTCGTGCTGCAGGCGCAACTGGGTTGAAAGCCGGAGCCACTCCTCCCGTTGCAGGCCGAGGGCGGTTGCAGAGACGCCGCTGTAGGGCTTTTCCGATAGGACGATCAGGGTATCCTGGTAGAGCGATTTCTGTTGCAGGAGTTGCTGCCAGTCATTGCTGGATGGATGCACTGCAGCCCGTTGCTGTAGTTCCCGGAGGCGGTACCAGTTGTTGAGCCCGCGAATGATGGCTGCTCCCATCGATGAGGGAAGGAGGTTTGCTTCGTTTCGATAGGATAGGGCCTGTACGATCGATTGAAAATCGCGGCAATCTTTTACAACGAGGACAGGAAGCGTGCCGGCAAATGAATCATGGAGATACAACTGTAGTTGGTCGGCCTGCTGCAGTTCAAGGCCCGTTGCACTATCCATGTTGGTCACGTCTAGTCCGCGCAGGGTGGCATTTTTGTAAGGTTCTGTCTGACTGATTCCAGCCCGGATGGGAAAGTGAAGCTGAGGGAAGTATTGCTTGAGAGCCTCGAATACGCCCATGTGATGCGCTTCCGCTACACACCGATTCCAAAAACTGATCTGAGAAGTAGCACCCGCTTCCTCCGGTTGGGTAATAGCCTTAAAGCGATTGTCGGTATACCGCTGAAGCTCGGCGATAACCTCCTGCCGCCACGTATATCTGGATAAAAGTTGATTGCTAGTGGGTGGTTGCATTCGGTTAAGCGATTTGCCTCTTGGCGAGGGTGGAGAATAGTCCGTCTTGGGCGAGCAGTTCCTCGTAGGTGCCAGACTCGACAATTCTGCCCTGATCGAGTACGTAAATTCGGTCGGCATTGACAATTGTACTCAGGCGATGGGCAATCACGATGCGGGTGGCCTGCAGGCGGTCGAGGCTTTCGGAGACGATGTCCTGCGTCCGGTTGTCGAGGGCGCTGGTTGCTTCGTCCATGAAGAGAATGCGCGGCTTGTGTACGATAGCGCGGGCGATCATCAATCGTTGGCGTTGGCCACCGGAGAAGGTGTTTCCCCCTCCACCCACCACGGTGTGCATGCCCATCGGCATCTGTTCGATATCCTTCGACAGACCGGCCAGCTCGGCTGCTTCCTCCGCATCTTTCAGCGTCAGTTCTGAGTCGCCAACGATGTTGTTGAAAATACTACCTCCCATCAGAGAGCCGTTCTGTAATACCACTCCCATCTGACGGCGCACCAATTCCTTATTGAGCGAATCAAAGGCTTGCCCGTCGTAGTAAATTGAACCTAATTCGGCCTCTTCGAATCCGAGTAGTAAGCGAAGAACGGTCGATTTACCCGAACCGGAAGGACCGACAAAGGCAACCATTTCTCCTGGGTTGATTTTGAATGATACCTCCTTCAATACCAGTGGTTGGTCTTCTGCATAGCGAAAGGAAACGGAATTAAATTCAATTTCACCACTCAATTCGCCGGGGTCGCCATCTCCCGAGCTGGACTCCGGCGTTTCCTCCAGGATGGGTTTGAGCCGCTCGTAAATCGGAATGACATTTAACGAAGAAATCAGGCCCATGCTCATATTCAAACAATCGCCTAAAAATTGATTGAATGCCGCAATGAAGGCGATGAAGACACCAACGGAGATTAGATCGGCACTCGTGCTGCTCGCATTCTGAAAGGCCACGTAGATGAAGCTAAAGAAGAAGATATTTGTAAGCAACGGATAGGAGCCTTTGAAGGTCTCTACAAAATTCTGGTAGTTGCCAGACTTAAAACCAAGTGTTTTGAAGGAGGCAAACTTATTTGCCCAAAGGCCGAAAATGCGATTTTCGGACCCACTGACCCGGATCTTGCTGATACCAGACAGAAACTCAAATAGAAATCCTTGTAGTTCGCCCTGCTCGTCCGATATTTTTCGATCAAATCGGAGTTTGAGCAGACCGAGGGTACTTACAATTATGATCGCTAGCAGGGCCAATCCAATGCCGACCCATGCAAGTCGGGGGCTATAGTAAAACAACAGGATTATATTGACCACTGAGAAGGTACCGCTCAAAATGGTGGTAAGTACGGTGTTTGAGATAATCTGGCGAATCGTATTGACACCCAGCGCCCGCATAGTCAGATCACCGGCGCTGAACCGGCGGTAAAACGTTACAGGCAGGCGCAGGAGATGATCCATTAATCCCGCCTGCACGGTTATATTCGATTTGGTTTCTACGCGAAGTAGCAACAAGCCCTTCACCAGGTCGAGCAGCGCCTTGACAATACCAATGACGAAAAGGATGCAGAATATTTCCAGTAGGAAGCTGCGATCTGCCTGTGGGATGACATCATCAAAGAGAATGCCGGATAGTACCGGAGTAAGCAGGCCGATCAGGCTGCCGGCCAGAGCGGCCAAAATGATGTAGGTACCATCCAACTGGAGCCCCTTTACCGCAAATTTCCACAGTTTTTTGATGCTGGTGATGGGTTCGTCGAAGGCATACAGAAACATATAGGCGATTGGCTCCAGCGTGACGGCTACCTCCTGCGTGACCTGCTGTACGGTTTGTGTGCGTGGGTTGTGCAGTTCGTACTCATTCGAGGAATGTTGAATCAGGGCCACTGGCTCGTTACCTTCCTGGGTAAAGGCGAGCAGGTGGCCGTTTTCCGATTTCCACCATTCTCCCCGCAGAATAACTTTGCGGATTCGCACATCAGACACTTGAGCGATCGCATTCAGCTGGCCGGAGGTATTATGTTCGTAATCGCGTATGAATTTGGGCTCCGAAAATTCGAAGCCGGATTTTTGCCCGAT
Organism: uncultured Saprospiraceae bacterium; assembly: GCA_964504335.1. Taxonomy (GTDB): domain Bacteria; phylum Bacteroidota; class Bacteroidia; order Chitinophagales; family Saprospiraceae; genus CAZDET01. The sequence continues at coordinate 117,765 of CAZDET010000007.1, forward strand.
AATCTGGCAGGCTGCAAAAAGGGGATTAGAGGTTTTGGTGCGGAGGAATGATCGCGTTCGATCCTTTCGACGCACAATGCTCCCAAGTCCGCTCAAACCGGTCTCGAGGGCGCTTTCATCAGCGGCAATTCGCTTGTGCAGGTAAACGGCTTCTTTTTCCTTCGCGTCTAGATAGCTCGCCTTGATTTTTTCGAAAAAGTAGGCCTGCGTCCGGTGAATGGACAGCATCAGGTTGATATCGTCTTCGACTACTGCACGGGTGTCTAGCAGCTCCATTCGAGCGGTTTTGGTAGCCTGTACCCGCAAGTCCTTCGTGATCGGTAGATAGATATTTTTGGTGCTTGCGACGGTCTCGAGCACATCGGGCTCCCCGAAAATCGCCACGGTCCCTTCTTGAAGGTTCGCCCAGCGCATTCCTCTGGAGGGATATCCTATTTCTCCCCTCCTGAGTTCTATGCTCGTTTTTTCTGCAAGGTCACGGTAAACTTTGGGGCGATTTTCTTGGTGTGTATACTGAGCGAGCGACTGCACCCAGCGTTCCAGTTTGTGGGTTAGTTGAGACTTGTCCAGGTTACCGATGAAGGATTTATGAACCTCGATGAGTTTGCTATCGGCCGAGACCGCCAGGAGTGTAAATTCATTTGTGTCTTGATCGGTTTTTAGGCTAAAGAGAATATCTCCCTTCCTGGCGGTATAGAGAAAGGTTCTGGCACTCTGAAACGCTCCCTGAGCATCCCTTTTGACAAAGTAGACATCTACCTCGCCCGAGGCCACTACCCAGAAAGCGCTATTGCGCTCCAGGAAAAATGGACGATTGGTACCTAGTCTAATCTGTGTAGGCTTCATGCGATGTTCTATTTAGAGCTGATCAATTGAGCGTAGAGTCCTTTGCGGGCTATCAAATCGTGGTGGGTGCCACGTTCTACGACCTTTCCAAATTCAAGCACGATAATTTCGTCGCAGTCGCGGATGGTGCTCAGGCGGTGCGCCACAATCAGGCAGGTGCATCCCCGCTTGCGGATGTTGTCCATAACCATCTTTTCGGATTTGGGATCCAGGGCGCTGGTTGCCTCATCCATGATTAGGATGGACGGGTTCATGGAGAGAGAACGCGCAATCTCCAGGCGTTGCCGCTGCCCCCCGCTGAAGTTACTACCCTTTTCCGCTACCAGGCTTTCGTAGGCCCCGACCCGGGATGCGATCACGTCGTGAATGGCGGCATCTTGGGCAGCGCGTACAATATCATTTTCACAGAGTGTCTCGTCCCAGAGGGCGATGTTTTCCTTTATCGTGCCCTGAAACATCATGATCTCCTGATCGATGACGGCCATCGAGTTATTCATTACTTCCCGTGGATGAGCCGCGCGCGGTTTCCCGTCGAACAGAACCTGTCCTTCCCAGGGCTCGTACAATCCGGAAACCAACTTGGCAATCGTTGATTTACCGCTACCGGACCCTCCCACAAGCGCCACCCGGCTGCCCGGCTCGAGCTTCATGCTAAAGTCTTCGATCAATGCGGGCATGGCGTGGGTGTAGCCAAAGGTGATCTCTTTCAATTCGACCGTACCGATTAGTTTGTGCAATTTCTCCGGGCGATGTACTACCTTTGCTTCCGGAGTAAATTCATCGGCTGATTCGTATTTCAGTACGTCGTCGATCCGATTCATATCGCCTTCCGTCTCCTGCAGCTTGCTGCCCACGGTCACTAGTTGATTGATCGGACTGATGAAGTTATTCATGAGAAAGAGGAAGGCCACGAGCATACCGATTGTCATCTCTCCGTCCATCACGCGGAGGGCACCAATGCCCATTACCAGTGTGATATTAATTGACATCAGCAGGGGCGGAATGGTATTTAAGCGGAGAGACAGCCAGCTGAGCTCCTGTTGGGCGTTCATGACCTTGGCGAGGTACCCAGACCAGGTGGCGAAAAAATCACCTTCCCGGCCACTTGCTTTGAGCGTCTCGATCATACTGATGCCCGACATGGTGCTGCCCAGCAGCTTTCCATTCTCGTTGATTAGGCGGCGGTTACCATCCTTCCGTGCTCGGGATACGACTTGTAGGGCAATGACATTCAGGGCTGCTACCACAATGCCGACAGACGTTAGCACCACATCATAGGTAAACATGAGTAGCGCGTAGAAGACCACCACAATCACGTTAAGGGCGGCATTGGCGAGATCGCCGCTCAGCAGGCGAGCTACTTTATCGTTGAGGCTGACGCGGTTGCCGATTTCACCTGCATGGCGCTGCGTGAAAAACGCGATTGGTAAATGCAAGACGTGGTACAGAAACTTACTGGAAGTGGCTAGTGCGAGTTTGGTTTCCAGACGCAATAAATAATACTGCTGGATGAAAATCAATAGCGTGTTGATGATCAGTACTCCCCCCATAGCCAGCAGGAGCGGCATCACGAAATCTGCCCGGCCATTTATGAGGTACTGATCGATGAAAATCTGGGTGAAAGAAGGAATAATCAACCCGGGGATCACTAAGAAAAGGCTGGCGAGAATGATGAAAACCAAACTCAGCCGCGAGTTGGAGATCCGGGTCTTCAGCGCACTAATCAGATTTTGTTTTTCATTTTTCTGTTCAAAGTGCTCTTCCGGCTCCATATCGATTACCACACCGGTAAACGACTCATCGAATTCCTGATAAGAAACGGTATAACGCCCCTCCGCCGGATCACTCACGTAGACCTTGTTCTTTCCGAATCCTTCCAGGACGAGAAAGTGGTTGAAATTCCAGAAGATCATGACGGGCATCCGCATCATCCTCAGCTTTTCGATTGATTTGGCGTATCCTTTCGCCTTGAGGCCATACGATCGGGCGGCCTTCACGATGTTTGTCGCTTTCAGGCCGTCTCTGGATACCCCACAGGCGATGCGAATTTTTTCCAGAGGGATATGCATGCCGTAATACCCCAAAATGATGGCTAGCGCCGCTGCTCCGCACTCCACCGATTCCATTTGGAGAATGGTCGGGGTTTTCACGCGCTTTCCGCCTTTTTTCGATCGGTCTTTAGCCAGGATGTTCATCGCATTCGGATTTGGAGGTGAGCGGATCAGTAAAGCGCAAAGAATTTCTTCAAGGCGGGAATTACCATTACGATCGGAGGGGCTTCCCTTACGGTGATGTTTCCGGAGCAGGAAGTACCCGCATTGATTGCAATTTCGGGCCCACCGGAAGAGGTCCATTTATAACCACTGAAAGCCTCCGGATCTTCTTCAAATTCTACGTATACTTCAAAGGGGGCGCCAAGTGCGAGCAGCCCCTGAACAAGCTGATCGTTCTTCATGGAGGTCATCATGCCCTGCTGCGTAACCGGAAACTCTGAAACGTAAGTCACTTTAGCCTTCATGAAGCCATGCTCCTGTGGTTGAACCGTAGAGGGAACCACGAGTGCCTCCATGCCGGCTTTGATTTTCTTACCGTCCTGTGCGGCCACGTAAAGAATGCCCCGCAACTTGTCATCTTCCTGGATATTCAACTCGTTCTTTACCTTGAATAAAGGGGTGCCCAGATTGACGACCACGCCGTCGTCGGTCAGCACTTCCACGACCCTTCCGCTGTGAGGGCTGCGGATCTTAGAATTCGTCTCAAAGGTTTCTTCCAACTGCTCTACGCGGCGTGCTTCTTGAGCGATGCGCTGGCGAACCACCGTTAGCCGTTGCTTCAGGTCGAATTCTACGTTCAACTCCTGGGAGGTCGTCTGAACCAGCTGAGCGCGGAGTCGGTCCACCTGATTTTTTGCGGCTTCCAACTGCTGCTCGCTGGCCACCACTTGCGGATTGGTGGTAAGCCCTTTTTCCAGGAGGTCTTTTTCTATTTTGAGTTGCTGCCGCAGAAATGCCATGTTCTTTTCTTGCGATTGAATTTCCTGCTCAATTGCGGCACGCTGCTGACGAACGAGATCGTCCTGTATTTTCGCATCCTGCGATCCGAAAGCAATGAGCTGTTGCAATTCGAATTCGCGCTCCGTTAGGGACGCTTTGGCGGCCTCGATCTGTTGGGCCAGTTCCGGCTGATCGATCGTAGCGATTACTGCTCCTGCCTGAATCTCATCTCCTACGGATACGTTTAGTTCCACCAGTTGGCCCTGCGAGGTAGATACTACATCGTATACCTCGCCCCCCAGCAGGATACCCATGGTGGTGATTTTAGTTTTGATCCGCCCGAAAACTCCCCATCCCAATGCAGTAGTCAGGATGAGAGCGATAGTGAGCAACGCAATCCAGGCCCGTGAGCTGGTTACCTTGATAAGTTGGTCGAGCTTTTCAGGGGTAGAAAGCTTTTCCAGAGCCGCCTTTCTAAAAAATCCTGGAGCTGACATATTGTTATTTTTTAAGTATGGTCATTAGTTTGTTGGAAGGGTGTAAAACACATCGAGTTGATCGGTGTCCTGGGTTTGTGGTACCAGTGTGCCGGTTTCAAAACGCAACTCGCTGATAGCCAGCGCAAATTGCTGCTGGTTTTGGACGTAGTCAAGCTGTGCGAAGGTCAGCCGCTCTTGCAGTAAAATCAAATTCAGAAGGGTGGTGAGGCCACTGCGAAATTTAATTTGTTCGTTGCTAAACACTTCCTGATAATAGGCCAAGGACTCTCGCGACTTTTTAAGCGCCTCTACGCTATTGAGAAAGTTGTTGTACGCAATGCTAACGTTGAGTTCGATGTTGCGAATTTGATTTTGAAGGGCGACTTCCTGACTGGAGTATAGTAGCTGATTGTCGCGGAGGCTAGCTTCTGCCTGATTGTTATTTACAGGGAAAAAATAAGATAGCCCAAAGCCTATCTGATAATTCCGACCTTCCCGTTGACCGAGTGCGGTGAAAATGCGATTGAGTCCGTTGCCGTTGTCGACTCCTCCATAATTGACAAAAGAGGTGGCGTCCAGTTGGGGGCGTAAATCGTTTTTAGCGACCGATATGTTTATCCGGGCAATTTCCAGTGCTCGCTCGAGCGCCTTTAGGTCGGCGCGATTGGCTCGTGCGATTTCGATCAGTTCGGGAAGGGTAATATCGGCAACTACCTCCTCCAGCACGGGAAACGGACTTAGGGGCAAAGTCAGAGCGGTGCTTTCCTCTTCGTCCAATCCGAGGGTACGGCCTAAATTTTGCCGGGCTGCGAAAAGTTGCTGTTTGGCCAGGATGGTTTGTCGTTCTTTGTCCTTTAGGTCTGCCTGAACTTGTAGTAAATCACCCATGGGTTTCTTCTCCGCTTCGACCAGTTCCGTTGTGATTTCGAGCACTCTGCGAACGCGGTCTTCATTCTCTTGATAGATCCCCATCATTTGTTCGGCAGTCAGGTACTGCCAGTAGCTGACCGCGGTCTCGAATACCTGTGAGGTAATGAGGAAGTCCGTGTTGAACTCCTGATTCTTCAGATTCGTGGCAGCAACACGCTCCCCTGCGGTGGCAATTTCCCTGCCATTGCCCCGCAAAAGCGGATAGCGGAACGAGAGCGTTGTGCTGGTTGCATTGTCCGGTACGTATGGCCCTATCTGCTCATTAAACACGGTGAGCGGATAGTTGTCGGCCACTCGGGTATATGCGACTTCGACCGTGGTGGTGAGGTTGGATCGAAATGTTCGCTGAAGGCCACCGGACAAGGTGAAATTATTCGTTTGAATTTGATTTCCTACAATGGCGGTTCTTGGATCAGCTGACAGTAAATTATTTCCACTTCTGCTCCACTGCAAATCGCTAAAGAGCTGGTAATCGAACGTACTTGCCGCCGATTGTTTACCTACCTGTGCGCGGTCAGTACGTATCCGCTGCAGCTCTATTGTAGGACTTTCGCGAATGACCACCTCCGCGAGTGCGGCGAGGTCGCAGCGCAACCCGTCAGCTTGGGCGGAAAGACCAGGACTCCAACAAATAAAAAGTGAAATAGATAGTAAAATAACAACTCGCATAGCGAAGAATTGAACGTGAAAGAATGCAGTCTACGCTTCGGCTAGTTTGTTCAACATTCGGCTAAAACGTGCTCCGGCCTGGCCGACCTGATTGAGTACGTTAATGTTGATTTCGTCCACCTCTTCTTCTTGAACTTCTCCGTAGCCCAATCGGCTGGTCGTTTTACGCAGGCGATCCGACAAGAATAGCGCAATGGAATAGTAGAAGCGTGCGGCAAATCGGGTGTCTACCTCCATATACCGCTTCACGCGCTCGAGCGGCAGCTGATAAACAGACGCATCGCGGGTAGCTACTACCGATACCGAAGGTGGACGGGCATCCAGGAAAGACATCTCACCGACAATCTCTCCCGATTTGATGTGAGCAATCGTCATATCCGTGTGCTCTTCGGAGTAAATTTTAAATTCACCGGAAAGAATGATGTAAATATTCTCGATGGTTTTCCCCTGCTTCACAAGGAATTCACCTTTCTTAACGTACTGTTTTGATCCGTTGTCGATCATCCATTCCAAATCTGAATCACTCAATTGACCCAATACAAAAAGGACGCGCTTCATGGTGTAGCTGCTTTTAAAGTAAAGAGGAAGGTAAGCCGGCTGGTGCCCACACCTTCCGAATAGGGAACGTGTGGGCTATTCTCAGGGCGAGGCTTTCAGGTTGTGCCTGAATTAGCCCCTTGTCGGAATGAAGGGACCGGTTGAGGGCTTGGGGTAAGTGATGATCGGCTCGAACGGCCCGCAAGGAGGAAAGTCGGGGAAGCATTCCCACACAAACTGACCACCAGCAACGGTTTCCAACTGCTCGTCGGTCAGCTCCACCTCATCCAGGCTTGGCTGAGCCGGAAGGTTAAAGTATACATTGCCGGCATCGGTTTGGTCGGTGACGACCAGCTGCTTACCCTCGGGCAGATCGACTTTTTCGCCGGTCAGCTTTTCGATCGCCGCTACCGGATTGTTTAGCAGTTCCTGCTTGTAAGCGGGGTTGGCCCAAGCTTCGGCAACCACCTGACGGAAAACAGTTTCTTGCTTTGTAGTAGTACTCATTAGGTTGTGATTTTGAATTTGCGAATTGATTGAAATCGAGATGTAGCTTTGAAATGCGCTCGTTTATACGATAATCGGAATGGGAATCGGAAACTTCGGAATCGGAATGAAAATGAGCGAGCAAGCACCGCCTGCTATGGCTTCCAGCTGCTCCTCGGTCAATGCTGTTTCATTTATATCCGGTTTCACGGGCAGGTTGAAGTAAAGCGTGTCGGGATCGCTCTGATCCGTTACAACCAATTTCTTCCCTTCCGGCAGGTCCACCTTTTCGCCGGTCAGTTTTTCGATAGCGGCAACTGGGTTTTCCAATAATTCCTGCTTATAGGCGTCATCCTGCCAGGCTTCTGCCGTTACCTGACGGAATACCTGTTCCTGTTTTGTAGTACTCATGATGGAAGTTTTGAGTATCCTGTAAGGTCGTTTTCGTGAATAAAAATAAGGGGGTGGCCCCGGTCAGAATTGCCAATTAAACTGAAAAAGAAAAGGCATCAGAATTAATTCTGATGCCTCTCTTTTCGGTCTAAGTACTTGTTTCTCACCGGTTGTTAGGCAATTGTGAATCCTTGGGGCATTTTATTCAGGAGGTCAATTGGTTTGGTGCAACCGTCCCCAATGACACCGCCAGCTACAACGTCAAGCTGGTCTTCCGTCAGCTCCACATCCTCCATATTCGGTTGTGGTGGAATGTTAATGTGTGCAAAACGAGCATCCGTCTGATCGTTTACGACCAATTGGGTACCTTCCGGGAGGGATACTTGTCGGCCGGTGAAGCGTTCTATGGTGGCGACGGGGTCGGCAATTAAAGCCTGCTTAAAAGATTCGTCTTCCCAGCACTTTGAAATTACCTGATTGTACACTTCCTGCAAGGCGGATGGCTGATGGTCATTAGATTGCATGGCAAAGATTGAATGAAACAAATTATTTCTCTACTAAAAATAATAGGTCTCATTCTGATCGGTCTGCCAATGAATCTGAAGTTACTGAGGAGCGTATTGGTCGATCAGGTCGATCTGATCGGAGTAGTTGTGGATATTTGCTTCGCGTATTCTTCTTCTAACATTGTCCATGGCGCTCTCGGCAAATAGAATGGTATTTTCTCCGATGTAAAGATCAAGGTTGCGGGAATCGCTATTCAGTTTGAATATTGGGATGTCTCCTCTGAGCATTTGCTGTCGTTCGGAAGCGAGGAGTTCAGCGATGTCACTAAAGTCTGTACGCTTTACATAAGCCCTGGCCAGTAATTCAAGCTGGATGCCATATTGCAAGGCGCAGCGTAAGTATTCAGATTTTAGCAACCGCTTCTGAATTTTTACATATACATTAGTCGGTCTCCAAACGAATCGAATTTGTTTTCCGTGAAATTCGTTCAGTGGAGAGGCCTTCCCTAGCAATTGGTCTTTTTGATTTTCGAAAAGCGTATAAAGGTTAGTGAAGCCCTCTTTGAAGGGCAGTTGATAATCGCGAAGATGCTTCTTCTTACCATTCAATGATGGCTTGTTGAGTTTATCCTGGTCGGACCGGAAATACCGGATGGAGTGCCTAGATCGGTCGGAATTGCAGTTGACGATACATCGTCTGTAAAAATCTAAATTATTAGGAACAGAGGAGCCGAATCCGCATTGATAGCTGTAGGGTAGACCGGAATTTGGAACAACGGCCGGCAAGAGCATGGGCTTCAGTACACTATCGAGGTATTTTTCTTTTTCACTTCCCTTAAAAGGTTCGAAAGGTTCGGATAAATTTGGTTGGATAATGGTTTCGTGATCGACTAACACCGGACAATTTCCAGCGGCAATAAGATTCTCATAGTGATAATCCGAACTGCCAAGGAAATAGGTAATACCTAAAAGGATGCCAGCACGCCGATAGTAATCAACTATCTCACTCTCCCGTTGGCATTCTTCCCGATGAATGAACTCCAGCCAGCCGTAATCTTGTTTGTCGATAACGTTGAAAGTTTTCAGCGCCTCCCCTAGATGTTGGTTTACCCAATCTATCAAGCTATTGTAGGCATGGCTGATTGCCACGCTTCCAGGCTTGAAAACGACCTTAAAGCCACAGTTAAGTGTAATAATTGCAGTAGAGGCAGCCTGATGCCTATCGGCTACATCCAGTTCTATACTTGTGATATGGGAGGAGGAAATATTCTTTTGAAAGTAGAATCCAATTTCCCCTTTATCCTGTTTGAATCGTTGCAGAAGGGAGGAAACAAAATCGGAAAAAACAGTGGTTTCC
>CAZDET010000008.1:0-112447 GCA_964504335.1 uncultured Saprospiraceae bacterium
ATGACGTGCGGTGGAATGCAGTTGATTTTGTGGTCGCCGGTGTACTGTTGCTTGGTACGGGTTTTTTGATCGAACTGTCGATCAGGCTGGTCAAAAACATCGGCTACCGGATCGTACTGTGCGGAGCCCTGCTCGTGGCCCTCTTTCTCGTCTGGGCTGAACTGGCAGTTGGTATTTTCGGAACACCGCTTACGGGTTCTTAGCTGACCACAGCCAACTACTCACTGACGCTATTTCAAACTTTTTGTTTGCTTTTCGGGTTTATTAGATTATCTTCCCCTTATAATCATTGGACATGTACCAGGCACTAACGATTGCCAATTACTTCATTGCCAAGGGGGTCAAGGAAGGTATCCCCGTGAGCCCCATGAAACTGCAGAAGCTCGTGTACTTTGCGCACGGCTGGTACCTGGCCCGCACCGGCACAGCGCTGGTTAGCGACACCATCGAGGCCTGGAAATACGGCCCCGTCATTTCGGAATTGTACCGGGCCTTCAAGTCGATTGGAAATGGCGCCATTCGGCTCCCCTACCCAGTAAAAGATCAACCGCTAACCGAAGATATCCAGCAATTTCTAGCCGTCATTTGGGATATCTATAAAGGCTACAGCGCGATTCAGCTGTCGAATCTCACCCATGTCAAAGAATCTCCCTGGGATACCACCCTGAAACCGTACATCGACTCCACCTGGATACCCGACAATGTGGTCATCGATAACGCGTTGATCAAAACCTATTTCGAAGCCCTGATCGCCGACGATGGACAGTAGCCCAGAGGAATTCGGAAACAGAATAAAGGCCTCCCTTCCCGCCCTCCAAAATCGAGTAACCGCCGAGGAAGCCCAACTCAGCCGGGAAGAATTGGAGCACTACGAATTGAAGCTCCGACTCCAAAACGAACAGCAAAACATCGAAGAGCGGAAGCGGTATGCCCTCCGTATTTTCATCATGATTGCTTGCTGGCTGGTAGCGATCATTGCCATCATTGTATCAGAAGGGTTCAGCTGGCTGGAGATCAGCGATGCCGTCCTGATTGCGCTGATCTCTTCTACGACGGTGAGCGTGCTGGCCTTCTTTTTGGCGGTGACGCGGTATTTGTTTCCCAATCAGAAGTAACCCCCACCACCAAAAGGGCCCGCCCCCCGAGCGGGAAGCGGGCCTTACCACATAAACATCCAATTCTCACACCCAATGTTCTTCAGGCCTCCGGGGGTACAAATCCGATGTGGAATTCGACCGGATGGAGGTACTCGTAGCTCTGGCGATCACGGCAGTAGCCGATAGGGGCGCCCAGTGTGCGCAGTTCCTGTAGTGTTTCAAAGAGCCGGCTGCGGGACATGCCCAGTGCACGGGCAAACTGTGCGGGCGGGCCGGTGCGGCGCGTGCGGATCATCTCGTCGATGCGGCGAATGCGATTTACCTTGTTCAATAAGTGCATAATCAAGGGGTTGTAGGTGTTGCTCGATTAGGGCAAGTTGGAGTTTGGCTTCAGGCAGCTAAGATGCGGCGCACGTGGGGCGGAAACTGCCGTTCCCAGAGGGCGTGGTAGCGGCCGCATTGTTCTAGTAATTCGGCGTGGGTTCCTTGTTCGGCAACTTGCCCGGCGTGCAGCACCACAATTCGGTCGGCGGCAACAATCGTCGACAGGCGGTGGGCGATGAGGATCACCGTCTTGCCGCGTTGGCGCAGGTCTTGAATAACGGTCTGTACATAGCTCTCCGCCACGGAATCCAGTGCCGACGTCGCCTCATCGAGAAGCAGGATTTCGGGCTGCCGGTAGAGGGCCCGAACCAAGGCCAGTCGCTGGCGCTGGCCGCCGGAGAGGTTCAGGCCCTGTTCGCCTACCGGCGACTGCAACCCTAGTGGCAGTTGTTCGATGAAGGTCAGGATACCCACGGATTGGCAGAGTTGGAGGATTCGCTCCACCTCGGGAGTCGTCTCGCCCGGCGCTATATTCGATAGCAGAGTTCCGCTGAATAAATCGATGTGCTGGGGCACCACCGAAATCAGGCGGCGCAGGCTCGTCGGGTCGATGTGGCAGAGGTTGTGGCTGCCGATCGACAGTTGGCCCTCCGCTGGGCGGTAGAGTTGTTGGAGCAGAGCGGCAATTGTCGATTTGCCCGATCCGCTTTCTCCGACCAACGCAGTAACGGTCCCCAATCTGATGGTTAGGTCGAGCCCCTGCAAAACCGGCTCACGGGGGCCGTAGGCAAAGTGAACCTTACGAAATTGGATATCACCCAGGTGCCGGCTGGTCAGTTCGAAGCGATCGGTAGTAGGCTCCCGTTCGAGGTCGATCACTTCGAAGAGGCGATCGGCGGCAATGAGCGCATTCTGTATCGTTTTATTCATTCCAATCAGGCTCCGGGCCGGGCCGGTGAAGTATCCGATAATGGCATAAAAAGACAGTAATTCCCCGGGTGTGATGTGCCGTTGCAGCACCATGTAAGCGCCCAGCCAAAGCAGCAAGATCGTAAACAGCCGACTGGTAAATTCCGAAGCATTTGCCGAAAAAATGTAGGTCAGCCCGGAGCGGTAAGAGGTTTTCAGCAGATCGACGAAGCGAGCCTCGGTTTGCATCTCCACCACCTTTTCCATCCCCAACTGTTTGATCGTACGTACGGCCGTCAGGGATTCCACGATTTGTGCTTCCACCTCGGCGGCATGTTCCATGAGGGCGCGTTCCCGACGGCGATTCAGCGCATTGGTGATGGCGTAGATGAGGGCGTACAGCGGCAGGATGCCCAGCATCACTAAGCCCAGTTTCCAATAGTACGTAAACATCAGCCCGAAGGAAAAGAGTACAATCAACGCATTGACCAGCAACTCGATCCCGGCGTTATTCACGAAGGCCCGAATCTTGACCGCATCTCCGATGCGCGATACGATTTCCCCTACCCGCATGCGATCGAAAAAGGATTGGGGAAGCCGCAGTAAGTGGCGGTAGTACCCTAGGATGAGCTGGGCATCAATCAGTTGTCCGCTACGAAGCACCATGATGGATTTGAGGCTGCTGATGCAGATCGAGAATAACAGAATGGCCAGCATGACCAGGCTCAACAAATTCAGCAAGTTGGTATTACCGTCGAGCAGGACGTGATCCGTAATTTTTTGTAAATAAATCGAGGTAGACAACCCAAGAATCGTGTAAGCTACGGCCCCTACTAACGCCTGCACCAGCGTGGACCGATGGGGCTGCAGCAGCGCCCAAAACCGCCTCAACACGGAGATGCGTCGATTGCCCGACCGAAAGGCCGCGGAGGGCTGGAGCAGCAACAACACGCCCGTCCATTGCTCTTCAAACTGTTGCTTACTCCAGCGCACTTTCCGGCCGACGGCGGGGTCCATAATCTGGTAGCCGCGCTTCGTCGCTTTATAGAGAACCACAAAGTGGTGTAGCTTCTTCGGGGTGATGATATGCGCGATAGCAGGCAGGGGAGCCTTGGGCAGGGAGGCCACTTCGGCGCGCACGCCCCGGGCTTCGAATTCCAGTTTCTGCGCCGCCTGCAACAACCCGAGCAAATTGGTGCCCCGCTGATCCGTGCCGGCCAATTGCCGAACGCGGGCGATTGGAATCCCCAACCGGTAGTGAGCGGCTACCGATACCAGGCAGGCCGCCCCGCAGTCGGTCACATCGTGTTGTTTAATTTGCTTTTTCATGGCTTGTTTTTGATAAGGCGGGATCGATCCAGTCTTCCATTTTATCCGTCAGTAATTGCCACAGGCTGCGCCGGCGTAATACGAAATTGGCCGTCAGGCTCATCCCTTTTTTCAAGGTTCCCCGAAATCCATCGGGTAAGTACAGGGTGGTTTCGTTTAAGTGGCACTGCACCCGAAACACCGCTCGATTTTCCTGAAGCAGGACGTCGGGAGAAATAGATGCTACCTTCCCACCTACCCGCCCCCACTGGTTGGGAGGAAAGGCATCAATTTGGAAGGCTACGGGCATGCCCGTTCGAATCAACCCGATGTCTTCCGGCGGGAGGAAGATTTCTACCCGCAGGGGGCTTTCCGGCACAATGTGACCGAGCACCTGATTATCAGACAGGTAGCTGCCCACTGGCTGAGGCTGTGTTTGATGGAGCGTTCCATCAATCATGGCGATGATCGTGTAGGCCTGCAATTGCTCGTCGCAGGCGATAAGCCGCGGTCGCACTGTTTCCAGTTGTTGAAGCGCCCTTTGGCGGGCCTGTTCCCATTGTAAGCGGGAGGCCGCTTCGAAGGCCGATCGCTCCGCTTGCTCACGGTGCAGCCGGTGCCGGAGTGCCCTTACGTCAGTGAGCGCCACCGCTCCGGCACGCAGTAGTTCTTTCTTGATGGCCAGTTCGTCTTCCAGGTAGTTCATTTCGCGTTCGTATTGCCGTATTTTTTCCATGAATTGATATTGTTCGCGCCGGACTAAATCCGAAACCACATTTCCCGTAAATTCATTGTTAGACAATAGGCATTCCCAGTCTTCGGCCTGCCATTTCCATTTGTCGTATTGCTTTTGAAGTTGTTTTCGTTCCGCTTGCAACAACGGAGCGTTTAGTACCAACAGGGTATCGCCCGTACAAATGGCCGAATGAGCTGCGGGTAGCGGCCGCAGGACCGTACCGGCCACCGGATTTTGAATGATTGCGTTTTCGCGTTCGGCTCCTATCCATCCTCTTCCCTGTAGGTGCACGGTGACCCGGGTAAGGGGAAGCGCGATTCCCGTACCGATGATTCCGGCCAAAATCAGCCAGTACATTAGGCGGTTACGCAGTCGGTACTGCGCACTCAGTCCAATGGCCGTCTCCGGCACGCGGTCGAACGGAATAACTGCTTCCATATGCAAAGGGGATAAAAGGGAAGTGACCTGGACCTCCCGGCCACTTCCTGTACAAACGCTCTAAAATGCCCAAAATCGAATCTAAAATCAATCGCTGGATATGTTCATGCGCCAGGTCAAATGCGAACCCAAATCAACCACCTGGTAGGTGCCGGGTAGGATTAGCATCCGAAGCTCCGGCATCCGTAACGGGGCCGTAACAATCGCTTGGAACAAACACTGTCGTTCCGGATATTTCACAAGGAAGCAATCCACTTTACTTTCCGTTGTTCGCTTCAGTATGGCTCGGCTCCCCGGGTTGCTCGTCCGGGAAGCTGTTCCGGCAAGGATTTCGTGTATTACACTTCCCACGGCACTCGTGGACTGGGATTCCCAAATTAGAAAACAAGTAGTTCCGGTTTGCAATTCCCGCTGTAGTCGATACGCTTTTGTGCGTACCTCCGATTCCCCGACTCTGCCGTTTAGCAGGAAGCGAGGGCGATAATCATTCATCGAACCGCCTTCCACTCTATTTCGCGAAGGGTGGAATCGGGATGCTCCACAGTTTCGGCGTCCGGTACTCCGCAACTCTGGCACTTATCCGTCGATACTCGGGGGTAGACGACCTCCTTTTCGCAGCTTCCGAGGAGGATAAACAGACAAAACAGTAAACAGGGTAAGGTGTAGGACTTCATGCACTTGTAATTGATGGTTGTTAATCGGTACGCCACAAAGGTGGGGTAAAAATGCATGCCATGCAGGGACAGTCCCCCCCGCATTATCCCGCCAAAATTAAAGATTAAACGATCTCCAGTTAATTACAAACAACTCATAATAAACACTCTAACTCTCATGGATTGGGTAATCTCAAAAAAACAGCTCTCTTTTTTCTATTAACCGATTTTTTTTCATATTTGTATCAATCGTTCTGATGAGCGAGGACACATGAAACAAAATTACAAACTAACCACTCTTGCGATGCGATTCATCCGCGAGCTGGCACAGGTGGTTACGCGGAGCAAGCTTCGCAACGTCAATGTACTTGGCCGTTCGGGCCGGTACGATGTTCAGATTGACGATTTTTACCACCTGATTGCCGACAATCCATCCATCTCTCCGGAAGAGGCCGCTGATTACCTCTTCGGACGTCCGCCCAACGATCCCCAATTTCTGAAGCTGAAAAGCAAATTGAAGTACCGGCTGATCGACATGTTATTCTTAATTGGCAACAAAGAGCCTTCCTACAACAATCTGGAAAATGCCTTTATGAATTGTTGGAAGGAATGGGCCGCCGTCAAAATCCTCATTGCCAAAGGTGCCCGCTGCACGGCCATCAGCCTGGCTGAAAAGGTCATTGCCAATGCGGTGCGTTTCGAAATCACCGAACTTGTTCCGCCGGTCGCACGCCTGCTGCGTGTGTACTATGGCCGTAGAGTAGGCAACCAACGCTTGTTCGAGCACTACGACGACCTTCACCGGTCGTACCAGCAATTGTACAATCTGGAAGCCAACGCCGAAACCTACCACAGCGAAATCGTCATTGAGATGCAACAGGAGCGCTCCGCCAACCCGGTCATCAGCCAGAAAGCCTGGGCGTATTACCACGAATTGGCTCCCGCACTCGAAACGCACGATTCCCTGCGCCTACATCAGTATGTGCGCTGCCTGCGATTAGCCGCTGAAATGAATGACTGCGACTATCCGGCCGCGATTCAAACCTGTAATGCAGCCATCGAATATCTACTGGCCAAGCCCTTCCGCTCCCGATCGGCGCTCACCCTGTTTTTATACAATAAACTGGACTGCTGCACGCAATTGCGCCGATTCGAAGAAGGTGGGCAAGCAGCCGAGTTGGGTTTGCAACTAGAGCGAAGCGGTACCTACAACTGGTTTAAAAACAGAGAGCTGTACATGCGGTTGGCCCTGCACGCCCAACGCTATCAGGAGGCCTACGAGATCTTCCTGCAGGCCGTGAAAAACAGAGGCTACCGACAACTCGATGCCCTCGCAGCCGAAACCTGGAAGATTTACGAGGCGTTCATCTACTATTTGATTCTGCTGAAGCGTATTCAGCCGATGGCTTCCGATACGCATTTCAAATCCTTTCGACTAGGTAAATTCTTGAATGAAGTACCCCATTTTTCGCGCGACAAGCGGGGGATGAATATTCCCATTTTGATCATCCAGATTCTTTTTTCAATCACCAAACGCAAATACAGTAAGGCTGTAGACCGCATTGAAGCCGTTGATAAATATTGCAGTCGCTACCTGTACCGCGATCAAAATTTCCGATCCAATAGCTTCATCAAAATGCTAATGACCATTCCGCGTAATGGTTTCCATAAGGCAGCCGTGGAGCGCAAAACGGAACGCTACCTGGAAGGCCTTCAGGAACATCCGTTGGAGGTGGCTCACCAATCGCACGAAATTGAAATTATTCCCTATGAGGATCTCTGGGAAATGGTCGTGGCTTCCCTCGATCGGTCGTTTCACTGGAGTGGAGATTATTGGAAACGGCGTGGGGGGTGATTGGTCTTTTGGCACTTTGGTCTTTAGTTTATTAATTATCAAAGCATTACAGCATTAACCCCGCCCTGTATCCAGCTGGTCCTCCTGTTGCTCGTTCATCCATTCGCGTAGTTCGCGGAAGGTTTGGAGGAGGGGCTGCCACTCGTCGTCGGGAAGATTGCCGGCGCCTTCGCAGCGTTGGCGGAAAACGGTTTCTACATCCAGCGCTTCCAGGTCGGGGATGGCCTCGAGGGCTTGGATGGATGGATTGTCGGTTCGGATGATGCGGAGGGCTAGCAGGTGTACTTCGACCGAACCAATCCATTCCTGGACCTGGGTTTGTAGCCCTGGCAGCGGTCGGTCGGTTTCGACGACCAATTCGACCCAGGGAGTCAGTGGTTCGCGTTCCTTGGATAGGAAGCGCTTCAGAGAAGTCTCCACTTTATCAATGGGCCCCTGGATAGTTTTGAGCCGTCGGAAGGTGGGCACCGGGAGCAGTTCGATCTCCTGCAATTGATTTTGATCGAAGTGCAGGATAGCGACGCTTTTGTCATCAACCGTCTCGCTCAAATCCAGAGGAATGAGGGAGCCGGAATAGCGCACGCGCCGTTCGGTTCCGACTTGTTGGGGGCGGTGGATATGCCCGAGGGCGACGTATTGAAATACTTCGGGAAATTGCTCGGCGCGGATGTTTTCCCGGTTGCCGATGTAAATGTTATCCTGTTTGGCGGCCGCCGTGGCACCGCTGGCGTACAAATGGCCCATCGCCAGGCAGGGGACCGGCGGGTAGGCCCGCTCTGCAATGTGATCGGCGAGCTGTTGGTAGTGTTGCTGAATGCCTCGCTGGAGCTCCTCCTGACGTTCCTCGAACGAGGTGCCGCGCTGGTGGTAGCGCAAGTCGCGATCGCGCAGAAATGGTACGGCCGCCACTATTACCTCGATTTGCCCCTTTTCGTCGCGCAACTCGATGAGTTCTTCGGCGGGCAATGTTCCCGAAGCAGAGCCGACCACATGGATGTCGAGCATTTGCAACAGGGCCCGGGGTGCGTTGAGCATGGAGGGCGAATCGTGGTTGCCCCCCGTGATGACCACGTGTCGACAGCCGGTGTCGCGCAGGCGTCGTAAAAAATCATAGTAGAGTTCGCGGGCCTGATTCGGAGGGTTGGTGATATCGAAGATGTCGCCTGCCACGAGCAGCAGATCGACTTGATGGTCAGCTATGGTCGTTAGCAACCAATCGAGCGCCCGCTGGTGTTCCGCGTGGCGATCTTGGTTGAAGAGCTTCTGCCCAAGGTGCCAGTCGGAGGTATGGAGGATTTTCATAGGGGTGAGTTGATGAGGTAGTGGGGTGGCGAGGTAATGAAGTAGGTAACAAGAATGTTGTTATGGTAAAAAGGGCTACCAAAATTAAGTATTTTTGCGAACGAACATTCATTCGGTTTACAATTTGAGATAGATGGATAAGACGTTGCTAGGTGCGGTCAGTCGGGAAATTAGTGAAGGAGTCGCTACCATTACTTTCGAGCATCCTGCACACAATTCGCTGCCAAGTCGCCTGTTGGCGGAATTGGCGCAGACAATTGACGACCTTGGGAAGGACGAGGCCGTGCGCCTCCTGGTATTGCGCAGCGGGGGCGAGCGTACGTTTTGTGCCGGAGCGAGCTTCGACGAATTGCTTTCGATCCAAAACCTCGAAGAAGGCAAATCTTTCTTCATGGGGTTTGCTAATGTGATCAATGCGATCCGTCGGAGTCCGAAGTTTGTGATCGGTCGGGTGCAGGGCAAAGCCATTGGTGGTGGTGTGGGGCTGGCGGCGGCAACCGATTATTGCTTTGCCACCCAATACGCGTCCGTGAAGCTCAGCGAACTCGCTATTGGCATCGGCCCTTTCGTAGTGGGCCCAGCGGTAGAGCGCAAAATGGGGACTGCGGCCTTTCAGCAACTGGCCATTGACGCTTCGAGCTGGCAAACCGCTGAATGGGCCAATCGCAACGGTCTGTTTCAGGCATTGTTTGACGATACGCCGGCTATGGACAAACACCTAAACGGGCTTACCGAGCGTTTACGGCAGTACAGTCCGGATGCCATGAAAGCCCTCAAAACCGTGTGCTGGAAGGGAACTGAGAACTGGGATCAGTTGCTCGAAGAACGGGCGGCCATCAGCGGAAAGCTGATCCTGACTTCCCACGCCCGGGAAGCGATTCAAGCGATAAAAAATTAATGGTTATGATGGAGCTACTGCGTGCTCAGTTTTTGGAAACCGTTGCCGAACAACTTCGGGATAATCATCCGGAGGACGTGCGCATCACCTACGAGCGTTTAAAACAACTCGGGTATGACGACACCAATGCACGCAACCTGATCGCAAGCTGCATCGCCGCTGAGATGTTTGATATGATCGAAGAAAACCGAATGTTCCAGCCGGAACGCTACCGGCAATTGCTCCAAAAGCTACCCGAACTGCCCTTTCCCCCGGAGGCGGAAACCAATTAAAAACTAGATGCCCACCATGATAAAATCAAAATCGCGCAAACGTGTCGCGAAGGATACGCTCAAAACAGCTTACGAATTAATGGCCTCCGCCAAGGCGATGACCGAGCTGTACGAAGCACATTTTAAACTGGTTTCGAAATACGTACACGCAACGAGCCGCGGCCACGAGGCCATCCAACTGGCGGTAGGTATGCAACTGCTCCCGCAGGATTTCGTGGCTCCTTACTACCGCGACGATGCCCTCCTTCTTGGGATCGGCATGCGCCCGTACGACTTGATGCTGCAATTATTCGCTAAGAAGGAAGATCCCTTTTCCGGAGGTCGTACCTACTATAGCCATCCCAGTTTGCGAGATGCGGACAAGCCGAAGATTCCGCATCAATCTTCTGCCACTGGCATGCAGGCTATTCCTACTACGGGCGTAGCGTTGGGTATGCAATACCGCGAGCAGACCGCAATGGATGCCTTTGAAGAAGGGGAAGCCCCGGTAGCGGTTTGTAGCCTGGGTGACGCCAGCGTAACAGAAGGTGAAGTGGCGGAGGCCTTCCAAATGGCGGCGCTGCGGCAGTTGCCCATTTTGTACGTCGTCCAGGACAATGGCTGGGATATTTCCGCTAATGCGGAAGAAACCCGGTCGCAAGATGCGGCAGACTACGTCTCGGGGATCAAGGGGCTGGAGGTCGTACGCGTAGACGGGACGGATTTCCACGAATGCTACGATGCCATTCGCCGGATCTTTCGCAAAATGCGGAAAGAACGACGGCCTTTCTTGCTGCACGCGGATGTTCCGTTGCTCAACCACCATACTTCCGGAGTGCGGAAGGAATGGTACCGCGACGACTTGGAAGAGCACCAGGAACGCGACCCATTCCCCGCCTTCCGGAGAGCCCTGCTGGAAGAAGGTTGGGAATCTGGCGAATTGGACGAACTCGAACGGGCCGCCGAGGAGCGCGTTGCCGCCGACTTCGATCAGGCGCGCAACGCGGAGGAACCGACTCCCGAGTCGATCTTCGACCATATTTTCGCGCCCACCCCAATCATCGAAGAGCGCGGCGAGCGCCGTCCACAGGACGGAGAATCCACGGTGATGGTCGATTGTGCGCTGCACGCTCTGGAAGAATTAATGCACGCCCACCCGGAATGCCTGCTGTACGGTCAGGACGTCGGGGGCCGATTGGGGGGTGTTTTCCGGGAAGCAGCAACATTGGCGCAAAAATTTGGCGACGCGCGGGTATTTAATACTCCTATTCAAGAGGCATTTATCGTTGGCAGTACCGTCGGTATGTCGGCCGTAGGTCTCCGGCCCTTTGTAGAAGTTCAATTCGCTGACTATATCTGGCCCGGGCTCAACCAATTGTTTACGGAGGTTAGTCGGTCTTACTATCTCTCCAACGGCAAATGGCCGGTTAGCATGGTCTTGCGGGTGCCGATCGGGGCCTACGGCTCCGGAGGTCCTTACCACAGCTCCAGTGTGGAATCGGTGGTGGCCAACATCCGCGGGATCAAAATCGCGTACCCTTCCAACGGGGCGGATTTGAAAGGCCTTTTGAAGGCGGCCTATTACGATCCGAATCCGGTAGTCGTATTCGAACACAAAGGCTTGTATTGGTCGAAAGTGCCCGGTACCGAGACTGCTCGCACCATTGAGCCGTCAGCAGACTACGTACTCCCCTTCGGAAAGGCACATCTCCTACAGCGTGCTTCTGAAGAACAAGTCAAGGCAGGAAATTCTGCGGTCATCATCACCTACGGCATGGGCGTTCATTGGGCTTTAAACGCCAGCAAATCGCTTGCCGACCGGGTGGATATCGTCGACCTTCGGACCTTATGCCCTCTGGACGAGGAAATGATCTTGGAGACTAGCCGCAGACACGGGAAGATCCTGATCGTGACGGAAGAGCCGGTCAACGGGACGTTAGCCCAGGGGCTGGCTGGTCGTATTCAGGAACAGTGCTTCGAACATCTCGACGCTCCTATTCGGGTAGTGGGCGCGGCAGATACGCCGGCTATCGGCCTGAACAGTACGCTAGAAGCTGCCTACTTGCCGAGTACCGAGAAGGTTCGGGCAGCGCTGGAAGCATTGCTTGCTTATTGAGCAATGTTGGCCATCGGGTTTGGGGGTGAACGATTTAAACGAATGGCGGTTAGCCTTGTAACACTTACCCCACTTCCTCATGCGCGGAATAAAAATCCTGTCCCAAAGCATTGGCCTGATTGGCGTGATCGGTCTGTTTGTGTTGAGCATTGCCGTCACGTTTTACTCCTTGGTAGAGGGGTTCCAGGTAGTAGAACAGATAGCAACGTTCAAGTCTTCTGAAAACAAGGATGTGGCCTACGAAGCCATGCACGTGGTGGACCTGTTTTTACTCGGTTTCACCATTTTGATTGCGAGTCTGGGGTTGTACGAGCTGTTTATCCACCCGATTCCCTCGCTGCCCGAATGGCTTCGGGTCTACGATTTGGATCAACTGAAGGATATGCTGGTGAAGGTGACCATCTTGGTAATGGCCATTTCATTTATGGGGAAGACCGTCAAATGGAATGGGGAAGATAACTTTCTCTTTTTCGGAATCGGTATTGCGGCGGTGATCATTGCCCTGAGTTACTTTTTGGGGGTTCGCGTTCAAATGAAGAAAAAGAAAGAGGATTAGGGTATCTGCGTATTTCCCCTCGAACTATGAATACGATTGCCGATCACAAAACGCTCCTCCTTTCCGTTCATGAGCAGTTACAGCTATTGTACGGGCAAACTTTTCCGTTTTTCAGCTCGAAAGAGCCGATCAGTCAATTAGTCAGTGCACTACTTTCTCACCGGACTCGCAATCCTGTTTCCCGCGATGCGTATCACGCGCTCCGGGAGGGCTATGACTCCTGGCAGGCCGTTATGGAAGCACCAACGGAAGCAGTTGAACAGACCATCCGCATGGTTACCTATCCAGAGCAGAAGGCCCCGCGGATACAGAAGGCCCTAAGATTGGTAAAGGAAAGGACCGGAGGAGCACTATCGCTCGACTTCCTGGCAGCTCTGACGGTGTCGGAGGCACGGGCCTGGCTGGAGGATATTCCAGGCGTAGGGGCGAAGACCAGTGCCGCCATTCTCAATTTCAGCCGGTTGAGAATGGCGGCACTGGTAGTGGATACGCATCACCTTCGCGTGATGCAGCGGGTGGGCATTTTAAGCCCTAAGGCAAACAGTGCCAAGGCTCCCTATTATCTTCAATCGCTGGTGCCGAAGCAATGGAGTGCTCAGCAGGTGTACGACCACCATCAATTAATTATGCGGCACGGGCAGCGCATGTGCTACTATCGGGCCCCAAGATGCGAGCACTGTCCCTTACAAGTCGATTGCCAGTACTTTTCAAAGAACCGGCAGGGAAAATAAACACGGTCTCAGCTGCCAGATGTGGAAAGACGGTTACTCCGCGACTACTTCGAATTGAATTTCCGGACGGACTTCTTTGTGTAGGTTGAGCACCAGAGTGTAGCTGCCGATCTCTTTGACTTCATCGGGCAATTGCACCTTGCGGCGATCTATTTCCACTTCGTATTGCTCTTTGAGGGCGTTGACGATCTGAAGCGGCGTGACGCTACCGAAGATCTTGCCACTCGAGCCGGCTTTAGCTCCAATGCGCAGCACCTTTCCTTCCAGTTTGGACGCGACCTCCTGGTATTCGGACAGGCGCTTCATTTCCTGGGCCTCTTCGCGGCGCTGCATTTCGGCAAGGCGGCCGCGGTTAGTTTCGTTGGCGATCAGGGCCAGCCCCTGTGGAATCAGCCAGTTACGGCCGAATCCGTCTTTTACGGTGACGATTTCGTGCTTATCGCCGACTTTTTCGACGTCTTGCAGCATAATGACATCCATGAATCGAGAATTTCGGTGATGAGCAAATTATTTCAGAAGGTCGGTCACGTAGGGCAACAACGCCAGGTGCCGGGCGCGCTTAACCGCTGTGGATACTTTGCGCTGGTACTTAAGGGAGTTGCCGGTGATTCGACGGGGAAGGATTTTACCTTGTTCGTTGAGAAAGGACATCAGAAAATCCGGGTCCTTGTAATCGATATACTTGATGCCGTACTTGCGAAAGCGGCAGAATTTTTTCCGATTGCGACCAATCTTCGGATTGGATAAGAATTTAATATCGTCGCGAGAAGCCATGTTCAGTTAATTTTAGCATGAATGAATGGAGGGGGGCCTATTCTTCTTCTTCCTTGTCCTTACGGGCATTAGCATCCCCACTGGGGACTTTATTGCCCTTGGTGGATACTTGAGGAGAAGGTCCCTTCTTGCGGCTCACCTCGTGGGCGCGGCGCTCTTGCTTAGCGGGTTTTTCCTGCTTTTTCTTTTTGGCTTTGCCGATACGTCCCTCCCGTTTGTCCAGGTTGTACTTTACGCCGAACTTATCCAACTTAATGGTCAGGAAGCGCATGATGCGCTCGTCGCGGCGCAATGCCAGTTCGTAATCGTCGATGAAGGTTCCTCCATCGGTTGCAAATTCAATTGAATAGTAGACCCCGCTGTTGCGTTTGTTGATGGGATAGGCGAGCGTACGCAAGCCCATCTCGTCGACAAAGACGATCTCGCACCCTTCATTCTGCAGGCGCTCGATGTACGTCTGAGCTGTCGCTTTGATTTCATCCCCGGACAGCACTGGGTCTACGATAAAGGTTGTTTCGTAATTTCTCATCGGATCAGACATACGATGGTTGGAAAATAAAAAGTCGCGCAAAGGTAAGGGGTTTGAAGGAGACTACCTAATGACAGGGGGCGATTGTTTTTGATTGGGTGTTTTGTGATTGCCTCCCGGTGATTCTAGGTGGTTGTGGGTTATTTGGCGGCCTTCCTGCACTTACTTTCCACCGAAGCCCTTGACGATCTTGCGCGCTCAGCTGGGTTTTACTATTACATACCGTTCATTTTGAGCCACTTGGGTCCTTGTTGTTTTCGCTGAGTGCTTCAAATCGGAATCGGGAAGGGAGGGAAAGTGTCCTCTGTAAAATGGGGGGAAGGGGTTAACTTCGTGCACGTCGCGCACGCCCGCAGTCAGGTCCTCAATAATTGAGGACCTGACTCACGCGCGCACGCGAGATCCGCCCCCGCAAAAAAACCAAAACCCCACCCGTCACCAACCCCCTTCCCCTCATGTACCAAAAAAACATCTGCTACCACATCTTCAACCAAGGCAATAACCGCCAACCCATCTTCTACTCCGAGCGCAACTACCATTACTTCCTGCTAAAAATGCAGCGCCACCTCCTACCCAATGCCCGGCTAATCGCCTACTGCCTCATGCCCAACCACTTTCACTGGTTGCTCCAACCCTCCGAGTTCGGACTACTGCTAGCCAATCCGCGAAAAGCACCGCGCACCCACTTCCCCGTCACCGCAGAAGATACCTATCAACAAAACCTCAGCAAGCACATTGGCATCCTACTGCGTAGCTACACCCGCGGACTAAACAAAGAACTCGGCCGCACCGGAAGCCTCTTTCGCCGAAATACCAACCGCAAAGCCGGATGGGAACTCGACCCCGGCCTGCCACTCCCCGACGACCTGCCACTTACCTCCCACGCACAAATGGTATACGTGACCAACTGCTACCACTACATTCACGATAATCCCGTACAAGCCGGTTTGGTGGGCCGTGCTGCCGATTGGCCCTTTTCATCCGCCCGCGAATATGCCAATCCGCAGCAGTACCGCTTGTGCGATCATTCCCTTACCACTTCGCTCTTACTACCCCAGAGTGGATCGTCGGAAATAAGCTATTGATATTAACAATATTCCTCCTTCTTTCCTCGTATCTTTGCAGAGGCTTATCGCCCCTGCCCTTCTTTGCGCGCCCATCCGGTTGGCGCACCTCCGAGCATCCTTACAGTAGCAACTATTGCCGCTCGATTTTCGCGTTTTTAAAATGTCCCAACTATCCATGAAAGTTAAGTACTACACCACTCGGGTACTGATGGCATGGACGATTTGCTGCCTGTCAGTCAGTATCGCCTCAGCCCAATTTTCCGGAATGCAACCCTATCGCCACGAAGGAGGTGGCCTGATCCTGAACGAAATGTCGAACGGCCCCGGAGCCACCCAGGAATACGCCGAGTTTGTCGTCTATGGCAACCCGCTTGACCCCACGGCCCCCGTCGACATCAGCGGATGGATCATCGACGACAACAACTACCCCCAAAGCGGACAGGGCAACGCCCCCGGTCACATCGCCTTCGGCGATTGCTACACGGCCGTCCCGCCGGGCTCCATTTTAGTCATCTACCACGCCGACGACCGCAACCCGGCTCTTCCCCCCGACGACCCCGACGATACCGCTCCCGCCGACGGCGTCTACATCATTCCGCACAATGCCGAGTGCCTCGATGCCTGCATCACCAACCCCAACATCAGCAATCCCTTGTATTGCCCCTGCTCGGATATCGATTTCATCCCACAGGGCTGGACACTCAATCTGCGCAACTCCGGCGACGCCTTCCAATTGCGCGACCCCTGCGAAACGGTCACGCAGGTGCTGAGTTGGGGAAACGTCCTGGTCACAGACGACGTAGCCGCCTGCCCCGGATACATCGACCTCGGACCGGATAGCCAACAGGGCAGATTTACGCACCTGACTAATCGTGTCAGCACCAACTGGTACGATGTGGCCAACTACGAAAATATCGCCGTCAGTACACTGGAGACCCCTGGCGCTCCCAACACCCCCGAAAACGCCGCGCTCATCAATCAATTGGCCGCCGGCACCTTCACTGGCGACGGCCGTATTTCCGACTGCCGCGATACGGATGCGGGCGACCTCCTGCCCCCAACTGATGCCGGGCCGACGCTACCCATCGAATTGTGCCTCGGAGAGGATATTGGTGCCTTCGCCCGCGACTACGGCCAACCCGACGAAATGGCGCCCAATGCCATTGGCTTCGATTTCGAATACACCTTCCTGCTCACCCTCGATGATGCCCCGGAATTTACCATCCTCGAACAGAACCAGGAGGGCGATTTCGACTTCAGCATCCTGCCTACCGGCTCGTATCGCGTCTGGGGTTTTTCCTATATTCAGACCAATGGATCGGTCAGTGTTGAGGAATTCGTCAACTCTGTTACGACCGTCGCGGCGATCCAAGGCTATATGAATTGTGGCTTCGACGGCGATGTGGGCAATGACGACCCGAATGGCGTGGCTATTCAAATCGATATTATCAATCCGCAGTCTGCACCGCCCATCACCGAGCCGATCGTGCAGTGCGCCGATTCCGATGGTACGGCCCTCTTCAATCTGACGACTCAAGACGCTGTCGTGCTGGGAGGAGCATCGGGGAATGTGCAGTGGTTTGCCGATCAAACACTGATAAGCCCCATCCCCGATCCAACTGCCTATCAGACGGGCTCCACTACTGTATATGCCCAAGTTGGCACCAGCCTCTGCGCTTCCGACCCCGCCAGCCTCGATTTGGTGGCCATTCCGCCAGTCAATATTCGACTGGTCAACCAATCGGATGTTAGTTGTAACGGCGCAGGCGATGGCTCTGCTACCTTCGAATTCTCCGGCGGCACACCTCCCTATCAGCTACTCGTCGATGATTCCATAAGCCTGGCACAGTCGGAATCCGGCACCATCCTTTTAGATGACCTGCTGCCCGGCATCCATACTTTACAAATCACCGATGCCGCCGGCTGCAGCAATCAGGTGGGCATCGAAATCGACTCGGCTACTCCGCTGGAGCTCGACCTCGGCCCTGATCAAACCATTAATGCCGGCGAAGAAACCCTCCTCTCCCCGACGAGCAACTTCGACATCGCCGAATGGCAATGGCAGCCGGTGGGCGGCCTCCTATCCCTTTCGATGCTCCCCACTCCGGCGGCTCCCGATACCACCACCCGCTTCGAACTCACGGCCTTCGATGCCAATGGCTGCCCCGCCACCGCTTCGGTCACCATCTTTGTGATACCAAGGCGGGAAATCTACATCCCGACGGCCTTCAGCCCCAACGGTGACGGCCGCAACGACACCTTCCGCCTCTTCAGCGATCTGAATGGCGTCTTAGTCCAGTCTTTTGCCATTTTCGACCGGTGGGGCGATCAGGTATTTCAGCAAGAAGCCCTCCTGCTCGACGATCGCAGTTTGGAATGGGACGGCACCTTCCGTGGCCAGCCGCTCGACCCGGGGGTGTTCGTGTTTTTTGCGGAAGTGCAATTTCCGGATGGGGAGACGACTATCTACGAAGGGGATATCGTGTTGGTCCGATAATGCCCTCATAATCTTGAGCCAGAATGTCGGAATATTGATATATTGACCTGGGATGTGATTTATCGCCTCGATAACCAAAACCCCTTCCTCCTACATAACCCGATAATTGATGGCGACTCGGTTACCAGAACAAATCATTGAGCTCGATCCGAACGTAGAAAGCGTGAACGCCAGAGTAGCTTTCGAAGGCACTCTCGAGCCCGAACGTGAGCTAGTCTCCCAATTTATCGGCCCTCCCAGATTGAGTACTGAATATCGGAAAAAACACACCCTCCAGGTTGTTGATGTCCAGGCTGATAAGGGGATTATGTGGGTGGGCGCACCGGATAATGCTGTCAAGCTCCGCAAGAAGGGTACAGTAACCGGTTTGAGTAAAATTGAATGGCGCGTCAATAATACCTACGACCGGCGCCACAAAAATAAAATCGCCGCGGTTCTTGCTTACGAAATCGTATTGGAAGCTTTTCAAATTCGGGATTTCTCCGGTCCGAACGGTCAGGCGGCAGAACTCAGCTTTTCCATCCTGCATCAAGTAGAAGGTCAAAACCCGGAAGGAGACCGCCAAGAGCAACTTCAGTTCATTCTCCCGATTCGCTTTGTGCCGGCCGAAGCCCGCCTGCGCTGTGCCTGGAAGGATGCTCCGAATATAATCCTCTGGTCTAATCACCAAAACCGACACCACTTAGGAGATCTCTACCTGAGCAATGATCCAGTGATCAACTTTGCCACTTCTATCGACCAGTTGCGCATCCAACTAAGCTGCAAGGAGGCCGATTGTACCTTCGAATGGGACTTAGACGAAGCGGCTGCCTCGCATGAAGGAGAATTGCGATTCGGCTCTTCCAACCGGGAATTGATCATAACCAATCTCGCCGTTCGGGAGCGCCTGCGCATCCCATTTTTTCTGGTTAATATCCAACCGAAAATACCGGAAAAGCTGAACGTAATAGTTGCCGTGCGCTATCCCGAAATCAAACCCCTTACCCAAAAGAAGGAATTTGTTATTGATCACCTCCCAAAAGTGCCGGCCAATATCGTAATTAAAAATTTTCGGGAAAGCTCCGAATGGATTTCGGATAAGACCTTCTCTAACGATATCCGGTTCATCGGGGAAGTGGAATTGCTGAATGATAGCCCCGTAAATTCGGATGCCTTCTTCGAGGGGGCCGTACGACTCATTGGCGACAATCGTATGGGCAATTATCTCTACTTCGGAAGGCCCAATTCCGATAATGTCGAATTAAACGAAGAGTACGGCGACCACCTGCGCATCGTCGACCTCGAGCCCCGACAACAAGTGCAACTGCCAATATTCGCCCGGTTTGACCAACTGCTCCCTACCGAACTGCTCGAGTCTGTCTTCAAATTTACGGTAAGTGTGCAGGAGGGCGACGATAAGAGCTTTGCATTCAGCGTCGATCAGAAAAAACTGGAAACTGCACTCCAATTTTCCATCCCAAATACCAGAAAAGGGGATTACAAAGGCCCCGATGCGCCGATCGAATATCACTTACTACGCCAGGTCGGCATTCTCAACCGAAAGGAAAACTCTTCCACCGTACTTGCTAATTTTCGGATCGGCAATCAGGGTAACGACCCCCTAGGACCCGGCGGCGTGCTCGTAGGTAACTTCTACCTCTCCATCCAAGGCTTTCCTCAAGAGGAGCTCCCCGATTGGCTACAGGTTTCACTCCAGACCGAATTCAACCTATCTAAATTCGCCGCCTCGAATCTTCTCACACAAGACCCAATCCTGATTCGAGACGGAGAAGCGCCAGTGAGGCTCCAGCTTAATTTCGCCAATAACGCCCCCATCGACTACGAGGTATTTCGCCTGGTACTCTATTTCGAATTCACCTATGTCGAAATTGACAACAACGCAGAGCAATACACGGATACTACCGCCGCCGGCAACCTACTTAACCGCGCGGGAAAACGCGAACGATCAGAACTGAACCTCGAACTGATCCGGCAACGCGATGAATTTTACACGGCAATCGACCTCGGAACTTCCGCCATCGTCGTTGCTAATTTCCACGCCGACGCCGATTTAAACTATGAGTATCTCAATCTACAAAGCATCCTGCGACGGTACCTGGGGCGGAAATACAAAGAAGAATCAATGCCGGAAGCCAAGACCGACTTCCTGGCATCCAACGTTATTCTCCGCGAAGGCAATCAACTTTTTGCCGCAGATTATCCGGACAACCTCACTCAGCTTTCACCCCCCATCGGGGAATTCTACGAAAGTAACTATGCGATTCCCAATATTAAAATGATTCTCGGGTTCGACACGGTACGGGATATCGACGAGGGCATGGAACAACTGGAGTACCGCGATAAATCCAATACCTTGCGCCGACCTTCCGAAACGGACCCGCTGCGCATCGACAAGGTCGTCGCCGATCTATTCCATTCTCTGATTCGCCACTTTATTCTGACAAAAGGCGCCTCCTCCGAAAGCCTTAATGCCAAGCAGAAAATTATCCTTACCGTACCCAATACCTTTACGGCATTACACATATCTAAGCTGCGCGATACTCTTCAGGAGGCATTTACGTATTACAGCGGTGTAGAGCTCGATGAAATCCTTTTCCTATCCGAATCCGATGCCGTCGCCTTTCAATACCTCGATAAATGGGTGCCCGTTAATGAAGACCGGGTCGAAAATAAACAGGCCATCGAACGAGGAGAACGCAGCGAATACATTCTCGTCTACGACATCGGTGCCGGCACACTCGACCTGACCTACCTTAAAAAAAGCAAATCCTTCCGACCCGATGGTCGGGCCATCGAAAAAATCGACGTGCTCGGAAGAATGGGTAAGAACACGGCAGGTAATTACATTGATTTCGTCATTGCCAATATCGTATTTGACCTCGTCAAAACCCAGTATGCCAAAGAAGGTCCACTGGGCCGATTTGCATTTGACTTCCACAATCCGGAGGTAGATATGTATCGAAAGCAAATCTTGAAGTATTGGGTGAAAAACGAAGTCAAACCTCGCCTCGGCAAATTGACCGACAAGCAAAACCCGGAGCCCGACACCACCATCTTGGTCCATATCGAAAAGGGTAATATGGATTTGATCTTCACCAAAAACCTGATGATCTCCCTGGTGGAAATTATCCAACACGCACACTTCCAGGAAATGCTCCGGGAACTGAGCACCGACCTCTTCGACCATTTCTTCAAGCTCTTCCCCCAGGCAGAAGACTACCGAATGTCGCAGGTAGATACGCTGATCTTTTCCGGTCGGACTTCCCAGATGGGATTGTTGCGACAAACAGTGTCCGAAGCCCTTCAAACACATCGCGACAATCAGGTCCATCAAGTGGATATGAACCGGCTCGCCGGTTCGGAAGCGACCAATTCGTTTTTGAAGGGAGTTGTCGCGCGGGGGGCATTGCGCTACGGCGTCCATTACCGCAATCAGGCGCTGACTACCGTGCGCATTGAAGACACCAAACTTTACAACCGCTTTGGCATCGTCTACGGCGATTTATACCGGGACGGACAGCCCATGCAATTCGTGGAAATTCTGGGCCCTCAGGACGAACCCCGCCGCACGCGCAATCCGGACGAAACGCGCTTCGATAGTCGCACCGTATTCGTCGACATTCACCAGGCACGGGAAATCTTCTTTGTTCAAACCTATCTGACAGATAAAGACGATTTTCGGGATGAATTCCGCAGAAATCACATCATCAGCGATTACACCAACATTCTAAAAACCTATCTGAAAGAACGGCATTTCCGCACCCTGGATCGCTTGGCTTTTAAGCTAACCCTCTCTTCGCATCAGGGCATGATACTCACCATTGCCAATGGCTCCGTACCCGATGATGTACTCATGGTGGAAAGCAGCGATAATTTCATGGGCGGCTACAACGGAAGGAGCCTGGCCTACCGTCGGAGTATGTGGCCCGCCATCAACGTTCAACAATGATGCAACGATACATCTACCTACTGATCTTCCTCGGCATGTCCGTATTCACCTTATGCGGCCGGGGTGATAGAGATACTACGGCAATTGACTCCATTGCGAAACCGGCTAACCAACACTTTGTCCTGGCTAAACATTTAGGAACAAAGGAACGCTATTTCGTGTCGCAGACGCTCCTTCCACTCAGTACGGCCTTCTACCTGACCGATTCAGCCCTCTACGTTCGGAGTCGATCTTCCGATATCATCACCCTCGTGTTGAACAAAGAAGTAAATGGGAAACCCGAAGAACCGGATTCCACCGCTGCCGTCGACCTTAGGTTCGGTAGCGGATTATTTATCGAGAACATCGATTCCAACCAAATCGTATCCCGCTTAACCGGCACCGATCCGGTGTTCCAAGCAGAATTGTATTATCCGATCTCCCGCATTACCCCTGGGTTGCTCGACAGTGGTTTGGTCATCCAGGATAAGCTCGACACCCTTACTTTTCGATTGAACATCGATCCGGAAGAGCTCCCCACCATCGTTTTTAACGACAGTATCAGCGCCCATCCCGGCATCCTGTTGTCGACGCTTTCCGATGTGGTATCCGACACCCTCAGTCGGCAGGACCGGCTGAATGTCTTGAATCAATTTATCCAATCGGTGAATCAGCGGGCGGCCGTTCTCCACCAATTCCTCGGTAATACCTGGGAGGAAGCCCAACTCATCGCCGGACGGGATTCAAGTGGTCGGGCTAGCTTGCGGTACTACCTGCTCAACCAGGGAACTGCCCAACTAACCGTTTACCCAAATGCGCCTTTTGTATCCAGCGCGTCTATTTCCACGCTTCCCCAATCCTCCCCGCCCGTGACAGGAACAACGAATGGCACAGAACTAGTACCTACCCCGGAGCCGGAACCGTGGAAAGCACTATTCGCCTCCAACCTACTTCCCTACACCATCGGAGCCCTGGGAGCAATTGTCTTTCTACTCACTCTCCTTCCCATACTATGGTCGTCGGGAAGGCGGCAATTAAACAAACAGCAAGCCGATTTTAATAAAGAACGCAACGACTTGCGGTCTGCTCGCGACGAGGCCCTCTCAAACCAAGAGGCCGCCCTCCAAAAAATAAATAGCCTTCAGAATCAGGTAGATGAACTGCAACGAGAACAGGAAAATGCCGTACAATCAATTAATAAGGCCCTAAAGGAAGCTCCCCTTCCGGAGCTTGCAGAAAACTCGGAACCTGAAGCGGGCTTTGAACTGGCAGCGGGTTCTAAACTTACAGACGGCATTCAACTATTACAGGTGCGACATCAAAGACATTTAGAGAACCTTCGGAAAAGAGTTACCCGTGAATTAGAAAATAAATTCGAAGCTCAGCTAGCGGCAGCCATCCAAACAGAGCCCCCTGCTACGACAACAAAGCCGGCCTTTTCGATTCCCTATCCACAACGGTTTGTAACGGATTTAGAAGCATCAGTCCAATGGATTGAAGAGCGCCGTAAGGATATGCACCCGGAGAGTCCGTTCTTCGATAAATTTGGATTCTTACTCAAGGGAATGGACGGCCGGTCGGGCCTGAGAGGGTTGCACCGACAATTAACCGAAACGCCCGAAATGTGGTACACCGCCTTTCTGGATCGTAGCTTCCGCGATACAGTACTTCAGTTTGTTCGCCTGAGCGGTTATCCGTTTTTCCCTTCCATTGCCGCAATCTACGATCAGGACGGTATGCCGGTCGCAGAACTTCAAATGTGGTGCACGGAATTTGTTGAGGGTTTAAAAACCCACGCGAATATTGAGGTCAACACCGTTCGGATCGGGAAGGATATCTACGATCCGGAAATGGCCGGAAATACGTCGGTGAAAGGCTCGGAGCGGCGAGGAGAGATCCTTTCGATGGCCAACGGCCGATTCAAAGGCATTTTGGCCCACTTACCCAAAGGAACTATTTACGACATCGTAGATATTGGATTGCATTACAACCAAGATTATCTGAACTTTCAGGGTGAACGCAATCTGGCAGAATGGCGAACCACCACCGTCAATTTCAAAAAACTAGATTCATGAGGCTGCCGCCCTTGGTGATGCTACTGCTGTTAGCTTGCTTTCAGGTTGGCTCGACTCAATCAAACGAGGTGGTGCGGTTCGTGAAATCCCAGTCCGGGCGCTTGGACATATCCCTCGCAGCGGCGAATCTCCAAGTCGTACGCCTCGAAAACAATGGAAGCCGCGCTGTTCTGGTGAACCTGATCGAGCATGCATGTTCCTCGGAATTGGGTAAGATTCCTAATCAATTTGCAATCAAAGACGGGAATACGATGGAGCTCCGTATATATGCCCCGGCTGGCCTGTCAAACACCTGCAAATTGGTCTTCCAGGTACGAAGTTTATTTGATTCGGCTGTAATCTACAATCGGCTTACCCTGACGTTAATGCCGGTCAGGGATACCCAGAAAGAATCCTTAGCTTTAACTTCCGACAGTAGCGCGCCGGTTGAACAACCCGTCGCAATCCAGCCAGTCGAACCCATTGTAGAAGAAATGAATCCGGACATGAATACGACGATGATTTCCCATCCCCTCTTTCTGTTGATACTCCTTGCGATTCTTTTAGTATTAGCTACGCTCGTAGTCGCGGCAATTTCCTTCCG
Organism: uncultured Saprospiraceae bacterium; assembly: GCA_964504335.1. Taxonomy (GTDB): domain Bacteria; phylum Bacteroidota; class Bacteroidia; order Chitinophagales; family Saprospiraceae; genus CAZDET01. Next base: position 24,628 of record CAZDET010000008.1, read on the forward strand.
GCGATCCAACCGGCTAGAGGAAAAACTCGACCAATTGAAACCACAATTAGATCAACATGCGGATCAGGTGTCTGAAATTCAGCGGAGTTTCGAGGAATTACGGGAAGAGCAGCTAAAAACGAATAAAAACCTCCAACAAAAAATCGACCATATGATCAACGAGATGACTGTCGATCGGTCATAATTTTCGCGTCTTACTACAAACACATACATCCAAATACCTCTACCCATGTTACTCCGTTTTACGCCTCCCTGCGTATATCTTTTATCGCTTGTATTCGCCTGGTGTACCGCTTGCAGCGAACCCGCCGAAGAAGCGACCGATCCCGTCGTTCCCGATTCCGGGCAATCCGAACCGGGTGGCTCGAATACGCTGCGCGATCTCACGCTGCTAGGCGAAGTATTTGCCGACTCGATCAACACCCTTAATCTCGCCCTAATCGAGCTGCGAGCCGATTACGACGAGCAGGACGTCGAGCTTCTTCAACGAGAACAAGAACTGGAGAATACCCGACTGGAGCTCATGGAAACGAAGGAAGCCATGCGCCGGCTACAACGTCAGCTCGCCCTGTCGGGCAATTACCAACAGGTCGATTCCATTCAAATGGTGGCCAATACCTACATCGATCGCTACCAGGAGGTGCTGCGCCAGGTAAATATTGAAAAATACCGTCGCGAGCAACTTACCATTCGGTATACGGACAGCCTCGATCGCCTTTCTATGGAACGCGACTCGCTGTTTGTGTTACTCACAGACGCCCGGCGTCGAATCGACGACCTGACCCAACAAGTCGGCAATATGCAAGACGCCAATCAGCAGCTCCGTTCGGAAAAAGCGCGCTCCGATCAACGCCTCCTGCAACTCGAACAGCGATTGGAAAAATCGGCCGTCATCGCCGTGAGCAGCCTGACGGTTACCCCAACCGCCCGCCGAAAGAACAACCGCATCAGCATGCGCAATGGCGCCTATAAATCCAAGCACGTCGGCGGGCTAGACGTTCAATTTACCCTGAAGCGAACCCTTAACAACGGGGCAGATGAGCCCGTGCCCATTTACCTGCGCTATCTCGCCGTGAACGAAGTACACAACAGTACTCTCGTGATCATCAAGGATGCCCCGATCGATGTATCCGAGCGCTTCTCCCTAACACGAAGCCCCCAGTCGTTTGAAGTATCCTTCCCGCTGAATGCCCCGGAAAAAGGGACACATGTGGTCGAATTGTACAGCGGGCAGTCCGCTTCGCCAATTATGACACGGGTCTTTGAGGTTTGGTGACCGCCAAAATTTTGGAGATCTCATAAATTAGCATATCATTATCTGAAATACTACCTTTATATCTGACCTACCCATTCGTGACTGATGCAGAAGAACCAACTGACCATCACCCCTATCCTCTTGATGTTGTTTGCCATCTTTCTAGTGAGTTGCAAAACGGATAATGGATTTAGGCGGGAACTACGTTCGGCAGCCCAGGATGGAAACATCGATTCGGACGAGTGGCAGCAACTCACCGACTTGTACGAAGCAGATGCCAGCTTACAGGAGGAAGGCTCCCTGGAGAAAATCATTCTAGACAGTCATCCTGACGTAAGTATCGAAGATATTTCCGGTCCCCCGCCTCCCCCAGGCCGAACTATTTCCGAAGTAGCTGTCCTGGTAGAAAACTCTGCCAGTATGTACGGCTTCCTCGAGGGTAATACTCGCTTTAAGGATGCACTGCTCGACCTACTGACCCGATTTAGTGATAAGGATGGAGGCTACGTATTGTACTCTACGAATGATCAGGAGCTTCCTTTTTTCGACAATTCTTCCAAAGATCAGAACAGCCAACTGGTAAGCTTCATCCAAAAGCTCAACCCGGAGGAATTGCGCCAAATGGGCAATTTCCGGGAAACCAAGCTCAATGAGATCATTCAACGGGCAATCGAACGGACCAAGCGGGAAGGGCAACCGGTCGTGATCGTTTCCGATTTTATCGCCTCCATCAGTGGTGAGAGTGATATGCGCAACCAACTGACCGCCCAGAAATACACAATAAAAGAAGCCGTGCAGGGCCTGCCGGATGATTACGGCATGTTGCTCATCAAATTCCAATCAAATTTCGACGGCACCTACTATTCCTTTGATGAGAACTACTATTCGTTCGAAGGGAATCTCCCCTACTATATGTGGGTATTTGGGCCGGTTGACTTGCTGCGGGAATTTCCGGATCTTTATCAAATTGAGACCCTCAAGGATCATCAAAACCACTTTACCATTTTCGGCTCTAGCAAAGCGGTCGAGCCACCCTACTATTCCGTTTTACCCAATTTTGAAGGATCGGGGCGCTTTCGCCCGGCCGATCGCGGCAGCCCCCCGGTGACCACTCTTGAGGAAGTACGGCCCCAACGGAATAAGGAGACGTTTCAATTTGCCGTTGCTGTCGATCTTTCCCAATACCCTCTGAGTGATTCCTACCTTACGGACCCGTCCAATTACCGCCTATCGGCCGATGTAAGTGACCCGGGTCGCATTCTCGAGGTGCGTGCGCTGTCCAGCCGAGACGTGAACCCCTCCGACCGAGGTTCTGAAGGCTCTGCCACTCATTTGATCATTATTGAGGGCAATGACCTGTCAGCACCGGAGGTGGAAATGACCGTAGAACTGATATTTCAGTTGCCGGACTGGATCGCCGCGTCGACCAACGAGAACGACACAGCGTTGCAGCCCAACACGACCACTACCTTCGGATTTGGATACCTGGTCGAGGGCGTAGCGGCAGCCATCACCCAGAATAACCTGAACTACACTATCATTCAGCTACCTATAAACCTCACTCGATGAATCAATTATTCGCGGAAGCTTTCGAATTATTCGGCCTGGCTTACCAGGGGCAATTGTCGGATGATCTATTTAGAATCGATGCCTACTCAACGATGGGATACATCACTCTATCGTTGGCGCTGCTCGGAACCCTGATGTATTATATTTTTCTCGATCGCCCCAGAGGCGTTGGGTGGGTTACCTGGCTGATCTACGGCGCCGTCACGAGTCTAATCATTGCCGTGATCACTGCTTTCTATCTCGGAAACCGATTTGACAATGCCGCACTCGACTACCTCTTCGAAGACTACCTCGGCGTCGTGTTCATCGCACTGTTCTGGGGATTCGTTCTTTATTTCGTCTTTAGTCTGATCGTCAAGCGCTTCAGCGTAAACCGCCGCCGAAGCCCATTTTAATCTAACCCCAAACACGTATACCCAATGGCACAAAGAAAATTGTATCTGTTCGGAATCGGAGGAACGGGCTCCCGAATCATCAAATCGCTCACTTTTTTGCTGGCCGCCGGCGTGCAGGTAAAAGGCTACACTATTGTTCCAATCATCATCGACCCCGATCGGTCGAACCACGACCTGGAGCGCACTATCCAAATCCTCAACGAATACCAGAAGGTGCACAAGACCGCCAAGCGACCAACTTCCGGGTTTTTCGCCACCCCCATCACCACTCTCCGGGATATTCAGGCCGAGCAGCAAGACAATTCGCAGAACCCCATTCCGGATGGGTTTCAATTTGATATTGACGGCACCCGCGACGATACGCTGCGCGACTTTGTGCAGTTCAATGACCTCACGCCGAACTCCCAGAAAATGATGCAGCTCCTGTTTGGCGATCAGTTGCTGAGCACTAAACTCGGGAAGGGATTCTACGGCAATCCCAACATAGGGAGCATTGTTTTGAATCAGTTCAAGGATTCCTCCTACTTCAAGGCCTTCGCCAGCCAGTTTACCGCCGAGGACCGCATCTTTGTGGTAAGCAGCATTTTCGGCGGTACGGGAGCGGCTGGATTTCCGCTGCTGGTGAAAACCATTCGGCAAGCAGATAAAGCAAATCTGCCCAATTCCGAATACCTGAAGAACGCCTCGGTGGGCGCCCTGACCATGCTCCCCTATTTCGGCGTGGAACCCGATGGCACAAGCCGCATCGAAAAAGGCACGTTCATCTCCAAAACCAAAGCTGCCCTTAGCTATTACGGCAAGGGGATCAATCAACAGATTACTTCGCTCTACTACCTCGGAGATCTCAATATGACCGACTATCCGAATCAGGAGGGGGGATCGTCACAGCGCAACAATGCGCATTTTCTGGAGTTGGTCGGTGCTCTAAGTATCCTCGATTTTCTGCACGACGATGAGCTGCAAACGCGACGCACCACCTACAAGGAATACGCCATCCGGGAGAATACGTCCGACATTCACTTTCCGCACCTGGCCGACGAGACGATGCAGGATATCTTCCGTCCGCTTACCCAATATACCTATTGCTGCAAGTACTGGAAAGAGCACCTGTCCAATGCCGTCGAACAACAGGCCTGGTCGAAGGGGAAAGGCGGCAATGCCAATGTACCGTTGGACCACTCCTTTTTTAACGGTGATTTTTTCAAAAATAACCTCATGCGATTCAACGCCCATTACCTCGATTGGCTGCAGGAAATGGGGCGTCAGAATCGATCCTTTGCACCCTTCGACTTAAATGTGGGCTCCAACTTCTTGCACAACATGGTGCGAGGCATCGAACAGCGCAAGACCGGCAATTTCCTCAGTAAGAAGGTTGAATGGGACTACAGTTTATTCGACGATGCGCTCAATACAGCCGAAAAGAGTATGAGCGAAACCGAACCGGCCAAAAAGTGCATGGATCTCTTTTTCCAGGCATCGAAAGACATCTTCCAGAGAAAGTTTGCTTAACCTAAACTCACCAAAACGCCCCGGTCATGTCCAATAAGATTCCATTTACCTTTCGCCTGTTTGAAAGCCAGAATCCCCGGCCCGGATGGTCGAGTGGCGAGCACCCGTACGGCGAAGGGGACCTCGATAAAATCCTCGATCCCAGTGGTGCTATCGCCAACCACGAGATTACCTCCATCCCCTCCCCATTTGCCCGCATGCACATCTACGACCACGCCTTTCGGCAAATTGCAGGTGCGGCCGAGCGCGATATCAATGCCCTGGAGGGAGAAACCATTTTCCACAAACTCGTATCCGAGGCACTCGACGTCGGAGAAATCCTCTTCAACGAGCACTTCTTCAACAAGCAGGCCAAAATTGAGCTCCACAAATGGAACATCGCCCAAGAGATTGAGACGATGGAGCGGAGTTCGGACCAGCACCAGTTGGTTCGCGACACCCTGGTACTCTACATGGCTGGCGAGGAGGATGAAAGTTTCTCCTACATTGAAAATATCTGGATGGTCGAATACGATCATCAACTGGTGGGCGGTACTTCGCCTTACACCCTTTTCTTTGCGGCTTCCGAAGACTTGCGGCACATTAATCTGCGGCAGGGCGATCATCAATTTTTTGTGGATGATTATTGCCCGCTTCAACGTCGCAATCGCGAGTTTCAGGTGGCGCTGTATTTGCTCTTCAAAAGGCGCAGCGAATTGCGGAAGTCCATGCCGCATTTCTACAACTATTTACTCCGCAGCCAGGATGCCCTCAAGCAGTTAGATAAGGAAGGCTACAACGAAGTCACCTACAGTCTACAAAATGCCGATGAAGCCCTGGAGCGATTCGAGCAATCGCGGGTCGACATTTACTCAAAGAACAACAATCAGATTTTCCTGCTCCAGCGCTCGGAAAGCAGCCTTGATAACATCGATAGCGATTTTATCATCGGTAATTATGGTGGCCCCGGAAAAAATACCCGGACACAGGCCACCCGGAAACCAATGGTCCTTCAATCTGGCTACGAGAAGCGGCTGCGGTACTTCAACAATTTCTGGCAGCCCGGCACAAAGGTTCCCTCTTACGTGGAGGAGCAAAACCTGACGGAGCGCCAACTACCCGGTGGTCTGCCCGACCGCTATCCCTGGCTGACAGTAAGCGACTTTTTGACCCCGTCTCTAATCGAACTGCGCTTTCCGTTCAACAGCCAGCGCTTCGTAACCGGTGAGCTGATCAACTTCGAATCCTACGGCGACGGTGCCGATATGGGCTTTTTGCCTCCCTTGCAGCCGCTATTCTTCGAGTACTTTACGGTAGAGGATCTCTCCAGAAAAATCGGGAACAATCCGGTCTTTTCATTGGAGAAAGGACGCAACGGAGAAGTGCGCGTCATCTTGCGCGTGCCCATCGCCAAAGATGGAGAATACATCACCCTGGAGCGGATTTACTACCGCGATGTAGATCCCGATCTTCACAACAATGCCGGGGCCATTGAAAAATTGGCCTTCAACCTTGGGTTTATCCCCTTCCTTTCCCAGGGGCTTTTTGACGAGCAGCGCCTCATGCTGATCGACGCCGCCGATGGGCAGGATGTCGAGTTGAAATTTTTCTTCGGCAATCAGGAGCGATTCGTGGAGAGCATTCAACGGTCGTACAAGGACAATCGCGGAAGCGCCGCCACCAAGTTCTATATCCCTAAAGGAAGAGTGGACTTCATCGAGGTAGCCTCCGGGCGACACAAGGGATTGGTAATTCCGAAATATCCACCGGGTATTGCCCGACAGGGAGGAGGCTATGATATCGCCATTGATTTCGGCACAACCAATACGCACGTAGAGCTCAAGTCATCCGGGAGTACGGCCAACATCTCCGAACCGCTGAAGTGCGACCATACTGACTTCTTGGTGGATCTGTCTATGCCCGGAAGTACCTCCATCAACCCGCTGCTCCAGGAACTCTTCCTCTATCACGGAGTACCAGATAAAATAGGTCCGGACACGCCCTTCGACCTACCCTTCCGAACGGTTGTCTCCGAAACAGTTATTGGTTCTTACGATCAGGTGCAGGCCCTGGCCCACCTGAACATCCCCTTCTATTTTCAGAAAAAGAAGCACCCGGCGAATGATGTGCTGACAACGAATATCAAGTGGAGTAACATCAGCAATACCCAACAGGGACACGGAAAAGCTCGCGTAAGTACCTTCATTGAAACCCTGCTCTGCATCATTCGCAACAAAGTGCTGGTAGAGGGAGGTGATCCGACACAGTGCAGTCTCACCTGGTTCTATCCATCGAGTATGGACCGCGGGCAGCGCGGCGCATTCGAACTCATCTGGAAAAGGGCAGCTTCCCATTACCTCGGCATACCCGACAACAAAATTCAGGCGTTTTCGGAGTCGATTGCCCCCTACTACAAATCCGAAGAGGAAGGAGTAGTGTCTTCGAGGTATCCGGTAATCAATATCGATATCGGAGGCGAAACGGTGGATATTGTTGCCATGCTGGGCGGAGAGCCTCAATTCCTCACCTCGGCAAAGTTTGCGGGCAATGCAGTATTTGGCGATGGTTTCGATCGGACCCGTGGTCAGAATAACGGCATCGTACAGTTTTTCTTGCCCCGGGTGCGGGAAGTACTGGAGCGCAACGACCTAAGGGATCTTCTCGAAGTACTCGCTCAGTTGCACAACCCCAAGCGCTTCAATTCGCCTGACCTGATGGCGTTCTTCCTCTCACTCGACCGAAATCCCGAGCTGAAGAAAAAAGCCAGCCGCTATTCCTTTGCGGACACCCTGAAAAGTACGATGGAATTCAAAATCATCTACTTGATTTTCTACGGTGCCATCATCTATCACCTCGCGAAGATCCTCAAACAACTTGGTCTGGACATGCCCGCCAACATTGGCTTGAGCGGAAACGGCTCCAAAATCATCGACTTACTGACAACCGATCAGCGCAGCCTCCGGCAGTTGACGATGAGGATCATCGAGGCCGTCTATGAGAAGAAGTACGACCAAAACAACGACCTGCGCATTGTCCCGAATCCCAATCCCAAGCAGGCGACTTGCAAGGGGGGCATCATCCTGATGAATCGCAATTTGCAAACGGACGACCACAAGCTTTCCTTCGATCGGGTCGTTTTACTCGGTGATAAGGAAAACCGCACCATCAATGAAGATGGCGAGCGCTTCGACCGGCAGATCACCCAGTACAAGGAACTGGACAATACGGTTGAATCTTCGGTCATTTCGGAAGTCAAGGAATTTCTCAAATTGCTGTTTTCCATCAATGATTCGCTTTCGTTCCGCAATTTTGGCATCCGCGCCGATGAGCTGGATGAATACCGGCAAATCATGGAATACCGCATGGATGATTCCCTGACAAAGGGGCTACAAACGCGGATGCAAACTGCGAGCAGTGGAGAGCCCATTTCGGAAACCCTGTTCTTTTACCCACTGATTGGTGGTTTATACCGGCTCGGCCGCCATAAGGCTGGACTAGATTATCACTAGAATAATAGCCTGTTATGAAATACCCATTCCCATTATTCGTGCTGCTGCTGGGCGGCCTCGTATTTGCTAATGCAGAGCGCTCCGATTCGCTCTTTCTTTCGGTCCGATCGCCGGATATAGAGCTTCTCGCTAATACGGATTCAACGCAGGAAGATACCCTTATATCAAATTATCAGGCAGGAGACGCCGGCTCCACTTCCGACGCAAGCACCGCGATTTTGGCGGCCTCCCTGGAAAAGCAAGCTAGTGATATTGCCTTAATTCAGAATCGGTTACGATCCAATTTTCTACTAACTATGTTTACGTTAGGCATTGTAGTATTGCTTCTGTTTCTTGGATTTGTGCTGTTTCTATCACGCATTCGCAAAGGCATTGATCGGCGCATTGAGGAGACTCTGGATCGCACCTTGAAGAACCGGGAGGAAGAAATACACAGAAGAATAATGAAGGAGCTAGAACAGAAAGAGCAAACCGGACGGCCGAAGCAAGGCCCTTCCCCTATCGCCAACCCGACACAGGGGATTCGGAAACCGAATCCACCAGAACCCAAGCCCCAGGCCGAACCTACCGGGCAACCTGGATTTACGCCGCGCCAAGCAGACGACCCGGCCAACAGTAATCCCAATCCGGCTCCAGCCCGACCTTCCATCCCTTCCGTGCCGCCTCCCTCTGGATCAGTAATCCGCACCGAATATGCCGGAGCCCCCCGCAACGACGTGTTCTACGGCAACCACATCAGCTCCAAGCTGATCCCGTCGGAAACCGTTTACCAGATCGACGTGCACCAGGACAACCGGGCCGATCTGCGGCTCGTGAATCATCCGGAAACCCTTATGCGAGCCTTCCAGTATCCCGGCTCTTTTTTAACGGCTTGTAGGTTGCTGAAATCCGGCGAGCTGCGCAATCCGGGTTCGATTCAGTCTACCCCGGGCATTCTCCGCAAGGAAGGCAATAATTGGATTCTCGAAGAAAAAATCACCGTTACCGACTGGTCATGAATAATATTCGTGTAGCGATCTTCGGCCTCTTGTACTTCGCATTTTTCAGCGGCTTATTGAGTGCGTGCAGCGGATCAGAGCGCGCAGCCAAGCGGGACCTGGAAAGTCGGGAATGGGTTATTCGCCAAATCAAGGGAAACCAACTCATTCTCAATGGGCGGACTACGCTGGAACTAGCCGGTATCGAAGACAATCCCAATGTAGAAGCCTTTCTCAAGCAACAATTTCAAACCGACGCTCTGAGCGAACCGATCCGAATCGTGTTGGATAACAACAACTTGCCACGCCGCCCCAGCCGGGCAGACGTGCTGCTTGGCTATGCCTCCGATGCGACCGGTAAAAACATTAATTGTTTACTACTCCAACGAGAAATCTCCCAACTTGATACGAGCCTTTCCATCGATAGTTCGTACGCCTTCCAGCTATGCCAAGATGCCACATTAGCCACCTCCAACACTCAAGAAACGGAAGGCACCTCCCAATTTTCAGTAGAAAGGCTGCGGGAAGCCTGCTTTCAAGTTAAGCAAGTGCGCGCCAACGGGCAATCAGTGGGCATTGGCTCCGGCTTTTTCCTGACCGAATCCGGTATCGGGGTATCCAATCACCACGTACTGGAAAACGGCAGTGCCTTCGTCGTCAAGCGCTGCGCCGATGGTCGGGAATTCCCCATCCAGCGCATATTGGTCGACGATCCTCAATACGACTATACGATCTTCCAGGTGAGTGGGAGCGAATCGTTCACATACCTGCCCATGGAGGAGGGGCAGGTTGAGCAAGGCGATCCGATCTACGTGTACGGTACACCCCGCGATCTGTCTTGCTCTCTGACGCGCGGCATCGTCTCGGCACTGCGCGGGCCGCAACAGGAGCGCATTCAAATCGATGCCGCCATCTCTCCGGGCAACAGCGGCAGTGCTGTCGTAAATGAGGCAGGCCGGGTAATCGGTATCGCCACTTTTAAGCGTCGGGAGTGCGAAAATTGCAATTTTGCCATGAATATCGGGCTGATAAAGCCGCATATACCTTAATTTCTAATAATAGATCGACTTAAAGAGAGCACGATTCTTTCAAGCTCAAATCAGGCTATTTCTGGTGAGACCTCCCCTGCTACAAGCCGATAATTTGCAATATCTTCACTGCCTCCTACAACTGCTACCGTCATGCCAAACCCCGACCGCCGCCCCCAGCTCGAACGCCTCGCCTTTGACCTAGGCCTCCGGTACCGCGAAGAGGACGATTGGGGCATGATCAATCAACTAAAGGACTTCAAGCTGTTTCAGCGTGGGTTTCGCGGGCGGATTCGGCATATGTTGCACCAACAGGAAGCGCTAATGCAATTCGACTTGCGGATCTTTGATTACCGCTACGTCATACCGGCCAACAACCATGCGCGCGTCGTAAAGCAGACGGTGTTTTTCCTGAAAAGCCAGCGGCTCAACCTACCGCAGTGCTGGATGCGCCCCGAGCACTTTTTTCATAAAATCGGCGAACTGCTGGGCTTCGGAGATATCGATTTCGAAGAACACCCGGAATTCTCGGCCCGGTACCGCCTCACGGGCGAGGACGAAGACTACATCCGACACCGATTTAACGACCGCGTGTTGCACTTTTTTCAAGTCGAACGCGGATGGACGCTGGAGGGCCTGGGTTTCTACATGCTGCTGTATAAGAAAAACAAAATCTTGTCGCCTTCTGAAATCACTCAATTGTACCAAAATGGCAAGAAGCTCTATCAGCTCTTCCTCGAGGAATCCGTGTGATCATTAAACACTCTTGTTTCATATTCCACATTTCCACAGTGCTTTTCCACACAATGGCCTTTTGTTTTGGAAAACTTTTTGTTTCTCTTCCAAATGTGCATCCACGAATTTGGTTAACTTAGTCGGCTAAGGATTGTTATTACTTTTCTAAAGCGGAGCTATGCCAGAGTTCGTCCACCTTCATTGCCATACCCAATATTCCCTGCTCGACGGAGCAGCAGAAATCGGGGCTATGATGGACAAGGCCAAGGCCGACGGCCAGCGAGGAGTTGCCCTGACCGACCATGGCAACATGTTCGGTGCTTTCAAATTCGTGGCCGAGGCCAATCGACGGGACATCAAGCCCATCATTGGCTGCGAGTTTTATCTGGTACAGGATCGACATCGGAAAACCTTTTCCCGAGCCAAAGGCGAACACGATAGCCGCTATCACCAACTCCTGTTGGCCAAAAACCGCCAGGGTTACGAGAACCTGTGCAAGCTATGTAGCCTCGGTTTCATCGAGGGGCTCTACAGCAAATACCCGCGCATCGACAAAGAGCTTATCGTGAAATATCACGAGGGCCTCGTTGCCTCAAGCTGCTGCATCGGTGCCGAAATTCCTCAATTAATTCTGCAAGGAAAACTCGAAGAAGCCGAGCAACAACTCAAATGGTGGATCGATCTTTTCGGTGAGGATTACTACATCGAAATCCAGCGCCATCGCGGGCTGGAAAATATCGACGGCCTTGGCATCAGCCAAGAGGATGTCAATCAGACCTTGATCGGCTTCGCCCGCAAGTACAACCTCAAGATCATTGCCACCAACGACTCCCACTACGTCGACGAAGAAGACTACGCCCCGCACGACATCCTGCTGTGCATCAACACCAGTAGCCTGCTAGAGGAAGAAAAGCGCTTCAAATTTCCGAGCCCCGACTTCTATTTCAAAACACAGGAAGAGATGGCTAACCTCTTCCACGACATACCGGAGTCGCTGGATACAACAATGGAGATCTACGACAAAATCCAGCCGCTCGAACTAGCCCGCGACGTACTGCTGCCCGCTTATCCCCTCCCTGAAGGCTTCACCACGCAGGATGACTTCCTGCGCCACCTTACCTACGAAGGTGCCAAGCGCCGCTACGGCACGATTACTCCGCAGATTCGGGAGCGGCTGGACTTCGAATTATCCGTCATTGCCAATTCCGGTTACCCGGGTTACTTCCTAATCGTTCAGGATTTCACGACCACGGCCCGCCAAATGGGCGTTAGCGTGGGGCCAGGACGCGGCTCCGCAGCGGGCTCTGCGGTAGCCTACTGCATCGGCATCACCAATGTAGACCCCATCAAGTACGACCTGCTGTTTGAGCGCTTCCTCAATCCGGAGCGCGTGAGCATGCCCGATATCGATATCGACTTCGACGACGTGGGGCGCCAGAAAGTCATTGACTATGTGATCGACAAGTACGGCCAAAATCAAGTCGCCCAGATCGTCACCTACGGTACGATGGCCGCCAAATCGAGCCTCCGCGACGTCGGCCGCGTGATGAATATTCCGCTGTCGGAGGTAGACCGGGTGGCTAAGACCTTCCCCGTCCACCTGAAAGCCAGCCTGGGGAAAGTCCTGGCAGAAGGCGATATCCAACCCAAGCTAAAAGATGTACTCAACAGCGAAGACCGCGAGCGCGCCTACCGCTTTCGGGAGTTAGCGGAAACAGACGACGAGATCGGCACGATGATCCAGACGGCTCGTAAACTGGAAGGCTCCGTGCGCAACACGGGTATTCATGCCTGCGGCGTCATCATCACGCCCGACGAGATCACGAACTACGTGCCGGTCAAAATCGATAAGGATTCCGGTATGCTCGTCTCGCAGTTTGACAATAGCGTCGCCGAAGATGCCGGCTTGTTGAAAATGGACTTCCTCGGGCTCAAGACGCTTTCCATCATTAAGGATGCCGTAGCCATGGTGGCGGAAAACCACGGTATCGAACTCGACATGGATGCCGTTCCACTGGACGATGAAACGACCTACCGCTTATTCCAACGCGGTGAGACAGTTGCCATTTTCCAGTACGAAAGTTCCGGCATGCAGAAGTACATGAAGGAGCTGGTTCCGTCGAAATTCGAAGATCTCATCGCGATGAACGCCCTCTACCGCCCGGGGCCGCTGGAGTACATCCCCGAGTTCATCGACCGCAAGCACGGGCGCAAGCCAATCACCTACGACCTTCCGGAAATGGAGGAATACCTCCAGGAAACCCTGGGAATCAATGTATACCAGGAACAAATCATGCTCCTCTCCCAAAAGCTGGCCGGCTTCAGCAAAGGCCAGGCCGATATGCTCCGCAAGGGGATGGGCAAGAAGAAGAAGGCCATCATCGATATGCTCTACCCAAAATTTATTGAAGGGGGGGAAGAGCGCGGCCACCCGAAGCCAACCCTCGAAAAAATCTGGAAGGACTGGGAAGCGTTCGCTTCTTACGCCTTCAACAAGTCGCATTCGACCTGCTACGCCTTCGTCGCCTATCAGACCGCCTACCTCAAAGCGCATTATCCCGCCGAATTTATGGCCTCCGTGCTAACGCACAACAAGAATGACATCTCCAAACTCACCTTCTTCCTGCAAGAGTGCAAGCGCATGGGACTGGCGGTACTGGGACCCGACATCAACGAATCTGTATCCGATTTTTCCGTGAACCAGGAAGGGCAAGTTCGCTTTGGCCTATCCGCATTGAAGGGAGTAGGCGAAGGGCCGGTCACAGAAATTCTGAGCGAGCGGCAGGAGCACGGCCCCTATACCAGTGTATTTGAACTGCTGCAGCGATCCGACAAGGGTACTGTCAACAAGCGCGTGCTGGAAAGCCTGGCCCTCGGTGGTGCCTTTGATTGCTTCAACGACATCCACCGGGCACAGTATTTCACTCCCTCCGAGAAGTTTGATTCTTATCTCGAGCACCTGGTTCGCTACGCGAATGCTTACCAGGCGCAGAAGGCACAGGCAGCTACTTCGCTGTTTGGGGAACTACAGGAGGAAGTACTCCTGGATGAACCCGCCCCGCCCGTTGCTAAAGAATGGACCCTCCTCCACAAGCTCAACCGCGAAAAGGAGGTAACGGGCATCTACGTATCCGGCCATCCGCTGGATGATTACCGCCTGGAAGTCAGTAACTTCGTGACTTGCTCGGTAGATAAAATCGACGATTACCAACAGCGGTCTTCCGTCAAAGTGGCGGGCATCATTACCTCCGAGCGGCACATGGTCTCGAAAAACGGCAATGGCTGGGGCATCTTCGAATTGAGCGATTACGACGGCACCTTCGAATTCAAGCTGTTTGGAGAAGATTATCAGAAATTCAAGCACCTGCTTGAGGGTGGCAAGGCACTCTTTATCACCGGTGGCTGGCAGCAATCCTGGCGCGGCGACGGGCAGGAGTTTAAGGTCAAGGATATCCGACTGCTGGAAGGATTGGGCGAAAGCATGACGTCCAGTATCACCCTGCGCCTTCCACTCGACCAACTCACGCCCGAATTGGTGGAGGAACTCGATTTGCTCTGCACTCGGCATAGCGGCGAACATAAATTGCGCATCACCTTCATCGACCGCTCCAACAGCATGAAACTGAAGCTGGCCGCCCGCGAACGCCGGGTGCTCGCCGACAATGCCTTCGTAAGCCAACTAGAGCGACTGGGAGTCGACTACAAAGTGCAGGCGAGTGCATAAAACCTAACTTCCGGACGGTCCGTTCTTATGGAAATGCTAAACCGTGACAACCTCCACATCCAATACTTCTGAATTACATCAATTACTGGAGTACGGCCGAATCCAGTTGGATCGCCAGTTTAACCTGTCGGAGTTTGCAGCGCTAACCAGTCGATTCCCCGATTGGCAGATGGAACTGGACGCTCAGGGCAAAGTTTGGATTATGTCACCCGTAAAGAAAGAAACCGGACGTTATGAAGCCATCCTGATTGGGCTGGTATACAATTGGGCCATCCAACACGGAGGTGATGTGTACAGCTCAGCCACTGGCATAGAACTACCCAACGAGAGCGTTTACTGTCCGGATTGTGCCTGGGTATCACCCGAGCGGAATCGCCCGTCGGAAAAAAACACATCGGAATCGGGCTTTTTGAAAGTGGTTCCCAACTTCGTAGCTGAAATACGTTCCGAATCGGACCGACTTTCAATTCTTAAAGAAAAGATGGAATCTGTGTGGCTGGCTGCGGGTGTTGAACTCGCCTGGCTGATTGATCCGATCGATCAGCGGGTATCTATCTACCGCCCGGACACAGCGATCCAGATACAGGCTTTTAGCGAAGGAAGGCTATCGGGAGCGCCCGATTTACCGGGGCTGCTAATTGACTTAAATCTATTCGTGCCCAAATAAAACCGTCATTTCACTGCCTCTACCAGGGCACGGAGCATTTTAAAACACATCGGATCACTGTCCACTGCTGAATTTGTGAGGGCGGCAAAAACAAGTTGATCCTCCGGAATTACTACCAAAAACGCGTGCCCTCCGTTGGTCTGCCCATTGTGGAACCAAACAGATCGATTGGGATTGGCCGCAGGCAGCTTGATCCAGGCCAGCCCCTGCACATTTGGACGATCCTCCGGCCCGAAGGTCCGATAAGCTGTGGTTAATAGCTCGAACGCGGCGGAATCCTGCAATAAGGTCCTACCGTACTTCACTAAATCCGAAGTAGTGGAAAACATCGCTCCTGCACCGGCCAGCGCATCGAATGTCCAGTGAGTGCTCGGTTGCCCAACAGCATTGTGGGCGGGGAGGATGGGACTTCCTTCCGGCGGCAATGCTGCGTAGGTTTCTTCAAGTCCGTAGGGATTCAGGATGAGTGCCTGCATCAAGTCTGGATACGACGTTTCGGCCTGTTCGGCCAGGATTGTTCCAAGAAGTCCGAATCCCAGGTTTGAATATTGGTAACTCCGCCTTTTCGGAGTAGAGCTGCGGTAGCTTTTCAGATAGGTGTACAGGTCATCCGGGCCGTAGGTTCGGTAAGGGTCAGGAGAGTTGTAGGTGGTAAAATTGAGGGGCATACGCGGCAAACCACTGTGTTGAACGGCCAGATCTTCCAGCGTCATGCTTCGCTCTTCCGGCCAACCGACAGCCGAATCCGGTAAGTAGCGACGAATGGGATCATCCAGGGCCACGGTCTTCGCCATGACCATTTTAGCCAACGCAAGGGCAGTAAAGGTTTTCGTCACCGATCCGATGGTGTAAATACTGTGCTCGCTGGGCGGAGATGGCTCCTCCGTAGAGGTCTGTCCGTAGTTCAAAAACGAGGTGGTGTTTCCTTGCGCAATGCCGATGGAAAGCGCATGCGTGGCCGGTTGTTCTATGAATGCTTCCGCCAACGAGTCGATGTAGTCCCGAGTAGCCGGAAGAAGTTGGGCAGTTGTCTGAAACGCAATACTCATCAGGAGAAGTATAGGAAAAAAAGGCCTCATCGAAAGAAAATTTGTGCGTGATCTAGAAGGTAGCCCAGCTGTCCGGCACGAGACGCTTTTTCCAGTGCCTTTTACGGGAATACTGCAATTATAGTATCTTGCTCCGCTAACGGACAAGCTCAATCGGCGAATGCGTTCCTTTATTCGCCAAACCGCACCCAGTTATCGCGTATGCAGCGCCCGCCTTCACATACGGCCATTTTGATCTTCGCTCGCACGGCGCGGGCGGAGGCGGCTGGCAAATCCTTCGTTCGAGGGCGCGATCCGCGATTTAATCAACGCATCGCCGCCAGCCTGAATAAACGGATTCAATCGATCAGCCGGCAAACCGGGTTGCCCGTTTTTTGCATTTCGGAGCAGCAGCAGGTAGGAACTACGTTCGGTGAACGCTTCACCCATGCCTTGCGACAGGTATTCGCGGCGGGTTACGAGCGCGTCATTTCCGTGGGGAACGACTGCCTTACGTTAAATACCGCTACCCTACGGCAGGCAGCCGAGCACCTCCAATCCCACGCGGCCGTACTCGGCCCGGCCACCGATGGCGGCTTGTACTTGCTAGGGCTAGACCGAGAAACTTTTGGAGCGGGAGGATTCGAACAGCTCCCCTGGCAACAGGAAACACTTTACGACGAAGTACTCCAGCTTCTGGCAGGTGCACCTGCAGCGCTGCTTCCCCCCCAATCCGACGTCGATAATGCCAGCCAATTTCAGACGGCTATTCGCCGAATGAGGCAATTACCACTGTGGTTGCGGCTTCTCTTAGCCCGCCTACACCGGGCCTTAGCCGTTTTGGAGCAACGCACCTTCCAGTGGTTTCACGTTTCTCTTCGAATGGTTTCCCTGTATCGGGGGCCTCCTATCATGGAGTAATCATTTCCCGTATGTCAACCGATCCGGCCTCCCTATTCGTAGGTAGAGAATACGCCGGGTATACTCTAATCACGTACATCCAAACGCTCAAACTAACACATGCGCAGCTTATTTCTCTCGCTCTGCCTCCTGGCAAGCGGTTTGGTTCTTGCTCAACAAGACCTTACCGTGGAGGTCATTGATTATCAGTCCAATCAGCCCGCGGTAAACGTAGCAGTCGTTTTGGTGAATGCCTCCCGCGGCTTTTCACAATCCCAACTCACCAACGAGCAGGGGAGAGCCGTCTTCCGACTCCTCCCTGCTGTGGAAGGCTATCGAGTCCAAATTGCCGAAACCGATCAATATCTCGAAACCCAATCAGAATTGATCGACATTCGATCCAAGCAAAATCGCACCGTCCAGATCGTATTGCTCACCAAGCGCACGGTCGACCTGGAGGAAGTCAATATCACGGCCTCGGCCACCACCGACATCAACCGAAACGATGCTGAAGTATCCTTCGAATTGCGCCGCGAGGAAATCGAAGCCATTCCCGTAGAAGGTCGGGATATCACCCGTGTGCTGTATCGCCTGCCCAACGTGTCGCGGGCCACCGGCTTCTTCCCCGAAGCACCTAACGTAGCGATTAACGGTGCTAATTCCCTCTTCACCAGCTATCTGATCGACGGGCTCGACAACAACGAGCGCTTTCTGGGAGGCCAGAAGTTTGCTATTCCAACCGGCTTCACCAAGAACGTGACCGTGCTCACCAATAACTATTCGGCGGAATACGGCTTGACTTCCAACGGCGTGATTAATATCACGACGCGCTCGGGCAGCAACGATTTTGGCGGGGAGGCCTACTTCATCACCCGCCCCGGTCCGGACTTCATCGATGCGGAGACCCGCTTCGACCTGCGGGATTTGTCGGGGAATTTCGTCGGCGACGGTTTCCAGCGCTATCAGGCCGGGGCCGCCTTTGGCGGTGCTATCAAGAAGGATAAGACATTTTATTACTTCGATTTCGAGCATACCACCGACCTCAAAGACAACCAACTCCTTTCTGCCCCCCTAGGTATCAGCGAGACGATCGAGGGCAACAACTACTTCACCTATCTCAGCGGTAAGGTAGATCACCTGTGGAGCAACCGCTTCCGGTCCTCTCTGCGAGCCAATGTGGGTTTCGTAGAGATCGAACGCCAGGGCGGCGGCCTGGAAGGCGGTGTGGCCTTCCCCTCGGCCGGTAATATACAGGATCGCAACTCCATCCTGGTCGCTTCCAACAACACCTACGTGAGCGCCAACTCCCGATTCAGCTCGCAAACCAACTTCCAGTACGCCCGCTTCCTGTGGGACTATGCCCAACCGCGCAATCCCAATAGCCCGCTGGTGACCGTGCTCGACCCCACCGAGCAAACGGCAGCCGTGCTGGGCCATCCGGGCTTTATTTTTCGGTCGGAGGAAAATACCTTCCAGGTTCAGCAGAAGTTTTCCTTCTACCTCGGTAAGCATACCCTCAAAACCGGGGTCAACTTCATCACCTCCGATCACCGCCTGAATGGCGGCGGCGTGCCCAATGGCAGCTACCGCGTCAAGCTCACGCAAGGGCAACTGGATCAACTGCGCGAACAGAACCTGGGAGCCGACCTGGCCATCACCGATATCCCCAGCGATGTGGAAGTACTCGACTACAACGTCGAACTGCGCCCGAACAGCTTCGGCACCCGCCAGACGATCTACTCCATATACATCGAGGATCAACTGGCAGTCAACGAGCGCCTCAACCTTACCCTCGGCTTGCGCTACGATTACGACAACCTGTCGGAAGGCGGCAGCGACGAAGGGGATTACAACAACATCGCTCCACGTTTCAACTTCAACTACAAGCTCAACTCGCGTTCAGTAATTCGGGGCGGCTACGGTATTTTTTACGACAAAATCCTGTATGCCGTCTACAGCGACGCCCTCCAGCAAAACACGGATGATCCGGACTACCGGCGGCAAATTCAGTCCTTCATCGATCAGGGCCTCCTGCCGGCGGATACCGATATCGACCAGGTGGTGTTTAACGGCAATCTCACGGCTAGCGTAAATGGCGTTTCCTATCTCAACGGCCCCACCGCCGACGATCTCCAGGACCGAAGATCGGGCGTGTTCAGCAGCGAGCGACGCATCCTGAATCCAAACGGCTACGACAATCCGTTTACCCACCAATTTGCCCTGGGCTACCAGCTCCAACTGGATGAGCGCAGTCTGTTTTTCGTCGATCTGGTGCACAACCGTTCGGAAAACCTTTTCCGTTTGCGCAACCTCAACGCCGCGGCCCCCTACCCGATCACCGATCCGGACAACGTCGTAGTGCGCACGCCGGAAGAAGCCGACCTCACCCGGCCGGTTCCCATCATTGATGGCAGCTACGGGCTCATCAACGGCGAACGCGTAGACGGCGTGGCCCGCAACGTGGTGATCTCCGAAACCGCCGGCAAATCGCGCTACTACGCGGCCAGCTTCAACCTGCAGCGCGACCGTGGTGCCACCGATTTCAGTTGGCGCGTCAACTACACGCTGTCCCTGCTCGAAAACGATACCGAAGACATCAACTTCCGCGCAATGGATGCCAATAACTTCGAGGATGAGTTCGGGCCCTCCATCAACGACCGCCGCCACATCATCAACGCCATCGGAAGCTACCACGCGCCCTTCGGCCTGACGGTGACGCTCGCCGGGCTCTTCCAGAGCGGCCAACCCATCAACCGCATCCCGGATGCCACTATCTACGGTACGGCCGACCTCAACGGCGACGGAGCGTCCTTCGGCGATGCCTACGTCGGCAACAGCGACCGTTACCCCGGCGAATCGCGCAACAGCGACCGGTTACCCTGGTCGGAAACGATTGATGCTTCGTTGCAGTACCAATTCCCTCTTGGGCAGAATGCCCTGGAGCTGCGCGCCGATATTTTCAACGTACTGAACACGACGAATCTGAGCGGCTTCAGCAACAATGCCACGTCCAGCAATCAAATCCAGGCGGGTCCGGCCGGCTCCGGTATTGTGCGCCGCAATGCGGATGCGCCCCGGCAATTCCAGTTCGGATTGCGCTTTTTATTTTAATACTAACGACCACCACTATGATACATGCCGCCGTAGTATCCAACGAGATCGTGGGCCTGGCCGATTGCTTCGTGGCCAATGACCGCATCCGGTACGAATTTTTAGCCCTCGGAACGCAGACGTACGATTTCCGGTCGTACGACCTGCTCATCGTGCCGAACGGCAGCGATCAGATTGCGCTGGGCCGCCTGAAGCCGGCCATCACTGATTATCTGGCCACGGGCAAGACGCTGTTTTGCTTCGACGGCTGGTTTACCGATTGGGTGCCGGGCAATCAATGGGTAATGGACAACAGCCGTAAAACCATCGATATCCGCTACCGCGTCCGCACTGATCGGTACGGTCTTTTCGATGGCGTGAATCTGGACGCTTTCAACTTTTCGAACGGCATCAGCGGCTGGTGGGCCTGCGGTTACATCCGGGCAGCAGAGGCCGCAGACGTCCTGCTCGAGGATACCTGGCAGCGGCCTATCGTGGTGCTGGACGAAGTGAGCAGCCCCGGCCGGCTCTTCCTCACTGCCAGCGGACCGTTGGGCGATTTTAGCTATGCCACCACCGACGATGACCGAAGTATCGGTGAGCTGGGCCGCTTTTACCGGCGTTTGGTAAACTGGTCAATAACAGAAAACATATGCATACCAATAACCAACCAATAGGCCTCCTCTTCAACGGCGTTTGGTCGCAGTACACCTTCGCCAAGGCTCCAAAATACCGCGGGTTGTACCGCCTGATCTACGTCCACGATTTTTCGGAAGAGGATCTGAAAGGGCTGAAGGCCCTGGTGATTCCGTTCCAATCCAACCAACGCGCGCTGGCCGAACGCCGCGCGCTGATTTACGGATTTTTGCATCATGGGGGCCGCGTTTTTGTGGAAGGGGATAGCACCGCCGACTGGCTCGAAGCCACCTGGGAAGACCGTCCCGTCAATAATTACTGGTGGGTGAAAAACCCGGGCAATCCGCCGGTTAGTAAAACCAACCATACGCACCCGATTTACCAGGGACTGAGCGCCCGGCATGCCTGTTGGCACACCCACGGTGTTTACACGAGCGTACCGGCACATGCCACCATCGTTCAAACCAATGCCGACGACGAGATTATCAGTTGGGAAACAACCACCTACGGCGGTACGCTTTTTGCCACGACGCTCGATCCGATCGTCGAGCACGGGGTTCAACAAATCACCCACCTCGACCATTATGTGGATCGCCTTACCGCCTGGTTGTGCGGGGCTACCCCCGACGGGAAGTTTACCATCGAGGCAGAAGATTACGGGGTCTCCGCGGAGGAGGCTCTGCGATGATTTTAATTTCGTTCAAACGACTTCAATGAATTACTATTGATACTCATGCGCTTCACTCTCTATTTTCTGTTGTTTGGATTATTGCTATCCGGCTGTGCTGCGGAAACAAATCAAACGGCATCGGACGAGCCCCTTCCCGAAGATTGGGCAGCACTGGAAGCACTTGGCCGAGGCACCACCGTCAATCTGATGATGTGGACCGGCGATCCGCTGATCAATGATTACGTGCGCGATTACATCGTGCCCCAGGTGCAGGAGCGCTACGATATTGATTTACGCATTGCCTCCGGCCAAGGCAGCACCATCGTACAGACCCTGCTGACCGAGCTGGAGGCGAGCCAATCTACCAGCGAGCTCGATCTTCTGTGGATCAACGGCGAGACGTTTTACCAGCTCCGCCAGATCAACGCGCTGCACGGCCCCTGGACGGAGCGGCTTCCCAATGCTGCCTACATCGACCTGGAAAACCCATTCATCGGGGTGGATTTTCAGCAGCCCATCGACGGTTATGAACTGCCCTGGGGCAATGTGCAAATGGCATTGATCTACGATAGTGCCAAGGTCGTCCAGCCCCCGCAAACCCGGGCGGAATTGTTGGAATGGACGACCGACTATCCGGGCCGTTTCACCTTCGGGACCCAATTCACCGGCCTCACGTTCCTAAAGGCCCTCCTGATCGATATCGCCGGCGGCCCGAAAGCACTAGCCGGAGATTTTGACGAAGCCCGCTACGCCGAATTCAGCCCACAACTGTGGGCCTACATTGATTCCCTTCGCCCTAACCTTTGGAAGGGAGGGCAAACCTTTCCGGAAAACGTCACGCAGATGCACCAGATGTTTGCCAGCGGGGAGCTCTGGTTTACGATGAGCAACAACGACAATGAAGTAGACAACAAGATCCTACAAGGCATTTTTCCCGAAACTGCCCGGGCTTACGTCCCGGAATTCGGCACCATCCAAAATTCGCACTACCTGGGCATTCCAGAGCTAAGCGATAACAAAGCCGGTGCCATGGTGGTCGCCAATTTCATGATTTCGCCGGAGGCTCAGCTCAAAAAACAGGACCCCGTTGTTTGGGGCGACGGTACCATTCTCAACCTCACCGCCCTACCCGATTCCATCCGGACGGCGTTCGAGCAATTGCCCAACCGCCGTTACGCACCGCCGCGATCGGCCATTCAGGAATACGCTCTGATGGAGCTGGCCCCGGAGTACATGATTCGTCTGGCCGAGGATTTTCGAACCGAAATCATTAATCGCTAGGCATGCAGGGAGGACGCGCGTTGGGGATCGGATTGTTTTTAGTGCTGACTGCCGGCCCGATCTTGGCCGGCCTGGGCTACGCGGCCAGTTATAGCCTGGGCTGGGTTGGGTTGCTCAGCGAGGGCTTTACCTTCGAGCATTGGCAATCGGTCTTGTCGGGCAAGTCCTTTTGGCTTTCCTTAGGTTTCAGCAGTTACATAGCGGTGGTCAGCTTACTGATTTCCACGTTTCTTGCCCTGTTAGCGGTGCTTCGCTGGCGGCTGGCGCTGCTGGAAAATCGTTGGATATATTTATTGTACCTGCCGCTCGTTTTCCCCGCTACCGTGGTGGCCTTTCTCGTGTTTCAGTGGGCCAGCGCCGGAGGGCTTTGGGCACGGCTAGCCTACCAGGTGGGGCTCATCGGAGATACTGCCCAATTTCCGAGTTTGGTCAGTGACCAGTGGGGCATCGGTATCATTTTGAGCCACGTGCTGATGGCCACTCCTTTTCTGACCATCTTGTTCGTGAATATCTATCGGTCCGAGCGGCTCGACGAATTGGCTACCGCAGCAACGACCCTCGGGGCGACCGGATTTCAAATTCGGCAACGCATCCTGCTGCCCGTCTTGCTGTTTCGGGCGCGAGCAACCCTGCTACTGTATGGCATATTCGTGCTGAGCAGCTATGAGATTCCGTTATTGCTCGGAGCCCAATCGCCCCAAATGGTTTCGGTGCTGACCATTCGAAAGTTGCAGCGCTTCGACCTGGGGGATATTCCCGAAGCCTACACCATCAGTGTGTGCTATGCCCTACTGATTGGGTTGGTGTTAGGGTTGCGGCCCCTACTTGGCCTTTCATTTAGGAATCGACAAATGACGGGTGGATGAGTGATCGAATCTGGCATATACTACTGCTGCTGGCCGTGCTTTTTCCCTTTGTATTTCTCGGCCTGTTGTCCTTGGCGCGCCAATGGGCCTTCCCCGCGATATTGCCGCCGGAATGGTCCCTTTCTCCCTGGCAGACAGCTCTGGGCTCGAACGGAAATTTAGGGCAAAGCGTATTGCTGTCCTTAGGACTGGCCATTTCGGTGGCGCTTTTGGCAACCAGTTTGGGATTTATCTCCGCAAAAATTCTGGGTCAGACCGAATACGGCAAGCAACTTTTGCAGATCGCCTACCTGCCCTACGTGTTTTCGCCGGTCATCCTGGCAGCCTGCTTGCAGTACTATTTCCTGCGGCTCGGCCTGAGCGGCCGGCCCGGAGGGGTATTATTGGCCCAATTTTTCATTGCTTACCCGTTTGCCGTCATCCTGTTTACCAGTTTCTGGAACCATCGGATGTACGCTATGGAACAGCTGGCCGCCACGCTGGGAGCATCGTCCTTCCAGACGTACCTGCGGGTTTTGTTGCCGTTGGCCAAAGGCCCGCTGTTAATTGGCTTTTTCCAGACGTTTTTGGTCTCTTGGTTCGAATATGGCCTTACTAACCTGCTCGGCGTTGGGAAGGTGCAAACGCTCCCCGTCAAGGTATTCCAATTTGTAAATGAGGCCAATATCTACTATGCGGCGATGGCGGGTTGCCTGCTGGCGCTGCCTCCGGTGGTATTGCTGTGGATCAATAAACGATACGTATTCATTGAGCGCTCCTAGTGGTATGAGTTTACTCCGCGTTGAAGACATTTCGAAGCAGTTTGGTCGGGAACAGGTTCTGAAGAATTGTTCCCTGGAAGTCGCATCCCGGGAAATCCTTAGCGTGTTGGGTCGATCGGGGAGTGGTAAGACGACGTTGCTAAAAATCATTGCCGGTCTGGAACGCGCGGATGCCGGTACGGTAGCGCTGGATGGCCAGTCGGTCGATTCGATTCCCGCCCACCGTAGGGAGATGGTGTACCTCTACCAGGAGGCACTCCTATTCCCTCATTTGAGTGTTTGGGAAAACATCGCGTTCGGATTACGCCTGCGCAAACAGTCCGAATCAGACATTCGTCATCGTACGGACCGCATGCTCCTCGACCTCGATCTGACGGAACACGCCCGAAAAGCCCCCGAACAATTGTCGGGGGGGCAGCGCCAGCGCGTCGCCTTCGGCCGTGCGCTCGTGATCAACCCCCGGGTGCTGTTGCTCGACGAGCCCTTCGGGGCACTCGACAGCGAAACCCGTACAGATATGCAGGCGCTGTATCTGCGCATCAGTAAGCAGTACCAAATGACTACCATACTGGTCACTCACGATTTAAAAGAAGCCGTACGCATGGGCGACCGCCTGGCAGTAATGGAATCGGGGCAACTGCGCCATTACGCCAGCCGCAACGAATTTATTGCCGATGCCCGAACGGGTGTACAACGAGAAATGGCGTTCTGGCAACAGTTCCGATCCGATCTCTCAGCCGAATCGGATTGAATGCGTTATTAATCACAATGAAGATGAATTTCGACCACATAGAATCCGTGTACTGGGTATTTACCCAGTTGTGCAACGACGAATGCGACCACTGCTACAATCTCTCCGGCCCGCGCGGTGCCCGGCTGACGGAAGAGGAGTGCATGCAAATCATCGATAACCTGCCTGCTCAAATGGATCGGCTCATCCTGTCGGGCGGAGAACCGCTGGCGGAACGCAAGTTGCTGTACAAGCTCCTCGATCGCCTGCGGGAGCGCTTTGCCGACCGGGTGCAGATCATGCTGCAAACCAACGGTGACCTGCTCAACGAAAAGATCCTCGACACCCTCATCGACAAGGGTGTTACCCGATTCGACATCGCCAGCATCGATCGCTTCCACAAGCACGCCGGTGCACGCCTAATGGAACTGGCCGATTTATTCGAATCGCGCGGTGTCAATGGAGAGGATAAAGATCCGCTCGTGGAAAAGGAAAATTACCTCCCCGACAACCCGCTCAGCTGGGGCTACTGGGGGGCCAACGAGGATATGTGGCTAGGTGGCAACTGGGCACGGGGCCGCGCCCTGGAAAAAGACATCTGGAAGCGCGACCCCGACCACAACTTCTGCACCATCCTGTCGGGAGCCCGCAACTTTCTCGGGGGCTACACCGACATCCCCCAGGAAATCAGCATCCAGCTTTGGCGGATTAACCCCTGTTGCCCCGGTACTAAATTTCCGATGGGCGATGCCCGGGTGGAAAAAGTCGCGGACGTCCTCGCCCGCATTGCCGAACACCCTGTTTTCCAGCGGCTAAATGAAGGCGACCCTTTCCGCATGGGCGAATCGATGGGAGTATCAGAGGAAACGGCCCGGCAGCGCAACGCCGAGCTCCAAAATGTCTGCTTGTATTGCGATGAATTCTTTGGCCGGCACATGCAGGCCTTTAACCCGGAGACCTTCGTTGAATTGCCCGTGGTTTAATCTTACTCACTTCTTTTCCGGATAAATCCCCTTGCCGATCATTCGGTCTAGCATTCGGGCCGGAAGCAACCGAGGCAGGGTATACCGCTTGAATTTATCCTTTACCGGCGCGTAGCGCACCTTTGGGCGATCCGTGGTTTGAATGTGTAATAGCAACTCGCCGATTTCTTCGGGTGGCATGCCATTTCGGCCTCCCTTCACGAAGCTTCTGAGAAACCGATGCAGGGCATCGAAATAGTCCGTCTCTGCATAAGGGGTGGGATCGACCCCTTTATCCCAAATGGGAGTGGCTACCGAGCCGGGTCCCACCAAAATCACATCGATACCGTAGAGTAACAACTCGCGGCGCAGGCTGGCGGTGATGCCCTCCAGGGCGTGTTTCGTGCCGGCGTAGGCTCCCACGAAAGGGCCGGCCACTCTGCCCCCCACAGACCCAATATTTATAATCTTTCCAGGAGTGTAGGGATAATCAGCCTCCGCGCCAAGTAACGGCAAAAAAGCCTTGGTGACGCGCAACAGCCCGAAGATATTTACCTCGAAGTGACGTTCGATTTCGGCCATTGGCTGATACTGAAGCGGGCCGCCGATGGCGATTCCCGCATTGTTGATCAAGCCGCCCAGCCCCTGGTTTCCCAGAACGGTACGAACCGTTTCCACGGCACTTTCGACGGCTGCTTCGTCCGTTACGTCCATGAGGAGCGGGTGGATATGGTCGCCGAGTTCTGTGCGCAGCCGCTCGCCATCGGCGGTCTTTCGCACCGTTCCGAACACGGTGAATCCGGCACGGCAGAAAGATTGCGCAGCGGCGTAACCAATGCCGGTAGAAGCGCCGGTAATGACAATTGTTTTCGCTCGCATATCTTTGGTGCTATTGAGCTGGTCAATATAAACAATTCACCGGCAGTGATCATTACCCTGTATATTTGGAAGAACAGGATAGGTGCATCAAATGCCGGGGCCGTCAAATAAACTCACTGAACATGGCATGTACTCCCAACGCCCCGGTCGGTTGTCGGGTCCGGCCCGCCGCACACCATGTGGGTGGGTATAAATAAAATGGCCCACCCACCTTACCTGCCAACCCGGAGGGCTACAGGCAGCCGAGGCGTGCGCTGCGCACGCGGCTACCAGCAATGTGAACGGCCGTTTGAAAAGTGGGCTATTTTATGAGAATCGCTGCCCGTAGGGCAACTCTTGGATGGTCGTACAAAGATAGGCGGTTGAAGCCTTACAAGCAAGCCTTCGTTTGCCCGAATTCAAACAGATGCGTTTATTCCATCATTAGCATTTTCTGACTATGATCGTCGAGCCGCAACACGTCATTACCATTACCTACGAATTGCGCAATGGCAGCGCCGAGGGCGAGCTGCTCGAACGCATGGACGTCCATTATCCCTTCATCTTTCTCTACGGCACCGGTAAGTTGCTGCCCGCCTTCGAACGGCACCTGGCCGGTCTGAGCCCCCACGACACCTTCGATTTCATACTCACTCCCGAGGAAGGTTACGGCCCCATCCGCTCCGAAAACATCGTCGATGTTCCCATCCACCTGTTCCATGATGAGCAAGACCGATTGGCCGAAGAAATCCTGATCCGAGGGAACTTCGTCGCGCTCACCGATGATCAGGGAGAAACCCACAACGGCAAAATCGTCCGCTGGGACGATGAGCAGGTACGCGTCGATTTTAACCACGCCATGGCCGGGAAAACGCTTCACTTCAAGGGGACCGTCCTACACATTCGTCCTGCTACGGTCGATGAACTGGTGCGCCAGCACTACATTCAAGATGATGGGCTGAGGGGGTAATGTGGCGATGTGCCAATGTGGCGATGTGGCGATGTGTCAAAGTCAATAAATTGTCTCATTGACCTATTGACCCATTGGCAAATTGATCATCGCTTGCGCACAATCTCCATCTTGCCACCCAGGCTAACGGGGTCGCTGCGACGGGCAAAGGCGCGACGGGCGGCAGCTGGCTCGGCCGATTTGTAGGCTTGCCAGGAGGGATAACCCGCTTCTAGGGCAAGCACTTCGCGCAGCACTTCGTGGAAGGTCCCTGGGTCGTAGTAGCGTTGGGGCTGCCCTACGGGAAGAGCTTCGGCGGCGCGGCGGGCCGCTCCGCTGGCATCGGCGGCACGGGGCTGGAAATCCATACTCTGACCACGCTCGCGGAGCCGCTCGTCGGTGAGGCGATTCATGGCGTAGGCCATATTGCGGCGGGCGTCATCGGAGTTAACTTCCATATCGACGCGGCGCTGCGCGGGCTGGTAAGCTTCCGCCTGGTAGCGGTCGCCGCTCCCCCAACTACCGAAGGAGGCGCGGTGCACGACCGCCCGTTCTTCCAGGGCCGGGGCAGCTTGTTCTTCTTGCAGCGCCAGGTAGGTTTCGGCATCGAATCGAGCCAGATCATAGGTATCGAATATGCGCAAAAGGTCGTATCGATCGAAATGCTGCTGGGCGCGGAGGCCTTC
This sequence comes from uncultured Saprospiraceae bacterium, assembly GCA_964504335.1. Taxonomy (GTDB): domain Bacteria; phylum Bacteroidota; class Bacteroidia; order Chitinophagales; family Saprospiraceae; genus CAZDET01. Next base: position 53,392 of record CAZDET010000008.1, read on the forward strand.
AAACCACTTACCGCTATTGGCGGAGTACTTGTAGTAGCGCGACCACATGCGCTTGTCACTCCCCTTCAGTTGATCCAGCGGCATAACCACCCGCTCGATAAAATCATCCGACGGATGCAGGTAACCGGATTCCAGCTGCGCGATGCCCAAGCTCAGACTGACCCCTGCCGGCACCCCGGATCGTACGGCTTCCAGCACGGCAATACGGGCGTGCTGCTCTAGCCACGACTCCACCTGACTATCCGAAGAGGCCGGCGATGGAGTCGACGTTGGCGCACGACGGGACGACGAAGCGTAGCTGCGGACTTCCGGACTTCCCGTCGATTGGAAGTGCTGCGATTCGTCAATGCGCGCTACGGAAGAGGGCTCCTCCCATTCGTGTAGATACTCGGAGGGGGCTGCCGTATCTTGTGCGAACCGATAATTATTTTTGTACAAATATCCCGCCACCAAAAATACGGTGGTGATAAATCCTAGCAGGGAAAATACTCCTTTCATAAGCGCTGTATTGAAGATTCGGCTCTAGCTTAATAGGCCGAAAGTGCATTCTGCCTGAAAGCAACCGCTACATCAAAACGGTTGAGTTCATAAGTGTTTATCAAATACGCCAATTGTTGGTGATAGTTGGGGGCCGTGGCGTATCCGGCCATTTTCAGTCCGGCAGCTTGTGCTGCAAAATAAGGGATTCGGGTTGCACCGTCGAAATATTTCTCGGCCGCAATGCCCGAAACCGGCTCAAATAGCTCGGCCGCGGTGCGAATATCGACCTCCTCCCCAATGGGAAAGGTCGACCAAATCCAGGAATAGCAGCCCTTGCGGGGCCATTCACAGGGTCGGGTCAGTAAATCGGAATGCCGCGCATAACTATCTGCTACCGATTCGTATACTTCGAAGCGATCGTAGGCGACGTCGTCGTGGAATTGCCATACTCCAATTGCCGGCGACGAAAACGCGAAGTCGGCATCTACCAACGTCGTAAATTGCCGGTTCTTTATCTTTTCGCGCGCGGAGGGGCGGTGCCTGGCCTTGATGCCAAAGTGGTTATTGGTGCGTTTAGCTAGTGCGGATGTACCGGAAGCAGATTCCAAAATGCCCTGTGCCAGCGTAATGCTTACGGGTATCCCCGAGCGAAGCATCTCCCGAATGGCCGCCAGCTTGTACTGATCGATGTAATCGAGGGGACGACCGGCCGCTTTCAGACGAGCTTCCGAAAACCCCGAGGTGCGCAATTTTTCCTCGACGTCGGCGCGTTTCCAAACCGCATCGAGTTGGCGCAGATCGGCCCGGCGGGGGCGGGCATCAATCCGGCTGAGCGTCGTGAAATCAATCTCTGCGGCCGCCCGCCGAATAACTTGCCAGCCCTGCAGGTAGGTATCGGTCAGCTCGTAGATAATGGGGATATCCGCCTGGAGGGTATCACCGCGCTCGTGCAAATACTCCGTCACCAGCCAAACGGCCGCTATCCATAAGAGTAGTATCCATCCTGCACGAAGAACGCGGTTCATAATATTTTGACAAATCAACGGAGCTAAAATAATAGGATATCATCAGAATACATATCGAATTTCCATTCATCTTTTTAAACACCCTGCAGCTCTTGTAAATTTATTGCGCTTTAACAGCCGTTCTTACAAAAACACGAAATCATGATGAGTAAGCTAAACACAACCTCTGTTTCCCTGCTTGGCCTGTTGCTGGCCTTCACCCTGCTCGCAGTTAGCTGCGAAAACGACGCGGCCGTCCCCATGGAACAATCGGCCGACGATTTCGAAGCATTCTACCACCAATTTCTGACCGATGAAGACTACCAGATGGCCCACATCGTCTTTCCACTTGAGGGCATCCCCGCGGGCGTTGAATCCGAAGCTGAAATGATCGGTTTCAAGTGGCAGCCCGAAGACTGGATGCCCCACCGCCCGATGGACCCGATCGAAAGCGGTTTCGAAAGTGAGTTTGTCGAACTCGAGCCGGGGCTAATGGTCGAGCGTATTGTCCATCACAGTGGCTCCTATGGCATGATGCGGCGCTTTGCCCGCTTCGGCAACGAATGGTATCTGATCTACTACGCGGGGATGAATGCGATCTAATTCCTACAGACCGGCCAGGCCGAGCTGGGATTCTACGCTGTGTACGCGCGCGATCCACTCGTGGTCGCTGCGCGGATCGCATTGCACGCACAAGTTGTTGATGGGGTAACCACTCCAGGTGTTGATCACAGAATCGCTGGAGTAGGGCACCCCCGGCAACTGTAGAGCGAAAAAGGGCTCATCCACCGGGGCATCCCAGTAGGGCCAACCGGTGCGCCGTTCGTAGTCGATGGCCCGAACCACGCGCTCCCCCGCATCGGGCAGCCGCTCCAGAAAGTGGCGGTTGTAGATCGTATGGATGAACATCCATAGCGAATCTTCGAAATCGTCAAAGACGTAAAAATAGGTGTGCTCCGGATCGCGGTAGGAAACTGCCTCGCAGTATTCGAAGCGATCGCACATCCATTCCTTGCTGGCCACGCGGATGCCGAAATAATTAGAGGCGTTATTGCACAAGCGCGAACTCCCCCAGTAGGTTTCGCGCGCGGCCTTTGCCAGTAGTAGGCGCCAATCGAGCAGGTAGCGTCTGCCGTACTCCTTACACAAATCGGCGTGCTCGAGGTAAAACGCCTCTTTCAGCGCTTCCTCCAGGGCCGTCGGGGTGGTGGCCGATCGCGCCGACTTCAAGCAAAACCGCCCATTCGGCAGGCGCTCGATAATATCCGGACGGTTGCCGTACCACCCCTCCAGTACGTCTTGTACCGTCAATACAGTGCGATCCGGCAATTGGGCGCAGAGGGGCGTCGCTACCCCCCATACAACCACCAATATAAAGGCAATGTACTTCATGTGCTGAGGCTTTTCCAGGGTTGAATAATACCTTCTTGGATATTGATCTGGGAATGCACCCGCACAAATGAGACGCAGCCGGAAGCTGCCGTGTGGCGCGTGCGTTGGTAGAAGTTGCCAGCCGACAAATACGATGTCAGCAATGGTTAAAAATACTACTGAGATTTATATTTTTATAATAATTCATTTCCCTTTCCTATCTTTGTATAGAGCTGATATCCTTTAGCCACCAGGATCCTCCCACATCTAGCACTATCGATTTTTCCCATTTGAACCATCCAAAGCGTTATGTGTTTTCGAGGTTCGGCAGAAATTGCGATCTTAGAACACCATTGATGGGAACTGATTTGCACCCGAAAGACTTTACGTATCCGGTCATTTCCCTCCCGTGACCATATCCTCAATTGGTAAGCAACTCACTTAAAAGACGAAGCTATGTGCCGGGGTCATCACCTAATGATTACTACTCTTTTGGTATTTGCAGTTGGCAGTATGCTAAGTGCCCAAAAGTTCCAATTTAGCGTCCAAATGCAGGTGGGCATGTCGAATCTGATGCACGACACGCGATTCGAGAGCACCACGCTGCGGAACCTCTACGAAACCGTGGCTATCTCTCATCCGGAGGGCTACGAATGGGAGGAATTCGAAGAAACCTACCAGCTCAGGCAGAGCTTTACGCAGTTTCGGTACGGCATGTCGCTCACTGCTACGCACCGGACGATTCCACTCATCGTCATCGGAGATATCATGAGTTCCACCTCCACGTACGAGCGGCTATCCTATGCGGTCACGCTGGGATTTGGCGAAGAGTTTTCCGCTTTCGACGATCAGGTACGCCTCCACATCCTCGGCGGTATGAAGCTGCTCTGGGATAAGGCCTTCGGCTCCAATACCCTGGTCAACAGCATTGGCCACAGCGAAGCCCGCAGCTTGGTCGCTACCTATTTCGATCCGAAAAAGCCGCTTGGTCAGCAAAACGGCACGTTGTTCGTGCTGCGCGGCGGCGCCGCCAAAACCCTCGATCGGGACGGTAAATGGTCGATGGGCGGCGAAGCCTACTACGAGCTGGATGTCACTCCCCGTATCAATCGCGAAAGCCGGATGACTAACGTCGGCCTGCACGTATTCATGCGTTACCACATCAACCGCAAGCCGCAGTACAGCGCCTTCAACAATAATCCGAATTTCTATTATTGATAGCGCTTTAGTCAGGTTGTACTAGTACTTTAGTTACACGTCCCGAGAGACCAAAGTACCAACATACCGTTCCGCGCCGGAGGTTGAATGAGGAGGGCGTGTTTCGTTCATCCCCTCTCTCTGCGGGTCCCCTACTTTATGAATGTACAAGCGCTTAGTTGATTCGTGTGTGCCATTAGGTGTTAGTGCAACGGAATTTCCAATACGGTTGCAGCTCCCCAAAAGGCCGAACGCTTTACTTTTAAATGGACGTGCTGTTAAGAAGGAACGTCAAATCGAGCAGCCTCCCAATAAGTTGGCTGCAAGTTGGTTCGAATGTTTTTACTTCCCTAAAAGCAGGATCACGAATAACACCTTCCGGCTCCATTTGGATGCAGTCCATTCTTACGCTACCTTGTAAGAAGGATTAAGGGCTGATTTTTGATGAATAGAAAACTGTTTTTACTGATTGCAGGCCTGGCTTGCTTTGCTTGGAGCTGTGAGCAATTAGAGCCGCAGCCCACCTATCGGGTTGGTTTCTCCCAGTGTACCATGGCGGATGCCTGGCGGCAGGCCATGGTGGCGGAAATGGAATTGGAGGCTTCCTTTTATCCCGAAATCAATCTAAGCCTGCTGGATGCCAATCGAAATACGGAACGGCAAAAGCGACATATCCAACAGTTGGTAGAGGAGGGGGTAGATCTGCTAATCGTCAGCCCAAATGAAGCGGCACCCCTAACAGAGGTGATTGCCAGCGCCTACCAGCAAGGTATTCCGGTAATTGTAGTGGATCGTAAGATCAACTCGGATCAATACACTGCCTACGTTGGAGGCGATAACTTCGAGATCGGCAAAATGGCGGGCGAATACGCTGCCCAGTTGCTTGGAGGGAAAGGAGCTATCATTGAAATCTGGGGGTTACGAGGGTCGACCCCAGCACTGGAACGGCACCGGGGGTTCATCGAATCTCTTGGCCGGTTTCCGGAGATAACTGTCGTTGCGGAGATAGATGGCCAGTGGGAACGGGATACGGCAGCCCATTACTTTCCCGAAGTACTGCAAAAGCATCCGCAAACAGACCTCATTTTTGCGCACAATGATGTAATGGCGGCCGGCGCTTACGAGCAGACCCCTGAGGTGCCATCACGGGAGCGGCTGCGCTTCGTGGGAGTTGACGGATTGGTGGGCGGGCAACGGCTCGTAGAGCAAGGGGTCTTAGATGCTACTTTCCTATATCCTACCGGTGGAAATGTTGCCATTCGATTAGCCGTTGATATTTTACAAGGGCGGCCCTACGCCAAGAATAATCTACTTAATACCACCCTGATTGACTCGGCTAGTGTCCGTATCCTTCGTCTACAGGCTGATAAAATCAGCCAACAACAAGCAGATATTAATCGGCAACAGGGGCTATTAATAGAATTGGACAATGTATATCGATCCCAACGGGTAGTTACCATCATTATCTCGCTTATCCTGTTGATTACCATTATTTTTGCGGCGATTGCCTATTTGAATGTGCGTGAAAAACGGGAGGCCAACCGGCGTCTCTCCGCTCGAAATGAAGAGATCATCAAACAGCGTAATCATATAAGAAGAATGGCGGAAGAAGCCGAAACCGCCAATCAAAGCCGGATCGATTTCTTCACTAATATATCGCACGAATTTCGAACACCCCTCACACTGTTATTAGGTCCCGTTGAGGACCTAATTCAGCGCAGCCGATCCGATCGGGATGTAAGTGATCTGGTACTTATTCGCCAAAATGCGTTGCGTTTGCTAAGGCTCGTCAATCAATTGATGGATTTCCGGAAAATCGAAAACGGAAAAATGCAGCTCCGGGCAAGCAAACAGGATATTGTCTCCTTCGTCCGGAATACGAAGGAGGCATTTAATCGCATGGCCAACCAGCACCACATTGACTTCCAGTTTTTTTCAGACGAACAAGTAAGCGAGCTCTATTTCGACGAACATAAGTTGGATAAGGTACTTTTCAATTTGTTATCAAATGCTTTTAAGTTTACAGAGTCGGGAGGACGTATTTCCGTAAAGGTTCAACATTTTCCGGTGCGAGAAGAGGTAGGTATTCGGGTGGAAGACAACGGCCGCGGGATGTCGAAAGAGCATACGGACCATATATTTGAGCGCTTTTACCAGGGGGAAGGCTATCGCACGATTGGCACCGGGTTAGGCCTATCCTTATCAAAAGAACTGATCCAACTCCATCGGGGACGCATTACCGTTGACAGCGAAAAGGGAAGAGGGACGGCATTCGAAGTATTCCTGCCGTTGGGCAACACGCACCTGGAGCCTTCGGAAATTGAAATTGGAGAGGTAAAGTCCTTGTCTTCCCTGGAAGTTAATACCTATCTGGAAGATGAAGTGGCTTTCCGTGTTACAGAAACCGCTACTCGGCCTTCCACTACGGTCCAGTTACTTCTAATCGAGGATAATAGCGACTTACGCAGCTATTTAGTAGCCACCTTCTCTGAGCATTATCAAGTAACCGCTCTTGAATCGGCTGAAGCCGCCTGGGATTTTGTTTTGGAAACTGGAGCCGACCTGATTATTTGCGATTATATGCTCCCGGGCATGACGGGCGTGGACTTTACCAACGCAGTGAAACACGACATCCGCACGAGTCATATTCCCATTTTATTACTAACTGCTCGAACGGAAGTTCAAGACCAGTTGGTCGCGATGGAGGTGGGGGCGGATATGTACGTGACCAAGCCTTTTAATATGGCCTTGCTCAAAAAGCAGGTCGCTAGTCTCCTAGCCAATCGTTCGTTGCTAAAAGAGCGCTACGTAAGTAAGCTGGGTATCATTACCAACCATAATGCCAGTAGCGGCTCGGATCAAAAGTTTATTCGGGACTTCATTGCAGTCATAGAAACGAATCTGCACCAATCCGAATTAAAAGTAACGGACATAAGCCAGGCGCTACATCTATCGCGTGTGCAACTGCACCGGAAGGTCAAATCGCTGCTCGGTATATCCGTTAGTGAATACCTCTCGCAGGTACGACTCAAAAAGTCGCTCCAACTATTACAGGAGCAAGCTAAACCCATCGCTGAAATCGCCTACGATGTTGGCTTTTCTTCCCCTGCTTATTTTGCTACATCTTTCAAAAACCACTTTGGCTGCACCCCAACGGAATACCGCAAGAATGGAACGCTCATCCAGTCTACCGATTGATGAAACAGAATAAAAATTCGTGTAACAAGGTTAAAACTGTTTTGCTTGCTGTAAAAAGTACACTTAGTAGTTAATATATTGTTTTGCAAGAGGTTGTGCAAAAGGTAAAAAATGCAACCGGATTAAAAGTTTTCGAAATAACGTTTTAACTGAACTTATGCCAATGGTGATAGCTTGGTGAAAAATCGAGCGATCATGCAGCGTAATAAAGTTTTGTTTTGGTCGATAACGGTCGCCTTAGGAGGCTTTCTGTTTGGTTTCGACACGGCCGTTATTTCGGGGGCCGAACAATCCATTCAAAAACTCTGGGGGTTAAGCGATACGATGATCGGCCAAATGGTGGCAATGGCGCTTTACGGGACGGTTATCGGAGCCCTCTTTGGCGGCATTCCTGCCGATCGGTACGGGCGCCGGACTACCCTCTTCTGGATTGGTGTACTCTATTTAATTAGCGCCATTGGTTCTGCAGCTGCGCCGGATGTATATACGCTCATGACGGCCCGATTCGTAGGGGGCCTTGGAGTGGGGGCTTCTTCCGTGGTGGCTCCCATGTATATTTCTGAAATAGCTCCGGCCAGTCACCGTGGACGTTTCGTAGCTACCTTTCAATTCAATATAGTTCTAGGGATTATGGTGGCCTACCTGTCCAATTTTCTCATTGGAGGAGGAGATTGGCGACTGATGCTGGGAGTCGAAATTATTCCCGCGGTGGCCTTCGTAGTAATGATATTACAAGTGCCGCGGAGTCCGCGTTGGTTACTGGTCAAACAAGATAACGAAGCAGAAGCAGCAGAGGTGCTTCAACAAGTCAATCCCGATACGGTAGAGTTAGAGTTAGCGGCTATTCGGGCCTCACATGTAGAAGGTGCAAGGGGAGGATTTTCAGAATTCTTGTCCGGTAAGTATAGTTGGCCGATTCTGCTTGCCTTTCTTTTTGCCTTCTTCAACCAGGTTTCGGGGATCAATGCGGTGATTTATTATGCCCCTCGCATTTTTGAATTGGCCGGCTTAGAATCTAGTGCGTCATTACTGGCAAGCGTAGGTATTGGCACGATTAATTTACTCTTTACGATGCTGGGCATGTTGCTCATCGATCAATTTGGCCGCAAAAAGCTGATGTACATCGGTAGCATTGGATATATCGTATCACTTTCTGTTTGTGCCTACGCTTTCTATGCGAGTTTATCCGGCTTGGTCGTTCCGATTAGTTTATTCGTCTTCATCGCCGCTCATGCCATTGGCCAAGGAGCCGTAATTTGGGTCTTCATCTCCGAAATCTTTCCAAACGAGGTTCGCTCCTTCGGTACCTCCTTGGGGAGTAGTACCCACTGGATATTCGCGGCAATTATCGCCGGTACCTTTCCGATGCTAGCCAAGGCCCTCGGGCCAGCAACCCTCTTCTCGATTTTCGCCAGCATGATGGTATTCCAGCTATTGTTTGTGGCCTTCATGATGCCCGAAACAAAGGGGGTTTCGCTTGAAGAACTGGAGAGCCGCCTCCTCAAATCAGGCAAGAATAGCTCGGTGAGCGACAACGAACAGATGGTAACCACAGAACCCGGTCAATCTATAAGACGATAGCGATGTCAAATGTGATTTGTTTCGGCGAAGTACTTTGGGACTTACTACCATCCGGCAAACAAGCTGGGGGAGCTCCGGTCAATTGTGCCACCCATCTTACCCAATTGGGGAAGACCGTCAGCGTAATCAGCCGGGTTGGAGACGATGCGCTAGGGGCTGAGCTAGTGGACCAATTTAGCTCCCTTGGGGTGGATATGGGACTGGTGCAAGTTGATCGTCTCTATTCGACTGGTGTGGTCGATGTCGATCTGTCGGATACCAACGAAGTGCGATATACCATAACCGGGCCGGTAGCCTGGGATAACATACAGCTACAACCACAAAATCAGGAGGCAGCAGCGGGAGCCTGCCTTGTATACGGTACGCTTGCCGCTCGGGAAAAGCAATCCCGCATGACGTTACATGCTTTGCTTGAGGTTGCCGATACCCGGGTTTGCGATGTGAATTTTCGTCCGCCCCACTACGACCAGGAAATCGTTGACCCCCTACTGCATGCTGCTGATGTCCTCAAATTCAACGAAGGAGAGTTGTCGGAAGTGGCAGGATGGCACGATATCCATGGTTCGCTGGAGGAAAAGATGCATCAACTGGCTCAGCACTATCAGGTACAGGAGATAATCGTCAGCCTTGGCTCGCAGGGAGCCATTTTACTGGACCATGGCACCATATCCCACCAGGAGGTCTTTCCGGTGGCCGTCAAGGACACCATCGGAAGTGGAGATGCCTTCCTGGCGGGCTATTTAGTGGGGCGCATGCAGCAGCTGCCCCCTGCCGAACGATTGCGGCTTGCTGCCGCCGCCGGAGCTTATGTGGCGGCTCATGACGGGGCAACACCTCCCATGAATATCAAAAGTCTAGAACAATTTTTAGCGAAACGACAAGATGCCGATTCGCAGTCCAATTAGCAAAACGTTTACATATGAATAAACGAAAAACTCATCTGATTCTAAGTGTCCTGATGCTGGTCTTTCAGGTAGGCTGGTCACAGATTAGCATCTCTGGACTGGTGGTTGATGATGCCACCGACGAACCCCTAATCGGTGCTAGTATAGTAGCTGGTGGTTCGAATACCGGAACGATAACGGACGTGGATGGCACGTTTCGATTAAGTCTTCCGCCCGGAGTTGATAGTATTACAGTTTCGTACGTAGGATTCACTACCCAAACGATTACCGACTTGCCCGACGGAGCGGAACTAGTTATTCGCTTGCAGGAGGGTAGTCTGCTGGATGAAGTCGTCGTCGTGGGCTACTCGCAGCAAAAGCGAGCAGACATCACAGGTGCCATTTCAGTTGTTGATGTCGAAGATGTGGCAAAATCGAATTATTCGACCGTCATTCAGTCGCTGCAAGGCAAAGTGAGTGGGGTAAATATTGCGCAGGATGGGGAACCCGGAGGCGGTCGCACCAATATCCGAATTCGGGGTATCACTTCTGTAAATAGTAACGACCCCCTTTTCGTTATCGACGGAGTACCCACCAGTTCGGCCAACCTCAACAATCTCAGTAACACAGATATCGAGTCGATTCAAATTTTGAAGGACGCTTCCGCCTCCATCTACGGCAGCCGGGCCGCTGCGGGGGTTGTAGTGATCACTACGAAAAAAGGCATTGGAGAATCCCTCAACCTGGAGATTGGTACACTTAGCGGCGTTCAGACCCTGGGGCGCCGGATTGAGTTGTTAAATGCTACCGAATGGGGCGAAGTATACTGGCAAGCCCGGGCCAATGCCGGACTGGCAACCCGTCACCCTGCCTACGGAGAAGGAGAAGTACCCGTTTTAGATACCCGCCCTTTCATTATCCCGAATGGCCGTCAAATCTATCAGTATACCGCAGAAGGCACGGATTGGTACGACGAAGTTTATGAAGACGCCTTCCAACAACAATACTATCTAAATGCCCGGCAAGGGGGCGAACGGGGCAACTTCTTCTTGGGACTCAATTACTTCGATCAGGATGGTCTGATCCGCTTCACGGGCTTTGAGCGATTTAATTCCCGACTCAATACAGAATTTAAGGTGAAGCCCTGGTTGACGGTTGGAGAAAACCTCTCGGTTGCCTTCTCTACAATCACTAGCGTAGGTACTCAACTCGGACAGGATGGTATCCCGACGGATGTGCTGCGGCAACACCCTACCTTACCCGTTTTCGATGTGGAAGGTAATTTTGCGGGTAAAATTGAAGGTTTTCCGGATGTGCGAAACATGGTAAGCGTCCTGGAAAAAGATCAGGATGACAACAACCGGAATACCCGCGTTTTCGGAAATGTATTTGCTAGTATAGATGTACTTGAAGCGCTAGGGTTGGCGGGGGAGCACACCCTGCAAATTCGGACGAGCTACGGATTGGATTACAACCAATTTTTCCGGCGCGACTTCCAGGCCCGCTTCACCGAAGGAGACTTCGACATTCAGAACAACTTGCTGGTCAATGATTATAACCTAAGCACCACCCGTACCTGGACGAGTACAATTGAATACGGCTACAATACCGGAAAGCATGCCCTTAAAGTACTGGGTGGATACGAAACCATCGATTTTGACAACGAGTTTTTGGTGGGTGAAAATACCGGATTCCTGATCGAAGATCCGGCCTTTACCTTTCAATCAGCGGGATCAGGCACCCCACGGACTTTCGGTGGAGGTACGGCTTTTGCACTTCGTTCGGCCTTTGCACGTCTGGAGTATGCATTTGACGACCGTTATCTGATTACGGGTACAATGCGCCGTGATGAAACCTCTCGTTTTGCGGATATTGGCTACTTCCCCGCCGTGTCGGTAGGTTGGCGCATTTCGAATGAATCCTTTTTTCAGGATAGTAAACTAAGTCAGGTCTTTGATGAGCTAAAATTAAAAGCGAGCTGGGGCGAATTGGGTAACCAAACGGCAGATGATTTTACTCAGCTTTCCCTATTCGGACCGAATGTAAACAATGCTGATTACGACCTCAGCGGATCAAATACTGGAGTAGAGCAAGGATTTATCGTGCTTTCCCGCGGAAACCCTAACGTCTTGTGGGAGACCACCACGAATATCAACGTCGGTTTCTTCACGTCCTTGCTCAATGGAAAGGTAACGCTAGAAGCGGACTACTGGGAGAAGAATACAGACGATATCCTGTTCCGACCACCGCTACTCGCTACTCAGGGCGAGGGCTTACCGCCAGTCGTCAATATCGGTAGCATGGAAAACAATGGGGTAGATGTGCAGTTGGGCTACCGCACCCGGATTGGAAGCGATTTAAATCTGGATCTGGACGTCAACTTCACCACTTATAATAACACTTTTACGGCCTTCAACTTCCCCGTGAATACTGGAAATGAAGGCGAAAACTTTATCGAGGTAGGTAATGGAATCTCTCGAATAGTAGAAGGACGGCCTTACGGTGTGTTCTATGGCTTCCAGGTAGACGGAATCTTTCAGGATCAGGCGGAAGTGGAGGCCCACGCCGACCAATTGGGCAAGGATGTGGGGCGCTTGCGCTACCGCGATACCAACGGCGATGGGGTGATCAGCGATTTGGACCGCGTTTATTTGGGCAGCTTCCAGCCCGACTTTACTTACGGCCTTAGCCTGGGATTAGCTTATAAGGGCATCAGCCTATCCGCCTCCGTTTATGGCTCACAGGGGAATGAAGTATACAACCGGAACCTCATTTACACCGATTTTGCTCAAACCGAACTCTTCAACCACAGTACGCGACTGTTGAATGCATGGACACCCGAAAATCCAGGCAGCTCCATTCCGCAAGTTACCGTAGATGATAAAGGCAATAATGAAATTGGTCGGGTTTCCTCTTACTTCGTAGAAGATGGTTCCTACCTCAAGGTCCGCTCCGTAAAGCTTGGCTACGAGATTCCTGCTCGCTTACTGGGCGGCATTCAGGCCCAAATCTACGTAGAGGGACAAAACCTTGCCATCCTGACCGATTATTCGGGTGTAGATCCGGAATTACCCTTCGAGAGTAATGCCAACATTCCTGGTATCGACAACGGAGCCTATCCCCTCGCAAGAACCTTTCTCTTTGGCCTCAATATCAACCTATAACGATGCGTAATTATATATCTAAATTCAACTTTTTGCTACTGGTAAGTGGTCTGTTCGTGTTCAGCGCTTGCCAGGAAGACTTACTGGACACTCAACCCAAGGGGGTCCTGGCCGAAGGTGTTTCGAGCGCCGAATCAGTGGATAAATTGGTAATCGCTGCTTACCAGGCACTCGGAGGGCATTTCTTTGGCAATGCGGAGTCCTTTGCCGGTCCTTCCAGCAACTGGATTATTGACGTGCGCAGCGATGATGCCTGGAAAGGTGGTGGCGGTATCGGTGACCGTACCGATATTCACCAACTGGAAACGGCAACCATGGATCCGACCAACTTTGCCGTTTTCCAAGAGTGGCGCAACGGTTACTTTGGAATTGCCCGGTGTAATCTGGCCATACGCGAAATTCAAAATTTAAACGATCCGAATTACCCAACTAGCCAACGCATTGCTGAAATGCGACTGTTGCGGGGGCACTTCCATTTCGAACTGAAGCGCAACTTCAACAACATCGCATATCTCGATGAAATGGCAGATGCGACGATGGTGGGGAATCGGGACTTTACATCCGATGAAGTATGGCAATTCATTAAAGATGATCTCACTGCCGCCTTCGCCGGATTGCCATTAGAAACAGTGGAGGTAGGGCGCGTGAATAAGTATGTGGCGGCGGCCTATCTCGCAAAATTCAATATCGAGCGCGGCGAATGGTCAGAAGCACTCGCGAATACCAACTTCGTTATGGGAGGGCCTTACGGATTGCTCTCCAATTTTGACGATCTCTCTACCCTCGATTTTGAAAATGCCGAAGAATCGGTTTTTACCATTCAGTTTTCAACGGCCAATATTTTTGCAAATCACAATTGGGGGAACTTGCTGAATGTCACACTTGGGCCGGGTATCGATGGTGGTGCCTACGCCAATGGAGACGACTTCTATCACGCTAGCCAGAACCTCGTGAATGCCTTTAAAACCGATGCGGATGGCTTGCCACTCTTCGACAGTTTCGATGATGGAGACGTTACGGGTACCTTCTCGGGCAACCTCGATCCTCGACTGGATCATACGGTGGGGCGAATCGGTATTCCCTGGAAAGGTTCAGCACTATACGACCTGAACTGGGTACGGAGTGAGGATTATTTCCCGGGCTTCTCCGGCAAGAAGCACGTCATTGCACCGAATGATCCGCGGGTGCATAACTCCTTCCCTTGGGCAGCCTCCGGATTAAATTTCAATATCATCCGTTACGCAGAGGTATTACTCTGGCGCGCCGAAGCGCTAATCGAAAGTAATTCGGGGCTCGACGAAGCCCGCCAACTCATCAACGAAGTTCGACAGCGGGCCAGGGATGGACGCTACGTGCAGCGCCTGGATGGTAGCGGAGATGCCGCTAATTATCTAATTGGATTGTATCCAGCCGACCTTTGGACGCAGGACTACGCGCGCCGTGCCCTTCGGTTTGAGCGCCGCTTAGAGTTGGCTATGGAAGGCCACCGATTCTACGATTTGGTGCGCTACGGCAATGTAGCTCAAGCGATAAACAATTATTACGCATCGGAAGCCCCGAATGCAACCTACTTGGAAGGGGCCTTTTTCCAAGCGAATAAACACGAATACCTCCCCATACCACAGGGAGAAATTGACCTTGCTCCTGGACAATTCGTCCAGAACGAGAATTATTAATCCAAACTTTCGCGACTAAATTCAATAAGTATGCAAACCATGTTGAGACTGATCTTCTGCCTAATGGTGGTTGGTCTTTGGACCGGCTGTGACGACAACGACGAACCATCGGAGCAGCCAACGAACATCACTCTGTTCCGGATTACTGCACCGTTCGACGCAGTTGGGGCCATTGATGTGGCTTCTTTGACGATCACCGTCCAATACCCATTTGGAGAGGATGTGAGCGCCATAATGGGTACGGTTACACTGCCTATGGGAGCTACCATTTCTCCAGACCCGTCGGTTACTGCGATTGATTTCAGCAATGGCCCTGTCGACTTCACTGTGACCAACGGACCAAGCATGACGACCTACACGGTAATTTTGGAAGAAGGTCCTAACCCACTGCGTATCGCACTGGTGGGGGAGGCAGCAGATATGGCTTCCCTCGATCCGGAAATTCGGGTGGCTTACCAGTGGGCCATGGATACCTATCGTGACCAGGCCGCTTACATTCCATTTTCACAACTGACGGCCAATTCGATTTCTACGGCGCGTGCGATCTGGTTCCACTATACCACCTTCCCACGGAAGGAAGACCAAAACGATAACGATATGGCTTTTTTCCCCCACCTGTTTGATGCAGATGGGAATGGACCAGACCACTTTGAAGCCTTCGAAGTTTTACCAGCCAGCGCCATTAACGCGGCATCTGTGGTCGAGCAATTCGTGAAAGGCGGCGGTAATCTGCTGCTGACCGGTTTGACAGGGTCTTACGTAGCGGAAATTGGCCGGATTGCACCGATGTTTGGGCCAACCAACTACGATACCGGAGGAGAAGAATCAATTGATAATCCGGATACCTGGGGTGTGTCCTTCATTAACGGAATTTTCAATGATGACGATTACCCGGCTACCAACGAGACCTATTTTCTTTACGCCGGTTTGGATCGAACGTCCTATACCTTCGAAGGGGTCACCTACGACGGTATCGGCCTGAGCACAGGCGGGACGAAGAAAAACCGGGGCCACATCTGGGATTTCAACCGCTTTTTCCCCGACCTTCCGAGCGGCGCGGATGATCCGAACGCTAAGAAAACAGAATTCGAAATGCAAACCAATTCTGTCGTCCGCAGTTCTTTCGAATGGGACCCTGCGGCGAATGGCATTGAGTTGGGAGCAATCGTTGAATTCCCGGCTACGGGCGACTACCAAGGTGATGTGCTCGTGATTGGCCTGGGCGCATACGAGTGGGACCTGTTGGATGGCCGTCCGCGTCCTTCTACCGTTGATGGTATGACGAAGAATGCCATTGATCAGTATATTCAGTAAATTTCATTCATACTTATCCATATTGGAACGATGCGCTTTCTGGAGCGCATCGTTCCCTTCAATCTCCAATTGCCATATGCGTTTTTTTGTTGGTGCGTTACTTATCGGTATGGTATACACCATACAAGCTCAGGAGCCCTTCTTTTTATTGGATTTTGAAGAAGCTAGCGGCAGCACCGCTACCCTAGAATCCAACAGTAGCCTACAATTACCTATCTTAAACCTGTTCGATCGGCCGGAGCGCGTAGCGGGACCATTCGGCAATGCGTTGCGTTTTGACGGGCATTCGACTTACATCCAATCTAGCGGTTTTTTTGATTTTAATGCCAACGTGCAGCGTGAATTTGCCGTAGAGGTTTGGTACGCCACCGAATCCTTCAATGGCAGTTCTCTGGGTCTCATTAGCCAGCAAGGGAATGGCCGTGGGTTCCAACTTACCATTTCTCCCTTCGGCTTACCCGGTTTCCAAATCTTTGCGGATGGGAGTAATTACTTTGTGCGATCTGATTCGATCATGCCTGTCTACGAATGGACCCACCTGGTAGCGCAGGTAAACCTGGATAATCAGCGTGCCGAAATCTACCTCAATGGAGTATTGGCCGGGCAGCGATCCCTCGGCGTGCACGATTCACTTTCTTTCACGGCCACGAGTACAAACCTGCTGATAGGACGCAGCAACGCTCAAGAAGAAGTTTTTGGATTCAATACAACTACGGCCAATGGAGCGCTTGATCGAGTAGCGCTGTTCAATACCACTTTTAATCCAGAAGAAATTTTGGCCCGTTACAATTCGATTGGTCGAATAGAAACGGACCTGTTTATCGACCCTGCCGTACGGCATCCGGATGATTATCTGCGGCCGCGCTATCACTTCATGCCTAACACGAGTTGGGCCAACGAGGCCTATGGGTTTACCTATTTCAATGATCGATACCACCTATTCTTCCAAAAAAACCCCAATGCCCCGATCCTGAATTTTATGCACTGGGGCCACTTGTCAAGTCCGGATCTGGTAACCTGGAAAGAGGAGCGAATGGTACTTCGGCCGCAATCCGGTTTTTCGAGTATCGGCGTCTGGTCGGGTACCACCTTCTTTAACGAGAATGAGGAGCCCGTCATCGCCTATACTGGAGTGAATGGGGCCTTTGCCGGTATTGGCATTGCCGAATTCGTCGATTCCAACTTATTGGCCTGGGAACCGGTGGCACAAAATCCGGTCATCGACCGGGTGCCGAGCAATATCCCCAATCAGGATTTTCGCGACCCCTATGTGTGGAAGGAAGGGGATACGTATTACATGGTAGTCGGCTCCGGCAAAGCGGGCAATGCAGGCGGTCTGCTAATGAGCTACACCAGCCAGGACTATATCAACTGGGTGTCCATCCCGCCCATATTCGAAACGTTCGACCCGAGATCGCATGGTCGGTTCTGGGAAATGCCCTACTTCAATCGAATCAATGAGACGGATTACCTATTCGTGGCTACTCCGGTAAATATTGGGGCACCAGCCCGTGCCATTTACTGGGTGGGATCCTTTGACGGCAGCAAGTTTACCCCCTATGAGGCGGAGCCACGCGATATGGAGCTAATCTCCCGGCACATGCTGGCTCCTGCGATTGGTCAGGATTCGGCAGGGCAGTTGACCTACATTGGTATTATACCCGAAGATCGCAATGTGGCCGATCAGGAGGCAGCGGGTTGGCGGCAGACTTTTTCCGTGCCGCGCGTCTTACGACTGCTCGATGACCAGGTGACGCTGGCGACGATCCCACATCCGAACTTATGCCGGGCGCGAGGGGCCGAAACCCTGGTGGAGGAGCGAACTATTCAGAATGGCACCTCCTTTAATTTGCCGGAATACCAGGGCATCCAATCTGAATTAGAATTCGAAATTTACGCACCCGAGGTAGATAAATTTTCCATTCAGGTTTACAAGAGCGAGAGCGGTGGTGAATTGACCCGCATTGTGATTGATAAGGGAAGAAACCAATTGGGAATCAACCGAACTTTTTCGTCTCCTTACAATACCGTGGAAGATTCCCGCATTTCAGACTATACGTACCGAGCCGACGACAGTTTGCGGGTACGGGTGTTTCTAGACCATTCGACCCTGGAGGTATTCGTAGATGATTTAGTGGTCTTATCGGCCCGCGTCTATCCTTCGATGGGAAGTGACCGCGTTGATCTGGTGGTTGAAGAACCGGGAAGCCTGGAATTGGTGCGCTACCGGGCTTGGGACATTGGCGATAAAGAGCAAGCGTTTCCAGAAATTAGCTGCCCGCCTGGGGCATTACCCAATCGGCTCTTTACCAGTACCCGCAATCCGCAGCCGATAGCGACTAACTTGGTAGTAAGTCCGAATCCGGCAATCGACCGAATCGATGTGGTCTTACCTGTCGAATTGCAACATCAAGACTTAGAATTGCAACTGTTTGATTCGATCGGAAGAATGGTGCACCAACGTTTTATACCAAATACCGGTACGAATCAACTTTCGATAGATCTACAACAAATTCAATATCTGGGAATGCTCTTCGGGCAACTGCAAAATGCAGCAGGTACGGCGGCAACCTTCCGATTTATTAAAGAACAACAATAATATTTAGACTATGAAACGGATCGTAGGGATTCTGTGTATTAGTTTATTGGTGGCTTGCCAGCCTCCGGAATTGTCGGAAGAGGAAACGACCACTCCGCCTGTCCAAAATGCAAATTACTACACTGAGCAACACCGCCCGCAATACCACTTCACCCCTCCCCAGCAGTGGATGAACGATCCTAATGGGATGGTGTACCTCGACGGCGAATACCACCTGTTCTACCAGCATTATCCGGATAGCAATGTGTGGGGGCCGATGCACTGGGGCCATGCCATTTCGACCGATTTGCTTCACTGGGAGCACCTGCCCATTGCACTTTACCCGGATAGTCTGGGGCTCATTTTTTCCGGCAGTGCCGTATACGATGCCGACAATACCAGTGGCTTAGGTACAGCCGATAATCCACCGCTCGTAGCACTATTTACCCACCACAATATGGAAGGTGAGCAAGCCGGCCGTGATGATTTTCAGGTACAAAGCATTGCCTACAGCACCGACCGGGGTCGTACCTGGACAAAGTATCCGGGCAATCCAGTGATTCCGAATACGGGCATTCGTGATTTTCGCGATCCGAAAGTTACTTGGGACGCCGCCTCCAACCAGTGGGTGATGGTGTTGGCAGCCAAGGATGAGATTCACTTTTATGGGTCGCCCAATCTAATCGATTGGAACTTCCTGAGTGCCTTCGGCAAGAACGCTGGTAGCCACGAGGGGGTCTGGGAATGCCCCGACTTCTTCACGATGCAGGCTACCAATGATGGAACAGCCCAATATGTGCTGCTGGTAAGTGTGCAGGCGGGCAGCCCCAACGGAGGCACCGGCCAGCAGTACTTTGTGGGTTCCTTCGATGGCACCTTCTTTTCGCTGGAAAACCGGCAATCACCTACGGATACTCTCTGGATGGATTATGGTCGGGATAATTACGCTGGCGTCACCTGGTCGAATATGCCCGAAGCCGACGGCCGCCGCATTCTACTAGGTTGGATGAGTAACTGGCAATATGCCACCGTGGTGCCCACTTACGATTGGCGCAGCGCCATGACGATACCTCGCCGACTAGAGCTGGAAAACAGGCCGGAAGGCTACCGCATGCAAGTCCGCCCTGTGGCAGAGCTCCAAGACCTGCGTGCTAATGAATATCCCATTGCTGCTCAAACCATTACCGATTCATTGGTGCTGGAGAATGCGGATTTTGATCCGTCCGTCAGTGAATTTCAATTGCAATTTGAGCTGGCCTCCTCCACCGCTAGTCGCTTCGGCATTCGCCTGTACAATCCGGCTGGTGAATGTATCACCGTCGGCTATGACCGCGATCGCAATGCCTACTTCACCGATCGCCGGCAATCGGGCAACGTTGATTTTATGGAGGCCTTTGCCACCGATGTGCACTATGCCCCGCGGGTATCCGAATCGGAAACCATTGGTCTACATCTCTTTTTCGATAAAAGCTCTTTAGAGCTCTTTACGGATGACTACTTTACCGTGATGACGGATATTTTCTTTCCAAATGCGGATTTCCAGGAGGTGATGCTGTTTGCGGAACAAGGGGAGGTACAATTGGTAGAGGGGCAATATTGGACGTTGGCAGGGGTGTGGCGGTAGCATTTTATCAAATCCAAGCGATCCGGGTTCATTTTGACGCGCCATTCGGATCAGGCTTAGCCCTTGTCGCAAGCCGCAGTACAGCGCCTTCAACAATAATCCGAATTTCTATTATTGATAGCGCTTTAGTCAGGTTGTACTAGTACTTTAGTTACACGTCCCGAGAGACCAAAGTACCAACATACCGTTCCGCGCCGGAGGTTGAATGAGGAGGGCGTGTTTCGTTCATCCCCTCTCTCTGCGGGTCCCCTACTTTATGAATGTACAAGCGCTTAGTTGATTCGTGTGTGCCATTAGGTGTTAGTGCAACGGAATTTCCAATACGGTTGCAGCTCAATTCTTTAATAGCATAGGCATGGAAAGTCAACAATCCAGATTTTCGTATTTTCCGCTCAACGCAATATGAAACCTACCACCCACTTCCAACACTTCCCTTTTCTCGACGACCTCGAAGTGCTTCGGGCCGACCGCTACCGAGCGGATTTCCCCCTGCAAGCGCATCCACGCGCCAGCCTCACGCTGGTCCGATCCGGGTGCGAAACCACCCGGGTGGCGGATCGAGAGCTGACGACGCCCCGACGTGTTGCGGTACTTCCATGCCAGTTAGCGTTCGCCATCTCCTTCTGAGAATGTACGGCATTCGTACAGCAGCAAGCGTTCCGTATCGGGCGGCAACCGCACTTCCCGGACGAACGCAAACCCCAGGCGTTCGAGTAGCTTTTGGGAAGCCGCATTTTCCCGCACAGTGATAGCCTGTACGCACGGGAGACCAAACTCCTCGAATCCGGCCCGCAAGAGCCGTTGGGATGCCTCGCGCGCGTACCCCAATCGCTCAAACGCAGGCAGCAACGCAAACCCGAGGTCCACTTCCTCCAATCCGGCTCGATCGTACAGGCCACAAATGCCGATGGGCATCCGATCGGCTTTGCGAATCATTGTGTAGTTGGAATAGCCCAGCCGTTCCAGTTGAGGACGCATCCGATTGCGAATATAAGCCCGGGCATCTTCCTCCGTGCGCAGGTTCCGGTCGCCGATGTATTGCAACCATTTCGGCGTATTAAACAACTCCAAAATAAAGGCCGCATCCTCCTCGGAAGTGGGCTGAAGAAACAACCGATCCGTTTCAAAAGCTAGAGGCATCACTGAGAACGTGTAATTAGTACTTTGGTACCTTAGTATCTTGGTACTTTAATATCGGCCATTTTTTCTTAAAACCTTAATAGACAGTATACTAACCGCCTAAAGTACTCACTCAATGCCGACTCCCCTTCCAAGTTCCCCCGTAGCGGTAGTCCGGCAACTCTTGGTGCTTTTCGCAACAAGTTTTGCATACGAACACCCATTTCTTTCCCTTTCGGAGTTGCACCCGAAATAGTAGGGTGTGATCGGCTTCACAAGTGGCGCACGTTTTGGTTTTCACGCTTGCGATTGTTTGTTCGAAAGAACCAACCACGCGACCGGAAAAAAGTTAGGAAGGACAATGCAGGATATCCTTGCAAAAGCTGCGCTTCCTGGTTGTTAAAGTATGCGTGCCACCGCCCGCACCGGCGACCCGTCCGCATTCTTGAGGTGCAGCGGCAGGCAACTGAATTCGAATGCTTTTCCCAACAGGCGATCCAGATTGGTCAGGTTCTCCACCACGAGGATATCCTTGCCCAACAATATGTGGTGATTGACGAACACCTCTGCGTCAATGGCATCCACCGAGATGAGATCGAATCCGATGGCTTTCAAGGATTGATTGCCCATCCATTCGGCGGCTTCCGACGTCAGGCTGGGGAAGGGATGGAAGTAGGCTTCGGTGCCCCACTTTTCCTGCCACCCGGCGTAAAACAGCACGAAATCAACGGCCTCGATTGCGGCAATGTGTAGCTGAAGAAAATCCAGTTCGATCGCCTTGCGGCCGCGCACATCCAGGACCACACCGGGCCCGACAAATTTGTCTACTCCAAATGCGTCGAGCGAGCGGGTTCCGGGCACCATATGGCAGGGCGCGTCAATGTGCGTACCCGTATGGGTGCTCATTTGCAGGTCGATCACGGCGTAGCCGTGGCGCTCCAGCGTCGTGCGCGGCCGGAAATCGGGCGGTCGATCGCCCGGATAAACGGGCATGCCCGTCTGAAGTGGATGAGAGAGGTCGATGAGCATGTCTCGGTTGTAAGTCGTAGGCAAAATTGCGGATCGATCAAGATCGTGTGCCAAAGCTAAATAACTGCTTTAAATTTACTTTCTCTCCATTCACCACATTCTCATTACCAAAGGTCTTACTGGCAATCCACAAGCTGATGAACCCATAGAGCAGTGCGAAGCCCGATACCATTCCGATGAGGGCGATCGAATAATCCCCTTTGAAGATGGAGCCGATCCCCAGGCTGATGTTGAGCATGGGAATGAGGGCAGTGGTAGTGTCCAGCTCGATGGTCGGAACCTGGGCGGCGATGCCCGGAAGAAGGACCAACATCATCAACGGACTGACGTAACTCTGCGCCTCTTTATAACTATTAGCCAGCAACATGATACCCAGGCAAAGCGCCGCAATGAAGATGGTAGACAACAACACCAATACCACCAGCCAGAAGATGTCAGCCCCGCTCAGACTCAGGGTTATCTTGTTGGTGTCGACTCCCATCAGGCTGACCTGCAGGAACATGCTGGCAATGAGCGAAGAAATATTTGCGAGCGCACTGGTGATCCCCACGGCGCTGACGGCGAGGAATTTTCCGGCGATGATTTCACTCGTCGTTACCGGAGCAGTGAATAGTGTTTGCAAAGTCTTGCGCTCCTTTTCGCCTGCGGAAATATCGATGGCGATGTAAATAGAGCCGACGAAAATAAACAGCAGGATGATAAGAGGTAAGAAGGAACCGGCTGCCCGCCCGACGATTGATTCCTGCGTAGCCAGATTGTCTGTCTGGATTTGTAGAGGTTCAATAAAGGTCGGATCAATTTCGGAAGCCTGGAGTCGCTGCTGGAGCAATTGTTGGTTGAGTCCGGCCAGCCGGGCTTTAATCACCGCCACGCGGGCCTCTACTACTTCCTTCGACTGATCGGCCAGGATTTGAATAGGCGTAGAGCCGCCCGCTTCTAATTGCTGCTCATAATCGGCTGGCACTACCACTCCGATGGTCTTTGCCAGGGTATCGATGTGCGCCCGATCTACGTTGCCCAAACGCACGTCTAGGGTCGTATCTTGGCTCAACAGCTCGTAAACCGGCGTCGCTTCTGCTTCCGGATTGAGGATCACACTTACTTTTTCGGTATCCATTTTTTCATCTGAAGAGGCACTGAGCTTGCCGATGATGAAAAAGAGGACCGGATAGAGAAAGAAAGGAAGTAAAATTACAAGGTAAACCATGCGCTTATCGCGCAGGACCTCGCGGAGTTCTTTTCGGAAAATGGTTGTTATGATTGGGAAACGCATGAGTTAGACATTTGAAGAGATGGAGAATTGCATATTCCCGATGGACTGACTGCCGCCCACCAACTGAAAAAAGCCCGCCGCCAGGCTGTTGGTATTCGTCTCGGCAAGCAAGCCATCGGGAGTACCGAGATAGTGCAACTGACCACGGTGGATGATCGCAATCCGATCACACAGCCGTTCTACTTCCGCCAGATTGTGCGTACTGAAAATGACGGCTTTGCCCTGTTCTTCCGCAATTTGCTTAATGAATTGGAGGATAAACTCGGAAGCCATAATATCCAACCCCGTCGTGGGCTCATCGAGCACTACTACCTCGGGATTGTGCACCAACGTGCGGGCAATGCCCACCCGTTGCTTCTGCCCGGTGGACAGGGTTTCGCATTTGCGGTCTTCGAACTCTGTGATGCCAAAGGCGTCA
This sequence comes from uncultured Saprospiraceae bacterium, assembly GCA_964504335.1. Taxonomy (GTDB): domain Bacteria; phylum Bacteroidota; class Bacteroidia; order Chitinophagales; family Saprospiraceae; genus CAZDET01. The sequence continues at coordinate 77,302 of CAZDET010000008.1, forward strand.
ATCAGGAGATCAACCCGAGCATCCAGCGTTGATTTTGGCACACTGTACAACTTTCCGAAGTAGGTAAGTAATTCGCGCGGATTGAGCCGGCGGTACAAATCCATTTCTCCAGTAAGGAATCCTAGCCGGACCAAGGCATCGATTGCCTGGTTATGCACGGAATAGCCCGATATTTCGGCACTCCCTTCCGTAGGCTTTAGTAAGCCGGAGAGCATCCGCAGCGTCGTTGTTTTACCCGCTCCGTTGGGCCCGAGCAACCCAAAAATCTCGCCCGATTCCACCCGAAAGCTCAGGCGATCGACAGCGCGTAGGTCTCCAAAATCCTTCGTGAGGTTTTTGGACTCTATATATACACCCATCAGATAATATATTTTAAGAATACGTTAACAAAGTGATAAAGCTGCGGGATTTTCGAATAGCTTTCTCGATTGAACCAACCGGTTAGTCGACGAACTTTCGGAAATGTTACAGCCCACTACGATCTGCTGTCTACTGTTTGCTGCCTATTTGGTTTGGAATGAACCTTCCATAAAACGTTTTACCAATGCACGAGCTTGCGGCTCCGTCTCACGACCGGTTGCCGGCTTGGCCCACCGCACACCATATGTGGGTGGGAAATAAAATAGCCCGCCCGCCAAACCTGCCAAACCCAGAGGGATGCAGGAAGCCCAAACGTGCGACTCGCACGCGACTACCAGCAATGTGAACGGCCGTGTGGAAATTGAATGGATGAGACCAACAGCTACCAAACAGGAGCAAATGGTCGAATTGGATGGAGATAGTAATATAGGCAATAAAAGCATAGCTGTCAAGACCAGGTTCTCCAGAAATAATAAATGCAGCGAGATAGGGCATCACCCGCATTTCCCACGGATGGGGGCTCCCGAACTTTAGCAGGACCTTAACAGGATGGGGCTGGATTTTCCTCTGCCAGAGGGATAACTTAGGGGAGATTACAAATCGCTGAGTTTGAAAGAGCCGTAGAAGCCTGACGACTACAGCACTGCGCACTAAAATCTAACTGACTAATACATGATCCGATACTTACTACTATTTCCTTTACCCCTACTCCTCTTGTCCAGCTGCTTCTCGCCGAAACCAATTGCCCGACTGGAACCGGTAGACAAGGATGCCCCGTCTATCCGCTGGTTTTACGGGAATGCCTACGTAGGCCAAACCCTGAACGCCGTCCGCGTGGAGACCGCCTTCCTGGATGCCGATCGGGACTACCTGATTTTCGATGTAGAGGTGACCAATGACCTGGCTGACCAAGCCGTTCTAATCGACCCCAAACACATCAAGCTCGAAGGGCCAAATGGGAACAACGTTCGGGCGGTCAATCCTGAAGTACATCGCCTGACGATGGATATGGATGCATCGCGCCGGGAGGCCAACGAAAAGAACGCGCTGGTTGCCACCGGTGTCGTTATCCTGGCCGGTACGATTGCAGCCATTGCCTCCGACTCGGACGGCGACGGTGATAGCTTCGAAGTAGACGATGTGAACATTGCCGTCGATCTCTCGCCTCTTGCCATAAATGCAATCCTGGCTGCTACTTCTCCGGTCAGCGCCTCCTATTACCTTCCTGGTCCGGAGGAGCTTCCGCCCACCACCGATCGGCTATTCTGGCTGGATCACGCTCTGCGGCGCACGCATGTGCAACCGGGAGAACGCGTGTACGGAAAAGTCGTATTTCCCCGGGTGGATGAATGGAGAAATGCCGAGCTGGTCGTACCGTTGGAGGAGCGGATTTACCGGTTCGCGTTTCGACAGCGACTCTTTAAACCGTGAGGTATAGATAGTTAGATTTTTAGACCTTTGATCTTATATATACCTGGAGGTCTAATTAAAATGCCACATTCTTCGGCGTGCGCGGAAAGGGGATCACGTCGCGGATATTGCCAATGCCCGTGATGAACTGGACCATGCGCTCGAACCCGAGTCCGAAGCCGGCGTGGGGGGCGCTGCCGAACTTTCGAAGTTCGAGATACCACCAGAGCTCTTCTTCGGGAATGTGCATTTCGGCCATCCGGCTGCGCAGCACGTCCAGGCGTTCCTCCCGTTGGGAGCCGCCAATAACTTCGCCGATGTAGGGAAACAGCACGTCCATAGCCGCCACTGTTTTACCATCGTCGTTGAGACGCATGTAAAAGGCCTTTATATCTTTCGGATAATCCCGGACGATGACCGGTCGTTGGAAGTGCTTTTCGACGAGATAGCGCTCATGCTCTGCCTGTAGATCGACGCCCCAGGTCGGTTCGAACTGAAATTTCTTTTTCTTGAAGGGCTTGCTCCGGCGGAGGATCTCGACGGCATCCGTGTAAGTGATGCGCTCAAATTCATTATCGACTACAAAGCGCAACATCTCGATGAGCGTCATCGGGCGGCGCTTGTCTTGCGGTAATTGCTTCTCTTCCTGTTGGATACGTTGGTCGAGAAATTCGAGGCTGGGCAGGTAGTTGTCCAGCACAAAGTTGATCAGGAACTTGACGAAGTCTTCCGCCAGGGCCATGTTATTTTCCAGATCGAAAAAGGCTGCTTCCGGCTCGATCATCCAAAACTCGGCGAGGTGCCGGGTCGTATTGGAGTTTTCCGCCCGGAAGGTAGGGCCAAAGGTATATACCTTTCCAAGCGATAAGGCACCAATTTCCGCCTGCAACTGCCCACTAACCGTCAGGTTGGTAGCCTTCCCGAAAAAGTCCTCCGACCAATCGATGCCGCCCTCTTCGGTGCGGGGCAACGAATCGAGCGGAAGCGTTGACACGCGAAACATTTCGCCCGCCCCCTCGGCATCCGAGGCCGTGATAATGGGCGTATTCAGGTAGTAGTACCCCCGTTCGTTGTAGTACTTGTGCACTGCGTACGCCAACGCATGACGGATGCGGAACACGGCACCAAAGGTGTTGGTACGCAGGCGAAAGTGGGCGTGCTCGCGGAGAAACTCCATGGTTTGGCGCTTCGGCTGCAGTTGGTAGGCCTCCGGATCTGCGCCTCCCACTATTTCCACATTATCTGCGATGATCTCGACTGCCTGGCCACTTCCCTGGCTTTCGATGACCTGCCCCGTGACGCTGACGCTAGCGTGGAAGGTGATTTGCTGTAGCACCTCCTCCTCCATCGTTTCGTGGTCAACAACCACCTGTAGGTTATCGGGACTGGAGCCGTCATTCAGGGCGATAAATCGATTCGAGCGAAAGGCCCGAACCCATCCCATGACAGTCACTTTCGTATCGATGGGCGGATTCTGAAGAATCTTCGCAATTTCCGTTCTGAGAATCATAAATCATGTGCTGGGCCGTCTCAGGCAGGCAACCACGGGGCAGCTCACCGGCGGCAACTGAAATAGGTCGCAAAAATAGATAAATTCTAAGAAGCTGTTTAAAACAGCTTCTTAGGATCGTTGGCGCATGGCTTCGTAGAGCATAATCCCCGCCGCCACGGAGACGTTGAAGGAATTCAGCTGCCCCCGTTGTGGGATGCGGAATCGCTCGTCGGCTACCCGGGCCAGGGCCGGATTAATTCCACTGCCCTCGCTGCCGAGGATCAGGGCTACCGGCTCTCGAAGTGGCAACTCGTGCAGCCATTCATCCCCCGACAGATCACTGGCGTAAACCCGCAGGCCACTCGATTGCAAAAACTCCGTCGTGCTGATTAGGCTCTGCTCCCGGCACACCGGCAGGCGTAATAAGGCCCCGGCGGAAGACTTGACGGCATCGGCATTGAGCCCGGCCGATCCACTGCGCGGCACTACCAGGGCGTGTGCACCGGCCACTTCCGCCGATCGCGCAATCGCTCCGAGGTTGCGCACGTCCGTCACCCCGTCCAGCAACAGCAATAGAGGTACTTCCCCCTGCTCGTAAATCAACGGCAACACATCTTCAACCCGCTGATAGGCTACTGCGGCCAGCAGCGCCACAACCCCCTGGTGGTTCCCCCGAACCAGTCGGTCGATGCGCTCGCGGGGAGCAACCTGGAGCGGCACCCCCCGATCGCGACAGAGGTGCCGGAGCTGCCGTTCAAATTCGCCTCGGGTCCCTTGCTGCAAAATGACTTTTTCGACTGGTGCAGCCGTTTCGAGCGCCTCCAACACGGGGTGCCTGCCGTAGATTAATCCCTTGTCGGCCATGAGTCAAAGGTAGTCAGGCTTCTCCGAAACTGTCGGTCAAATTTCCAATTAGTGGGATTAGATGTTCGTTTACTACCTGTAATCGGTTTTTTATCAATAATTTTGTGCGCCCTCGCGATTTCTTTCAATTCCTATCGTCAACAATGATCCGTCAATTACTTCTATTGGTCGGGTGCCTTCTATGCACCACGATGTTCTCATCCCTCCACGCACAACTGCGTACCGATCGGGCACTTCAATTACTGAAAGAGCAGTGTCGGCACTGGTCCATTTCGGAAGCGGACCTACAATCGTTGCAAGTCGTTGATCAATATGCGAGTGCACACAACGGGGCATCCCATTTCTACTTTCAGCAGCAAGTGGGAGCCGTCCCGATTTACAATGCCATCCTAAGTGTCCACCTTTCGCCCGATGGGCAGCTTCTGCACGCTACCGAGCGAGTGGTGCGCGGCACGAACGGACGCGCGGCCAGTGGCCAGCCGAAGCTCACCGTCGAGGCAGCCATCCGTAGCGCCGCGGCCCACCTGGGCGTCGATCGCCCCCAAATTACAGCCCTCCCGGCCAGCCGCAATGCCGGAACGGCCAGCTTCGACGTGCCGAACTTATCGCGCCAGCCGATTACCAGCAAACTGGTGTACTATCCCCATCCGAAAACCGGGGAACTCCTCCTGGCCTGGAGCCTTCCAATCGATCAGGTCGGACATTCGGACTACTGGAATGTGCTGGTCGATGCCGCCAACGGGGAAATTCTTCGAAAAGACAACTACACTCTCTATTGCCGGCATGAGCACCCTGCGGGCCAAACAGAGGCAAATGCCGCTCTGAGCCATCACCTCCACCAGGAAGACGACCACCAGTCATTCCCCCTGCTTCAAAACGGCACGTATCACGTATTTCCATTCGACGTAGAGAGTCCCATTCACGGGGAGCAGGAGGTTATTGTCGATCCTGCCGATCCGGAAGCTTCGCCCCTGGGTTGGCACGATACCAACGGGATTCCGGGACCGGAATTCACCATTACACGGGGCAATAACGTGCATGCCTACGCAGATATCAACGCGCAGAACCAGTCGAATGACGATGAACCAGACGGAGGTCCTGACTTGACCTTCGATTTTGAATTTAGCCCTACCAAATCACCGAATGAGCAGCAAGATGCCGCCGTGACCCAGTTGTTCTACATGAACAACATCATGCACGACATCACCTACCATTACGGCTTCGATGAGGCTGCGGGCAATTTTCAGCGGTTCAACTACACTGAAATTGGCTCCGAACGCGACGAAGTACGGGCCGAGGCACAGGATGGCGAATCCTTCAACAACGCCAACTTCGCCACTCCTCCCGACGGCTCCCGGCCGCGGATGCAAATGTACGTCTGGAACGGAAGCAGCTTTGGCAACTTCCTGACCATTGATGGCCCCGACGAGGTCGCCGGTTCTTACGAAGCGGGTTTGGCGGCCTTTGGCCCCTCGCTGAACGAACCCGTTACCGGCGAGTTGGCGGTCGCACAAGATGACTCCAATAATCCCGAATTAGCTTGTGCCGACGTGCTCAACGGGGTCCAGATGATCGGCAGAATTGCCATTGTGAATCGCGGTGCATGTTTCTTTGAGGAAAAGGTAAATAACGTGGCAAGAGCAGGTGCCATCGCCGCCATCATTTGCATTCCAGAGAATGAAACCATAATCCTGGGCAACAACGCCGACACTCCCGACCCCAGGATTCCGGCCATCTCCGTCAAAATGTCGGATTGCACCAAAATCCGAACATTTATCGATCAGGGGATCACGGCCACCCTGTTTAACCCGAATGTGGACATTTCCGGCTCGTTCGACAATGGCATCGTTGCCCACGAATACGGCCACGGCATCAGCAACCGCCTGATCGGTGGGCCGAGCAACTCCACCTGCCTCATCAACGATGAGCAAATGGGAGAAGGCTGGAGCGATTTCTTCACCTTGGCGTTCACTGCTCAACCGGAGGATGTAAGCACCCGCCCGCGGGGCATCGGGAATTACCCCCTCAATGAGCCAACCGATGGTCTGGGCATCCGTCGGCAACCCTACACTACGGATGCCGATTTGAACACCTATACCTACGACGATATCATCACTACTCTGGAAAGCCCCCACGCGCTGGGAGAGGTATGGGCCTCTACACTCTGGGACCTGTACTGGGCATTAGTAGACGAATACGGGTTTGATCCGGATCTCTACAACGGCAACGGAGGCAACAACCGGGCCATCCAGTTAGTGATGGATGGAATGAAGTTCCTTTCCTGCAATCCGGGCATGGTCGACGGGCGCGACGGCATCCTGGTAGCCGATGCCATCAACTACGACGGGGCCAATACCTGCCTGATCTGGGAGGTTTTTGCCCGCCGGGGGCTCGGTCTGAATGCCGATCAGGGCAGCCCCTTCAACCGGACGGATGGGTTGCAAGACTTCACCAGGCCACCCGAATGCATTCAAAGCCTCAAACTCAGTAAACGAGTCGACCAGGCTACTATCAATGCCGGCGATTCGGTGACCATCTCGCTCCGGGTGCGCAATGACCTCCAGACAACCACCCGCAACCTTCTGCTTACCGATACCATCGCCAATGGAATGACCCTGCTGCCAGGCAGCATCACCGGCGCCACCGGTGAAGTGAATGGATCGGTACTCACTTTTATCATCGACTCTCTGGAGGCCGGTGATGCCATTCAGATCGCCTACCGATTGGGTACCGACCCCGAGCGCTTTTCCCAGCGATTGTTTTTGGAGGATGTGGAAACGAACTCCCCCAACTTCCGAACTCAGCGCCTAACCGGCAATATTGACGCTCGCTGGACGCGCATCGATACCCTGGCCTTCCAGGGGAATCGCGCCTGGTTTGTCCCCCACTCGGAAACCGAGCAAGATCGCGCCCTGGTAATGGAGCAACCTGGCCAACCCGACGCACAACGGCTGGCCCTGCGGTTTTACCACCGCTACCAGACGCGGCCCGCTTTCGAAGGAGGGGTCGTGGAAATTGAACAAGGCACGGAGTGGACCGATGCCGGCGACCGCATCATCCGCCGGCCCTACCGCGGCCAACTATTTCCGGGCACCCTTAGCGGTGGTCAACGCGAGGCATTCTGGGGAGATAATGAGGTATACGAAGCTACCTACGTCGATTTATCCGACCTGGCCGGCTCGCCCCTCAATGTGCGGTGGCGATTTGCCAGTATTGGAATTCCCGACGGGAACGTAGAACACGAAGGATGGTATGTAGATGACATCGAACTAATGGACCTGGTTACCTATCAGAGCACCGCCTGCCTCAGCGCAGTAGGCCGAAATCCCATTTGCGCCAGCCTTCCCGAGGGCGGTATTATCGTAGAATCTCAGGAAGCCGTAGTTGCCACGGAAGACATCGATGCGGAGCGCCTGGCCTTCCAGTTATTCCCCAATCCCGTACGCGACCAGCTGACCGTCTACTTTCAGCCCCAGCAGTCCGGAGCCGCCAACCTGGAGCTATTCAACGCCAGCGGCCAACTCGTGCGCCAGCAAAGCTGGACCGCCACCACCGGGCCTCAACAACGCACCGTTGAAGTGGACGATCTCGCCCCTGGTATCTACCTCTTGCGACTTGTCGCCGACGGGGGGATGGTGAATCGGAAGATATTAGTTCTTTAGAAATTAGCTTTTTAGACGATAGATTTTAGAAAATGGGAACCTAGCATTTAGCTACAACCCTATCTTCTAAAATCTATCGTCTAAAATCTAACCCCTTAATAAAACCCCTTCCCCGCCCGGGCCAGCCGCCGCAACATCGGGCTACATCGGTAGCGATCTTCGCCGTACTCCGCCTGAAGGGCATCCAGGGACTGAACGGCGCGTTCGATGCCGAAGTCATCGGCCCAGCGAAGGAGGCCTTTCGGATAATTGACGCCTTTGGTCATTGCCGTGTCGAGGTCTTCCCGGGAGGCAATGCCGAGTAGCAACGCATCCGCCGCTTCGTTGATAAGCAGAACGAGGATGCGCTCCAAAATCTGGCTGCCAAGGTTTTCGTCCTGATTGGGCTCGGGGCGCCCTGCTCCCTCCTGGTAGTCGTAAAAGCCCCGACCTGATTTCCGCCCCAGGTAGCCGGCTTCCACCAGTCGTTTTTGGGCAAACGACGGGCGATAGCGCGGATCGTAGTAGAAGGACTCAAAAACGGTTTCCGTCACCTTGTAATTGATGTCATGGCCAATGTAGTCCATAAGTGTAAAGGGCCCCATCCGAAAACCGCCCAGCTCGGTCATGGCCCAATCGATGGTGGCCGGATCGGCGATGCCCTCCTCGTAAATCCGCAGCGCTTCTCCGTAGAATGGTCGGGCCAGTCGATTGACGATGAAGCCGGGGGTATCCTTCGCAATGACGGGCACCTTATTCCAGTCGATCATCAGGGAGCGGGCCTGCTCGATGAACCTCCGATCGGTTTGTACGGCCGGAATAATCTCTACCAAGGCCATCAGCGGTGCCGGATTGAAGAAGTGCAGCCCCAGCACGCGCTCGGGTTGTTTACAAGCAGCAGCAATGGAGGCCACTGAAAGCGAGGACGTATTCGTAGCCAGCAGGCAATCTGTACCTACGATCGATTCCAACTGCTCGAACAGGCTCCGCTTCACCGCCAGATCTTCTACAATCGCTTCTACGATGAGCCCGGCCCCCTGGTATTCATAGAACGAATCGACGTAGCGGATGCGATTGGCAATTGCTTCGGACTCCTGCACTTGCAGGCGGCCCTTCTCAACGAGTCGCGCCAGAATTTTTCGCAACTTCTCATCGGCCCGACGAAGTGCCTGGGGGTTGTTGTCGTAGAGGCACACGTCGTGGCCAGCCGTGGCAGCGACTTGCGCAATGCCGGAACCCATTGCCCCACTACCCGCTATTCCTATTTTCATATTGCTGTTTTCAATCGCCTCGCTGGATATCGTCCTGTGCGGCAAAGACCCGGCGGAGTAGGTCACTCGTGCGGGCCGACACGTCGGTGCGTATGTTTTGTTCTTCCACGGCCACCTTGGCAAACAGCCCGTCCAGGGCCTGCCGGGTCACGTAGTCGGCCAGGTCCGGATTGACATCCTCCAGTATCGGAATGCGATTGTAGGCCGTGACGGCATCCGACCAGATTTTGCGCGCATCGAACTTATCCAACGATTCAATAATCACGGGATTGAATTCCTGGTAGAGCGCTTCGAATGTCTTTTCCCGCAGGTATTCCGTAGCGGCGTCGTCGGCTCCACGCAGAATATTCATCGCATCCGCGAAGGTAATAGCTTTAATGGCATCGATGAAAATCGGTGCCGCACTCTTTGCAGCATCCTCTGCACCCTGATTTATTTTCCGTAAAATCTCCGCCTCCAGTTCAGTAAAACCAGGAACTCCCTGCAGCCGATCCGTCACTTCGCGGGCTTCGGGCGGCAGCAGAATGCGGTAAGGGCTGTCGAAGTAGCCCCCTTCCTGAGCAAGTTCTTTGGCACCCTTTGTAATCCCGACGCGCAGGGCTTCCTTGAGTCCCGAGCCGACTTCTGCCTCCGATAGCGTACCTCCCAGCACGGTGCCGAGGGTGCGTTGAAGGTCAGCAGTAGAACAGGCGGTACACATCAACAAGATGAGTACCCCGCAGCATGATTTCCACATATGGTAGTTGTTTTATTTTTTATTCAGAAAAGTCTTTTCCGAGCCCGAGCCGGTCCCAGTCGATTTTTCCCACACTCTTGCTGTCTTTATCGTCTTTGTCCGGGAGATCTCTCCCGAAGCCGAATCGGCTAAGTCCCAATCCGCCCCCCTCCTGAAAACTGCCCGTGCGGATTTCGACGGAGGCGGCGGCTACCGCTCCGCCGACCGGCGGGTGGAGCTTAGTCACCTTCAGCTTGACACCGGATACTTGCGGAAATTGGTTTTGGATACGATCGACGATGCGTTGGGCCACCGCCTCGATGAGTTGTGCGGGTTTTTTAACCTCCGCCTGCAAGAGCCAGTAAATCGTTTGATAGTTGACGGTGCCGCCGAGATCGTCGCTGTAGGCAGCCCCGGTCACGTCTGTTCGAACGAATGCATCGATAATGAAATCGTTCCCCGTTTTTTGTTCCTCCGGATAAAATCCAATGGGTGCGTGAAAGCGAACCCCTTCCAAACCAATGGTCGTGGTGCTACCGAAGGCGCCAAATTTTTCGGGTTGATCAGACTGCTCGAACATAGCTGGAATTTCTGCTAGAACGATTCTGCGGAAAGGAAGTTGCCAACTTCGCTTATAACCCTTGGATGACCACAGAAACTCCGATCTTCCGTATCTTTGTCATCCAACTAAATAATAACCAACCACCATGGCGGTCAAAAACGGCTTGGCACCAGCAGCTATCGAAAAGCGCGCGAAAGCAGATGCATTCCAGTTTCACGATCATTACGGCGTAGAGGACCTCCTGAACGAGGACCACCGCCTTGCCCGCGAAAGCGTACGGGCATGGGTAAAACAGGAGGTCAGCCCGATCATCGAAGAATACGCAATGCGGGGGGAGTGCCCCCAACATCTGTACAAGGGGCTCGCAGAGATTGGTGCCTTCGGCCCGAGCCTGCCCGTCGAATACGGTGGCGGTGGTATGGATGAGATCGCCTATGGCGTCATCATGCAGGAATTGGAACGGGGCGACAGCGGCGTGCGCTCAATGGCCTCGGTACAGGGAAGCCTGGTTATGTATCCCATCTACAAATTTGGATCGGAAGAGCAGCGCAAAAAATACCTCCCCAAACTCGGTAGCGGGGAATTCATCGGTTGCTTCGGCCTGACGGAGCCCGACCACGGCTCCAACCCGGCTGGCATGCTCACCAACATCGTTGATGACGGCGATGCCTATATTCTCAACGGCTCCAAGATGTGGATCACCAACTCGCCGGTAGCCGATGTAGCCGTCGTATGGGCAAAAGATGAACAAGGCAAGATCCGCGGCCTGATCGTCGAGTCGGGCTCCCCCGGGTTCAGCGCCCCGGAGATTCACGGAAAGTGGTCGCTGCGGGCCAGCATTACCGGCGAATTGGTGTTCGAAGACGTTCGCGTGCCAAAAGCCAATCTACTGCCCAACGTGGCCGGGCTAAAGGGGCCGCTGAGCTGCCTGTCGAAAGCCCGCTACGGAATTGCCTGGGGAGCCATCGGGGCGGCGCTCGATTGCTACGATTCAGCGCTGCGCTACAGCCTCGAACGCGAACAGTTTGGCAAGCCCATCGCCGGTTTTCAGCTCACGCAGAAGAAACTCGCCGAGATGATTACCGAAATCACGAAGGCCCAACTGCTGGCCTGGCGATTGGGTACCCTCGCCAACGAAGGCAAAGCCACCCCCGCTCAAATTTCGATGGCCAAGCGCAATAATGTGCAAATGGCACTGGAAATTGCCCGCGAAGCCCGCCAAATCCACGGTGGAATGGGCATCACCAACGAATATCCGGTGATGCGCCACATGATGAATCTCGAAACGGTCCTCACCTACGAGGGAACCCACGATATTCATCTGTTAATCACCGGACTCGACGTTACCGGCATCAATGCATTCAGCTAGAAGTGTGAGTGTGGGTTTGGGTGCGAGTGTGGGTGTATGTGCACGTTCTTTATGATTTTGGTAAAACAATTGTAGCTGTTTTCTACGTTTAATTCACTAGATTCAGTAAACAGCAGACAAACATGAACCTCCGAGTATCTTTCTTGGGGCTTGTGGTCGCCAGCCTAGTCGTGTCCCCCCTTCTTGCGCAACTTGACGATCCGATTGTCCTCACCAACCCATCGTTCGAAGATATGCCCCGCCATAGCTATGCCCCTATCGGCTGGTTTGACTGTGGCTTCCCGGGTGAATCTCCTCCCGATGTTCAACCCGATCCGATGCGGCAATTCCTGGTCCGCAAAGGGGCGCAACACGGGAATACCTACCTGGGAATGGTGGTGCGCGATAACGACACCTGGGAAAAGGTCTCTCAACAACTAACCAACCCGTTGCAGGCCGGTACGTGCTACGAGTTCAGTATTTTCCTGGCTCGTTCGGAAGTGTACGTGAGCCAAAGCCGCATTTCCGATGAGCGTGCCAATTACGTAACCCCCGCCAAGCTGCGGATATACGGGGGCTTCGGCAATTGTGATAAAGGGCAGATGCTGGCCGAAACAAATGTAATTACAAATTACCGCTGGCTGGAATATCGCTTCAAGCTCAAACCGGAGCAGAATTTTACCCACATCCTATTTGAGGCGTTTTACAACACGCCCACTCTGTTTCCCTACAACGGGAACATTCTCCTGGACAATGCCTCCGCGCTGCGTCCTGTGGCCTGCGAACAAGATATTTTCGAATCCGAACCGATGGTTGCTCAGAATCAACCGCAGCCCCCCACCGTTCCGCGAGCCGCGCCACCCAATGAACCCGCCCCCCAGCAATACGAAGCACAGCCGACCCCCCGTCAGCCGGAGCCGCAGCGCCTGGACCCGAGCACCCGCCTATCTGCCGTAGAGCGGGAAGATCTCGTCGTCGATCAGGTCTTTCAAATCGAAAACATCACCTTCAAGGCAAATAGCGCCGAATTGGCTCCCAACTCAAAAGAGGGGCTGGAGGAGCTCCTCAACTTCATGCGCGCCAATCAGGATGTCGTCATTGAGGTAGGCGGCCATACCAGTGGCTTAGCCAGTATCTCCTTCGCACAAACCCTGTCGGACGACCGGGCGGAATCCGTGAAAAGTTATCTGGTGCAACAAGGCATCCGCTTTAACCGCATCCTCGCCAAAGGCTACGGCCGATCGCGTCAGATTGCGCCCAACGATACCGCAGCAGGCCGCCGCAAAAATCAGCGCGTGGAGGTTCGGATTATCGGATTTCTCAAGAGCTGATGCGGAAGCCAAGCGCTTGCAGATCCTCCCAGAAACCTGGATAGGATTTAACGACCACTCCCGGTTCTTCAATGCGTACAGGACGGAGAAGTGCCAAGGGCGCAAAAGCCATGGCCATGCGGTGGTCCTCGTAGGTTTGAAATACGGGTGGGCTATCCCAGGCCACACGGCCTTCTAACATGAAGTGCTCCTGCTGATCTTTTTTCGAAAAATGGGGCGGTAGTTTGGCAAACGATACTCCTACTTTTTTCAGCTCGGCTTTGAGTGCGGCCACGCGATCCGTTTCTTTGATTTTAAGAGTTTGCAAGCCGGTGAGAATAGCCACCGTGTTGGTGGCGGCACAGGTCACGGCTACGGTTTGGGCCAGGTCGGGACAATCCAAAAAATCGTATTCGAGGTGAGAGCTCGGCTTACCGTTCTTAGTCAGGCGAATCCCGCTTTCCGTGAACGCCGTGTCTATTCCAAATCGACGGTAAATGTCGGGCAGAACCGCATCTCCCTGCACGCTGTCCTGGAATAGGCCGTCGATTTGCAAGTTCACCGTTTCTGCCAGCGTAGCCATGCTGTAATAATAGCTGGCGGCCGACCAGTCGGCCTCCACGGTAAAGGGACGCGCCTGGTACGCCTGAGGGGCCACCCAAATCCGGTTGCCCGCCCACTCGGATTCGACTCCGTAGTGCGCCATGATGCGCAGGGTCATTTCCAGGTAAGGACGAGATACGAGCGCTCCCTCCAACTCGATCCTCAGCCCCTGCGGTAGGGTAGGTGCAATCAGAAGCAAAGCCGAAATGTACTGGCTGCTAGTTGTGGCACTGATGCGCACCTCCGACTGCCGATCAAGTTCCGAGTACCCGATGCGAAGAGGTGGATAGCCTTCCTTCTCCAGGTACTCGATATCGGCTCCCAGGGTGCGCAGGGCGTCTACCAGTACTCCGATAGGTCGTTGCTTCATCCGCTCGGAGCCCGTCAGTACCTGCGTGCCTGGCTGACGCGATAAATAGGCCGTGAGAAATCGGTAGGTCGTCCCCGCCGGACCGGCATCGAGCCGCTCCGCATCGCTCGCCAGCAGTTGCCGCAGCAACGCCGTATCGTTGGCGGAAGCCAACCGCCGGGGTAGGATTCCCCCGGGGGTAAGCGCATGTATAATCAATGCCCGGTTGCTGATGCTCTTGCTTCCGGTTAGGGCAATACGTCCCTTGATGACCCGATCGGCCTTCGACAATTGCAGTATTTCGCTCATAATCAGTGGATGATCCCCAAAAGTAAGCCTCCTCGTTAATCGTCCGAATGAACATTCAGAAAAATTATTTCAAAGATATGAGTACAGAATTGGGTGGAGCTGCTTATCGGTATAGTTAATCAACCCATTAATTATTTTCCAATGAAAAACCTGTTGTACATCCCATTGAGCTTGTTTTTTGTCTTCCTGATCAGCGCCTGCGACAATTCCGAAAATGATATCGCCCCTGAGGAAGCAATCACGACCGAAGAAGCCTTTTACATCGTAGAAGGAAGCGTGACAAACACCAGCGAAGGCCTAACCCAGGAAGTGGTGGATGCGGCACTGTTAGCCGAAAACCTTATTTGCAATACCAGCTTTGACTCGACTTTCACCCGAAGCTACGATGGCGACCGCGTTTCCGCCAATTTTCAACTAGACTGGGAATGGTCGATCGCTTGTAACGGATTTGGAGTACCCACCGAGCTCCAATTCTCTAGCTCTACGCAAGGAGATTTCGAAAGTCTGCGCATCGAATCGGCCAGCAGTGCCACCGGCAGCTACTTAGTGACTGGATTGAACTTCGGCAGCCCGTCTTACGTCCTGAGCGGCAACTACAACCGGCAGGGCAGCCAGGCGCTGAAGGTAGGAGAGATGAATAGTTTCAACTCTACAGTGGCGCTCACGGTAACCGACCTGTCCGTCAGCAAGAGTTCGTACACCATCGAAAGCGGCGGTGGTACCTTCACCCTTAGTGGCACTAACAAAGAGGGAAAAAGCTTCCTGGTCGAAGGAACCATTGTATTCCACGGCAACCGATCGGCTACCCTTACCATCAACGGCGAGGAATTCGACCTAAACTGGTAGTTGACTCCCGCCCCTCGTCGGTGTATTCTGAATTCAGAATACACCGACGGTTTTAAAGCAGCTTCTTATTGGCCCGCCACTCGTTTAATTTCAGAAATACGCAGAGCGTAGATTACCTGGCCGCCCATGCGCGGAGCGGGTAAATCTTCGGATTGCGTTAGCGTACCGGATACCACTACCTTTAGGCCCGGCTCTTTTAGGCTCTCCGGTAAATCGTCGACGAAGGCCGTAATCATCGAATCTATGGTCCCCGGCTCCGTAAAATTGATTACATACTGGTCGCTATCCGACCAATAATCAACGGTTCCTTCCCGGTTTTCAATGGTTTGCTGATCATCGGTCATGTTTCTAGATTTAGTTTGGTTTAATGCACAACTACTGAAATGCGATATTAATAGCATAAATGCTAAGCTAATTCTTCCTAACGCTTCCATTTGTATCTAATTTTAGGAGGGATAATCCTGTGAACCAATCAGCAAGTTTACAGGATTTTTTATTGAAAGTCAATTTCTTATGTTCTCCCATTCTTTGAAAATATCCAGGAAAACCTGGATTTCCCGGCATTAAAGTATCCCGTAATTTTGGGGAACCTTTAATACGTTAGAATTGACCTAACACCGAGGAAAAAAGCAGACATCCCTGCGCTTATGGTCAGCTTCTCCACACTAGCCTGATGGCAATTGCCGCCCGGCAACTCGTTTTAAATCATTGATTCGAAAATTAGCAAGGGAACTCCCCTTCCACATAGACCTAACTTATTCACTTCTTAAATTCTGGACCCATATGAGTGATGTCATCAAGCGGTCGGACTTCATCCCCGAAGCATCTGACCTAAGAGTTGGTTCCCAAGGCACCGATGTCGAACGACTGAAGACCTTTTTAAAGCGATTCGGCTACATGAACCGCGGCAAAATCGAATACGAAGGAATCGATAATCCGCCGGAGCCGATAGAAACCGACGACGATCCGTCTACCCGTTCGGTACAGTTCCCTACCAACGGCACCTTCGACGAGCTAACCAAGGAGGCCCTCGCCGAATTTCAGGCGTTTTACGGCCTGGAAAAAACCGGGGAACTCAACATGGAAACCCTGGGGGCCATGCAGACAAAGCGCTGTGGCTTCCCCGACCTGGGTGAATACACCGCCGAAGGCCGCAAGTGGAACAAAAACGACCTAACCTACGGATTCATTAACTACGGTAACGACCTCAACCCGAGTGAGGTACGCCAGGCAGTTGAACAGGCATTTGCCATGTGGGCTGCTGAAACCCCACTGAGCTTCCGCCGGGTTTCTAATGTGAATTCAGCGGATATCCGCATTCAGTTTGCTTCTGGCAATCACGGAGACGGCGCCTCTTTCGACGGGGCGAGCGGCGTGCTCGCCCACGCCTTCTATCCGCCACCTAATGGCGGTGCCCTGGCCGGCGATGCTCACTTCGACGAAGCGGAAACCTGGACCATCAATATCCCGACAGGAAGCGGTAAAATCGATTTGGTGACTGTGGCAGCCCACGAATTCGGTCATTCACTGGGGCTGGCCCATTCTAATGTAAGCGGATCGCTCATGTTCCCTACCTACAGCGGCCCACACCGCTTTTTGCACTCCGACGATATGCAAGGCATTCGCTCCATCTACGGCGGCTATCAAATCGCCCAGGCTCCGTGGATTCACGGAACCAGCATCCAGGTGGAGCGCCCCCAAAATCTGGATTCCATTGTACGAGCCGGCTTCTACACCTACCTGACCGGTAAGGAAAACACCACGAACTGGTTCCACTTTGCCGTACCCACGCCGGTAATTGTCGATCGCAAGCGTCTGAAAATTGCCCGGGCGATGCTGCGCTGCCGGACACATTCCGACAAAGCAATCATCCGCGATGTGCACCTGTACGACGGATTTAGCAAAATTGCTTCTCACAACGATGTGAATCTAAGCGGCAATCAATGGTTCGTGAAATTCGGTGTTGCTTCCAAGCCCTACGTTTATTGGGGCCTGGGCATTTCGATCGGCGTTGAATTCAAGCCCGGAACGGCCAGACAGCGCCGCATGGATTTCGCCTCCGCCGGCTTTGATCTGATCGAATAATTTGTACGTGACTCAAAGTGGTTTGGGCTTGTTCCAAGCCACTTTGGTCAGTATCATTTCGTTTTGCTTCAAGAATCCGTGTATTAAGTTTCTTAAGGAAACACTAGCAGATCGTTTGGCCAAAACCAAAGTATTCCGTACGCGATGTACTTAGCGAGCGGCCGCCAACTGCTCGCGCAAATACTGCTTCCCGTAGTTCAGTACGGTGTCCACTTCGCGCCAAAAATCTTCGGCCGATTGAAAGACTTCGATGTCCGGCTCCACGCCGTAGCCGACGAATTCAGTGCCGTCGTAGAATACATCCTTTTTGGTGCAGATCTGCCCCCAAAAGTCCTTGACCAGATTGACGCCGATGGGATTTCCCGTGCTGCCGGCCGTTTTGGAGCCGATCATGGGGCCAATATCCGCCTGCTGATAATAGGAACAAAAATCCTCGGCCGCCGAGTACGTGCGCGGACCGACGAGCACCACTACGGGCTTGCTGTACGGAGAGATATCCGAAGACGGTTCTATCAATTCGCCATCTTCCGCATACCATTCCTGCTCCCAGCCCCAGGAGGCATAGGCGGCATTGTAGACCGGCGTCGACCAATTGGATGTATAGAACGGCCGATCCGAAAGGTGCTGCAGCACGTATATGGAGTTTCCCGAATTCCCCCCCGAATTCTTTCGGATATCCACAATCAGGGCCTTCGACTCCATGAGTAGCGGCACCAGGCTATCGAAGGTAAGTTGAAATTCTTCACCCCAGAACTGGTTGATCGTGAGCACCCCAATGCCATCGGCATCCTGCTCGTACGACATCATGGTAGAGGGTGGATGGTGGCGCACGAGTTGCCGGCTCAGGGTGCGCTCAATCGTATTCCCATCCTGCCCTTTGAGCTTGAGTCGGACGGGCCGATCGGCCCAGTGCAACAGCAGGTACTGACGGTATACTTTCACCGCTAAATCCTGGGGGGTAGAGGCAAAGCAGTAAGGGCGCACGTGCGCTGCGGCGTAGTCGTGGACGGGCTGCCCGTCGATTTCCAGAATTTCCATGCCGCGTTCGACACCCTGGGCGGCAACCGTGTCGTTGAGAATTCTGGTTACGTAGACCTTTCCCTCGATTAAATCCGTGTAGATCGCCGGTCGGTTTTGCAACCGGCCCAAATGGCGCGGCAGGTAGGTGCGGGTGTGGCCATCTTTCAATTGGGCACACATCCCCTGAAGGAGGCGGGCATATTCGTAATCGCTCGCGGCTGCTTTTACTTTTGGAATATGGTCGAGGTATAGACTGTCCCAGTCGAGTTTGGGCACCTGATCGAAAAATGCAAAATTGATACTCACTTCTTTCCAGAAGCGGGCCAAGCCGTACAGCCGTTCGTCTTCCGACAGGCTGAGGGTATCTTTTTGGGCCGGTAGCAGTAGGCTACTGCCGAGCAGTAAAAGGAGTAAAGGTAGATGGCGCATAGTGAAATAATTGAGCTATAAGTTAAGCTCGATTTTCATTTAGTGAAAGGCTTCTTCCAAATACAGATGAGAAGAGTTGTCTTGATTTCAGCTTCCGCGTTGATTATTGTCATTGGTACCTTACCTCATTCATTCGACTTTCGTTATACCTCTTTTGCATTACAAAAACCATCACCACCTGAATCACACCCCATGTTGCGTTACCTACTCCTCAATTAGCCTGGTATTAGTCATCAATAGTCAGGCATCCGCCGCCCTAGCAGGCCTGGCTTCGGATAGCACCAACCAGCTGACCAGCCTGACGCTCCAGGAGGTTCGACAACTCAAAAACCGGGAAATCAGCGCCCGGATCGGCCAAAAATTGACGCTGTAGGAATCCATCGTCCTCGGTATCGTGCGCCGAAAAGTGAAGCGCATGGAAAAGCGAATCGCCAAAGGGAAATCACCCGAATCGGATACCAATTGGGGTTACCCACTCGTATTGCGTGCAGGAGTTGAATCGA
The DNA here is from genome assembly GCA_964504335.1 of uncultured Saprospiraceae bacterium. Taxonomy (GTDB): domain Bacteria; phylum Bacteroidota; class Bacteroidia; order Chitinophagales; family Saprospiraceae; genus CAZDET01. The sequence goes on from CAZDET010000008.1 coordinate 96,419, forward strand.
TTCATGATCAAGCAATTTGATCACCGGTTTGTGTGCAGAGCAGAACAACCGATTGCACTCCCTCCACACAGCATGCCCGAGCCGGACATTGTCCTGGCGAAGCAACGGCCCGATCGCTACAGCGACCAGCATCCAGGCCCGGAAGATATTCAGTTGATCATCGAAGTAGCAGAAAGTACCCTGCAACGGGACAGGACCGTGAAGGCACGCTTATACGCCAGCTTCGGTATTCCGGAGTACTGGATTTTAAATCTGATCGATCGCCGGCTGGAATTGTATACGGAACCCACCTCCGAACAAGGTTATCTTCGGCGCATCAATAATCACTCCTCCTCCTCTCGCCGATCGCGGTAGCCATTCCGCCGACGCCGCATCTGCTCGTCCGATTTCTCGTAGGCTTTGATGATTTCTTTCACCAGGCGGTGGCGCACGACGTCGTCGGCGCTCAGACGAACGGTCTCGATGCCGTAAATGGGGGCCAACACATCCGTAGCCCGGCGCAGCCCCGACTTCTGGCTGGAGGGCAGGTCGATCTGCGACAGGTCGCCCGTAATGATACACTGCGCGGATGGGCCCAGGCGCGTGAGAAACATCTTTATTTGGGAGGTCGAGCAGTTTTGTGCTTCGTCGAGGATGATGAAGGCATTATCCAGCGTCCGGCCACGCATGTAGGCCAGGGGTGCGATCTCGATGATGCGGTTGGCCATGAACTGCGCCAGCTTATCCGCGGGGATCATATCGTCGAGGGCATCGTAGAGCGGCCGCAGGTAGGGGTCGATTTTTTCCTTGAGATCTCCCGGCAGGAAGCCCAGGCTCTCGCCGGCTTCCACGGCGGGGCGCGTGAGGATGATCTTCTTAACGCTGCGATTTTTCAGCGCCCGCACGGCGAGCGCTACGGCGGTGTACGTCTTACCCGTACCGGCCGGGCCGACGGCAAATACAATGTCGCTGCGCTCCGCCGCTTCGATGAGCTTGCGCTGGTTTTTGGTCTTGGCCTTAATGGGCTTGCCATCGCGGCCGTGCAGAATGGTCTTATTGCCCGAACCCGCGCTGAGCTTGGTGGCGAAGGGGTTTTCGCCACTGAGAAGATCCTGGACCGTCTGCACGGAAAGCTCCTCGTGTTCCTTCAATAGACGGACCATCATTTCCAGGCGATTTTTGACCCGCTGGGTCAGCTTTTTCTCGCCGGAAAGCTTCACATTGGTGCCCCGAGAGGTAATAGTTACGTCGGGGTAGGCTTCTTGTAACAGATTGAGTTTGACGTTCTTTTCGCCGAAGAGGTCAACGGGATCGACGTCGTTAATCTGTAGAATGATTTCGCTCAAACAGTTCCTCCTTTAAAAGTTTTGTGATGGTGTAACCCCTTCCCACCGGCAAAAGTTGCTGTCATATCTGTTGCTTCTGCCTATATTTAACGCTTTCAAGATATTGCGTTTTGGACAGAAATTGGCCCATTATAACTCTTACCACCGATTTTGGCTGGCGCGATTACCACCTCGGCCTGCTAAAGGGCTCGATCCTGAGCACCCACCGGCGGGTGCAGATCGTGGATATCAGCCATGATATTCCCAACTACGACATCGTCCAGGCCGCCTATCTCTTTCAAAATGCCTACCCGGCTTTTCCGGAGCAAACGATCCACGTGGTGAGCGTGCATGATTATTATCAGGCCCGCAGCCGATTTCTGGCAATTTATCGGGAAAAGCAGTTCTTCATCGGCCCCGACAACGGGCTCTTTTCGTTGCTCTTCCCACAGACGCCGGAGGAAACCTACACCATTGACTTCACCCCCAAAGGGGCCTTTCCTCTGGCGGAAATTTACTGCCACGCCATCAGCCACATCATCCGCGAGCAACCCTTTTACGAAATCGGGCGGCCGGTGCCAAAATTTACGGAACGCCTACGGCTGCAACCGGTCATTGGCCCGGACTACATTCGCAGCTCCGTGATTTACATCGATACTTACGGAAATGTAACCCTCAATATCGGCCGGGGATTGTTGGAACAGGTCGGAAAAAAACGTCCCTTTCGACTATCGTTCAAGCGCCACGAGTCGGTGCATCAACTACAGCAGCGCTTTCACGACGTGGCAGAAGGGGAACTCCTCTGCCGGATCAATTCGGCCGATTACCTCGAAATTGGCATCAATATGGGACGCGCCTCCAGCTTGCTGGGCCTTGAACTGGAAGATACCGTCCAACTGGATTTTCAAGAATCAACTCCTTCATGATACGACGGATTGTTAAAATGACCTTCGACCCCGAGCGGGTTGATGATTTTCTCGCCATTTTTCAGGAATCCGCCCCCCGCATCCGCGCCTTCCCGGGCTGTGTACACCTGGAATTGTGGCGCGAGCTTCCGGATTCCAACATCCTGTTTACCTACAGCCATTGGGAAGGCCCCGAGGCCCTGGAGGCCTACCGCCAAAGCGACCTCTTTCGAACGACCTGGGCGAAGACCAAGGTGCTATTTGCCGGTAAACCCGAGGCCTGGAGCGTCGGCAACGCTCTTTGATGTTTTTATTTATCCTTCTTTGACAATTTTTGTGGTCGACACAAAACTGATGGCCTAAAAGGATTGAAGGCAGAGGATTTGTGTCGATATAACCACGAAAATTGTCAGAGAACCTTACTTATTAGGTGTCGGCTTGGGCAACACCTGAACGCATTAACCAATTTCTCCCTAACTGGAAATCCATGAGCGCCATCGCACTGGACACTTATCAGATCGAAATCGGTCCCCTACACCTGGGCTTAATAAACAACCTTCGGGCAAGGGGCTATCAGGGCTACGCCATCCTGGTAGACGACCATACAAATGTCCACTGCCTGCCTCATCTCCTTCCACTACTCGCCGATCTGGAGCCAACGATCATCCGCATTCCCGCCGGGGAGCAGCACAAGCAACTTGGCACCTGCCAACGTATCTGGGATGCCCTCTTTGCGGCCAAGGCTACCCGCCGGTGGTGCTTACTCAATTTAGGCGGCGGCGTGGTAGGCGACATGGGCGGTTTCTGTGCGGGCACCTACAAGCGCGGCATCGATTTTGTGCAGATTCCCACCACGTTATTGTCGCAGGTGGATGCATCGGTGGGCGGAAAATTGGGAATCGACTACGGCGGCATCAAAAACAGCATCGGCCTGTTTCGCGATCCCGTGGGCGTATGGATCGACCCCGCGTTTTTACGAACGCTCCCCGCCCGGGAGTTGCGCTCCGGATTTGCCGAGGTGATCAAGCACGCGCTCATCGCTGATCGAGCCCAATGGGAGCAACTAACGCGTGTCGAGCAACTTTCGGAGTTCGACTGGGTGACGCTCATCCGGGAATCCGTCTTAATTAAACAACGGATCGTCCGGGCCGATCCCTTTGAGCGCGGGCTGCGCAAAGCCCTCAACTTCGGACACACCGTCGGGCATGCCCTTGAGAGCTACTGGCTTTCTTCGGCGGACCCGCTGCTACACGGAGAAGCCATCGCCATTGGGATCATTGCGGAAAGCTGGTTGTCGAGCCGGCAAACCGGTTTGGAGTCTGCCGAGTTGGAGTCGATTGGCCGTTTCGTGTTGCGGCACTTCGGGCACCGGGCGATTCCACTCGATGCGTTCACGGAATTACTGGCTCGAATGCAGCAGGACAAGAAAAACGAGACTACCGACATCAACTTCAGTTTACTGACGGATGTTGGAGAGGTAACCGTCAACCAGACGGCCCCACCCGAGCACATCCGAGCAAGCCTGGAATTTTACAATAGTCTGGGCTAGTTGTTATCTTTACCATCACCCAATTTGTTTGAATCGACTATGCTCGAACAACTCACTAAAGGACCGGACAACCCCACGTATACCTTGATCGTTCGATGGATGTGGTGGCTGCTATTTATTGGCATCGTTGCTACTATCCTGGTTTTCATCGGACTATCCTTCACGAATCTTCCCTCCGTCACCGAGCTGGAAAACCCCAAGAGCAATGAGGCCTCCCTCGTCCTCGGCGACAATGGAGACGTGCTGGGCCGCTACTACACCGAGAATCGGGTCCGCGTGCCTTTCGACAGCCTGTCGCCCCACCTGGAACACGCCCTCCTTGCCACGGAAGATGAGCGGTTTTACAATCACAGCGGCATCGACTTTGAAGCCCTCGGACGGGCGGTCGTCAAGACGATGATTCTAGGTCAGGAAAATGCCGGCGGTGCCAGTACGATTACCCAACAGCTGGCCAAGCAGTTGTTTACCGACCAGGTTTCGAGAAGCCTTTCTGAGCGTTTGATTCAAAAGCTCCGGGAATGGATCATTGCCGTGCGCCTGGAGCGCAAATACACCAAGCAGGAGATCATTGCGATGTACCTGAACAAGTACGACTTCATCAACGGTGCTCAGGGCATTAAAGCGGCGGCGGAAAACTACTTCGGCAAAACGCCGGCGGAGCTCGACCTCGCCGAATCTGCAACGCTCGTCGGAATGTTGAAGAATGCCTCTTTATTCAATCCACTCCGCCGCCCCGACACGGTGCTGCACCGTCGCTCCGTGGTGCTGAAGCAAATGGAGAAAAACGGGTATATCACGGCGGCCGAATACGACACCTTGAAAACCCGGCCGTTGGGAATCAAGTTTTCCCGACAGACGCACATTGACGGCCTGGCTCCCTACTTCCGCATGGTGCTGGCTGAAAACGTCAAAGAAATCCTCTCCCGGCCGGAATATCGCCGGTCCGACGGGAGCACCTACGATATCTATCGCGATGGCTTGCGCATCTACACCACCCTCAATCCGCGAATGCAGGAGATCGCCGAGCGGGAGATGGAAAAGCACATGGCCAGTTTACAAAAGCGCTTCTTCCGCCATTGGCAGGTGATCCGGCCGGATCCCTGGACCTACAAAGACTACAGCTCGGAGTCGGAAATTCCGGTGGAATTGCGGCGAAAAAGTCTGGAGCGACTCATCCGGAATTCGGATCGCTACCAGGCATTGCGGGAAGAATACCTGCTGCCCGTCATCCGCAGTATCAATGAGACGGAAAAACTGACATTTCACGAGGATGATCGCGAAGTGGAGCGCCTGGTGCAGGCCTCCCAAAAGCCCGACTTCATCGACGAGCTGGCGAAACGGGACATTCTTTCCGACCAATTGGCGGATGGCTATCGCAGCATACTTCGCCATTCCGCCATGCCCCGCCTGACTCAACAATGGAAAGCCCTCCAGGAAGCAGTCGATTCGGCCTTCAACGAAGAGGTCGAGATGCGGGTATTCACCTACGAAAATGCCGAACACACGAAGGATACGGTGATGACGCCCCTCGACTCGGTGAAGTACCACCGCATGATTCTCCAACTTGGCTCGATGAGTGTGGAGCCGTCCACCGGCTACGTCAAAACCTGGGTAGGTGGCGTCAATCACAAGTGGTTCCAATTCGATCACGTTCAGACCTTCCGGCAAGTAGGTTCTACGTTTAAGCCCTTTGTGTATGCCACTACGATCGACTTGCGGAGCATTAGCCCCTGCTTCCGGGTGACGGATCAGGCAACCACAATTTATCCGGACGAGGGGCGCTTCAATTTAATTGAGCCCTGGACGCCCTCCAACTCCAACAATAAGTACAGCGGCAACTCCGTCACCCTCATTCAGGGGTTGAAAAACTCTATTAATACGGTTTCGGTCTATTTGATGAAAGAACTGGAGAGTACGGAGCCGGTGCGGCAGGTGGTCAGTAATATGGGAATTGACAAAGAATACATCCCCGCCCAGCCGTCGATTGCGCTGGGATCGGTCGACCTCACGGTCGAGCAAATGACCGGGGCCTACACCACATTCGCCAATAATGGTATTTTCAATAAGCCGACCTACTTGCTGCGCATTGTCGATCGCAACGATCGCGTGATCTACGAGGCCATTCCGGAAGAACGGCAGGCCATCAGCCCACAGGCCAACTACGCTATGGTCCACATGCTGAAAAATTCGCGTGGGGCCGTGAGAAATGTCCGGGGAGAGCTCGGGGGCAAAACCGGTACCACCAACGACCAGACCGACGGCTGGTATATGGGTATTACCCCCAACCTGGTGGTTGGCACCTGGGTGGGTGGAGAAGATCGCTGGGTGCGCTTCCGCACGCTGGCCGAAGGCCAGGGCTCGCGAATGGCGCGGCCGTTCTTTGCCAGCTTTGTCGAAGCGTTGCAAAAAGACGAGCAAATCAACTGGGATTTCGACCGTACGTTCAGCCGACCGCCCGGAGATCTCGGCATCATCCTCAATTGCGAGGTATACGACCAACAGTACTATTTGCCATCCGACAATATGGAGGATCCCTTCGGAGAAGGTCGGATCAACAATGTACCCGATTTCCAGTAATCCTACCCTTAGCGTATATTTAGGCCGATGGACATTGTGACCAAACGGCTATCCCCAGTGAGTTGGCAGTCTTTACTCGGCTGCCTGTTGATTGTACTGGCTGTACAATGGGGCTGTGTGCCGCCTCAGGAACAGGTGTACACGGATGTAGGTACCATTAGCTGGCAGGATTCTACGTTTCGGCGGCTGTCCGATTTCCAGGATCGCAAGATGAGCGATAGCTTATTTGCCTATCTCAGCCATCCCAATCCCAACTTTCGGTACCTGGCCGCCCGTGCCTTCGGCACGCTGATCGATTCCTCCGCTATCGACAGCCTGGCACCGCTCCTAGCGGACCGGTTCGACATCGTCCGGGCCGCTGCTGCTTATGCCATCGGCCAGCAAGGCCTGCCCGCCGGAGGGACCCTGCTGGCTGGTGCTTTCGAGCAAAACGACACCGGTGGGGTCTACACACAGGCCCACCGGGAGATATTAAGTGCTGTCGGCAAGGTTGGCTCCGACACGTTGCTGGAGCATCTGGCGTCCATTGTGACGTACCGACCAACGGATACGGCCCTGTTGGAAGGACAAGCCTGGGGCTTGTATTACTTTGGCCTGCGCGATCTGGTGCACCCCAAGGGTACGGAACGGATGATCGATTTCGTCTTAGGTCCGGAATATCCGGAGCAGGCACGTCTCATTGCGGGTCATTATCTGGCTCGGATAGACGTTACCATCGATACGAATTTCGTACCGGACCTGGCCAATAGAATGACCAATGAGCGCGATCCCCTTATCCGAATGACACTTGCCGGTGCGTTGGGGAAAGCGAATTCAAATAATGCCCTGCGGGCCCTGCTCCGCCAATTGGACCGCGAGAATGACTGGCGTGTACGCACCAACATCATCCGCGCGTTGGGCGGGTACCCCTACCAAGCCGGACGCGACCGCATTCTGGAGGCCGTTCGCGACCCCCACGAGCTGGTGGCACTGACTGCCGCAGACTACCTGATTGATCAGGGTACGCCGGAGGATGCTTCTTTGTACTGGCGGTTTACGCGCGATTCGCTTCCCAATATGGTGCGGCTCAGCCTGTTCCGGGCAGCCAACCGCCATTTGCCCAATTACTTTGTCGAACTACGCGAACTCATCAACGGGCAATTGCGCCAACGATTTCGTTCGGCCAGCTCTCCCTACGAGCGCGCAGCGGTGCTGCGGGCGATGGGAGAGTTTCCCTGGAATTTCCGGTACATCCAGAGCCGGGGCTATCAGGACAGTGCCGCCTTGGTACGCACGGCGGCCGTAGCTGCCCTCGGTCAGGTGGCCAATTATCCCGGTTTTACACGGGTATTTTCGGGAGCCAGCCGCCGAACTACCCGCGAATTGGCGATTTACTTTCAGCAGGCTATTCAAACCCTGGAACCGGGTATGGTTTACGAAGCCGCTCAGGCATTGCAAAATGAAGACCGCAACTTTGCGGCGGCCTTCGATAGTCTTCAATTTATTTCCGACGCTCTGGAAGCGCTGCAGCTGCCCCGGGATGTAGAGGCGTATGTGGCCCTGCAACAGGCCCGGGCCTACCTCACGGACAGCGACTCCGATGAGGCCGTGCAGCCCGAATGGAATCATCCCATCGACTGGACCGTGCTGCAATCGTTCCGCAAACGACCGGAAGCAATCATCGAAACGAACAAAGGAACTATTCGGGTAGAGCTGCTGCCGGGTACGGCACCCGGGACGGTGATCAATTTCGTACAACTCGCACAATCCGGCTATTTTAATGATAAGGTGTTCCATCGGGTCGTTCCCAATTTCGTCGCGCAGGGCGGCGGTCCGATCGGAGACGGCTTCGGAAGCGCTGATTACACCATTCGCACCGAGGTGCCTATCTTCCACTGGAATCGAGCCGGCATCATCGGCATGGCCAGCGCCGGGCCGGATACCGAGAGCGTCCAGTTTTTCCTTACCCACTCTCCGACCCCGCATCTGGACGGCCGGTACACGGCCTTTGGTACCGTGACGCAGGGGCAGCAGGTGCTGGACCAGATCCGCATTGGAGATCAAATCGAGCGCGTTCGGATCGAGTAGATTTAACTACCTTTGCCGCGTTTATTAGCCTTTGAATGACATCCATGAAGAAGACACCCCTCACCGAGACACACCGCAAGTTGGGAGCAAAGATGACCGACTTTGCCGGCTACGAGATGCCCATTTCCTATAAGGGGTTGAAAGAAGAACATATGGCCGTCCGGGAACGGGCCGGCATTTTTGATGTCTCTCACATGGGAGAATTCATCATTCGGGGGCCACAGGCGCTGGACCTCGTTCAATACGTAACGACCAACGACGCCGGCAAGCTCGGTCCGGGAAAAGCCCAGTATTCCTGCCTGCCCAATGAACAGGGCGGTATCGTTGATGACCTGATCGTATACCACCTTCCGCCCAACCCGAATATGATGGGGCCGAATGCGGATCAGCCTGCCTACATGCTGGTAGTCAATGCCGCAAATATCGAGAAGGACCTCGAGTGGATCAAGTCGCACAACTCCTTCGACGCAGAAGTTCTGGATATTTCCGATCAGACGGCCCTGCTGGCCGTGCAGGGCCCCAAGGCAACCGATATCCTACAGTCGCTGACCCGGGAAGATCTGGCGTCTATTCCTTTCTACCAATTCCGGCGGGGTACCATTGCCGGCATCGAGAACGTCATTCTTTCAGCTACCGGATACACCGGCTCCGGCGGCTTTGAGCTGTACTGTTTGTCGAATCGGGCGGAGGAGCTCTGGAACGCCGTGCTGGAAGCAGGAGCCGAACACGGTATTCGGCCGGCCGGCCTTGGCGCACGCGATACACTCCGTCTGGAAATGGGCTACAGCCTCTACGGCAACGACATTACCGACACGACCAGCCCCCTCGAAGCCGGCCTCGGTTGGATCACCAAGCTCGACAAAGGGAATTTCGTAGGCCGGGAATTCCTCATCCAACAAAAAGAAAAAGGCCTCGAACGCCGCCTGGTCGCCTTCAAACTCAACGGGCGACGGGCTCCCCGTCAGGGCTACCCTATCGAAGACGGCTCTGGCAATCAAATCGGTACGGTTACCTCGGGTACCCATTCCCCCATGCTCGATCAGCCGATCGGCCTGGGCTATGTGCCAATGGATTACCGCAAAGTCGGCACGGAACTCCAGATCAACGTAGGCCGAAAGCTAGTGCCGGCCGAGGTAGTGAAGCTCCCCTTTGTGAAGATTGAGGGGTAGGCCTTCGTTCGTCAATTTTCAGCCCTTTCCTCTAGCTATTTTGTAGTTCCCAGCAGAAAAATTGCAGGAAATACGCGCTTTAGGACCGATAGCGTATTGATCCTCAAAACAAAACCGCTCCTTTTTTATTTACCTTGTGCCCTCAAAAAACCGGGACGCACGTCATCGGGTATCCGTGCACGCTATATCATCATCCGTCATTTCCCAAGGAATTGTAAAAAGCCTACGTCTATGACATTAGAAGAGGGGAAAGATAAATTCATCCAAAGCTGGGGTGCCTTGGGATCGAATTGGGGGATCAACCGTACGATGGCACAAATTCATGCCCTTTTACTGATATCTCCCCAGGCACTTAGCGCCGACCAGATTATGGACGAGTTACAGATCAGCCGGGGCAACGCGAACATGAATATTCGAGCCCTAATTGATTGGGGGCTAGTGCATAAGGAACTCAAGTCGGGCGAGCGCAAAGAGTTCTTCGTCGCTCAGAAAGACATGTGGGAGGTCGTCAAGTCTATTATAATCCAGCGCAAAAAGAAGGAATTAGAACCGATGCTGCGCATGCTCGATGAGTTGAGCAGTATTGAAGGAGAAGGAGCCGATACTGAGGAGTTCATCCACATCATTCGCGAAATCAAACTTTTTTCCAGCAAAGCGGATTCGACGCTCGACACCTTGGTTAAGTCTGATTCCAACTGGTTTGTCGGTACCTTCATGAAAATGATCCGATAGCCTACCGCATACCCTTACTGCAGGCTATCGCACACATTTTATCTATTTATCATCACCGTAAAAGGCGATAATTCGGTCGGCCAGTTCGAGTCCGATCCGAGCCTGGGCTTCCAGGGTACTTGCTCCGATGTGAGGCGTTACGCTAACGCGCGGATGCTGCAGCAGATCGCGGCTCGGGTTGGGCTCTCCCTCGAAGACGTCGATTCCCACCCCGCCGAGATGACCACTGTTGAGTGCCTCCAGGATGGCGTGTTCGTCGGCGATGCCGCCTCTTGCCGTATTGATAATGAAGGCACCGGGTTTCATTTTGGCGATTTCCGATTTCCCGATCAAGGCACCGTCGAGAGCAGGAACGTGTAAGGTGATGAAATCACTGTTTGCGAGGGCTTCTTCCATGGAAACGGTTTCGAGATGGACGGACATGCGCACATTTTTACTGTCGTACAGCTCGATGTCGATACTCACTTCATCGACTACCAGGTCGACGGGCAATACCTTCATACCCAAGCCGAGACCGATGCGGGCCACTTCTTGCCCGATGCGGCCGAAGCCAATTACGCCCAGCGATTTTCCACGAAGCTGAAACCCCTGGGAAAACGCGATTTTAAGCCCTTTGAAGTCCGAATCGGCGGCGGGTAATTCTCGGTTGGAGCGGTGCAGGAAGCGCGCCAGTGCAAACATATGGGCAAACGCCAACTCCGCCACGGATTGGGAAGAGGCAGCCGGAGTGTTCATTACTTTGATGCCCTTAGAGCGGGCGTATTCGTGGTCGATGTTGTCGAGCCCGACGCCGGCGCGGGCAATAATTTTCAGTTTAGGACACTGGTCGATAAGGTCTTTTCGGACTTTCGTGGCACTTCGAACGATGATGACATCGTAGGCGGGCAGTTCCACTGCGAGGCGCTCTTGAGCAACTTTTTCGGTTCTCACTTCGTAACCTGCTTCTTGCAGCAGGGTCAAGCCATCTGGATGGATACCATCATTGGCGAGAATCTTGATCATACGGTCAAATTAATTTCAGTCGGGAATTGGAAGGGGGTGTTCAACTACCCACCGCAAAGAAACGCATTTCGAATATGATCCACCCCCTTCCCCGCAGGCAATCTACTAAGTGTAAGCCAAAGAACGCCCTTGTACTTAGTTGCTCGATTCTTCGGTGATCACGGGAAAAGAAGCTCCGGAGTAATGGTTGAACTTGTTGGCGCTGGTTATGGGTAGTTGGTAGCGATCCACGACCGTGGCCAGCAGGGCTTTCAATTCGCCGTTCGGCATTGTCCGGGATTCTGGACGAAGCAGGAAACCTAAGCGGTGGATAGTACCGTCGGGATTAAGGAATACGTGCATCCAGAGTTTTATACCCTTAATATCTACGGCTTCGGCTTCGGCGGTCTTCTCTACGAATTGCAGGAAATCCATCCAGGCAGAAAAGGCCTTTTGGATATCGTTGTCAGTGGCCTCCAGCATGGTTCTGCTAAAGTCAGCGGTAAGCGTTTCGTACTGCTTTTCCGCTTCCCCCAAAACGAACACATTGTCGAGCTTCGATTGTTGGGCAGTTGTCTGGCTAACCACCAGACAGCAAAGGGTAACGAATAGTAAATAGCGTAGCATAATCGTAATTGAGATTATTGAAATACTAGGATTTTGAACAACATTGGTGGTGATAGAACGCAGCGAAAGGGAAATGGCGCGTGTACAAAAGCGGTGTTCGAACTATTTACTGGGGTGCTCCGTGATACAAAAGTAATCAACTGCTGTTACTTATTGTAACGAATCGTTTAGTGTGACCTACTGTGACTTAGGCTCGTCTTATAATCAGGTACAGGCAGGTAGTCGTCGGATGGCCTTTGGTTTTTATCTAAAAAATGGGACGATCTACCAATGAAACTGTATCTTAACCACTGTTATGATTGATTTTCTCTGCCTCATCATTGCTGCATACGGATTCTGGGTAGGCTATTCCCGAGGAATTATTCAGACCGTATTCACGATCGTATCGCTGCTCTTTGGGGTGATTGCCGCCCTTAAATACGGCCACATAGTGGCAGAAGTCCTTGCCGACTTTTTCCCCAGCGGCGGAGGCTTGCTTGCCCTTGCCGGCGTCGTGCTGACCTTCGTACTGACGATGGCCATTTTCCGCCTGATAAGCCGCGCCTTGGAAGGCGTTTTGGAATCCATCAACATCAATTTCATCAACCAGATTCTCGGCGGCGCACTTACTTCCATTTTCTTCGTATTCATCTTTAGTGTATTGCTCCAGTTTGCTGATCGCTCGGGCGTATTGGACAACGCAAAGCAAACCTCCATCACCTACGAGCTGCTCGAACCGTTGCCCGATCAGGTCTACAAGGCGAGCAAGCGCTACTGGCCCTTCGTCGTCAGTCTGTACGACAACGTGCTCGATCTCATGGATCAATTCGATACGGGAGCGGAAATGGAGCGCGAAGAACGCGACAGTGTATTTGATGTCGAAGAAGAAAGTATCTAAGTCCTATCTTTGCGGCCAGCATGCCGCAGCTATTACAACAACTTAAGTCGAACGGGCCTCTTCTGCTCGGTGGAATGGGGCTTTTCGTAGCGCTGTTTGGGGCGCTCGACATCGTCGACCTGGTCGGCGAAGAGCCCCGGCGGGCATTGGTGGCTTACGAGATGCTGCTGCGCGGCGATTGGTGGCAACCCACTGTTCACGGCTGGCCCTACTACAACAAACCCCCGGTTTTCAACTGGTTGATTGCCGCCGGCTTTCAACTCGCAGGAACGCCTGCCGATTGGATCGTACGCCTGCCATCCTTACTTGCCTATCTTCTTACTGCCTGGGCTTTATTTCGAATCACCGATCGCACGATTGGGCGGCAGCTTGCGGTTTGGGCGGCTCTGCTTTATTTGAGCAGTGGCCACCTGCTTTTTTACGCGACCGTGTTCAGTGGCGAGATGGACCTACTGGTGGGTTTGTTGGTGTTCGGACAAGCTTATGCAATGTACCACGGCTGGCAGCAGCAGCGGTTTGGCCGTTTGTTTGTAGGAAGCTATCTCCTTATGGCAGTCGGTTTTTTAGTAAAAGGCCTTCCCTCGATTGCTTTTCAGGCGATTACGCTGGTGGCGCTGGCGTTTTATCACCGACAATGGCGTTGGCTATTCCACCCCTGGCACTTCCTCGGTGCCGCTTTGGGGTTCGGAATGATTGCCGCCTACTTTTACAGCTACGAGTTGGAGTACGGCAATGGATGGCTGTACTTACTGAATCTAGTGGAAGAGGCCTCTCAGAAAGCAGCGGGAGAAAGTAGTATACTTCCAATCCTGACACATCTGGTTACTTTCCCGCTCGACTTATTGGTTGATCTACTCCCTTGGTCGCTACTTGTCCTTGCGCTCTGGCACCGCTCCACGCGGTCGTCCCTTTTGGCGCATCCCTTCCTTCGCTTTGCGGGTTTGTTTATTGCCGTGAATTTGCCGCTCTATTGGATCTCCCCCGAGGCGCGAACGCGGTACCTGTACATGTTTTTTCCCTTTTTCAGCCTGCTATTTGCCCGGCTTCTGCTCCAGCAATCCGACCGGATACGGGTCTGGGCACCGCGGCTGGTGCTTTTGCTTATTTTTGGGCGCCTATTATTTAATTATACCTACTTACCGGCTCGCCAGGCTCAGTCAAGCAGCATTCAATTCCACCGTGCAATCGTAGAAGGCATATCGGCTTGTCAGGCTGCGCCCGACAGCCTGCTTTATTTGCGCGGGCAATTGGACACCATTCCCATTGATCCGACGATTGGCCCCATTGCGCTCTTCGAACGGTCGCTGATTGTTCCGCCGGATTTGCCCTATATCGTATTCCTGGAATTATCGCGGCGCCAACAGCGTGTTATTCCCTTCGATACGATTGCTCAGGGAGCGGGCACCTATATCGATGTTTTTACTCCGTCGGTAGCACTGCCGGCCCCCCCCTGTTTCGATACCACCGTTTGGGACATTCGGCGTATCGTAGTGTTGCCGGATGGCAAACCCGCGGTCAACCCACCGGAATTGTAGCGGTTACATAGCAAACCGACCCGCTATGCCGCTTTCCCGCAGACGATTTCTTCAATACGGCTTTGGCTCTATGGCCGCAGCTACCTTTGGTGCCTGTTTGTTGCAATCCAACTCCCGCCCCGACCAACCGCTCGGTGTTGCCCTGGTTGGGCTGGGGAATTACAGCACCGGACAATTGGCCCCTGGCCTCCAGCTTACCAGGCAGTGCCAACTGGCAGGGATCGTAACTGGAAGCCCCTGGAAAATTCCGGAATGGCAACGCAAATACCGCATTCCGGACAGCAACGTGTACAACTACGACAACATGCACGAGCTGGCCAATAATCCGGCTATCGACATTGTCTACATCGTCGTGCCTACCGGCTTACACGCCAAGTATGCCATTCGGGCGGCTGAGGCGGGCAAGCACGTGTGGTGCGAAAAGCCTATGGCTATGAACGTCGAGGAGTGCAAGGCGATCATCGATGCCTGTACACGCAACCGGGTCAAACTCTCGATCGGCTATCGCATGCAGCACGAGCCCAATACCCAAACGGTGATCCAATACGCCACCTCTCGGCCATACGGCTCCATTCAATCGCTGGAAGCCCTGGCCGGCTACCGGGGTGGAGGCGGAGATGGCTGGCGATTCCAGCGGGAAATGGGCGGTGGCGCCCTTTACGATATGGGGGTTTATTCGATCAATGGACTACGATATGCTACCGGTTTGGAGCCTATTCGCGTACTGGAGGCCAAGCAAAGCACCGATCGACCCCGCATTTTCACGGAAGTGGATGAGACCACCGAGTTTCGGCTCGGATTTCCCGGTGAGCTCGTCGGATACGGGCGCACCAGTGTGGGGGAAACCATAAATCATCTGCGCGTCGATTGTGCCAACGGCTGGTACGAATTGCGCCCAATGCAGAGCTATTCCGGCGTGCGTGGCCGTACCAGCGACGGTACGCTACTCAACCAGAAAATTGAAGATCAGCAAGCCCGGCAGATGGATAATGATGCGCTAGCCATCCGGGAAAACAGACCGGTGATGGTGCCCGGGGAAGAGGGGCTTCGCGATATTCGGATCGTGCAGGCGATTATGGAAGCGGCGGAAACAGGTAGTGAAGTTGCAATCAATAGCTAGTAAACACCTACTTATTTTTTCAATCGACGCTTGTAATTCTGCCAGATATCAACGAGTAACCGGAAAGGCAGCAGGGTGGAGGCGATGATGCTGCCAACCCCAAAGAGCAGCATTTGATTGCGGATATAGGCCATCATATTGACCTGTTGGCCGTAGGGCAGATCTCCGACGATGGCATCGAAGCCTTCTTCATCGATGTACGTCTGGAAAGTATTCAGCCCTTGTACCTGGTAAAAAATGAAGGGAATCATTAGAAAAACCAATACAAATTGGATGGTTGTTCGGTTGGCCAGGAAGGTGTAGCGCAGGAGAAATACATGTCGGGTAGCCGTGATGAGGGTGGCTATGTACACGATGTTGAGGAGGTAGAAAGGATAGGTAACCGGGTTGGTGTAGATCGGTAGTAATACCAGCAGAATGACCACCGCAGTGACGACCCACCAGATCAGTTCTAATCTCCCGTAGAGCTTTTTTGCCGTTTCTGTTTCCGTCATGGTTTGTTGTAATGTCTGACGCAGATTTGGTTTCCCCAACAGGCAAGGGCCCATCACCTTTCGGTGTGGGCCCTTATCAACTGGCGGCGACC